>JAFQHV010000016.1 GCA_017397835.1 Oscillospiraceae bacterium
AAGATTATAGTATAGCGTCCAAGCAAAAGTCAATGTCTGCGCACAGCGGGCTATCCTTATCACAAAGCGACTCCATTCCAAACAAGAAAACCGCCTTGTCCGTTTCTCGGACAAGGCGGTTTTTATCTGTCATCGTGCCGAAGCAACTATCATAGGTTTCGCATTTTTGAAAGTAGTAAACGGGTAGTAAACACTCCCCCTCCAACCTTGAAACCCCTGCAGAAGCAGGCGTTTCGGAGTCCAGTTCGTATAGTGCCGTGGTACACGAAAAGAATTTTTGTCATACGCATCCTCGCACCGGTCAGGTCAGCGGGGTCTTGCGGATGAACAGCACGCCCAGCGTGTTGGCGCCGCAGTGGGAGGAAATCGTGCATCCCGCCCGGGTGACGAACACTTCTTTGAACGGCAGCGTCTCCTTCACCGCATCCACGACGCTCTCTACGATCTCGGCATCGCAGCCGGCATGGGTCACAAACACACGATCCAGTTCGATGTCCTCTCCGTCCGCCAGCCGTTCGGCTACGTACTCCAACAGCACCTTGCCAAACTTGCCCCGATACTTCTTGCCCACGCTCATGGCGCCTCCCTTAACGCAGATGCAGGGCTTCAACTGCAGCAGATTGGCGCCGAATGCCGCAGCGGACGAGCAGCGGCCGCCCTTGGCCAAATACTCCAGATTATCCACGATAAAGGAAGCATCCACACAATCCGCAAGGGCAGAAACCGTTTCGGCGATCTCGTTCGCCTCCATCCCCTGCCGGGCCATCTCCGCAGCGGCAATCACCAACAGGCCATTGCCCGTGGACAGGTTTTTGGAGTCGATCACATACACATCCTCAAATTCTTCCGCCGCAAGCCGGGCATTGTTGCAGGTAGCGGACATGGACGCGCTGATGGTGAAATGGATCACGGCGCTGCCGTCACGGGTCAACTCTGCAAAAAACTCGGAATTCTCCGCAATATTGATGGCAGAAGTCTTGGGCAGCAGGCCGGTTTTTGCGTGGTATGCATAAATATCGTCCGGCGTAACATCTACGCCATCCCGATAAATCTTATCCCCCAAGGTAACTCCCAGCGGAATGGTTTTGATCTGATATCGCTCGATCAGCTCCCGGCTCAGATCGCAGGTGCTGTCGCTGGAAATAACAATTTTCTTGCTCACGTCATTTTCCTCCAAACTGTCCGCAACGGCACAATTTTTCCGTCGCGCATCTATCTGTTTCTCTCGCGATGTTATCCGCCCTGCAAACGTGCCGTCTCCGACGGGTCGATGCGGTCCGGATGGATCCGCCGGTCAACCCGTGCCGCCACGCGGTACTGGGTCGGTGTGGTGGAATAGCTGCGGCAGAACGCATGCGAAAAATGTGCCGCATCATAGAACCCGATTTCCTGCGCAATGGTGCTGACCGGATCATCGGTCTTTTCCAGCAGACGTTTGCCTGTCTCCAGCCTGCACTGGCGCACATATTGCTGTGGTGCCAGCCCTACCCGATCCCGGAACCAGCGGCAAAAGTAGACCGGATGCAGATGCATCAGGTTTGCCAGATCCAGATTGGTCAGCGGTTGGGAAAGGTTCTGGTGGATATAGGCCAGCAGTGTCATCAACTCTCTGGGGCTTTCTTGTAAAACCGGAATATCATAGGGAAATGCCAGCCGCAAAAACAGTGCCAGCAAACGAAACCCTTCTGCCTTAGCCTCCATCCGGTGGGTCAGGTCGTCGGCGTAAAACGCCCCGGAGAACGCCGCAAAGCGCCGTTCCACTTCCTCCCGCATATCCTCCGGCACGGATACCACCATGGGCAGCTGGGGCAGTTTGGACAGAACGTCGCTGGGATACAGGTCGAAATGCATCCAGTACTTTTTCATCGGCAGCTGAGCATGTGAGGAATAACTGTGATCCAGCCCGGCCGGGATATAGAACCAGTCGCCCGGCTTGACCAGATAGTTTTTGTCCCGCAGGCGAATGTGACAGCCGCCCTCCATCAAGTAGTAAAACTTATTCTGTTCAAACACGCTGCCGCTCAGCCGCCAAGCTGAATTGGGCGGTGCGAAAAACAGACCGCCCTGCCGACAAACGATATTCAAATCGGCCAAAAGCGAATGATTCCGTGTCTGCACCCGCTCACCCCCCAATCTTAATTCTGTACAAGTACCCCTTATTATAGAGGTCTAGCTTCCTCCTTGTCAAGAAAAACATCGGCAGGTCGGTTGACCTGCCGATGTTCTATGCGTTCGTTATTCCACGGAGATCATATAGTAATACACAGGCTGTCCGCCGGGCAGCACACTGACCTCGGCATCGGGACAGGCGGCGGCAAAGATCTCCTGCGCCTTTTGGGCCTGCTCCTCGGTGACATCCTCACCGTAGAAGATGGTGACGAACTCGGCACCCTTCTCCCCCTCGGCCGCAGCCAGCCGCTCCAGCAGAGCGGTCAGATCCCGATCGGTGCCGAACAACTGATGCTCGGCCAGGGCCAAATAGTCGCCCTGAGTGATGGCGAAGCCGCCGAAGTCGGAGTCCCGGGCCGCGTAAGTGATCTCATCGGTGCGGACGTTGGCAAAGGCCGCCGTCATGGCTTCGGTATTGGCCTCCTCCTCCGCATCGGGATCGGCACACAGCATGGCGCTGATGCCCTGAGGCACGGTCTTGGTAGGCAGCACCACGACTTTCTTATCCTCACACAGAGGAACACACTGCTGAGCCGCCATGATGATGTTCTTGTTGTTGGGCAGCACATAGACGATCTCCGCCGGGGTCGCATCCACCGCCTTGAGAATATCCTCGGTGGAGGGGTTCATGGTCTGGCCGCCGCCAACGATGGCGTCCACGCCCAGGTCACGGAACACAGCCTCCAGCCCCTCGCCGGCACAAACAGCCACGTAACCGAACTTCTTCTCCGGTGCGGCATGGACGGGGGTACCGCCGTTTTCCAGCTCGGCCTCAACGGCCTCCAGATCGTCGGTGCTCTGGGCCTGACGGCCGGCCGCCAGATCGTCACGCTGGGTGACCATGTTCTCGATCTTGGCCAGTTCCAGCGTGCCGTACTTCTGGGACTCATTCAGGGCATCACCGGGGGTGTTGGTATGTACATGGACCTTAAATGCCTCGTCATCTTCACCGATGACCAGGCTGTCACCAATGCTGTTGAGATACTTGCGGAAGGGATCCAAATTCACATCGGGATCGTTCTTGCGCACGATAAACACAGTGTCGAACGCAAAGGTGATCTCCTCATCGGCCAGAGCACTGAACTCCGCCTTCTCGTTGGGTTCCTCTTTCTCGTCGGCCGTCATTTCGGGCATAGGCAGTCCGCATATCTCGTCCAGCATACCCTGCAGAATGACCAGAAAACCCTTTCCGCCGGCATCTACCACGCCGGCCTTCTTCAGCACGGGGTTCTGATTGATGGTATTGTCCAAAGCAGCCTGACCGGCGGCGATGGCCGCCTCCAGCACTGCCTGGACACTGTTGTCCTGCCGGGCATGGGCAGCCGCGCCGGCAGCGGCCAAGCGGGATACGGTGAGGATGGTGCCCTCAGCCGGCTTCATAACCGCTTTGTAGGCCGCGGCCACGCCGTAGTCCAACGCGATGGCCAAATCGCAGCCGTCAATGGTCTCTTTCTCCTTGACCGCCTTGCCGAAGCCGCGGAACAGCAAAGACAGGATCACGCCGGAGTTGCCGCGGGCACCGCGCAGCAGGGCGCTGGCCACCGCACCGGCGGCACTGCCCACGCTGTCGTGCTTTTTCTTCTTCATCTCGGTGGCGGCGGCGGAGATGGTCAGGCACATATTGGTGCCGGTGTCGCCGTCAGGCACGGGAAAAACATTCAGGTCGTTGATAGGCTGTTTCTGCTGATGGATGGCCGCTGCGCCGTGGATCACCATCTGCTGAAAGAGAGCCGCGTCAATGGTCTGTATCATAGCAAGATGTTCCTTTCTGTTTCGCTGGCGCGTTACACGCGCATGGCATCCACGCACACATCCACAGACTTGACCTGTACACCGGTCATTCTGCTGACGACATAGCGGACTTCGCTCATGATCGAGCGGCTGACTGCCACAAGATTAACTCCATTTTCTACGATGATGTGCAGCTCGATGGACACGCTGGAATCCTCGTTAAAGGAAACCTTCACGCCCTTGGACATGGACTCCCGCTTCAGCAGGTGGACCAGGCCGTCGGTAGCGGAGCGCACAGCCATACCTTTGACGCCAAAGCACTTGGTGGCCGCGGCACCGGTAATGTTGGTAAAGACGTCACCACTGATGCGGATCTCGCCCTTTTCGGTTTGCAGTTTCATTTCGGTTGCCTTCCTTTCGTTGGGAGGTAGAACAGTATCGTTCAATATATTGTACTCTATTTCCCGCCAAATTACAAGATAAAAATAAACACCGGAGCACGCCTGCCCCGGTGTTCTGTGTCTCTGCATTAAAATCCCCGCAGTTGTGTCAAACGCTCCGGTCCGATCCAACCGCGCAGGAGCGGTGTGCGCCATATCGCCCCCAGCACCAACTGACCCAGCAGACCGCAGGCGATCAACTCGCCCGCGCCGATCATCAGGGCATTAAATCCAAACGCAGGCCAAAAAGCCGGGCCCGACCCCACTTCGGAAAAAGCGATCTCCGTTCCCACGATAACCGCGTTGCAGATCACGGCAGGCAGCGGAGCAAGCCACCGGCTTCGGATCCGCCCGGTCCACAGGCAGGCCAGCAGGGTTGCCGCCGAACCGAACACCACGTCCAGTACGTACGGGGACGCCAAATTGGCCAGCACGCAGCCGATAAACAGGCCCGGCGTGGCCATAGGAAAGAAAAATGGCAGCACGCACAGTGCCTCGGCAAACCGGATTTGCACCGGTCCATACTGGGGAACCGGCAGCGTCAGAGTCAGAACAGCGTACACCGCCGCCAACACCGCAGCGAAGGTCAGTTGCTGCAGGGTCATTTTGCGCATAAAAAAACCTCCATTTTTTGTTTAGAGAACGGCAGTTGCCGAACGAACACGAACATCACGCAACCCGGGTCACCCCGGCGTCACGCCGCGCCTGCTCACGGTGTGTGGCTTCGTGCTTGGACGAGGTGTGGAAACTCGTCACCGGCAGTATAACACATTCTTCGCCTGCGCGCCAGTCCTTTGAACAAAAAAGTTCCCGGAGCCAAATGGCTCCGGGAACTTTTATACTGTCTGGGGTAATGCTTACTGGGCGATGTTCTGGCAGAAGTTCATGAACATCTGAGCGCCTTCGGCACGGGTCGCGCCGCCCTTGGCATCCAGGATGTTGCCGCCCTTACCGCTGATCAGGCCGGCGCCGACACCCCACTGCTTGGCAGCCAGGGCCCAGTCGGAAACGTTGTGGCCGTCAGCGAAGGTGGACAGATCCGCGCTGTGGGACATATCGTAACCCTTGCTCTTGGCGTAGTTGTAGAAGATCTGGACGACCTCCTCACGGGTCAGCTCCTTATCGGGCTGATAGGTGCCGTTGCTGTAACCGGACACGATACCCTCGCGGGCAGCCCAGTTGATGGCCTTGCTGTACCAGGCATCGTCAGCGACGTCGGCAAAGTCGGCGTCGTGGCTGTGCTCCTCGGCACCCTCCAGGTTGTAGATAACCTGAGCCAGCATAGCGCGGGTCATCTTGACCTCGGGGCTGAAGGTGGTGCCGTTGCCGGTACCGGCAAACATATTGCGGGCAGTAACGAAAGCAACCGCATTGGCAGACCAGTGACCGGCCATGTCGTTGAAGGCCTTGGAGTTGTCAAAGACCTTCACAGAGCAGTCCTCGGTCAAGGTAAAGACCATACCGTTGTCGGACTCCTTGGCATCCATGAGCAGCTCCTCGGTGCCGTCAGCCTTGGTGACAACAACGATGGTGCCGGGGGTAACGTTCTCCACAGGGAACTCAACCTCGACGGTGCCGGGAACCTTGATGCTAGCCTGGCCCAGACCCTGAACAGGCAGAGTCACGGGAGCATAGCCGGTGACGGCAGAGCTGGGGATCTCAACAGAAGCCTCGGAACGGCCGTACAGGTCGGTGGTGATGGTAGCGGTCACACCGGCGGGAGAAGTCACGGTCTTGTTGCCATTCTTCTCCACCACAACGTTGTTGCCGTGCTCGTCGGTGTAGCTTTCCTTCTCAGGCTTTTCCTCATCCGGGCCACCGGAGGCGGGGCCGCCACCGACGACGGGGCCGTCACCGGAAACAGCGGCCTTCAGATTGACCGTGATGGTCAGCTTCACGTCGCCGTAGTTGGCAGTGGAGGCCGTCACCACGATGGTGGCGGTGGCATTCTGATTGATGGCCTTGGTGGTGAAGGTCACATTGCCGTCCTCATCCACGCTGACGGAATCGATCGCGCCCTTGGCGTCAGTCTTGGTCCAGGTATAGGTGGTCTCGCCGCGGTCGGCAGGCAGCATGCTGCCCATGTCCATATCATTGCAGGTAGCGGCGTTGGAGGCGCTGTAACCGCGAGTAGCGGTAAGGCGGCTCAGGCTGGCCTGTGCAATGGTAAAGGTGCCGGTCTGGTCCGCAAAGCTGTAGTTCTTGCCGGCCTTGATGGTATAGGTGGCGGTGCCGGCGTTGACGTTGTTGGCATACTCCACCGTGTACTGATCGGCAGCGATCTCCGCGCCGTCCTTGACCGCAACGGTCACAGCAGGCTCCTTGGCGGTGCCGTCGAAGGTGATAACGGCAGTATCGTTGGTCAGCTTGTAGGTGATGTCGATGACCTTGGGCTCGACCTTCACCGTAAGATCGGTGGTGGTCTCCTCGTTGGAGAAGTAAGCCTTAAAGGTGTTCTCGCCAACCTCGCCCACGGACTGGGTAGGATCGGCCCAGCGCCAGCCCTCAGGCAGTTCGATCTCAGCCAGAGTGTCCTCGTAGGTAGCAGTCAGGTTGGTGGGCTGGACCTTCTCGAACACCTTGACGACCAGACGCAACTCGGCCGTCTCGTAGTTATCGGTCTCCACCGTCACAGTGAAGAAAGCTTCGGTGTTGATAGGCTTGGCCGCGGTATCAAAGGTGATAACGCCGTCGGCGTAGTTGATGTCGGTGACAAAGTCAGCCTCGCCGGTCACATCGCCGATGATCACGTCAACGGTGCCGGGCTTGTTAGGCAGGGTCAGCTGGACCTTGTTGTCCGCGCTGGCGGTGGGCTTGACAGCCACCATCATCTCGTTGGTGGGATAACCCAGATCAGTCACACCCTTAACGATCTCGAAGCCGACCTCGCCCTCGAAAACGTAGTTGCCGGGTTCGTTGGCATTGGTGTAGGCGATGGTACCCACACCGACCGCAACGTTGTCACCGTAGGAGGCGACAAGCTCCTCGGCAGGGATCTCATTGCCGTACTTGTCCTCCAGCGTCAGCTCAGGCTTGATCTGCTCGCCGGTGTAGCGGTAGGGATCGACCTCAACCTGGGTCAGGTCGATGACCTGAGGCTCGACCGTGACGGTCAGCTCAGCGGTGGTGCCGTTGATGGTGACCTCGCACACGCTCTCACCCACAGTGTCGAACACAGCGCTCTCGTCAGCCCAGGCCAAAAGCTCGGGCAACTCAATGTCGCTCACAGGCTGGTTGTACTCGGCAACAAAGGCGGGGACATACAGATAGCCCTGATACTGGGTGCCCAGCACATCCTGGTTGTTCCAGTAGGCGGCAGCCACACCCTCGGGGATGGTGGTGATCTTGGACAGGTCCAAACCGCCGCCGGTAATGATCATGGCACCTTCGGTCAGCTCACCCAAAGTGATGGAGGCGGCCTCCTTCAGGGTGCCGTCACTGTTCAAAGCCGCACGCAGAGCGTCGATCTTGGGAGCGCCGCTGATGGTCACGGTGCTGCCGGCACCGGGGGCGATCACGCCGATGGTGGGAGCATCCTTAATAATAATGTCGGTGTTGGTGCCCTGAATCTCGTAGTTGGCGTAGGTGTAGGCCGCACCGTTGAAGATGTTGCCGTTGATGACGGCATCGCCGCCGATGATCAGGGTCGCGCGGTTGTTGACAGCACCCTCCATACGGATGATGTCGCCGGACACCGCGCTGTTGCCGGTGATGGTACCGCCGGTGATCTCCACCGTGTGGCCGCCGGTGGCAGCCTCATGGCAGCGGATCACCGTCTGGCCGGCGGCAGCAATGTTGGTGATGGTACCGCCGGTCATACGGAAGGTAGTGTTACTGAACATATCGATGAAGCCGCCGGCCTTGACTGTGCCATTTTCAACACGGCTCCAGCCGGTCAGCTCGCCGCCTTCCAACGTGAAGGCGCCGCGCACGGAAATACCACCGGAGTCGGCCATTTCCTTGAACTGCACCATACCGCCGCCGACCGAGTCGGTGATGGTCAGGCGACCGCCGGCAGCGATCTCGAAGAAGCAAGTGGAAGTGCCATCGACCATGGAGATCTTATTGCCCGCCAGATCGATAACTACCTTCTCCTCGATTTTCACCTTACCGGTCAGAACCACGTCCTCAGTCAGGGTGTACTTACCTTCGGGCAGGACACCGGCGGTCACGCTGTTCAGACCGTCATACCCGGGCAGCTCGTGGACAGCGGTGACCACGGTGACGGTCACGTCCTCGGCAGGCATGGTGAACTTGCCGTCGGTGACGGTGACAGCGCCGTCGTTCACCACCACGCTGACCAGCTCGTAGTCCTCGGCAGCGGTGACGGTGATCTCGTCGCCGTAGTTGGCGGTGGTCTTGCTCAGGGTGGCGGTGCCGCCCTCGGCGTTGCCCTCGCCGTGCACCAAAGTCAGCTCGTAGTCGATCTTCTCGGCTCTGGCCACGATGGTGTGGACGGTGGCCCTCTCGGTATCGAAGGTGTAACGGCCATCGGTCAACTCAACGTCCTGGCCGTCCACGTTGACGACGATTTCGTAGCCGGTGGCGCGGTCGACAGTGACGATGACGGAAGTACCGGCAGGAAGGATGGTGCCGGTGGTCACATTGACTGTCACCTCACCGCCCTCGGTGGGTTCGGTCAGGTTGACGATGGACTCGGTCTCGTTCAGCGCCGCGAACTCCACGGTAACGGTGACCTCGCAGTCGGGCATGATGAACGTGCCGTTGGTCACGGTGACGGGCTCGCCGTTCTCAGCCTCGGCGGTGATGTTCTTCACGGAATAGCCGCTCACGGGCTTGGGAACGATAGTGACCTCGGTGCCGTAAATGGCCTCGGCCACGTTGGCATCGGCAGTACCCATAGCAACATCATTGGAATTCACGGTGATGGCGTGGGGCTGGTAGTTGTAGGTGTAGGTGTATTCGGTGCTGCTGACCTTGGTCTCGACCACGGTGTCGTCGCTCATGGTCAGCTCACTCTTGGAGGTAACGCTGGCACCGGCGGTCAGGTTACCGATGGTGCCGGTACCGGCAGCGGCACTCACACCACCCTTTGCCAGCTCCATATACTCGACCACGGGATTGCCGCTGATGGTCACGTCGGCATCGCGCAGCCACAGGTGCTCAACAGCGGTAGCATGACCAACGGTACCGGTCTTGATGGTGCCGCCGGTAATGTTCAGCTTACTGCGGCTAGTGGTAGTCGTATAGGTGTAAATCTGAGAACCTCGATCTCTAGCGGTATTATTTCCAATAGTACCGCCGTGAATGTTAATAGTATGGGTACTGGCGTTCTGAACCGTACCGATGGCACCGGCACGCTCGGCAGTATTGCCGCTGATCTCGCCGCCGGTCATGGTGAACACGGAACCGGTCGCATTCATATGGATCGCACCGCCGTACACACTGGTGCTGGTATTGGTGTGCCCGGTCAGCAGGCCGCCGTCCAGCACGAACTCGCCGCCGTTGACCAGGATCATGGCGCTGGTGGCGCTGGCAGATGCTGCCAGACCCTGCACCTTACCGCCGCCAACACTGTCCATAATGGTCAGCTTGCCGCCGGCGTTGATGGTAAAGTAAGGGGCGGCAGCACCGGACAGGGTGTAGCCCTTCAGGTCGATGGTGACCGCGCCGCTGATGGTCACACCGGCAGCCAGGTTCACATTGCCCTCGTTCAGGGCGTAGTCGCCGGCATCCAGCGCGCCGCCGTTGTCGGGCAGCTGGTCCTTGGCGGTGGGGTTCTTAAACTTGGCGGTAACCACATGGTCCTTCTGCTTAATCAGCAGCATGTGGGTGCTTTCATTGGTCACAAGCCCACCGTCCACGTAAATACCTTCCAGCTCGTGGCCCTCAGCGGGAGTGGCCACGATGGTGACGGAAGTCTGGCTGGCATAGGTAGCGGAAACGGGATCGGTGCCGCCGTTCAGGGTCACAGTACCCGTGCCGGTGCCGCTGTTAGCGCCCAGGGACACGGTGTAAAGAGTAGGATCTTCCTTGAACGTGCCCTCCACGGTCACCGCCTTGGCAGGCATGGTGAAGGTGGTGCCCGCGATGGCCTCGCCGTCCACCAGGATGGTGTCCAGCATATAGCCCGCATCGGGGGTGGCGGTGATGGTAACGGTCTTGCCCTCGGCCGCCTCGGTCACTTCCTCGCCGCCCACGGTCACCGTGATGCTGCCGTTGGCATCGTCGTCAATGGTGTAGTCATAGATGGCGTACTTGGTGGAAGGAGCCTGATAGACGTAGGCACCACCGTCCAGCACCGCGCTGTCATCGCCCAAAGTGGGGGTGATGTCGCTGATCTTGATGCTGGCGCCGGAAGTCAGATTCTGGATGGTAGCAGACATACCGGTGGCGCCGCTGGCGTTGGTCTTACGGATGGTATCCACCACGGGATTGCCGGACAGGTTCAGCTCGGCATTTTCACCCAGGACCACATGGTAGTCGCCGCCGTTGATGGTGCCGCCGGTGATGTTGACGGTGGCGTTCTCGGCATACAGAGAGTGGCCGGTACGCTTCAGCAGCGTGGAGCTGGCACCGTTGGTGCCGCTGACCGTGCCACTGTTGATGGTCACAGTACCGCCGGTGGCGTAAATACCGCCGGGCAGACGAGCTGTACTCTTGGTCTTATTGCCGGTCAGCGTGGCGCCGTCCAGCACGAACTCGCCACCCTGCACGGTGACCAAAGCCACAGTGGCGTTGCTGGCAACGCCCTGAACCGTACCGTTTTTGAGGGTCAGCTTACCGCCGGTGACGGTAATGGCTGAACCCGCAAGGGTGGTCAGCGTCTTGCCGCCCAAGTCGACGGTAACGTCGCCACTGCTGACGGTCAGACCGCCGGTCAGGGTCGCATTCGCGCTCAGCACATACTCATCGGCAGTCAGGGTGCCGCTGGTGGGCAGCGCCTCTGCAGCCGCAAAGACAGGCAGCGCGGTGGCCGGGATGAAGCTGATGAGCATTGCCATGCAGCACAGCCAGGCCGTGAGCTTTTTGAAGGAGTTCTTCATAAAAATACCTTCCTTTCGTACGTTGGGGCAGGGCCCCAAAATTGATACATATTCGGTCCGTTTGCGGGCCGGAGTAAGGGTACGCGGCGGCATTGTGCGCACCCGTCCAAACCCGGCAGACGAAAAGGTCCCAATATCGTTGCGATTATACCTTTTTTTCCACAGAAAAGCAAGACACAATCTAAATATAAATTTTATTTATGAACTTTGCACAAGCGCCCCCCTATAGTTTTGACAAAGCACATAAATCGCCAAAAAATTATGGTAGAAAATAAAGATTTTTCCACATTACACATAACGCTGTTTCCAAAGGCATAAACAGCCCCTTGTACCCGCAAGGCGCAAGGGGCATTCCGTATCCGCCGCGCTTTGCCCTCCACCCTCAGGGGGGAGGGTGGCTGCCCAAAGGGCAGACGGGTGAGGGGGACCCCGACCTTGCTCCCCTGTCCCCCGCGCCTGCACGCCCCCTCATCCACCGCTGCGCGGTCCCCCTTCCCCCCCCCAATAGGGGGAAGGCTTTTCCGGGTGGACGGCAAAACAGCGCCCCCGGCCGATGCCGGGGGCGCTGCTGCGTATTTCTTATTCGCTTACGGGCTGTGCTTTCTCCGCCGCGAGCTTGGCCAGTTCCTCTTCCTCCAGCACGCGATAGGCCACCTTGCCCACCAGTGTCTTGGGCATTTCGTCCCGGAACTCGATGTCGTAGGGCATGGCGTACTTGGCCACGTGCCTGCGGCAGTGGTCCAGCAGGATCTGCCGGGTCGCCTCGGAGGCCACAGCACCGGCGGCCAGCTTGACGAAGGCCTTTACCTTCTGCATTTTGTAGTCGTCGGGCACGCCGATGACACAGCTCATCTGCACCAGCTCGTGGGAGTCCAGAATGTTCTCGATCTGGGCCGGGTACACGTTATAGCCGGAGGTGATGATCATCCGCTTGGCACGGCCGCGGAAGTACACAAAGCCCTGCTCGTCCATCACGCCCAGGTCGCCGGTGTAGACCCAGGTCAGCCCGTCGGCATGGGTGCGGAGGGTTTGGGCGGTCTCGCCGGGGTGGTTCATGTACTCCTTCATCACCGTGGGTCCGGCCAGCAGGATCTCGCCCTCCTGTCCGTAGGGCAGCTCCACGTCGGTGTCCGGCTCCACCACCTTAATATAGGTATCGGGGAAGGGCACGCCGATGCTGCCCTCCTTGGCCATATGGGCGGGGGTCAGACAGCAGGCGGTGACGGTCTCGGTGGTGCCGTAGCCCTCCCGCACCTGGATGCTGGCGTTATGGTCGTAGAGGAATTTGTCCAGCTTCTTCTTCAGCTCCACCGACAGGGAGTCACCGCCGGAGAACACGCCCTTCAAACAGCTCAGGTCGGCGCCGTTCATGTCGGGCAGGCGCAGCAGCGCCTCGTACAGGGTGGGCACGCCGGCAATGAAGTTGCAGCGGTGCTTGACCAGGTCCCTGGCATAGCTTTTGGGCGTAAACCGGGGAACCAGGATGCAGCGGCCGCCGTTGGCCAGCATACTGTGGATGCAGACACCCAGGCCAAAGCCGTGGAACACGGGCATGGCGGCCAGCATCTTGTCCCCGGGGCGGAACATGGGGTTGGTGGCCACGATCTGGGCGGCCAAAGCATTGAAGTTGCGGTTGGTCAGCACGATACCCTTGGAGGTGCCGGTGGTGCCGCCGGAATACAGGATGACGGCGGGATCCTCGGCCCGGCGCTGCACGGTGTATTTGTAGAAGCAGTGCTTGCGCATACGCAGAAACTCGTCCCAGCGGATCACGGGAGCTTCGGCGGGGATCTTTTCGATCTTGCGGCCCTCGGTCAGCATATAACCCGCCCGGATGGGGGTGGACAGGGCGTCCTTGATGCTGGCGATGACGATGTTGACCACCTTGGTGTTCTGGCGCACCCGCTCGAACTTGTGGTAGAACTGGTCCAGGGTGATGGCGGTGACGCTTTCCGACTCGTTGAGGTAGAATTCGATCTCCTTCTCGGCGGACAGGGGGTGGATCATGCTGGCCACGGCGCCCACCAGATTCACCGCGTAGAACAGGGTGACGGACTGGGGACAGTTGGGCATGGCGATGGTGACCCGATCTCCCTCCCGCACGCCGATGGTGCGCAGCGCCTTGGCGCAGATCTCCACGTCCTGCACCAGCTTTTTGTACGTCGTAGGCTTGCCCATGAAGTCAAAGGCCACGCTGTCCGGGTACTGCTGGGCAATATTCTGCACCGCCTCGAACAGGGTGCCGTTAAAGTAGTCCAAATGCATGGGGATGTCGCCCATGCTGCCCGCCCAGGGCGTTTTTGCGGTAATAGCCATATCAGTAGTCCACTTCCTCACACAGGGGCCGCTCCAGCAGCTCGGGGTTTTCCAGCAGGGTCTTCAAAAGGCGCATGGTCTTGGCGTAATAGTAGCCGTCGGCGATGCGCTCGTCAATGGTCATGCCCAGATCCACGCTCATGCGCATTTCCATGTTGCCCTGCTCGTCAAAGAAGGGGCGCTTTTTCATCAGGCCGATGGCGCAGAACACGGAGTTGGTGCCCCAGTTGGTCATGTGGTGGTAGCCCGCGTCGATCTTCAGGCTGCCCAGGTTGGTCAGCACCACAGAGGAGTGGTAGGGATCGGTGGCGATCAGCCCCTTGGGCAGCCAGCCGTGGTTGTCCAGAAAACGGACCAGTCGGCCGATGGCGCCCCGGAAGGGCAGCTTTTGAATAAAGTCCATCCCCTCGGTGGAGGCGTCTTTCTTATCGCTGCGGGTGAAGGACACCTGCCGGTAGATCTCGTTGTGAATGGTGTCGATGTTGTCGCTCTTTTTGGCGTAGACCCGGGCCAGCGCCTCGCCCCCGTCGTCGGCAAAGACCTTTTTCACCGTAAAGGCGGCGGTCAGGTCGTTACGCTGGAACATCTTATGCCGCTTGATAAAGCGGTTCATCAGCGGGCGCAGCATGATGGTCTTCAGCACGGCGGTGACGATCAGCTGGAACAGATTGTAGCGGTAGGCGGGTTCGTCTTGATTTTTCTTTGCCAGATACTCCTCGGCCTTCGTCAGGTCGATGCGCAGGTGCATGAACGCCTCGTTATCGCAGCGATTGGGAAAGATCATGGGCATGATGCAGTGCATGGAGTCGATATCCCGAATCAGCTTGCCGTCCCGGCGGTCGCCCCATTTTCTCTTCATAACAATTCCCCTCTTTTTGCAATACTTGCCCGCGGATCGGCCCCGCGGGTGCGGCCCCTGCGGCCCAACGCCGCAGGTAACACTCCGGATATTGTATCACTTTTTGTCGAAAAACTCAACTGTAATTTGCCCGCCGTGCACCTTATCCGTCCTTTCCGTGACGGGCAGTGCAATCGCGGCGGTACCGTGCCGGGGTCACGCCGAAGGCCTTTTTGAACGCCACGTAGAAGCCGGACGCCGCGGTGTAGCCCACCTGCAGGGCGATGTCCTCCACCCGCTCGTCGGTGTGCACCAGCCACTGCAGGGCGTAGTGCATACGGATCTCCTCCAGCTTTTCGTGAAAGCTTTTGCCGCACAGCCGGCGCAGGATGCGGCTGGTCTGCCGCTTGCTGACGGACAGATACTCCGCCAGATCTTCCTCGGTCACCGCGTGGTCCGCGTAGTGCTCGTGGAAAAACTCCTCGATCCTGCCGTAGCGGTCCTCCCGCTTGTCGTGGTCGGACCGATCCCGGGCCCGGGGCCCGGCGGCGGCCTTCAGAGCGCGGAACAGCTGAATGTAAAACTGCCGCAGCAGTGCATCCAGCAGCACCTCCGACCCCACATCGGGGGCGGCCAGCTCCTCGGAAAAGCGGCGCAGGGTGTCGCACAGCTCGCCGGCATCGGTGAGCAGCACCGGCTCATTCCGTGGCAGGCGTTCCAACGCCTCCAGCAGGCCGGAATCTTCCCCCTGCCCCGGCTTGTGCCGCCAGTTAAAGCGCAGTCCAAGTCCCATCTGCCGCACCCCGGGTCCGGCATACCGGCTTCTGTGCCGGCAGCCGGGCGGGATCAGGCACACCGTGTCCGGTGCCTTCATCACCAGCGTTTTATGCTCAAACTCGATGTGGTATTCCCCCATCAGGGCGGCCTGCACCTCGTACCCGGTGTGGTCGTGGCTGTTGGGCACGATGGTACGGTGCGGACCGTTGGTACGCATATCGATGCGCACGTCGTCCAGACGGACGGTGGTGCTGAAATTGGACTTGTAATTCTCCGCGATCATATTGGCCACAGGACAGCACTCCCCTATCCAAATCTTGCAAAACGGGACATGGTCCCCCGCAAAATTTGGCGTTCACATTGATTTACATTTCCGCCGCAAGGAGGTATAATTCATTCACTTGGGCGGGCGTTGGTGCCATTTTAATATGGGACACTTGAAAAGTCAATGCCGCCGGTCGAAACCGCCCGCATTCGGAGGTATTCTTATGGAGAGACATTGGTTAAACGGAACAAGTGAAGGGCCGATACGGATGCGCCCCACCATTGACGAATTGATGCAGTACATCGGCGCCACCAAGTGGCCCGAACGCTGGCGCGACCTCTATGACGCCGCTATGAAGGATTTTGAGCAAACCGGCTGTCCCTTCACCGACCCGGCATACTATGCAAACCTCCACCGCGAACTGGGCATCTTCCCCAACTATTTGCAGCTGTATCAGCGGGCCGCCGTGGAAACCGGCAAGGATGAGAAGCTGGCACGCATCCTCCACCTGCTGTGCACCGCCCTGAACGAGCCGGAGCACAACGCCGCCGACTGCGAGGGGTTCAAATTTCCCCTCCCCCCGGATGTGGAGCCGTGCCTCCCCCGGGATATGCTGCCGGCCCTTGCCCTGTGTTCCCAGATCCCCCGCTGCGTGACCAACCTGCGCCGCCGCGGCCTGCCCGAGGACTTGATCCGCACCGAACTGGAGCCCTTCGAGCTCGTCATCAACATCTACCGCGACTACCACAACGGGCAGGACGGGTTCCACCTGCTGGACTGGTATCACCGCACCATCTCCGGCAACCTGATCCGTCTGGGTCGGCTGGAGCTGGAGATGAACTACCCCTTCACCGGCACGGTCAAGGTCTTCCGCAACCGGCAGGGAGACATCGTGGATCTGGCTCACGGAGTGGCCGTCCATCGGGAGGGCATGGCTTTGGGCGCCCGCCACTTTGAGGACGAGGAGGGTTCCTGGCAGGCCGATGTCACAGAAACCGACACCTATTGGGAGGGTCACCCCTTTGATGAAAAAGGTCGCGTGAAAAAAGAGCTGGTTCGCTTGAACAAAAGCGAGTGGGAACTGGTGCTGCAAAAGGGCGACACCGTAGCCCAGCTGCACATCCCCGCCAGCGGCAAGTTGGACATGGCCGCTGTGGAGGACAGTCTGCAGCGGATGCGCGACTTCCTCGCCACCTACTACCCCGATTACGACTACAAGGCCTTCGCCTGTGCCAGCTGGCTGCTCAACCCCGTACTGGCCGACCTGATCGGCGAGGACACCAACATCGTGCGCTTCGGCCGCCTGTTCCGCCCCCTCACCATGAAGAGCCACGGCAACGGCGTGTTCTATTTCATATTCAAAATCCCCAACAACAACTTCGACCTGCCCGCTCTGCCGGAAAACACCCGGTTGGAAAAAGCGCTGAAGGACTACTACCTGTCCGGCCACGCCGTCCACGAGACCAACGGCTATTTCTTCGGATAAACGGAGGTAATTACTATGGAAACCAGATGGCTCTACGTCACCAGCGAAGAGCTGGAACAACTGCGCGACAAAACCGGCGGCGTGTGCGTCATTCCCTACGGCGCCGTGGAAAAGCACGGCCTGCACCTGCCCCTCGGCACCGACTTCCTGCAGGCGGAGCACTATGCTTACGAGGCATCCAAGATGGAGCCGGTGTGTGTCTTCCCCGGCATCCCCTTCGGTGATATGTCCTGCGGCCACCCCACCACCGCCCCCGGTATCGTTTCCATCCCCATGTCCACCAACTTCCTGCTGCTGGAGCAGCTGTGCGACCAGATCGCCCGCTACGGCTTCAAAAAAATCCTGGTTCTCAACGCCCACGGCGGCAACTATGCCTGGCTGACCGCTTTTTTGGAGCAGTTGGGCAACAAGGAGAAGGACTACGTGGTGGCTATGACCCAGAGCTTTATGGTCAAGACCTACCGCGAACTGCTGGACACCGTGGCCAACTCCCCCTCCGGAACCGTCCCGGAGCTGACGGCGGAGGACGAGGCGGCTTTGAATCGCTACTACGACGAAAAAATTCCCACCGGTCACGGCTGTCTGGCCGAAACCGCCCGTCTGATGGGCATCGCCCCCGGCTCCGTCAAGCTGGACCGACTGGGCATTGAGTCGGGCAAACACCGGCACAGAACGGACAAGTTTGCCGCCGCCGGCATCGAGATCCGGGACGACGGCTGGTGGGAGGATTACCCCAACAACTACGCCGTCGAAAAGGACCCCGTGGACGCCACCGCAACCATCGGTAAAGCACTCAACCGCATGGCCATCGAGCGCATCGCCAACGCCTTCAAGGTATTCAAGGAGGACGAAGACCTGCTCCGCTGGCAACGTGAAAAGTGGCAAAGCAAGATGTAAACCACGTCTCCTTTTCAGCCATTGATATATAAAACGTCCCCGGTCTTCCGACCGGGGATGTTTTTGGTTTATTCGTCCTCCAGCTCCAACAGCAGCTTTTCCGACGTACCCGCGCCCGTTTCGCTCTTCTGACAGTCCCGGGGGGTCTCTCCCGTCACCCGCAAAAAGGCGCGGTTGAAGTTGCGGATGCTGCCAAAGCCGGACAGCAGTGCCGCCTGTGAGATGCTGGTTTGCCCTTCACCTAACAGCGCCCGGGCGTACCCCACCCGATACTCCGTCAGAAAGTTGGAAAAGGACATGCCAAGTCCCTGTTTGATCTGCTTGCTGACGTAGGAATAGCTGTAACCCAAATGCCGCGCCACATCCTCCAGCGTCAGCGGCTCCCGAAAATGGTCCTGCACGTATCGGATGGCCCGGGTGAGCAGCTCCGTGTCGGCGGACCGCCCCGGCACAAGGCGGTTGCTGCGGACGAAGGCTCCCACCGCCTGATAGAGCAGTGCCTTTTCATCAAAGGCGTTCCGCCCCCCGTTGGCATAGGTGCGATCCAGCCGCCGCTGCATATCCTCGTCCACGCGGAAGGTGTACCCCGACGGTATCCGGTCCCGAAACAGTTGTGCCACGTCCCGCGCATTCTGCGCTCCGGCCTGGATCACGTAAAAAACGCAGGCGTCTTCGGTCAGAAAACTGTGCACCGCGTTGGGCGGGATCACCGCCCCCTGCCCCGCCGTCAGCGTGCAGGTGCTGCCGCTGATGGTCACCTGCACGCAGCCGCTGCGGCAAAAAATCACTTCCAGATTTTTGTGCAGGCGGGGGCAGCTGGAGAAATTCTCCACCCGGTAGAACCGCAGTTGATCGTCTGTGGAGTTGTTTACCTCGTAAAGCACGGCCGCCCGCCTCCAAAACAACAAAATCTGTCTATAATTTTACCACTTCTTTCTTTTCTTTGCAAGTCGGGCATGATAAGGTAACGGTATCAAAATACAATAAGGAGTGTTCCCTGTGAAGAATTACTCTCTGCTGAACGGCTGGTCTCTGCGGGAAGAGCCCCTGTCCTGCCCCCCGGAGCTGGCCCCCGTCATCCTGCAAAAGCAGGACGGTTGGATGGAGGTCCCCTCCCTGCCCTGCGACGTGCACATGGCCCTTGTGGAGGCCGGCCGCATTAACGAGCCGCTGGAGGGCGGCAATTCCTTTGACTGCAAGTGGGTGGAGGATCGCTCCTGGTGGTTCCGCAAGACCTTTACGCTGACGGAAAACGACCTTTCCAACTTCGGTGCCGAGCTGTTCATTGAAATTCTGGACATCCACGCCGACCTGTTCCTCAACGGTGCTCACATCGGCCACCACGCCAGCGCGTTCTTCCCCTTCAAGCGAGACGTCTCTCCCTGGCTCGTCCCCGGCGAAAACACCCTGCTCATCCGCCTGACCTGCGGTCTGGAGCACGTGGACGACCGGGACATCGCCAATATGCGCAACTTCGTCTCCTGCGACGGACGTACCCGGCAAAAGGGCCGCGGCGACGACCGCCGCATCGCCCTGCGCAAGCCCCAGTATGTCTTCGGCTGGGACCAGTCCCCCCGTCTGGCAACCTGTGCCATCGCCGGCGATGTGCGGCTGGACTTTTTGGACGAGATCGTGGTCCGGGACGTGCGGGTGGAGACCCTTTCCCTGTCCGATGCCGGGGCGCAAATTCTTGCCCAGGCACAGGTGGAAAGCCGCTGCCGCCTGTTCGGCCGGGAGTGCGAAGCGGTGTTCACTCTGGAAAAAGACGGCCGGGTGGTCTACGAAAAGCAGATGGACTTTTTGGCTCAGTCCGGCGTCAACTACCTGAAGTTCGACTTCACCCTGCCCGACCCCCAGCTCTGGTGGCCCAACGGCTACGGTGACCAGCCCCTGTACACCGCCCGGGTGGTGGCCTGCAACATGGGCGGCGCCCGGGACGAGCGTTCCGTCCGCACCGGCATCCGCACGGTGGAACTGGACAACTCCAAGTACAGCGAGGTGGAGCGCCGCTACGCCTTCCGTGTCAACGGCAAACAGATCTACTGCAAGGGCATGGACCTGATCCACACCGACCACATCTACGCCCGGGCCAGGCGGGAAACCTACGAGTCCCTCATCCGGGACGCCAAGGCCGCCCACTTCACCATGTTCCGCTTCTGGGCGGAGGGCGTGTACGAGCCGGACTACGTCTACGACCTGTGCGACGAGCATGGTATTCTGGTCTACCGCACCATGATTTTCGCCTGCGGCGCCTACCCCGACCATCTCCCTTGGTTCAACGATTTGGTGGAGCGCGAGGTGCGCTATCAGATGATTCGTCTTCGCAGCCACCCCTGCATGGCGGTGTGGTGCGGCGGCGGCGAGTGCCTGAGCGTACTCAACAGCTACTTCGGCGCCCACTACCCCGACCACGACGACATGGCGCTGCGCCCCGGCGGCACCACCCTGTACGGTGAGCTGATGCCCCGCCTCCATCACGAGCTGATCGCCTCCGTCCCCTATGTGTGCAACTCCGCCTTCGGTATGCTCCCCGCCGATCAGGCCCCCTACCGCGGCGGCGGTGACCGGCACTTTTACCCCTTCCTGAACACCAAGCCGGAGTACCAGCAGACCCGCATTTCGGTGGACTCCTTCGCCGACTTCAAGGCCCAGTTCGTCACCGAGGGCGGTATCATGGGTCCCCCCTCTCCCCGGGCACTGATCCGCTACTGCGGCGGGCAGGAGCATATTGCCGAGGACGACCCCATCTTCACCCACCACCGCAACTCCTTTGAATACTTCGCCGTCCGGGATGCGGTGTACCGCCACTATACCGGCGAAAAGCCGTTGAGTCTGGATGAGTACTGCCTGTACGGCGGCCTGTTCCAGGGCGATTTGCTCTCCTACGAAGCCGATCAGATCCGCATCACCGAAAACTGCTCCGGCAGTGTCCTGTGGTGCTACACCGACGGCTTTGGCGAGGTGGGCTTCAGCCTGATGGACCACTACGCCAACCCCAAGCCCGCCTACTACTTCCTGCGCCGGGCCTACCACCCCCACCGCGTGGTGGTGCGCCGCAGTGAGAATGAGCTGCACATCTACTGCGCCAACGATCTGCCCGAGGCAAAGACCCTCAACCTCACCTGCGGCTACGTGTCCTTCGACGGCACCTACGCCCCCGCCCAACCCCTCACCGTCCGGCTGGCGGCCTTTACCCAGTGTGCCCTTGCGGCCGCCGTCCCCGTGGACGCAAGCTGGGATCTGCAGCGCGGTGCGTTCTACGTCCGTGGGGATGGCATCCCCACCGTCACCCTCCGCGCCGGCGATATGCGCACGCTCGTCCTTCCTCAGGCCAATTTGACCGTGTCCGACTTCTGCCGGGAGGGCAACACCCTGCACTTCACCGTGCAGACCGACCGCTTCGCCCACGCCGTCCACTTCGGTCTGGACGAGGATGTGCGCCTGAGCGACCAGTACTTCGACCTGCTGCCCGGTGAGAGCCGCCGCATCAGCATCCTGAACGCCGCCGACATCACCCCGGATATGGTCCGTCCCACTTCGGTCTATCCCGAATAAGCAAAAAAATCCCTGACCCGACGGGTCAGGGATTTTTTGTTATTGACTCACTTCCGCCAGTCGGCGCTCCAAAATGGGATAGAACAGCTTGGCGGCGTTGTTGTAGAAGATGTCGTCCCACTGCCGCTCCGTCAACCCAAGCAGATCGCCGGCCTCGTACAGGGCCTGCATCTGCTCGACCAAATTTCGCACGGGGGTGTACTTGTAGTCCGGCGGCCAGTCGGGGGAGTCCACAATGGTAGGTCGGACAATGCCGAAGAAGTTGCCGCCGGCGGGCATACAGCGGCCGTTGTCGCCCAAAGCGAACCGATAGCCGTCCGTGGCGAACATGATTTTCTCGTGACCCAGCTCCTTCAGGCAGTAGACGATGGCCATAGGCTCGGAAATGCCGCCGCAGTCCATCCACACGTTGGGCAAATCCTTGATGTGGGCCAGGCCGTCCCGCATCTTATAGGGATTGTGTCCCATGCCGCAGTGGGCCAAAATAATTTTGCTGTTGGGGTACTTTTGGCTCAAATAGCGAATCTGCTCGATGTTGCGGGGATGGCGCAGCACGTCGGTGTAGTGGGACAGGTGGATCATCATCACAAGGCCGTACTTCTCCGCCAGCTCCCACATCCACTCGGGGGCGTAGTCGGTGATGTCCGCCTCGTAGGTATCCTCGCACCGGGCGTAGCTGCGATAGGGCTTGATGGCCGCGATTTTGGGATGGGTGCGGATCCACTCCTCGGTATAGGCCGGGTCGTCCCAGGGCCGGGTGACCAGACCGTTGACGTAGCCCTCGTGCTCGTCAGCGCACTTGTAGGCAAAGGCCCGGTCGATGTCCAGCGCCTCCACCGATTTGAATCGGCTGGGGTTACCCATGACCAAACCGCCCTTCAGACACCCCTCACCCAGGTAGTATTCGGTGTCCTCCACCCAGGTGTCAAACACCTGCTCTGCCGGGACGGTGTGGATCTCGTCGGGGGACAGATGAAAATGGGCATCAAACACCCGCTTGGGAGCGCGCTTGCGGAACTTCTCCCGCAGCTCCGCCTCGTAGGCGTAGTCGTAGTTGGCGCACATCTTGCTGCCGTGGTCGTTGATTCCCATACAAATCGCTCTCTCTTTCCGCGGCTGCCGCGGCTGCCGCGTTTTTCCCCAGTATATCACGGGTTCCGCCGCCCAAGCATGGAAGGAATTAACCTTTTGATTTGTACGTTATAAACTTTTCCACCGGTTGAAATGGCCCGCTCACGATCCCCCGGCCCGCCGCAGATAGCAGGAAACGTCACTAGAAGCTTTCATCCGCAATTATCTCAATATAAAAACTTACCGGGCGGAATCCGTCGTTGCAGGAGATCATGGCTGAGTGCGGATTTTTCATCCACCCGTCGTAGAAATTCCCGCCGCCCTCGGCCAGTTCCTTCACAAAGGATGCCATACTCTCCCAGGCACTGTCACACAAGCCTTCGGGCTTTTCGCCGTTGGTCGAAACAAACACCTGCCCCACATGCAGGTCGCAGGTGTGCTCAATGGGGTTTTCATACTCCGCCATCAGGTCGGGGTAAGTCGTAATTCGCATAACGGTAATGCGGCAGGGTTTCATAAGGACGCCCCCTTTCCTTTTTATTTTATCACATAGATAGCCTCCGTCTCAACCGGCGGAGTGTCCGTTTTCGTCCGATTTCCGATTGCATTTGGCAAAATTTATGGTAAAATTAAATTCACCGCCGTTCCCAGCGAGTTTTGCAACGGCAGTACACTCATCCCCCAAAAAACGAGGTATCTTATGAGCAGAACGATCGACACCCTGAACATTGGCGACAGCGCCTGTGTTTCCAAGACCATCACCGAAACCGATGTTTACCTGTTTGCCGGTATTACCGGCGACCTCAATCCCGCCCACGTCAACGAGGCTGCTTCCAGCCAAACCGCGTTCAAAGGACGTATCGCCCACGGCATGTTGTCCGCGGGCCTGATTTCCGCTGTTTTGGGTATGTATTTGCCCGGCCCCGGCACCATTTATTTAGGCCAAGAACTAAAATTTACCAAGCCGGTTCATTTTGGTGATACGATAACCGCCTCCGTTACCGTCACGGAAAAGCACGACGAGAAAAATATCATCAAGCTGGACACCGTCTGCACCAACCAGAACGGCGACGTGGTCATCCAGGGTGTCGCTACCGTTATGCCGCCAAAAGCGTGATCGTTGCTCGTATGCCGCCTGCAAACAGAATGCCGCCCGGGCAATTGCCTGGGCGGCATTTTGATTGGCGCAGCGGGTGGGATTCGAACCCACGTGCGGTTGCCCGCAAACTGATTTCGAGTGCCATGGAGTGAAATTCCCTTAAAAGTCGCTAAGAGACTTTGGACTCCCTCCAAAACACAAACCACTCGCACTCCACGCCAAATGCAATCGCAAACGGTAGTGTAGAAAAAGCGTAGAAACGCCCTCTACCC
>JAFQHV010000017.1 GCA_017397835.1 Oscillospiraceae bacterium
GGCTCCCTCTGCGGGACTATTTGACGGGCAAACCGATGAGCAGGAAATGGGCATCACATACAAGGAATTGGACGCATACCTCTTTGGTGAAACAGTATCTGATGCTGCAAAACAAACTATTCAGCGTATGCATGATAAAAGTGAGCACAAGCGCGCGGGCGCGAAGCATTATATGTAATATTGAAAAATGTTACATTCCCCAACGGGGTAAATCGATGCATCATCGCTTCAGGAGCAAGACTTTTATTGATTACAGCAGCGCAAAATATAAAAGCAAAATGTGGCAGTAAAGTACCCGCCGGTCATTCGCTTGTGCGATTGACCGGCGGGTTCGGTATATGTGGTTGTGCTTCTTACAGCAAAATGCTTTCGGAAAAAATATGTTTGAGAAGACCTGTCACACCTTGGGTGGACTGGATGGTCGCTATCATCAGAAGGTCTGTATCCATGTCGGCAAAATTAATTTCATATCCGGCGTTGCGTATGAGTTGCGTCAGAAACACACGCTGGGCCCTGCCGTTGCCCTCTCGGAAAGGGTGCAGGGCATTGGTGACGCAATAGAAATCAACGATTTCCTCTACGAACTCGTCATGGGGCAAATCCTTGAAATAGTTGCAGCACCGCAACCGTTCAAAAATCAGTTGCGACTAACTTTCGATGTTTTCAGCAGGGGTAAACTGGGTTCCCTTCTTGCTGATGTTCACGGTGCGGACTTCGCCAGCCCATTCATACAGGTCAGAGAAGAGAAAACGGTGAATGGCTTTGTAGTGGTCGATGTCAAAGGTTGTTGCCTGCGGAGCGTTCAGCCATTCCGCATATCTTGCAGAGGAGATCACGCTCTCAATCTCGCTCAGCTTTTCTTCATCGCGGATATCAAATTTATTGATGAGGATGGTCGTGCCGGGGTAACAGTTGGCAGAGATAGGGTCGATGCTGTATCCCATATCACACCGCCTTTGCGGGGCGGGCCAGGATCTCCTTTACAAGATCGGCCACAGACACTTCGCCGCTCATGAGGCGGATGCAGTCTTTTTCCGTCTGCTCGGTGACACGAAAGCCCTCCATGCGGGTGGAGGCCAGTGCACTGCGCAGCGCTTCATATTCCCGTTCGCTCATGTGGACACCTCCGTGGGTTGCGTTTTGCGTGTATATAGTTTATCATGTTTTCATGTGTTTGAAAAGTGGGTTTTGCGCAGCGGTTTTCTGACCCACGTCCCGACCCACAACAGGAAAAAACGGGGCGGGAAGGAAAGGGTACGAGAGCAGGTTTGTGCGAAAATCCCCCTGAGGAAAGGGCGCGAAAGGGCTGGAAAGCTGTGATTTGAGAGTTTGGACACTCTTCGTAATCAGTAGGTCGAGGGTTCAAATCCCTCCACCAGCTCCAGACCGCCGGGTGCAGATGCGCCCGGCGGTTTTTTGCTGCACAATTTTCCATGCTGCCTGTTGCCTTTGCGACAAATCAATGCTATGATATGGTCAAGCGCAATACTACTTAAATAATACGGAAATAAGGGGAATTGATTATGGATTATAAGAAGTTGCAAAACGGCAGCGACATCCGCGGTGTCGCTCTGGAGGGGATCGAGGGTCAGCACGTCAACCTGACCGAGCAGGCCTGCCGCGACATTGGCCGCGGCTTCGCTCTGTGGCTGCGTCAGCGCCTGGGCAAGGACACCCTGCGGGTGTCCGTGGGCCGTGACTCCCGCCTGTCCGGTCCTACCCTGTGCAATTGGCTGTGCAGCGCCATGAGCGAGCAGGGTATTCAGGTCACCGACATCGGTATGGCCTCCACCCCCGCCATGTTTATGAGCACCGTGGCCGGTGCCCAGCCCTACGATGCCTCCGTTATGATCACCGCCAGCCACCTGCCTTTCAACCGCAACGGCTTCAAGTTCTTCACCAAGGACGGCGGTCTGGAGAAGCAGGACATCGCCGCCATCCTGGCCTTCGCCGCCGGCGACGAGGCCACCGGTCTGCCCGCCACTCAGGCGCAGAAGGGCGAGTTCATGGACGACTACGCCGCCATTCTGGTGGACAAGGTACGCACCGCCACCGGCGAGGAAAAGCCTTTGGACGGCTTCCGCATCGTGGTGGACGCCGGCAACGGCGCAGGCGGCTTCTACGTGGAAAAAGTGCTGCAGCCTCTGGGTGCCAACACCAAGGGAAGCCAGTTCCTGGATCCCGACGGCTCCTTCCCCAACCACATTCCCAACCCCGAGGACGGCGCCGCTATGGAGGCCATTACCGCCGCCGTGAACGCCAACAAAGCCGACCTCGGCATCATCTTCGACACCGACGTGGACCGCGCCGGCGCCGTGCTGGCCGACGGCAGCGAGCTCAACCGCAACCGCATCATCGCCATGCTGGCGGTCATCCTGCTGCGGGAGCATCCCGGCACCACCATCGTCACCGACTCCATCACCTCCACCGGCCTGGCCGAGTTTATCGCCAAGCGGGGCGGTATCCATCACCGCTTCAAGCGCGGCTACCGCAACGTCATCAACGAGTCCATCCGTCTGAACGCCGCCGGGCAGGACAGCCAGCTGGCCATCGAGACCTCCGGCCACGGCGCTCTGAAGGAAAACTACTTCCTGGATGACGGCGCTTACCTCGTCACCAAGCTGCTCATCGAGCTGGCCCGCGGCAAGAAGGAGGGCTACACTTTGGCCTCCCTTATCGACGATCTGGCCGAGCCTGCCGAGAGCAAAGAGCTGCGCCTGAACATTCTCCCCGAGGACTTCAAGACCTGCGGCCAGCAGGTGCTGGACGACCTGCAGGCCTACGCCGCCAACCAGCCCGGCTGGACCATCGCCCCCAACAACTACGAGGGCGTGCGCGTCAATTTGGATGCCGGCCACGGCAACGGCTGGTTCCTGCTGCGCCTGTCCCTGCACGATCCCCTGCTGCCCCTGAACATCGAGTCCGACGAGGTAGGTGGTGTGCTGACCATCGCCCGTGAGCTGGCTCGATTCCTGCTGGGCCGCGAGGGTCTGGACACCTCCAAGCTGGCCGATTTCGTCGGCTGATCCCCTTCCCTTTCGTCTACTCAAAATGCCCCAAAGCGCAATGCTTTGGGGCATTTTTATATGCAAAAATTTTTGCGCATTTTTTGAAAAAAGGTGTTGACAAAGCGTGCGCGTGGTGGTAATATATCACTTGTTCCGAGCGGAACTCCACTGCCAAATGCGCGAGTGGTGGAATTGGTAGACTCGCTGGCTTCAGGTGCCAGTGCTCGCAAGGGCGTGTGGGTTCGACTCCCACCTCGCGCACCAAAAAAGGAAGTTACCCTTTTGGGTAACTTCCTTTTTTTGTCCACCGGGAGGCGAACCCGGTTCGATATACGGGGTCTTAGCGCGTCCGCGCTTTAGAGCCCGTTAATGCCGCCGCAGGCGGCCTCCCACCTCGCGCACCACAACCTCACCCATCCGGGTGAGGTTGTTTTTTATTCGTGGGAGGAGAACCCACGGTTCAATATAAAAAACACCCCGCAGCCTGTGGCTGCGGGGTGTTCACATTTTTATTCAGCTATCAGCCGCCGAGGTAGGCCTCGCGCACCTTGTCGCTGGCCATCAGCTCGGCACCGGTGCCGCTGAGGGAGATCTTGCCGGTCTCCAGCACGTAGGCACGGTCAGCCACAGACAGGGCCGCCTGAGCGTTCTGCTCCACCAGCAGGATGGTGGTGCCGGCAGCGTGCAGCTCCCGAATGATGTCGAAGATCTGCTCCACCAAAATGGGGGCCAGACCCATGGAAGGCTCGTCCAGCATCAGCAGCTTGGGACGGCTCATGAGGGCGCGGCCCATAGCCAGCATCTGCTGCTCACCGCCGGACAGAGTACCGGCGATCTGCTTGCGGCGCTCTTCCAAGCGGGGGAATCGCTTGTACACGTCGGCAATGCCGGGGACGATGGTGGAGTTGGGCTGGGTGTAGGCACCCATCTCCAGATTCTCCTCCACGGTCATCTGCAGGAAGATGCGGCGTCCCTCGGGACATTGGACCAGGCCGTGCTCCACCACCTTGTTGGATGCAATGCCCTTCATGTCCTTACCATCAAAGGTGATGGTGCCGGTGCGGGGGTGCAGCAGGCCGGACACGGTATTCAGCACGGTGGACTTACCGGCGCCGTTGGCGCCGATCAGAGTGACGACTTCCCCCTCGTTCACTTCGAAGGACACGCCCTTGACGGCGTGGATGCTGCCGTAATAGACGTGGATGTTATCAACTGTCAGCAGAGCCATCGTTTAGTCCTCCTTCTTCTTGCCGAGGTAAGCCTCGATCACGGCAGGGTTGCCCTGAATATCTTCCGGCGTACCCTTGGCGATGATCTTACCGAAGTTCAGTACGCAGATACCCTCGCACACGCCCATGACCAGGTTCATGTCGTGCTCAATGAGCATGATGGCGATTTGGAAGGTATCGCGGATCTTGCGGATATTCTCCATCAATTCAGCGGTCTCGGAGGGGTTCATACCGGCGGCCGGCTCATCCAGCAGCAGCAGCTTGGGGTTGGTAGCCAGGGCGCGGACGATCTCCAAACGGCGCTGGGCACCGTAGGGCAGAGAACCGGCCTGATGGTCGGCCATGTCCTGCATATCGAAGATAGACAGCAGCTCCAGTGCCTTCTGTCGCGCCCTCTTCTCCTGGATCCAGTGCCGGGGCAGACGCAGCACGCTGGAGAACATACCGTTGTTCATCTCGTTGTGCAGACCCACCAGCACATTGTCCAGCACGCTCATCTTCTCGAACAGACGAATGTTTTGGAAGGTGCGGGCGATACCGGCCCGGTTGACGTGGGCGGTGTCCATATCGTGGGTGTCGTGACCGTCCAGCAGAATGGTGCCGCGGGTAGGCTGATACACCTTGGTCAGCAGGTTGAACACGGTGGTCTTACCGGCACCGTTGGGGCCGATCAAGCCGGCGATCTCGGTGCGGCCGATGGCCATGTTGAAGTCCGCCACGGCACTCAGACCGCCGAAGTCGATACCCAAATGGCGGCACTCCAAAATGGGGCGCTGGCCAATGTCGCGGTCGGGGATGATGTTGGTGCTGGGGACGGGCACCAGCTTGGGCTTGGGGTAGTTCTGATTCACTTTACTCATGCCTCAGCACCTCCTTTCGCCTTCTTGCCGCTCTTGATACGGCCCATCGTGGACTCGAAGAAATTCTTGATGGCGGGGTTGTTGGTGATCAGCATCACCAAAATCAGCACGATGGCGTAGACCAGCATACGGTAGTCGGCAAACTCACGCAGCATCTCAGGCAGCACGGTCAGAGCGGCGGCAGCGATGATAGAACCCCACATACGGCCCAAACCGCCCAGCACCACGAACACCAGGATCAGGATGGAGGTGTTGAAGTCGAACTTGCTGGCCACGATGGTGTTCTGACCCTGAGCAAACAGGGCGCCGGCGGCACCGGCCAAAGCAGCGGAGGTCACGAAAGCCATCATCTTGTACTTGGTCACGTTGATGCCTACGCTCTCGGCAGCGATACGGTTGTCGCGCAGAGCCATGATGGCGCGGCCGGAACGGCTGCCCACCAGATTGAAGATGATCACCAGCGCGACCATCACCAACACAAAGCCCGCCACAAAGGTGGAGGTCTTCTGAATGCCGGGAATGCCCATGGGGCCGTTGAGGATCATGCGGCCGCCGGCCTCCAGCTTCAGGGTGTTCTGAACGAAGCTGGCGTGCAGGCCGTCCACGTCCATACCGATGTAGGTGTTGTTGATGATAGACTTGATGATCTCGCCAAAGGCCAGAGTCACGATGGCCAGATAGTCACCGTTCAGGCGCAGAACGGGAATGCCGATCAGCACACCGGCGATGGCGGCAAAGATGGCAGCGATGATCATAGAAAGGGCTAGACGCAGACCCGTGTCGGGAACCGACACGCTCAGCGCCACGTTAGCCACGGCACCGGCGAAGGCGCCCACGCTCATAAAACCGGCGTGACCCAAACTCAGCTCGCCCAAAATACCGACGGTCAGGTTCAGGGACAGGGCCATGACCACGTAAGCACAGATGGGCACCAGCTGGCCCTTCAGCGTGGAGGACAGCATGCCCTGATTTCCCATGACCTGCAGCACCACAAAGGCGATAATGACCAGCGCATAGGTCAGGAAATTGATACCGGTGGCTTTGCTCATTCTCAATTTTTTCATGGTTCCACCTTACACTTTCTCGCGGATCTTCTTGCCCAGCAGACCGGTGGGTTTCACCAGCAGGACGATAATCAGCACGGCAAACACGATGGCATCGGACAACTGGGTGGAGATGTAAGCCTTGGCCATGATCTCGATCACGCCCAGCAGCACACCGCCCAGCAGAGCGCCGGGGATGGAGCCGATGCCGCCGAACACGGCAGCGGTAAAGGCCTTGATACCGGGCATGGAGCCGGTGGTGGGAACCAGGTTGGGGTAAGCGGAACACAGCAGCACACCCGCCACAGCCGCCAGGGCGGAGCCAATGGCGAAGGTGATGGAGATGGTGGTGTTGACGTTGATGCCCATCAGCTGGGCCGCCGCCTTGTCCTCGGAGCAGGCACGCATGGCCTTACCCATCTTGGTGTTGCCGGTGAACCAGGTCAGGGCCAGCATGATGACCACGCAGGCAATGATCGTCACAACGGTGGTCACGGAGATGGTGATGCCGCCGAAGGAGAAGGGAGTCTTGCCGAAGATAGCGGGGAACATCTTCTGGTTGGTACCCCACATCAGCTGGGCGCTGTTCTGCAGGAAATAGCTCATGCCGATGGCGGTGATCAGTACCGCCAGAGAGGGTGCCTGCCGCAGGGGCTTATAGGCAAGACGTTCGATCACCATACCCAGGATGGTACATACCAGCATCGCCAGCAGTACACCCAGGATGGGATGCAGTCCGTAGGAGGCAACCGCGAAGAAGCAGATATACGCGCCCACCATGATGACGTCGCCGTGGGCGAAGTTCAGCATCTTGGCGATACCGTAAACCATGGTATAACCAAGGGCGATGATTGCGTACACACTGCCCAGGCTGATGCCGTTGATCACGTGGTTCAGGAAGGCCAGCATAAAGATACACCTCATTTTCTCTCGTTACGATGGGATTTCCGGGCCCATCTGAAGCATGCCGCAGTCCGTCGGCAGGCTTCAGACAAGCCCGTTTTCGACATTCTTAAAATAGAAGGAAGAGGGCTGCCGTTTCCGGCAGCCCTCTTTGGAAACTCCTTCAAAGGGCAGTAATAATTTTCAATTAGTCCATGCTGACGTACTTGCCGTCCTGGATCATCATGCCCTTGGGGGCCTTGGAGACCTCACCGGTGGCGCTCCAGGTCATGCCGGCGCCGGTCAGGCCGTCAACGGCGAAGTCGGCGGAGGTGAACTGGGCAACCAGAACGTCGCACAGCTGGCTGGCAGTCATGTCGGGAGTGGCACCGGCCTTCTCCAGAGCAGCAGCGATGGCATACACGGTGTCGTAAGCATCGGCGGCGAACTGGTTGGGAGTCTCGCCGTAAGCGGCCTCATACTTGGCAACGAAGTTCTGGGTAGCCTCGTCCTCAGCGTCAGCAGCGAAGGGAGTCAGCAGCATGACGCCCTCAGCCAGAGCGGTGTCAAAGCCCTCAACGGCCAGGATGCCGTCCATGCCGTCCACGCCGAAGAACTTGGGGGCGTAGCCGATGGCGTCGGCCTGAGTCAGGATCAGGGAGGCGGCATCGTAGTACATGGGCAGGAAGATCAGGTCAGCACCGGCGTCCTTGGCAGCAGCGATCTGCACGGAGAAGTCGGTCTGGCTGTCAGTGGTAAAGGTGGTGGTGGAAACGATGTTCAGGTTCAGCTCAGCAGCCTTGGCAGCAAAGCTGTTGTAGATGCCGGTGGAGTACACGTCGTCGTTCTTGTAGATGACGGCGATCTTCTGACCCAGAGCCTTGTCAGCGATGTACTGGGCGGAAGCCAGACCCTGGTTGGGGTCGGTGAAGCAGATCTGGAAGACGTTGCTCTTGCGGGGGATGCTGACGGTGCCGGTCAGAGGATCGGCCACGCCGCCCAGAACGTCGGTGGAGGAACCGGAGGGGGTCAGGAAGAAGATGTTGTCGGCGTTGGCCTCAGCAGAGGTGGCAACACCGGGGGCGGAGGTGACGCTGCCCATGAAGATCTGCATGCCCCAGTCCTTCAGGATGTTGTAGGCGTTGACAGCCTTCTCGGCGTCGTGAGCGTCGTCCTCATAGCGCAGCTCGAACTGGATGCCGCCCTTGGCGTTGATCTCCTCAACAGCGATCTTGGCTGCGTTGGCAACGGCAGTGCCGTAGATGGCAGCGCCGCCGGTCAGGGGGCCGGTACCGCCGATCTTAAAGGCGGTGGCAGCGGCGTCACCGCTGGTGGAGGAGGTGGCGGGCTCGCCGCAGCCGGCGAGGCAGCCCAGGGCCAGCACGAGGGCCAGCGCGATGGTCAGGAACTTTTTCATTTTACAGGACTCCTTTTCAAAAAAATTGACTTTTTTATTATACAAAAAACCGACCCAGCTGAAAGTTGAGTCGGTTTAACGTATCAAAACGATGCTCTTCTTTCGGGTACAGTTATTTTGTTTTGGATACGACCCACAGTCGCACAGCCAGCAGTACGAGGGGCACTACGGCTACTACGTGAATAATGGGCAAAACAAAAGTGGATACCGCAACAGCGGCACCCACGCACAGCATGACGTATTCAGCCTCAGAAGCGCAAGGCATCTGGGCGCAGGAGTAACCGGCGTTCGTAGTGGCGAACGCAGACTTGGTATTCATAAACATAGCACTCATGTTCTTCATGATTACCCGTCCTTTCGGCTCCTTGTTGGAAGATACATGGATTTTACCACTTCGCTACGCTAAAGTCAATCGTCGATACGCACAGATTTACACGCTTTAATTAGATAAAATGTAAAAAATGCACAATAGCTTTGTGGCGGCAAAAATTTGGGGGTGACGGCCCGTTCCGTCACCCCCTATACATTATAATGTGTCAGTCCTTCTTCATCAGCAGGTACATGACCGCCTTTTGGGCGTGCAGGCGGTTCTCCGCCTCGTCAAAGATCTCATCGGCGTGAGCCTCAAAGACCTCGGCGGTGATCTCCTCCCCCCGGTGGGCGGGCAGGCAGTGCTGCACCATACAGCCGGGGTTGGTAACGGCCATGAGCGCGTCATCCACGCAGTACACACCGGCAAAGGCCTTCTCGCGCTCGGCCTTCTCCCCTTCCTGACCCATGGAGGCCCACACGTCGGTAAACACCACGTCGGCACCGGCAGCGGCCTGCTTGGGATCGCGGCACAGTTCGAACTTGAACTCAGGTTCGCTCTTGGCAAACTCCAGCACGGCGGGATCCGGGTCGTAACCCTCAGGACAGGCCACGCTGACGGCCATGCCGCACTTCAGACCGCCCACAATGAGGGAGTTGGCCATGTTGTTGCCGTCACCGATGTAGCACATCTTCAAGCCGGCCAGCTTGGCCTTATGCTCCCGAACGGTCATCAGGTCAGCCAGCACCTGGCAGGGGTGGCAGAAATCGGTCAGACCGTTGATCACGGGGATGTCGGCGTACTCGGCCAGCTTCTCCACGCCCTCCTGAGAGAAGGTGCGGATCATGATGCCGTCGCAGTAGCGGGACAGGACCCGGGCGGTATCCTCGATAGGTTCACCGCGGCCGATCTGGCTCTCCTTGCCGGACAGGAACAGGGCGTGACCGCCCAGCTGGAACATACCGGTCTCGAAGGAAACACGGGTGCGGGTGGAGTTCTTCTCAAAAATCATGGCAAGGGTCTGACCCTTGAGATGCTCGTGAGGAATGCCGTGCTTTTGGTCGTACTTGAGTTGGTCGGCAACGTCCAAAATCTCATGGATCTCCTCGCCGGTCAGATCCAGCAGCTTCAACAAATCTTTTTTCATAATCGCAACTCCTTATCAAGAAAGCGCAGCTTTCATAATGGCAACGCCCTTGTCCATCTCTTCCTTGGTGATGGTCAGGGGCGGCAGCAGACGCAGGCCCGGTCCGGCAGTCAGGCACAGCAGGCCGTTCTCGATCAGTTTGGCCGCCAGTTCTTTATTCGTCTTGTCACCCTTGACCTCGATTCCGATCATCAGGCCCAGACCGCGGGTCTTGCCCAAACAGGGCAGGTCCAGCGCCTCGATCTGCTGGCGCAGGTAGGCGCCCTTTTCCGCTACACTGTCCAGCACCACGTCGTCCAGCCGCTCCAGCACGTGGCAGGCCGCGGCGGCGGCAATGGGGTTGCCGCCAAAGGTGGTGGCGTGGGTGCCGGCGGTAAATACCCCGGCGCACTTGGCGTTGGCCATGATGCCGCCCATGGGCAGGCCGCCGGCGATGCCCTTGGCAAAGGACACCACGTCAGGCTGCACGTCAAACTGCTGGAACGCAAACAGGCTGCCCGTCCGGCCCACGCCGGTCTGCACCTCGTCCACCAGCAGCAGCCAGTCCCGCTGGGCGCAGAGGTCGGCGACTTTCTTCACGTACTCCTTGTCCAGGGGCAGCACGCCGCCCTCGCCCTGGACCAGCTCCATCATCACCGCGCACACGTCGTGGCCGGCAACCGTTTCCAGGCTGTCCAAATCGTTGGCATCGGCGTAGCGGAACCCCTCGGTGAAGGGGAAGAAGTAGTTGTGGAACACGTCCTGCCCGGTGGCGGCCAGGGTGGTGATGGTGCGGCCGTGGAAGGACTTGTTCAGGGTGATGACCGTCCCTCTCCCCTTGCCGTACTTGTCAAAGGAATACTTGCGGGCCAGTTTGATCATACCCTCGTTGCTCTCGGCACCGGAGTTGGCGAAGAACACCTTGCTCATGCCGGTGCGCTGGCACAGCATCCGGGCCAGACCGATGTAGGGAGCGGAGTAAAACAGGTTGGAGATGTGGCCCAGCTTCATAGCCTGTTCGTGGATGGCATTGGCCCAGCCCTCGTCACCGTAACCAAGGCAGCTCACACCGATGCCGGAGGTGAAGTCAATGTACTCTTTCCCCTCCACGTCCCACAGGGTTGCGCCCTTGCCGTGGTCGATGGCCACGTCGAAGCGGCCGTAGGACTGCATCACGTACTCGTGGTCAGCCGCTTTCAGCAATTCAAAGTCCATGATTACCCTCCGTTCCGTGGAGCATGGTGCCGATACCGGCATCGGACAGCAGCTCGATCAGGATGGAATGAGGCACCCGGCCGTCGATGATGACGGCGCTCTTCACGCCGGAGCGGACGGACTCCACACAGCACTCCATCTTGGGGATCATGCCGCCGGAGATGATGCCGTCCGCCACCAGTTCGGGCACCTGAGAGATGTGTACGTCGGGGATGAGGGTGTTCTCATCCTTGGGGTCCCGAAGCAGACCGCGCACGTCGGTCAGCAGGATCAGCGTCTCCGCCCCCAGCGCCGTAGCCAGCTTGGCAGCGGCGGTATCGGCGTTGATGTTATAGGCGCACTCGGCGTCCACACCCTGCGCCACGGTGGACACCACGGGAATGTAGCCATGAGCCAGAGCGGTCTCCACCACGCCGGCATTGACCCGGGTGATCTCGCCCACCTGACCGTACTTTTCATCCAGCGCTTTCGCCTCGAACAGTGCGCCGTCCATGCCGCACAGGCCCAAAGCCTTGCCGCCCATACGGTTCATGGTGGCGACCAGGTCCTTGTTCACCTTACCGCACAGCACCTGCTGCACCACGTCCATGGTAGCCTCGTCGGTGTAGCGCAGGCCGTCCACAAATTTGGAGGGGATCTCCAGCCGCTTGAGCATGCCGCTGATCTCCGGGCCGCCGCCGTGAACCATAGCCACACGGATGCCGACCAGAGACAGCAGGATGATGTCGGAAATGACCGCGTGGCGCAGTTCCTCGGACACCATGGCGTTGCCGCCGTACTTGACCACCACGGTCTTTCCCGCGTACTTTTGAATGTAGGGCAGAGCCTCCGCCAGCACGGTGGCTCTGTCAATTTCGTTGAAAGACATAAGTAAAACCTCCGGTTCACGGTTTCCAGAACACGCAATTTTCATACAACCTTCGGACGCCGAAATTGTTGCGTCAGACGAGGCGCGCAGTTGCAGGGACGAGGGAGCATACTCAAGGTATGTGACCGAGTTAATGCAACTTACGCAACGAAGTATCACGCAACAAGGTCAAGTCCGATAGTCGCCGTTGATCTTGACATAGTCATAAGTCAGGTCGCAGCCCCAGCACTCGGCGGTGCCCTCACCCTCGTTGACGTTGATGTCGATGACGATCTCGCTCTGAGTCAGGATCTTCTTGGCCTGCTCTTCGTCAAAGGCCACCGCCGCGCCCTGTTCACACACCAAAATGTCACCGGCGGCGGAGCCGAAGCGGATGTCCACGTACTCGGGGCGGAAGGGCGCCTTGGAGTAACCCATGGCGCAGATCACGCGGCCCCAGTTGGCATCGGCGCCGAACATGGCCGCCTTGACCAGAGAGGAACCCACCACCGCCTTGGCAAGGCGCTCGGCGGTCTCCTCATTGCGGGCGCCGGACACGGTGCAGGTGATCAGGCGGCTGGCACCCTCGCCGTCGGCGGCGATCTTGCGGGCCAGTTCCGTGCACAGCTCCATCAGCAGGCTGCGGAACGTCTCGTAATCCTCGTTCTTCCACTCCACCAGCTCGTTGCCCGCCATGCCGTTGGCCAGCACCACGCAGGTGTCGTTGGTGGAGGTGTCGCCGTCCACGGTGACCCGGTTGAAGGTCTTGGTCACCACGTCACGCAGTGCATCCTCCAGCATCTCGTGGGTGATGGCGCAGTCGGTGGTAATAAAGCACAGCATGGTTCCCATGTTGGGATGGATCATGCCCGACCCCTTGGCGATGCCGCCCATGGTGACGGTCTTGCCGCCGATCTTGGCCTGCAGGGCCACCTCTTTCTTGGCCGTATCGGTGGTCATGATGGCACGGGCCGCGGCATCGGAGGCCGCCTCCCCTGCCGCCAGCTTCTCAGCCACCTTGGGCAGCCCCGCCTCGATGGCGGCGATGTTGATGGTCTGGCCGATAACGCCGGTGGAGCAGACCACAAAGTCGCTCTGCTCCCGGCCGGTGACGGCGGCGGCCGCCTTGGCCATGGCCACGGCATTCTCATGGCTCATGGGGCAGCAGGCGTTGGCGTTGCCGCTGTTGGCCACCACGCCCCAGGCCACACCGTCCTCCAAATGCTCCATGGTCACGTAGACGGGGGCCGCCTTCACCCGGTTCAGGGTGTAGGTACCGGCGGCGGCACATTCCTTTTCAGAGAGGATCAGGGCCAGATCGTTCTTGTCCGGCTTGCTGCCGGCCTTGACACCGCAGTGCACGCCCGCGGCCTTAAATCCCTTTGCGGCGCAGACGCCGCCGTTGATCTGTTCAAACATAGTTACACCTCAAGTTAAACGTTCAGGCCGGCAGCCTCGTCAAAGCCCAGCATGATGTTCATATTCTGCACCGCCGCACCGGAGGCACCCTTGCCCAGGTTGTCAAAGCGCGCGGTGATAATGGTCTGTTCCGCGTGGCCGGACACGATCAGCTCCAGCCAGTCCTTGCCCGCCATGGTGTTGGCGTGCAGGCGGGGCGTTTCTCCGCCAAAGGGAGCCACCCGCACAAACGCGCTGCCCTCATAGTATTGAGCCAGCATGTCGCAGATGTCCTGCGCCGTGGGCGCACCTTTCAGCAGACGGTTGTGCAGCATGACGGTGGTGGCCATTCCCTTGTAGTAGTCGCCCAGCACGGGGACAAACACGGGCGGCTGCTCCAAATTCGCCAGCCTCTGCATCTCGGGCAAATGCTTGTGGGTCAGCCCAATGGCATAGGGTGCCGGAGCATCCAGCTCCACCGGGCGCCCATCCTGCTCAAATTCGGCGATCATCTTTTTGCCGCCGCCGGAGTAGCCGGTGATGGAATAGCACGTCACGGGATAGTCGGCAGGCAGAACGCCCAATGTCGTCAACGGTGCGGCACTTGCCAAAAAACCGGTGGCGTGACAGCCGGGGTTGGCCACCCGCTTGGCCGCGGCGATTTTCTCCCTTTGCCCGGTCAGCAGCTCGGCAAAGCCGTAGGTCCAATCAGGGTTGGTGCGGTGAGCGGTAGAGGCATCAATGACCCGGGTATTGGGGTTTTCGATCAGAGACACCGCCTCGATCGCTGCGGCATCGGGCAGACACAGGAACACCAGATCCGCCGCGTTGAGGAACTTGCGCCGCTCGTCGGTGTCCTTGCGCTTATCCTCGTCGATCAGCAGCAGCTCGATGTCGTCACGATCTCCCAGCCGCTCGTAGATCTGCAGGCCGGTGGTGCCCTCCTTGCCGTCTATGTAAACCTTTGGTTTGTTGCTCATGGTATCTGTTCCGCCTTTCAGCTGCGCTGGGCCAAAAACGCCTCAATATTCTCGATCTGCACGGCCACAGACTTGGCGGAGGGGCCGCCGTAGACCTGTCGGCCGTTGACGCAGGTCTTCAGAGCCAGGGCCTGGTACACATCCTCGTCAAACAGACCGGAGATGGCCCGGAAGTCGCGCAGGGTCAGGGTGTCCAGCGTCTCGCCGTTCTTGATGCACAGATTGACCAGCCGGCCCACGATCATATACGCTTCGCGGAAAGGCATACCCTTTTTGACCAGATAGTCGGCGCAGTCGGTGGCGTTGATGAAGCCGCCGGCGGCGGCCTTGGCCATGTTCTTGGGACGGACGGTCAGGGTGTCCACCATGGCGGCGAAAACGGGCACGCACATCTGCACGGTGTCGATGGCGTCGAAGACCGGCTCCTTATCCTCCTGCATATCCTTGTTGTAGGCCAGCGGCAGACCCTTCATCACCGTCAGCAGGGTGATGAGAGAGCCGTACACACGGCCGGTCTTGCCGCGGACCAGTTCGGCCACGTCGGGGTTTTTCTTCTGAGGCATGATGGACGAGCCGGTGGAGTAGGCATCGTCCAGATCCACAAACTTAAATTCCCAGCTGCACCACAGGATGATCTCCTCGGAGAAACGGGACAGGTGCATCATAAGGATAGACAGGTCGCTGAGCAGTTCCAGCGCGAAGTCGCGGTCGCTGACACCGTCCATGGAGTTATCCATGGGCTTATCAAAGCCGAGAGCGGCAGCGGTCTGGAACCGGTCCACGGGATAGGTGGTGGTGGCCAGGGCGCCGGAACCCAGAGGACACTCGTTCATGCGTTCCAGGCAGTCCTCCAGACGGGTGATATCACGGCGAAGCATATTGGCGTAGGCCATCATGTAGTGAGCGAAGGTGGTGGGCTGGGCACGCTGCAGGTGGGTGTAGCCGGGCATGACCGTGTCCATGTTGTCCTTGGCCTTATTGACCAGCACACGCTCCAGCTCCAGCAGCTGGGCGATGATAACAGGGATCTGCTCCCGCACGTACATTCGGAAGTCCACCGCCACCTGGTCGTTGCGGCTGCGGGCGGTATGCAGACGCTTGCCGGTGTCACCGATGCGCTGAGTCAGCATCACTTCGATGTTCATGTGGATATCTTCGTTATCCAGCGAAAATTCCACCTGTCCGGCCTCGATATCGGCCAGAATGGCCTTTAGCCCCTCAATAATCTTGTCGGCCTCACCCTGCTCGATGATGCCCTGTTTGCCCAGCATGGCAGCGTGGGCCATAGAGCCGGTGATGTCTTGCTTATACAGTCGGGCGTCAAAGCCAATGGAGGAGTTAAAGTCGTTGACCAGCGTGTCGGTTTCCTTCTGAAAACGTCCTGCCCAAAGTTTCATAACATAACACTGCCTTTCGCTGAAAAATGCGGAACGCAGGGGCGGTGAAAACCGCCCCTGCCGCCTCGCAGAGTTGCCGCCGCAGCGGCAAAGATTTCAAATCATTTTTTGCACGGACATGCGCCGGGCGAAAATACATCTCGGCCATCAGACGTGCGAGCGAAGTGATAGCGCCCGCAGGCGCATACAAGCGAGCAACCGCCGCTCTGCGGCGGCACTTAGCGAGTCGTAGTGCGCTGCAGATGGCCGCAGCCTGAGCGTTGAAAAGGCTTGCCTTTTCAACGAGTTTTAGAGCTTACCCTGCTCACGCAGCGCCTGCACCTTATCGGGCAAGCCCCACAGGTTGATGAAGCCCTGAGAGTCCTTCTGATCGTAGTCGCTCTCTTCGAAGGTAACCAAATTCTCGGAGTACAGGGTGCAGGGAGAAGTAACGGAGGAGGTGATGATGTTGCCCTTGTAGAGCTTCAGCTTCACCTGACCGGTAACATACTTCTGGGTATCCACGGCAAATGCCTGCAGCGCCTCGCGCAGAGGGGTAAACCACTTGCCGTTGTAGATGAGATCTGCAAAGTCCACTGCCAGCTTGGTCTTCATGTGCTTGGTGTCCTTGTCCAGGGTGATCATCTCCAGCACCTCGTGGGCGCGGTAGAGGATGGTGCCGCCGGGGGTCTCGTACACGCCGCGGTCCTTCATGCCAACCAAACGGTTCTCCACGATGTCCAGCAGGCCGATGCCGTTTTCGCCGCCCAGCTTGTTCAGCTTGCGGATGATGTCGGAAGCCTTCATCTTCTCACCATCAATGGCCACGGGCCAGCCCTTTTCGAAGTCGAGGGTCACGTAAGTGGGGGCGTCAGGGGCGGCAATGGGAGAAACGCCCATCTCCAGGAACCCAGGCTTGTCGTACTGAGGCTCGTTGGCAGGATCCTCCAAATCCAGACCCTCGTGGCTCAGGTGCCACAGGTTCTTATCCTTGGAGTAGTTGGTCTCGCGGGAGATCGTCAGGGGGACGTTGTGCGCCTCGGCATAGTCGATCTCCTCGTCGCGGCCCTTGATGTCCCACTCACGCCAGGGAGCGATGATCTTCATCTCGGGGGCAAAGCGCTTGATGCCCAGCTCGAAGCGGACCTGATCGTTGCCCTTGCCGGTGCAGCCGTGGGCAATGGCGTCGGCGCCCTCCTTCTTGGCGATCTCCACCAGGCCCTTGGCGATGATGGGGCGGGCGAAGGCGGTGCCCAGCAGGTAATCCTCGTACTTGGCGCCCATCATCATGGAGGGGATGATCACGTCATCCACCATCTCATCAGTCAGGTCCATGATGTACAGCTTGGAAGCACCGGTCTTGATGGCCTTCTCTTCCAGCCCGTCCAGCTCATCGTTCTGGCCCACATCACCGGCCACGGCGATGATCTCGGGGTTGTTGTAGTTCTCCTTCAGCCAGGGAATGATGATGGAAGTGTCCAGACCGCCGGAATATGCCAGCACAACTTTCTTAATTTCAGCCATTGTTTTTTCCTCCGTATTCTGCAGGTCTGCCGTGTCAGTTTCGGCCACCTTTTTTAGTCTGTCGAAAGTTTACCACGGCAAAGCACAAAAGGCAAGTGTTTATTTGCATAATTATCCGTATTTTTTCATTCATTTTCGTGTTCTTTTCACTATAAATGAATATTATCCATGAATACAATGCATTTTATGCATACTTCATGTGAATATGCGGGGGAGTTGCATTTTTATATAGGAAACACCCCGCTCGCACGCAGGTGCAAGCGGGGTGTTTGGGTTGATTTTTAGCCTTGGCTTAGCCGGCAAACGCGGCGTTGAAGCCGGACACGACCTGCTCGGTCATGCCGTTGACCACGAACATGGCCACGTAGCTGCCGTTGACGACCACCTGAGCTTCCTTCTCCCATGCCTCGATGACGGCGGGATAGTTGAAGTGGTCATTGACCATGGTGTCAATGCGGGCTTCGAAGATAGCCTTCACAGCATCCACATCGGCGGCATTCTCGCACTCCACCATCACGATCTCGCAGGGAACGGCGGTGATCATGGGCATGTAGGCCACAGTCTGCTTCAGGGCCACAGCGGTCAGACCGGGATAGAAGGCCTCCAGCATCTCGGCATCCATGGGACCCATGGCGGGGGCGTTCTCAGGATCGGTGAAGATGGTCTGGTAGAACTCCTCCAGGTTCACATCGGCAGCGCCGCCGGCAGGCTTGCTGCCGCAGGCAGTCAGGGTGGCCAGCAGGGTGATCAGGGCCAGGGACATAGCAATCAGCTTTTTCATAATAATCATTTCTCCTTTTGATTTGTCGGCATTTTGCCTTTCTGTCCGTTAAGACGCAGGCTGTGCAAAAAAGTTCCCTCTGAAAAAATTTTCTTGGAATCATTTCAGGGAGAGCAAATATTTTCCATACAGGGTCATGCTCAACTCATTGCCCACCGCGCGCAGCTGCTCGTCACTCAGCCAGCCTTCACGCCAGCCCAACTCCTCCAGGCAGCCAACGTAGCGGCCGGTCTGTGCCTGAATGTCCTTGATGGTCTGTCCGGCTTCCAGCAGACTGTCCGCGGTACCGGCATCCAGCCAGGTAAAGTTCTCGCCAAAGGGAATGACCTGCAGTTGTCCGCGGCGCAAATACTCCAAATTTACGTCGGTGATCTCCAGTTCCCCTCGGGCAGAAGGCTTCAGTTCGGCGGCGATATCCATGACCTGATTGTCGTAGAAATACAGACCGGGAATGATGTAGTTGGACTTGGGGTTGGCGGGTTTTTCCTCAATGGAAATCGCTTTCCCCTCCTTGTCAAACTCCACCACGCCAAAGGCTCTGGGGTCTTCCACCCAGTAGCCGAACACCGTGGCGCCGTCGTTGTTCCGGACCGCCTGCTTGAGCGTGTCGGTCAGGGTCGGATCGTAGAAAATATTGTCGCCCAGCACCAGACACACGCTGTCGTCGCCCACGAAGTCGCGGCCAATGAGCAAAGCGTCGGCAATGCCCCGGGGGACCGGCTGCTCGGCAATGGCCAGCTTACCGCCCCAACTGCTGCCGTCACCCAGCAGGGCAGCGAAGGTCTCGGTCTCCCCGGGGGGCACGATGACCATGATCTCCCGAATGCCGGCCTGCATCAAAACAGAAATAGGGTAGTAAAGCAGGGGCTTGTCGTACACCGGCAGCAAAGGTTTGCTTACCGGCTTGGTCATGGGGTACAGGCGGGTTCCCTTACCCGCGGCTAGGACGATACCTTTCACACTTTTCTCCTTCTTTCTCTTTGAATGTTTCCAAATTCAGGTTTCCCTATACACGATACCCAGCTGGGAACGAATCGTGTCCATCAGCTTCAGCACCGTCATGGACCGCTCCGGCGGCATGATGTCGCTTTGGGTCTTTCCGGACAGAATGCAGCGACACGCCTCCTCGATTTCCTCCTCAAAGCCATTCCCCTTGAAGGGCACAGCGCGGGTCTGCGTCCGGCCGTCTGTCACCACGTCAAATTCCGACGCGCCGTAGAACGCGGGAATACGGATATATCCCTTGCTGCCGTAGATATATCCAAGCTCCGGTTTCTCCAGCGCCAGCGCCGAGGACACCCGGGCCACGGCGCCATTACCGAACTGCAGCAGTGCGTTCATATTCAGGTCGGCATTGTTCTCCATCCGGGCCATAGCCTGTACCTGCCGCACATCCTCACCCAAAAACATCAGGGCAAAGTTCAGTCCGTAGATGCCCACATCCAGCACCGAACCGCCGTCGCCGTCTCCGGCAAAGGCATGGTGGGTGTGGTCGGGGTTGTTGTAGCAGAAGTCGGCGCTGACCTCCAGCACGTCACCGATCACTCCTTCGGCGATGACCCGCTTGATCTCCGCCATCACGGGCAGGAACCGGGTCCACATGGCCTCCATAACAAAGAGGTTCCTCTCTGCGGCCACATTCCGCACCCGCTCCAGCTCCCCGGCGCTGACTGCGATGGGTTTTTCACACAGCACGTGCTTGCCTGAGCGCAGGAACATTTCGGTATAAGGGGCGTGATATTTATGAGGCAGGGCAATGTAAACGGCATCCACCCCGTCAAAAGCCGCCAGGTCCTCATAGCTGCCAAAACTGTGCTCGATCCCATAGACATCCGCAAAGGCCCGGGCCGTTTCCGCCCGGCGGGAGGCCACGGCTGCCGCCTTGGCCCCATCGGCATTACCCACCGCCCGGGCAAACTTGTTGGCTATGTCACCGGTGCCAACGATGCCCCATCTTACGTAATTCTTCATAGCTTCTCAGTTCAAAAAGTCCTTGAGTTTCTTGGACCGGCTGGGGTGGCGCAGCTTACGCAAGGCCTTGGCCTCGATCTGGCGGATACGCTCACGGGTCACGTTGAACTCCTTGCCCACTTCCTCCAGGGTGCGGGTGCGGCCGTCCTCCAGACCGAAGCGCAGCTTCAGCACCTTCTCCTCCCGGGGGGTCAGGGTCCCCAGCACGTCCACCAGCTGTTCCTTGAGCAGGGTGAAGCTGGCAGCCTCGGCGGGCTCGGACGCATCCTCATCGGGGATGAAGTCGCCAAGGTGGCTGTCCTCCTCCTCACCGATGGGGGTTTCCAGAGAGACCGGCTCCTGGGCGATCTTCAAAATCTCACGGACCTTGTCCACAGGCATGCCCATCTCCTTGGCAGTCTCCTCGGGACTGGGATCGTGGCCCAGTTCCTGCAGCAGCTGACGCTGAACACGGATGACCTTGTTGATGGTTTCCACCATATGCACGGGGATACGGATGGTACGTGCCTGATCGGCAATGGCGCGGGTAATGGCCTGACGGATCCACCAGGTGGCGTAGGTAGAGAACTTGAAGCCCTTGACGTAGTCAAACTTCTCCACCGCCTTGATCAGGCCCAGATTGCCCTCCTGGATCAGATCCAGGAACTGCATACCGCGGCCCACGTAACGCTTGGCGATGGACACCACCAGTCGCAGGTTGGCCTCGGCAAGGCGCTTTTTGGCCTTTTCACCCTTCTCGATCAGCAGTTGGAGCTGGGCGCGGACCTCCTCGGGGATCTCTTCCCCGGCCCGGGTCATTTCGTCCAGTTGGGCCGTCGCCTGGTCACCCGCCCCCATGTCCTGTGCCAGTTCCACTTCTTCCTCGGCCGTCAGCAGGTTGACCTTGCCGATCTCCTTGAGGTACATGCGAACAGGGTCGTCGCTGCCAAAAGCATCCATCATGGCGGCGGGATCCACCATCTCCTCTTCGCTCAGCTCCTCGATTTCTTCTGCGGGGGGCATCTCCACCTCGTTCAGGTCGGGCATATAGTCCTCGCCCACGGTGTCGATACCCAGATTTTCCATGGTATCGTAGATGCGGTCCATCTGCTCGCTCTCGAGGTTCATCTCCTCCAGCACTTCCATCAGCTCGTTAGAAGAAAGATTTCCTTTTTTCTTGCCGCGTTCCAACAGTTCACTCAATCGTTCGGCACCGGGCATACCCTCCACGATTTTCAGCATCTCCGCCTTGCTCTGCTCGGCAACAGCGGCATTCTTGCCGGTCTGCAGCCGTTCTTCCTGCTCGGTCACGTTCTTTTTCTCGCTCATCGTTATTCTCCTCCGTACGCTTTGGCTTTTTTATGTTTTTCCTGTGCCGCCCGCAGCAGATCGTCATCCGACCCGCTCCGGCGTTTGATTCGCTCCATGCGGATAATATTGATATAATCGGTCAGCGACTGCTGACTGTGTCCCAAGTTTTCCGGTTTGTCCGTAACCCTGGCCAGATGACTCATTTCCTCCGCCGTCAGGGTGTTGGCAAGGCCGCCCAGCTGTACGCTGCGCCCGTCGGCGTGGCGATCACGCAGCAGGTCGAACACCTTGCCCAGCAGCGGTGCGGAAAAATCCGCCCCCGTCAGGCCGTCCACACGATCCAGCAAAGCTGGTTCCAGCATCACCAATCGCAGCACACCCTCTTCCGCCATGGCGGAACGGACGTTTTCGTACCGCAGCGCACGGGTCTCCGGCTGGGCATTGGCCGCAGGTGCCAAATCCCGGCGTTCCTGCTGTTTCTTCTGTTTCGCGAGGCGGCGGCGCAGCTCCTTTTTCACTTCCTGCGACAGCGCCTCCGCCGAAATGCCCGCCGCCTGAGCCGCCCGCCCACCGTAGACCTCCCGCTCCACCGCGTTGGGCAAAGAGGCCAAAAGGCCGGTGACCTCACGGATAAAATCCACCCGCTGGGCATCGTCGGTCAGATCAAAACGGGACCGGATCTGCTGCAGGCGATACTCGATGTGGTTTTCGCTCTCGTCCAGGAGTTTGGCAAAGGCATCCCGGCCGTAGGCCTTGATAAATTCGTCCGGGTCCTTGGCCCCGCGCATACGCAGTACCTTGACCTTCAGTCCCGCTTTTTCCAGCAGCGGGATGGCCCGCTGGGCCGCGGCCACACCGGCCCCGTCGCCGTCGTAGGCGATGACCGCTTCTTTGGTATAGCGGGCCAGCAGCTGGGCGTGGTCGGCGGTGAGCGCCGTTCCCAAACTGGCTACCGCACAGTCAAATCCCGCCTGATGCAGGGCAATGGTATCCATGTACCCCTCGGTCAGGATGATGCGCCCGGCCTTGGTCTTTTTGGAGATATTCAATGCAAACAGATTGCGGCTTTTGTTGTACACCAACCCCTCCGGAGAGTTGAGGTACTTGGGCTTGGAGTCATCCATCACCCGACCGCCAAAGCCGATGACCGAACCGCGCACATCGATAATGGGGAACATGACCCGGTTGCGGAACCGGTCGTAAATACGGCCCTTGTCGTTGCTGACGGCAAGGCCCGCCTCCAGCACCGTTTTCTTATCGTAACCTTTTTCCGCCAGATGGTTCAGCAGTCCGTCCCAGCTGTCCGGTGCAAAGCCCAGTCCAAAGTTGGTCAGGGTGGCCTGTGACAGACCGCGGGAGCGCAGATACTCCAGTCCCGCTGCGCCCACCGGGGCATATAGCTGGCTGTGGAAGTAGCGGGCCGCCTGCTTGTTGATCTCCAGCAGCAGCTCCCGCTTCTCCTTGCGCCCGGTGTCGTAGTCACTCTCCGGCACGGTCATGCCCGCCCGCTGGGCCAGATGCCGCACCGCGTCCACAAAGGTCATATTTTCCAGTTCCATCACAAAGTTGATGGCACCGCCCCCCTTGTGGCAACCGAAGCAGTAACAGATCTGCTTGTCCGGCGACACGGAAAAAGAGGCCGTTTTTTCGCTGTGGAAGGGGCACAAACCCCAGTAGTTGTTACCCTTTTTGTTCAGACGAACGTAGCTGCCCACCAAGTCCACCATATCGGTGCGGCTGACCAGCTCATCAATAAATTGTTCCGGGATTGCCACAAGTGTCCCTCCTTTCAATTGCTGTAAAGCGTTTTTATTTCACCGTCCACCCCATAGGGACGAACACTTCTTCAAACTTCTGCACCGCAAAGGGGTCCGTCATGCCGCCCCACAGGGCAAGCCCTGCGGGGACCCCTTTTATTTTACATGCTCGGTGGAACTGAATTCCACCTGCGCCAAGGTTCTGCGCAAGCGCAGAACGCTTGTACGCGCTTACGCGCGCCCCGCCTTGCGGGGACCCCCATCGCCGGCTTATTTCACAGTCCAACCCATGGGGATGAACAGCTCTTCAAACTTCTGCACCGCAAAGGGGTCCGTCATGCCGGCGATATAGTCGCAAACCGCCCGCTCCACACCCTCTTCCATGCGGATATTCTGGAAATCGGAGGGCAGCTCGTCCGGGTTCTCGCAGTAATAGCCGAACAGCATCCTCAGCAGTTCCTGCGCCTTGCCCTCCTCCCCCTTGGCAAGGGGGTTGGTATAGACACTGGCGAACATAAAGTCCTTCAGGGCCAGCATTGCCTCCCCCACCTCGTCGCTCTGGCGGATGACGTCCTGATCCCGGCTCGCTTCGATGGCGTCGGCCACCAGACGGTTGATGCGCTCACCATGGGTAAAACCCAGCACGTTGGAGATCTCCAGCGGGATATCCATGGGGTAGATGATACCGCCCCGCAAGGCATCCTCAATATCGTGGTTGATGTAGGCGATGTGGTCGGCAAGGCGAACCACCTGCCCCTCCAGCGTGGCAGCGGGTTGGCCTTTGGTATGGCAGAGGATGCCGTTGCGCACCTCCCAGGAAAGGTTCAGCCCCTCGCCGTTTTTCTCCAGCCGCTCCACCACCCGGACCGACTGCTGATAGTGGGCAAAGCCGCCGGGCATCACCGCGGCCAGCAGCCGCTCCCCGGCGTGGCCGAAGGGGGTATGTCCCAAATCGTGACCAAGGGCAATGGCCTCGGTCAAATCCTCGTTCAGTCCCAGAGCCCGGGCCATGGTGCGGGCGATACGGCTGACCTCCAGCGTGTGGGTCATGCGGGTGCGGTAGTGATCGCCCTCCGGCTGCAGAAACACCTGCGTCTTATGCTTGAGCCGCCGGAACGCTTTGCTGTACACGATACGGTCTACGTCCCGCTGGAAGCAAGTGCGCACGTCGCACTCCGGCTCCTCCCGTTGGCGGCCCTTGGAATTGCGTGCGGCGCAGCCCCGGGGAGAAAGCTGCTCCATCTCCCGCTGTTCGATTTGTTCTCTCAGCGTCATACAGGATCCTCCTGTTTTTTCTTTGTATCTGCATTATACGCATTCGGTTTGAAATATCCTGCAAAGCTGACACTTTTTTTGCAATTTTTATTTTTTCAAATTCCATAGGACAAAAAGGCCCCGCCGACAGCGGAGCCTTTTCTCTTAAATATTATAGCGTTTTTTGTACTTGGCTATCAGGGCCAACGACACGATCGCAGCCAGCCCCTCCGCCACCACCACGGCGTACCAGATGCCCTCAACCTCCCAGATCATGGGCATGACCAAAACGGTAACAGCCTGAAACAGGAACATACGCAAAAAGGAGATCAGCGCCGAGATCACACCGTTGTTCAGGGCCGTAAACAGAGCCGAGCCGAAAATGCCGAACCCGCACAGCAGGAAAGAAAACGCATTGATCCGGAACGCGTGGGCGGTCATCCGGCACAGGGCCGCATCCTCCCCCACGAACACCCAGGCCACGGGAGCTGCCAATGCATAGGACAGGGCCGTCAGCACCACACCCGCAAGGGCCACAAACTTCATGCTCTTTTCAAACACGTTTTTCAGCTCAGCGTGGTTTTCCGCGCCGTAGTTGTAGCCGATGATCGGCGACACACCAATGGAGTACCCCAGGAAGATCGCCACAAAGAAGAAGGATACGTACATGATCACGCCGTAGGCGGCAATGCCGTCCTGCCCGGCGTAGGCCAGCAGCTGCACGTTGTACAGCACGCCCACCACAGACATGGAAATGTTGGTCACAAACTCTGATGAGCCGTTGCCGCAGGCATGTCCCAGGGCGCGCCAGTCCATCTTCATTCGGCCAAGGCGCAGGGTGCTGTCATTCTCCCGGGCGAAGAACAGCAGCGGCAGCAGGCCGCCAAAGGTTTGGCTCATAGCCGTGGCAATGGCCGCACCGGCAAGGCCCCACTTCAGCACCACGATCAGCAAAGCGTCCAGCACCATGTTCAGCACACCGGCACATACCGTTACTTTTAGTCCCAATTTGGGACGGCCGGCAGTGACCAAAAAGCTTTGGAACATATTCTGCAGCATGAAAAAGGGCAGCGCACACAGCACGATGCGGGCATACATGACACACCGGTCCAGCAGTTCGCCCTCCGCGCCCATCAAAGCCGCCGCCGGGCGGACCAGCAGGCCGCCGGACACCGCCAGCACCACGCCAAGGCCGATGCCCACGTAAACCAGCATGGAGAAAATCTCGTTGGCCTTTTGCTGTCTGCCTTCCCCAAAGGTTTTGGACACCAAGGCGCTGCCGCCGGCACCCAGCATAAAGCCGATGGCGCCGAAAATCATCAGCACCGGCATGATGAAGTTGATGGCCGCAAAGGCGGTGGTGTCCACAAAGTTGGACACAAACAATCCGTCCACCACGCTGTAGATAGACGTAAAAATCATCATGACCACCGACGGCATAACGAACCGCGCCAGCCGTCTGATGTCAAAATGGTCAGAAATCCGAATGCCCATGGGCCCCTCCAAACGCAAAAATCAAACACCGGAATTGTAGCACACATATTAAGCAAATGCAACCTGCAATAAAAAGAGTGGATGCGCTGTGCGCATCCACTCCTCGTTTCTTCGTTTAGCCAATGGTGACCAGCAGGTCGTCGGTAGCGACGGCGGCACCGGCGGCAGCGGCCACAGCCTTGACCGTACCGGCGCAGGGAGCCGCCACTTCGATTTCCATCTTCATGGCTTCCAGCACCAGCAGTACGTCACCCTCCTTAACGGTCTGACCGGCGGAGCACAGCACCTTCATCACGCTGCCGGGCATGGGGCTCTTCACCGCGGTCTCGCCGGCGGCGGGAGCGGCGGCAGGGGCGGCCGCGGGAGCAGGGGCAGCAGCGGGAGCGGGGGCGGCAGCATCGCCCACCACACCGGACACGGCGTACTGATTGCCGTTGACGTTGATCACGTAGTTGAAAGTAGTGCCCGCAGCGGGAGCGGCGGTCTTCTGCTCGGCCTTGGGCGCCTCCGCCTTCTTGGGGAAGCCGGCCTCACGGTCCTTAAAGAACGCAGTGGCCACCTGGGGAAAGGCGATATAGCTCAGCACGTCCTCGTCACAGGTCGCGGTGGCACCCAGCTCGGCCTTGGCGGCCTCGAACCCGGGCTCCAACGAGTCGGCGAAGCGGCCCTCCACGATGGGTGCGTTGCCCACGATCTTCTTCTGGATCTCGGGGTCGATGGGGGCGGGAGTACGGCCGTACTCGCCGCGGCAGTAGGCTTTGATCTCCTTGCCCACGACCTTGTAGCGCTCGCCGGCCAGCACGTTCTGCACCGCCTGAGAGCCAACCATCTGACTGGTGGGGGTGACCAGAGGAGGATAGCCCAGATCGGCGCGAACCTTGGGGGTTTCGGCCAGGGCCTCGTCCAGGCGGTCAATGGCGTTCATCTGCTTGAGCTGGGAGATCAGATTGGACAGCATACCGCCGGGGATCTGATAGTTCAGGCACTGGGTATCGGTGGCCATGGAGATGGGATCCAGCACGCCGTCCTTCAGGAAGTCGGCGCGCACGCCCTTGAAAAAGTCGGCCATGGTGACCAGAGCCTTGTCGTCCAGATCCACCTGATAACCCATGTCACGCAGGGCGTAGGCCATGGTCTCGGTGGCGGGCTGGGACGTACCGCCGGACATGGGGGAAATGGCACAGTCCAGCACGTCGGCACCGGCCTCCACACACTTGAGGTAGGTCATGAAGGCAAGACCGGTAGTGCTGTGGGTGTGGATGACCACGGGCATCTCGGGCTCGGCATCCTTGATGGCGGCCACCAGATTGTACGCCTCCTGGGGGCCCATGATACCGGCCATGTCCTTGATGCAGATGGAGGCGGCACCCATGCTCTTCAGGTCCTTGACCATGCCCACGAACGTGTCGTGGGTGTGGACGGGGCTGGTGGTGTAGCAGATGGTACCGGAGGCGTGACCGCCGTTCTTAACGGTCTCGTCAATGGCGACCTCCAGATTGCGAACGTCGTTCAGGGCATCGAAAATACGGATGATGTCGATGCCGTTTTTAATGGAGTGGGCCACGAACTTACGCACCACGTCATCGGGATAGTGCTTGTAGCCCAGAATATTCTGACCGCGCAGCAGCATCTGCAGCTTGGTGTCGGGCATCTTGGCGCGGATCTTGCGCAGACGCTCCCAGGGATCTTCCTGCAGGTAGCGCAGGCACACGTCAAAGGTGGCGCCGCCCCACACCTCGGCGGAATAGAACCCGGCCTTGTTGATGGTCTCCAGGATCGACTCGAACTTGTCGTAAGGCAGGCGAGTGGCAATCAAAGACTGATTGGCATCGCGCAGCACGGTTTCGGTCAACTGAATTTTTCTCATGTCAAATTCCTCCGTATATGTGTATTCTCCGGTCAGGCTGCAACCCTGCCGGGCAAAAATCAATCGCAGATATTATACCTTCCAAATGTGATAATTGCAAGCATATTCTCACTTTTTTCACATTTGATTTTTCTGTTCTCCCCCGGTGAACATTCGCCCGTTTTCTATTCTTCCCGGATGTACACATTTTATAAAATGGCGTCCCCGATTGGGGACGCCGTTGTTTCAGGTTTCCAGCAGACCTGCAGCCCGCAGGGAGGCCAGCAACGCGTTGACCGTGCCGATCACATCCGCCAGGTCGGAGTCGGCACTCAGGTCCGCCACCGCCGCGCCGGGCGTCACCACACCGGCAGGGCCTTGAGGACCGACGGGACCTTCGGGGCCGGCAGGACCGACGGGGCCTTCGGGGCCGGCAGGACCAACGGGACCTTGTGGACCCTCGGGACCGGTAGCACCGACAGGACCCTGCGGACCCTCGGGACCGGCAGGACCGATAGCACCCACAGGACCAGCGGGACCCTCGGGACCAGCAGGACCGGTAGCACCCACAGGACCAGCGGGGCCCTCGGGACCGGCAGGGCCGGTAGCCCCCTGGGGACCGGCGGGGCCCTCGAGACCGGCAGGGCCGGTAGCACCCACAGGACCCTGTGGGCCGGCGGGACCGGCAGGACCGGTAGCACCCTGAGGACCGGCAGGGCCAACGGGTCCCTGGGGACCGGTAGGACCGGCGGGGCCAACGGGTCCGGCAGGCCCCTGCGGACCCGCAGGCCCGGCAGGGCAGTTGCAGCAGCAGGATTGGGGGCACGGCGTGGGATAAATCGGTTTCCCGGCCCAGCACTCGTCCCCGCATCCGGCGCTTTGGCCGCAGGCAGAAGCATAGTATTGTTTCATAGCGCGCCTCACTTCGTCGTTACTTTGTGGCAGTGCCACGTTCCATTCTATGCCCCGTTCCCGCCCAAGGACACAGCGGCACCCCCAACAAAGCGTTGGGGGTGCCGCACACACAATATATAGTTTACAGGTTCTCTTCCAGCGCCAGCCTGACCAGCGCGCTGGTACCCAGACGGTCGGCGCCCAAGTCCAAAAACGCCCGGGCATCCTCCCAACTGCGGATACCGCCCGCCGCCTTGACCTTGACCTGCGGTGCCACGTTGGCCCGCATCAATGCCACGTCTTCCCGGGTGGCGCCGCCGGTGGAAAAGCCGGTGGAGGTTTTTATGAAATCGGCCCCCGCCTCGCTGACAGCACGGCAGGCGGCAAGCTTCTCCTCCTCGGTCAGCTGGCACGCCTCTACGATCACTTTCAGCACGCGACCGGCGCAGGCGCTCTTCACCGCGCGGATCTCCTCCGTCACGGCAGTCCAGTCCCCCTCCTTGACCACGCCAAGGTTGATGACCATGTCGATCTCGTCGGCTCCTTCCCGAACGGCCTGCTCCGTTTCAAACACCTTCACCGCCGTGGTGTTGTACCCGTTTGGGAACCCAATGACGGTGCAGATCTTCAGCCGACCTTTCACATAGTCTGCCGCACGGCCCACAAAGTTGGGCGGGATGCACACGCTGGCGGTGCCGAAGCGCATACCCTCGTCGCAGAGTTTTTTCACCTGTTCCCACGTGGCTGTGGTGGTCAGAACGGTGTGGTCAACGTACTTGAGAATTTCCTTATGCTCCATGGAGAACGCCTCCTGTTAACGATTGTTCTTATTTTACCCTCTTCTCCGCCAAAAAGCAACAGAAAACCGCATCGCGGTGCGGCGCACCCTCCCGTTTATATTCATCTTGCTTTTTCCGGGAAAAGTGTGTATAATATAGGATAAGTTGTGGTCTTCGCGGCCATTTCTTATTCCAGCCGGTTTTCCGGCTGAAAGGAGAGAAATCATGGAAAACAAACTGACAAAGAAGTATGGCCTGTTCACCGCCATCTGCATGGTGGTGGGCATCGTCATCGGCTCCGGCATCTTCTTTAAGACCGAGGCCGTTCTGTCCACCACCGGCGGCAACGTGCTGACCGGCGTGCTGGGTCTGCTGGTGGTCGGCGCCATCATGCTGATCTGCTCCTACGCCTTCAGCCTGCTGGCCCAAAAGTATGAGAAGGTCAACGGCATCGTGGACTACGCCGAGATGGCTTTGGGCGAGAAGTTCGCCTACTACGTGGGCTGGTTCATGACCCTGGTCTACACCCCCGCCATCACCAGCGTGCTGGCCTGGCTGTCCGCCCGCTACACCTGCGTGCTCATCGGCAAGTTCGAAAACCCCGTCACCGGTCCCGAGTGCATGGTCATCGCCGGTCTGTTCCTGGCCGGCGGCTACGCCCTGAACGCACTCAGCCCCATCCTGGCCGGTAAGTTCCAGGTATCCGGCACCGTGATCAAGCTGGTCCCCCTGTGCCTGATGGCCGTGGTGGGCACCGTTTTGGGTCTGACCAACGGTCAGCTGGTGGATAACTTCACCGGCGCCTCCGCCGCTACCCAGGGCATCGCCGTTTCCACCGGATTCGATCTGGGCGGCCTGCTGATGGCCGTAGTGGCGTTGGCCTTTGCTTACGAGGGCTGGATCATCGCCACCTCCATCAACGCCGAGCTGAAGGACTCCAAGCGCAACCTGCCCATCGCTCTGATGGTGGGCGGCGCCATCGTGGTCGCCGTGTACGTGCTGTACTATCTGGGCATCTGCGGCGCCATCCCCGTGACCGAGCTGCTGGCCTCCCAGCTGGGTTCCCAGCAGGCCTTCATCAACCTCTTCGGCAACGTGTTCGGCACCCTGCTGACCGTGTTCATCATCATCTCCTGCCTTTGCACCATGAACGGCCTGATGCTGGGCTGTGTGCGCGGTATGTACTCCTTCGCCATCCGCGGCCGCGGTCCCAAGCCCGAGACCTTTGCCCAGGTTGACAAGACCACCAATATGCCCCACAACTCCGCCATCGTGGGTCTGCTGGTGTGCTTTGCGTGGCTGGTGTACTTCTACGGTGCCAACCTGACCGCTCCCTGGTTCGGGCCTTTCTGCTTTGACTCTTCCGAGCTGCCCATCATCACCCTGTACGCCCTGTATATCCCCATCTTCCTGACCATGATGAAGGATAAGACCCAGCCCTTCTTCAAGCGCTTCGTGGTCCCCGTGGCCGCCAGCCTGTGCAGCCTGTTCATGGTGGGCGCCGCCATCTACTCCCACGGTATCGCCAGATATCAAGCCGCTGTGGAGGCCGGTGAGCCCTTCACTTTCCCCGCCCTGTTCTACCTGATCGTCTTCGCCGTGGTCATCTTCGCCGGCTGGCTGTTCGACGCCAAGCGCAAAGACAAGTAATTCCTGATCATAATAAAAAAACTCCGAAGCCGCATGGCTTCGGAGTTTTTTTGCGTTTCTTACAGGTTTGCTTTCAGGGCATCGATGCGGCTGAGCTGCTCCCAGGGCAGGTTCAGGTCGCTGCGGCCGAAGTGGCCGTAAGCGGCGGTCTGCCGATAGATGGGACGGCGCAGATCCAGATCCCGGATGATGGCGGCGGGACGCAGGTCAAAGGTCTTGTTGACTGCCTCCTCCAGCTTGGCGTCGCTGACGGTGCCGGTACCGAAGGTGTCCACCCGGACGCTGACGGGGCGGGCCACGCCGATGGCGTAGGCCAGCTGCACCTGACACTTGTCAGCAAGACCGGCGGCCACCACGTGCTTGGCCACCCAGCGGGCGGCGTAGGCCGCGGAGCGGTCCACCTTACCGACAGCGGCGTCCACCCCGTGGGGCAGATATGTCGCGCCGGAAGGCCCGTGCGCACGCCGATAGAGGATGTCGATCCCACGACCGGTGAGCGGGAGCAGCGCGTTATAC
>JAFQHV010000018.1 GCA_017397835.1 Oscillospiraceae bacterium
AGTAGGTCTTCAGGATGGCGCCGAACATCTCATGGGGAGACTTGCAGGAAGACAGGTGGGGAAGCAGATCGTCGTAGTTGTACTCCGCGTAGTTGACCCAGCCGGGGGAGCAGGAGGTGATCATGGGCAGCACGCCGCCGTTGGTCAGACGGCTGAGCAGCTCGGTACCCTCCTCCATGATGGTCAGGTCGGCAGCGAAGTTGGTGTCAAACACCTTCTTGAAGCCCAGACGGCGCAGAGCAGCGACCATCTTGCCGGTAACGGGAGTGCCGATCTTCATGCCGAACTCCTCGCCCAGAGCGGCGCGGACGGCAGGAGCGGTCTGCACGATGACATACTTGCCGGCCTTCATAGCAGCGTCAACCTTGGCGATCTCGGACTTCTCCATCAGAGCGCCGGTGGGGCAGACGTTGATACACTGACCGCACATGATACAGGGGGAGTTGATGAAGGAACGGTTCTCAGCGGGAGCCACGATGGTGTTGAAACCACGGTTCTCGAAGCCGAGAATGCCCATGTCCTTGCCGTGAGCGTTCTTGCAGCGGGCCACGCAGCGGCCGCACAGGATACACTTGGAAGTGTCGCGCACGATGGTGGGGGTCAGCTCGTCATAGGTAGTGGGGGTCTTGGAACCGGCGAAGCGGCCCTCGCGGGCGCCGGTAGCGGAAGCCACATACAGCAGCTCACACTTGCCGTTCTTGTCGCACTGCTGGCAGTGCTGGCTGTGGTTGGACAGCAGCAGCTCAACAGAAGCGCGGCGGGCCTCGGTGGCCTTGGGGGAGGAGATGATGATCTCCATGCCCTCGTTGACGGGGTAGACGCAGGAGGCAACCAGGCCGCGGGCGCCTACGACCTCGACCAGGCACACACGGCAGGAGCCGTTGGAGCACTCGCCGTGGTTGAATGCACACAGGGAGGGAATCTCGTAGCCGCACTGCTTGGCGGCCTCCAGAATGGTCAAGCCTTCCTCGACCTGATAGGAGACGCCCTCAATCTTAATGTTAACTTTAGCCATTTGATCGTCCTCCTATTACTCCTTGATGATAGCCTTGAACTTACAGGTAGCGATACAGGCGCCGCACTTCACGCACTTGGCCGGATCGATCTGGTAAGAAGGCAGCTTCTTGCCGGGAGCGGTGTAATCGGTCTTGTAGATGGCGTCGGCGGGGCAGGCCTTGGTACACATGCCGCAGCCGAAGCACTTGTCCTGGATAATGGTGTACTGCATCAGGTTCTTGCAAACCTTGGCAGGGCACTGCTTATCCTGGATGTGGGCCAGATACTCGTCACGGAAGTGAGTCAGAGTGGAGATGATGGGGTTGGCAGCAGTCTGACCCAGAGCGCACAGAGAGTTGGCCTTAACGGTGTTGCCCAGCTCCTCCAGCTCCTCCAGATCCTGCATGGTGCCGTTGCCCTCGGTGATGCGGGTCAGGATCTCCAGCATACGCTTGGTACCCACACGGCAGGGAGAGCACTTACCGCAGGACTCGTCGCAGATAAACTCCATGTAGAACTTGGCCACGTCGACCATGCAGTTGTCCTCGTCCATGACGATGGCGCCGCCGGAACCCATCATGGAGCCCTTGGCAACCAGGTTGTCAAAGTCGATGGGCTCGTCCAGGTTGGCAGCGGTCAGGCAGCCGCCGGAAGGACCGCCGGTCTGAATGGCCTTGAAGGCCTTGCCGTCGGGAATGCCGCCGCCGATGTCGTAGATCAGCTCGCGCAGGGTGGTACCCATGGGGATCTCCACCAGACCGACGTTGTTGACCTTGCCGCCCAGAGCGAACACCTTGGTGCCCTTGGACTTCTCGGTACCGCAGCTGGCGAACTCGGCAGCACCCTCACGCAGGATGTAGGGCACGCAGGCCAGAGTCTCGACGTTGTTCACGACGGTGGGCTTGCCCCACAGACCCTTCACAGCGGGGAAGGGAGGACGGGGACGAGGCATACCGCGCTGACCCTCGATGGAGTTCAGCAGAGCGGTCTCCTCACCACAGACGAAGGCGCCGGCGCCCAGACGGATGTGAGCCTGGAAGCTGAAGCCGCTGCCCATGATATTTTCACCCAGAATGCCGATCTCATTCATCTGCTTGATAGCGTTGCGCAGACGGTTGACGGCGATGGGGTACTCGGCACGTACGTAGAAGTAACCCTCGGTAGCGCCAATGGCGTAACCGGCGATCATCATACCCTCGATGACGGCGTAGGGGTTGCCCTCCAGAATGGAACGGTCCATGAAGGCGCCGGGGTCACCCTCGTCACCGTTACAGACAACGTACTTCTGGTCGGCCTGGTTGGCGTAAGCGAAGGACCACTTACGGCCGGTGGGGAAGCCGGCACCGCCGCGGCCGCGCAGGCCGGCAGCCAGAACCTCGTCAATGACCTCCTGAGGGGTCATGGTCAGGGCGCGCTTGATGCCCTGGAAAGCGCCGTAGCCCATAGCCTCGTTGATGTCCTCGGGGTTGATGACACCGCCGCCGTGCAGAGCGACGCGCTTCTGCTTCTTGTAGAAGGTAATGTCATCCTGCTTGGCGACCTTCTCCTTGGTGGTGGGGTCGACGTACAGCAGGCGCTCGATAATCTCGCCGCCCTTGATGTCCTTCTCGAAGATCTCGTCAACATCGTCCAGGGTGACCAGACGGTACAGAGTATCCTCGGGGAAGATCTTAACGAAGGGGCCCTGAGAGCAGAAGCCGAAGCAGCCGACCACGTTGACGGTGACCTTGTCACCCATGTTGTTGTCGGCGACCAGCTTCTCGAACTTCTCCTTGATCTCCAGAGAGTTGGAGGAGATACAACCGGTACCACCACACAGCAGGATGGCACGCTTGCCGTTGGAACCGTCCAGCTTGGCGGTCAGAGACTCGGTACAGCTGCAGATCTTAGCGTCGAGTTCAGCAAAATTCTTCATTAGTTGGCACCTCCCATAGCGCGATATTCTTCCACGATGCCGGGCACAGCGTCAAGGGTGACCTTGGGGTACACCTTGCCGTTGATGGTGACGGCGGGAGCGATGCCGCAGGCGCCGATGCAGCGCAGAGCATCCAGGGTGAACAGACCGTCAGCAGAGGTCTCACCGGGCTTGATGCCGATGATCTCGGAGAACTTGTCGATGATCTGCTGCGCACCCTTGACGTAGCAGGCGGTACCCAGGCAGCAGCCGATGACGTACTTGCCCTTGGGTTCCAGAGAGAAGAAAGAGTAGAAGGTGACAACGCCGTAGATCTCTGCCACGGAGATGCCGGTCTTCTCGGATACAATCTGCTGGACTTCCAGAGGAATGTATCCGTATTCGTTCTGGATGTCGCTCAGGATCATCATCAGAGGCGTCTTGTCGTTTGCGTATCTGTCGCAGATCTCGCAAATCTTTTTGACGCCAGCTTCGTTGATATGAGCCATAATTTACCTCCTGTTTTTTATTTATAGTTTTTCAACGATGCTGTTGATGCCCGCCCGTCTAGGGAGGGGGCATCAAAAGGTGATTGATGGGAAAGATATCCTTGACTGCTTGCGCTGTCAAACACACTTTCCTCCACAGTCGGACAAAATTATACACTTTTATCTTGCAAAAACCAAGTAGGTTGTGATATTTTATTTATAGATTAAAACTATAGATTGCGGGGTGAGACCGTGAATTACAATTACCTGCGGTACTTTTCTGTGTTGGCTCAGATGGAGCATTACACCCTTGCGGCGGAGCAGCTGGGTATTTCCCAGCCGTCCCTGAGCAGTGCGATTCGTAATCTTGAGAAGGAACTGGGTGGAGTGCAGCTGTTTGAAAAGGTAGGCCGCAATATCCGCCTGACCGAAGAGGGGCGCTATTATCAAAAGAAGGTGGACGAGGCGCTGGATCAGCTCAACGCGGCGGCCCAGACCATCATGGCGGGCAAGGACAATGCCCCGGTGGTGATCCGGCTGGGTTTTGTGTCCGGCTCCATGACACCGAGAATTGCGCAGGAAATTGCGGAGTATACCCGCCAAAATCGCCGGGTGCGGTTTCAGATGGTGGAGAGTTCCTGTCAGGAGATCATCAACATGGTGCGGCAGGATAGGTTGGACATGGGTGTTGTGGATGTGCAGGACGCGGACCGCAGTCTCTATTTCCGCAGACTGTGCCAGCGGGAGCTGTATGCGGCCATGCCGCTGTCCCACCCGCTGGCCGACTCGGATGCCATCGACTATCAAGCGATTGCGCAAGACCCGCAGATTACATTTAACCACGATATGAGCCACAGCTTTGAACAGTGGGCGGAAGGAATGCAGCAGGCCAAGTATACCGTATGCACGGTGAATACCACCCAGGCGGCTATGGCGCTGGTGGCGGCGGGCATGGGGGTGACGCTGGTGACCGAGGAGTATGCAAAGCCCCAGCGCAACGTCATCTGTGTGCCGCTGCAGGACCGAAAGCAGACCCTGTACCTGTGCAGTGTGCGGGACCGATGGATCGACCCCATTATCTGGCGGTTTGGTCAGCAATTGACCCAATGCCTTCGCGAACAATAAAAAACTCTGCGTGCATTTAGCACGCAGAGTTTTTTTTATTCAAAAATCATCATGCCGAAATCCTGAGGCGTATGGTAGCCGGTGGGCTTGAGATTGACCGGATTCCAGGCCAGCAGGTGATAGTGTTCGGTTTCGTCGCCGCACTTGTAGCAGTTGGCGCGCATCTCCTGCCCGCTGAAGGGGGCAAAGTCAGGCACCAAAATACGCAGCAGGGAATAGGGGATTTGATAGAACAGCTCCCAGCCGTCCGCGAGGATGTTGACCACGGGATCGAGACCCCGGGTCTCCTGCGAGGGGATCAGCCGCATACGGTCGTAGCGGTTGGGGCCATAGGCCATGAGCATAGCGGGCCGGGCGGTCATCTCGATGTTGATGTAGTGGGGCTTGCCGGGGATGGGGGCGAAGAAGAACTCCAGACAGCTGTCCAGCCAGCTGCTGGCCAGAGGCCCGTCCTCCTCGATGCGCAGGTCGGTCTCGTTGCTGAACAGATGGACCCAAAGCTGCTGGTCATCGTAGGCGATCTGCGCCCCGGCGGTGATGCCGAATTCTGCCCCCGCGTAGCATTCGTCCATGGACAGGGCGGGGATGGTGTTCCAATCGGGTTGGCCGGAAATTTTCTTAATGATGTAAGTGTTCATTGAAAGCACTCCTTAGCTTAGCGGAAGTAAATCAGTGGATCCTCCGGGCGAAGGGCGGACTCCACGGTTTTGGCGTACAGCACCACGCCCTCACCCTCATAAACCGGGGCGTTTTCCCAGCGGATCTCGGCAGTGACGTAGATCCATTCGCCGGTTTTCAGTTCGCGGACTTGAGGATATTTGCAGAGGAAACCGAAGAAACGGATGTCATCCTCGCAGCAGGTCATGGCGTTGCGGCCGGGAACGAAGGTGCCCTTGGGCAGTTTGGGGCTGGTCATAGCCTGCGCCTTGAACGTGATGGTTTTGTTCAGATAGCGTTCGGGATGCTCCTGAATGTCCAGATACCAGATGCCGTAGTCGGCATCCTCCAGTTCGATGGTATTGGCCTCCAGGCTGTAGGGGAGTATGTCCTGTACCTCCAGTTCGATGCCCTTGTCGTCCTCAAAGACGATCTCGGCCATACGGTTGACCGCGCGGATGGAGCGCTTGTAGTTGGCCAAAGGCTGGTCGGCCCGGCAGCGGTTAAAAAGGATCATGTCGGAATTGGAAACTGCATCCACGATCAGGGACTGCATATTGGCCTGATACATCTCAAAGGTGCTGCCGTCGATGACGGAGATGATCTGGAAGATGCCCCAGTCCCGGGGGAGCTTTGCGGACAGGATATGCTCCATGGGCCACATACCGTTGTATTCCATGAGGACACGCTCCGGCTTGTACAGACCCCGCAGCTTGCTGAAAAACTCGGCGTTGAGCTGCTCCGGCTCGTCCACGCTGACCAGCACGGTGTTGTGGGCGGACAGGAACGTCTCGTCATACTCGCACTCGCCGTCCTCGCAGCGGATGAGAACGGTGCGCTGCCCGTCGTTGAAGTAATCCATGTTCATGGTATCCCGCAGGAGGGTGGTCTTGCCGCTGTCCAAAAAGCCGTTGACCAGATAAATGGCAATACGTGCCTGACTCATACGATTGCCCCCTTACACAAGGAAAAACAGTTTTTCCAGACCGGCTTCGTCCAGACCGGAACCGATAACACACAGGCGGCCGGTATACTCGGCGCCGCCCTCGCGGATCTCGAACTCGCCGGGGACCAGATCGAAGTGCAGCCAGCTGTCGCATTCGGCGCAGGGGACCATACCCTTGGCACGCAGGACCGCACCCATATCTTCACTCATGGCCAAAACGGACAGAATATCCTGCAGCTCCTCACGGCTGTACTTGCGGGGAGTCTCGCGGCCCCAGGAGGTGAATACCTCGTCGGCGTGGTGATGATGGTGATGGGCGTGGCAGGCATCGCACTCGCAATGCTCGTCGTGGTCATGGTGGTGATGCTCGTGCTCGTGTTCATGATGATGCTCGTGGTCGTGGCAGCCGCAGTCGCAGTGCTCGTCATGGTCGTGGTGGTGATGCTCGTGCTCATGCTCATGGTGGTGGTCGTGATCGTGGCAGCCGCAGTCGCAGTGCTCATCGTGTTCGTGGTGATGATGGTGATGCTCCAGCTCCTCCATCAGGGCGTGGGCCAGGTCGTGGCCACCGGCCATGGCATCCAAAATCTGCCGCCCGGTCAGTTGATCCCAGGGGGTGGTCAGGATGGCGGCCTTAGGGTTCTGCCCCCGCAGCAGCTCCACGGCGGTGTGCAGCTTGCCTTCGTCGGCGTTCTGGCTGCGGGAGAGCAGAATGGCGCTGGCATGGGCCACCTGATCGTTGAAGAACTCACCAAAGTTCTTCATGTAGATCTTGCACTTCAGAGCATCGACCACGGTGACAAAGCTGTTCAGTTCCAAAGCGGCGCCGCTGTCACGCACGCGCTCCACCGCGGCAATGACGTCGGACAGTTTGCCCACGCCGGAGGGCTCAATGATAATGCGGTCGGGGGCGTAAGTTTCCAGCACCTCTTTCAGGGCGGTGCCGAAGTCGCCGACCAGAGAGCAGCAGATGCAGCCGGAGTTCATTTCGGTGATCTGTACGCCGGCCTCTTTCAAAAAGCCGCCGTCAATACCGATTTCACCAAACTCGTTTTCGATCAGAACGATTTTTTCACCCTGAAAAGCTTCCTGAAGCAGTTTTTTGATCAGGGTGGTCTTGCCGGCCCCAAGGAAACCGGAGATAATATCAATTTTCGTCATAGCAGCAACATCCTTTCTGTGTGCGTTTAGTTATCGCGGGCGGGCCAAATCACGTTAGTGGCCGTCAAAAGCTGGTACAGCAGGTCCGCGGCATCGGCGCGGGTGAATTTGGTTTCGGGGTCCGGCTGTGACAGCACTACGCCGATCTGTTCCAGAAGCCACGCGGATTCGCGGGCTGCGGGATCGAGTTCGGCATAAGAGGCGAGCATATCCGGTTCGGCACCAAACTGGGCCAGGTCGTAGGCCTTCATGTTTACCCAGGCGGCTGTTTGGGCCAGGATCTGCAGCGCGTCGCTGTAGCCGATATGCTGGGAGGGAGAGAAGCTGCCGTCGCTGTACGCGCTGATATAGCCGCGCTCAGACAGAGCCATAATCCCCTTATAATACCAAGCGTCGATGGGCACGTCGTAAAATAGATTGGTGCTGGACGCGTTTGCCTTAAAACCGAATGCGTTGGTAACCATGGTGCAGAATTCGGCCCGGGTAACGGGAGCATCGGGGAGGAAGCGGCCGTCGCCATAGCCGGATACAAGGCCGTAGGCGGCCAAAGTGTTGATGGCATCCTGATGGCGGCAGTCGGCTAAATCGGAGAACCGGCGGGAAGTGAATTGCGCGGACAGGCCGGTGCGCGCAAGCACCTGTTCCATAGTCACCCGGCCAAAGGTGCCGTTGCCTCGATCCATCCACAACTCGGCCGAGGGGGGCAGAGCCTCCAGCAGCGCCACAAAGGCGGGGGCGTATGCGTCGGACAGAGCCGTTTCCAACAGGACGAAAAACTCCCATCCGGCCAGGGTGATGTTTAGGTAACCGGCGGCACTGTCAGGCTGAGGGGAACACAGCAGCAAGGCCGCGGCGGGGACATACTGCGCATCCATTAACAGAGTGGGCAGCACGCCGCCCTGATCCGGTGTGGTTCCGGCAGGGGAGAAGAAGCGGTAAGCGGTCAGCTTCAAAGCGTCCTGCTGAAACAGCTCCGGGTGGGTGGACTCGGACAGCACGATCTGCGCGATGCCCTTTCCAAAGGTGCGCTGACCAATGGAGATGCCGGTGCCGTGGTCGCGCATGGCTGCGGCAAACAGTTCCGCGCCGCTGGCGGAGTGAGGACTGGTGAGAATAATGGCCGGCTTTTCCGTGGAGGGGGTCAAATTGGGATGGGTAAAGGTGTAGGTGTAATTGTCTTGAGCATCACGGAAATAGAGCATGATGCCGCCGCCGGCAAAAACGCCTACGCTGCCGGCAGCCGTGGAACTGGAGCCGCCGGGGTTGCTGCGCACGTCCACGATCCAGGCGTTGACGGATTCGTCGTTCTCACTCACGGCAGAGTGGATATGACTGGCCGTTTTGTCGCCGAAGCCGGTGCAGTTGATAACGCCGGCGTTTCCGTCCTCCGACAGGGAAAAAACCGCCGTGGTGTTGACGGTGAATGTGTGGCGCGTCAGGGTGATGTCTTCCTGCGTGCCGTCCTGATGCAGTACGCGGACCACAACGCTGCTGCCCTCTTCGCCGGTCAGCAGGGTAACGGCGTGGTCCATGTCGGTGATGGGGGTGCCGTCCGCGGACAAAATCACATCGCCGGCCACAAGTCCTGCCTGGGCGGCGGGGGTGTTTTCTACAATGGAAGAGATCAGAACACCCTGTTCATGGGCGCGGATGGAAACGCCGATGCCCACGGTCTTTTGATCGTTAAAAGTACCGAGAAAGGCCTGATACGCATCACCGGTGAGATAGGAGGTGTACGGATCGCCCAGGGCGGCGATCAGCTCGTCCATGGTTTCGGCCTGATAGGCGGCGGGAGGAAGCTGGTCGATATACCGCTCTTCCAACAACGTGATGGCCTGATGGACGGTCAGGGCACGGGCCGGAGCAATTAAAGTGCACAGGACCAAAACGAGGGCTCCTGCGCGACGAAACAGACGATTCATAGCTAACTCCTTTCGCAATCGACACAACATATTATTATAAACCTGTGAAAACGCAACTGCAAGATATTTTCGAAAAGTTGGGGACTGAAATCCGGTGGAAGGATAATTGACAGGGACCATGGCGGAAATTATAATGGTGCTATACGAATGATCGGGAGGGACGTGCGATGGATATCCATGTAGGAGACACGCTGGAACTGAAGAAAGAGCATCCCTGCGGGAATCGGAGATGGTTGGTACTGCGTGTGGGGATGGACTTTAAGCTGCGGTGTGAGGGATGTGGGCATGAATTGATGCTGCCCCGCAGCAAGGCGGAGAAGAGTATAAAAAAGTGGCTGCCTGCCGAGCCGGTGGGCGAGTAAGATGAGATACGACAGCGACCTGATCTACCGGCCGCCGGGAGAGTGGCGCAGCTATCTGCTGCAATGCACCATCGGCTGTTCCCACAACAAGTGTACCTTCTGTGCCATGTACAAGGAAAAGAAGTTTCGGCTCCGGCCGCTGGAAGAGATTTTGGAAGACATTGACATGGCGCTGGACTACTATGGTCCCGCTGTGGAGCGGGTGTTTCTTATGGACGGCGATGCCATCGTAATGCCCACGAAACAGCTGCTGAAAATCTTGGAGAAGCTGTATCATAATTTCCCAAAACTGCAGAAAGTTACCACCTATGCCGGTCCGAACAGTACGCTTGCCAAATCGGTGTCTGAACTGACCGAATTGCGGCAGGCGGGCCTGACCCGGGCGTATTTGGGGGTAGAAAGCGGCAGCGACGCGGTGCTGGCTGCGATTCGAAAAGGCTGCACGGCATCACAAATGCTGCAGGCCGGACAAAACCTGGTCCGGGCCGGGATGGATTTATGGGCCATCGTGATTTTGGGTCTGACCGGACAGGGCGGGGATTGGCAGGAACACGTGCTGTCCTGCGCGAATATCATCAACGAGATGCGTCCCCGGCACCTTTCGGCGATGACCTTTGCACCGGCATCCGGGACTCCGTTGGGGGACGATGTGTTGGCCGGGCGGTTTCGGGTGTGCACGCCGGAACAGATCCTGAGGGAATGCCGGCTTTTGGTGGAGTATCTGAATGTGGACCCGCTGCATTTTACCAGCAACCACGCCTCCAACTACCTGCCCCTGAAAGGCGGACTGCCGGAGGATCGGGAGAAATTTATCCGCGTGATCGATCAAGCCCTGGCCGGAGAAATCGGCCTTCGAAAGACACTGAATCGTGGAATATAAGAATGTGAAAAGGAAAAGAGCCTTACGCCTGTGCGCGAGGCTCTTTTCTTTGAATGCGGGATATGCGGGCGAGAAAAGTTTTTTAGCAGGCGGGTTGCGACCTTTTCGGTGATGTCAGCTTACTATAATGGGACATGGTCGATGTGCAGGAGAGGAGGGCGGTTTATGCAGGTGGTGTATTTGGACAGTCTCTTTGTGCTGAATACAACGATGGACTATTTGCTGCTGCTTGCTTCGGCACGCGTTGCAGGGGAACCGCTGCACCGTTTGCGCATGATACTGGCGGCACTGTTGGGCGGCGGGTATGCCGCGACCGTTTTTTTGCCGGGGATGGGGTTTCTGTCCGGCGTGATATACAAAGTGAGCGCTGCGGTGCTGATGGTACTGATCGGATTGGGAGCCAGTCGGCGGCTGATGAGACAAATCGTTATCTTTTTTGCGCTGTCCTGTGCATTTGGAGGAGGCGTTTTGGCAATCGCCCTGCTAGGGGGGCGGGGACTGTATTCGGCAAGAGGCGTGTTATTTTCGGGGCCGGACATCAAGATCGTTTTGCTGACGGCGGCGATTTGCTACGTGGGGATAACGTTCTTTTTAAGAAAAACCGGCAAGCACAGTATATCCCAAGGGGAGGTTGTAACCGTTGAAGTAAGAGGAAATGAAAGGTCAATTTCCTTTACAGCGTTACATGACACGGGCAATACGTTGACCGATCCGGTTTCCGGACATGGGATCATTGTGGCGGATTGGGATGTGCTGGTACCGCTCTTTGAGAGGGAAAACGGGCCTCGGAGACAGGAACTGGCGGATCCGGTCAGGGCAGTGCAGCGGCTGAACGCAGGCTGGTGGCGCGGAAGATGCGGATTGATGCCGTATCGGGCTGTCGGTGTGGAGTGCGGAATGCTGGTTACGCTGCGTCCGGAGTGCGTGCTGGTGGGCGGGAAGGTTCACCCGGGCGTACAGTTAGCTCTTTCGCCGACCCCGGTGTCGCCGTCCGGGGGATGGCGAGGGCTGGTGGCCGACGTGGTGTAGGGGGAAAAACATATGGGAAAGAAAAGGAGTTTCGGGCACATGGATTTGATGTTGCGGCTGCGGTCGTGGTGGCTGCGGATCGCTGCCAGGCTGGGCAGATTGGATGAAGTGATGTATGTGGGAGGCAGTTATACGCTGCCGGCACCGCTTTCGCGTGAGGAGGAAATGCAGGCCATTGCCGCTATGGCTGCGGGGGACAGAGGTGCGAAAAACCGGTTGATCGAGCACAATTTGCGTCTGGTGGTGTATATAGCCCGCCGGTTTGATAATACGGGTGTTAATTTGGAAGATTTGATCTCCATTGGCACCATTGGTCTGATCAAGGCGGTTGATACATACAACCCCGAAAAAAGTATAAAATTAGCAACGTACTCCAGCAAATGCATTGAAAATGAGATCCTGATGTATTTGCGTAAGACGGCAGGGCAAAAGGCGGAACTTTCCATAGACGAGCCGTTAAATACGGATTGGGACGGAAACGAATTGCTGCTGTCTGATGTTTTGGGGACGGAAAGCGATCTTGTGATGCGTCCCATTGAGGCGGACGTGGATCGCCAATTGCTGCGTCAGGCGCTGGAGAAGCTGGATGAACGGGAACGGTACATCGTAACGAGCCGATTTGGTTTGTGTGGGAAACCGGAGCGCACACAGAAAGAGGTGGCCGACGAGCTGGGAATTTCACAATCCTATATCTCAAGACTGGAAAAACGAATCATTGCGCGTATGCGCAGAGAGATGCTGAAACTCATGTAAAAAACGGCCGCTTTTGTCAGAGGAAAAGCGGCCTGTTTTTGTGAAAAAACTAACAATTAAAAAGATTGTTAAAAAAATTGACAAGTGTATTGGCCGGGTGTAAAATGTAGAAAAAATCCAGGGAAAGGTGGGGCAAAAATATGAAAAAAGCCGGAACAAAGGTCTCTGTTGCGGTTATTCGACGGCTGCCCCGATATTACCGCAAACTGTCTGAATTGCGTCAGCGGGGTGTGGTGCGGATTTCTTCCGGTGCGCTGGCCAAGGACATGGGACTTACAGCCTCACAGATCCGGCAGGATCTGTTTTGCTTTGGCGGATTCGGTCAGCAGGGCTACGGTTACAACGTGGAAAAACTGCGGGAGGAAATCGGTGATATTTTAGGGATCAACCGCGGCAATACTGCGGTGATCCTGGGTGTGGGCAATTTGGGCCACGCCCTGATGCAGAATTTCAAATTTGGCAACAACGGCTTTAGCGTAACGGCTGCCTTTGACGTGGATGACAGTCTGGTTGGGACAAAGATCGGTTCGGTACAGGTTTACCACGTGGATGAGCTGGAGGAGTATCTGCAGACGTACCGGGTGGATGTAGGTGTGCTGACCGTGCCTCGCGCCTTTGCGGCTGAGATGGCACAAAAGCTGGCTGACGGCGGCGTGAAAGGCATTTGGAACTTTGCCAATGTGGAGTTGAAACTGGATAAGCCGGATGTGATCGTGGAGAACGTGCACTTTTCGGACAGCTTGCTTGCTTTGAGCTATATGATCGGTGAGCCGATCTACGAAGAGGAACGGGAGAATGAAAATGAGTAAACGAACGAAAACGGTGGTGATCGGCGCGTTGTGTGCGGCACTGCTTGCCGGAACCGTTATTGCCGCCGGCCTCGGTGAGGGAGACAGCCTGATTTCCCTGAGCTATCTGGAACAGTTTTTTATCTCCAAAGCAGTGGAGGACGGTTACGAGAAGGTGACTCCGGCCCTGGATGAGGTGTATCAGGAGTCTGTACAGGCGCTGGATCGGCTGGCGGAGGAATACCTTGCCGCCGTGGGCGCAGGGGATTCCGGTGGTCACAGTGACCGATACCAGCGGAATGTTTATGCCGTGTATGACGAATTGACGTTGGAAAGCGGAAGCGGCATCCTGGTGGAGGCCGGCACACTGCGGCTGACGCACGAGGGGACCGTGGTGGATGTGACAACGGGGCAGACGGTGCAATCCAACACTGTGCTGATTCCGGGACACCGTTATCTGGTTGCGGAGGATACCACGGCGCTGCTGCTGGTAGAGTCGGATGCGGCGCGTGTAGCGGTGGAGGGTGATTACCTTGTTGCGCGCAGCGGACAGGAAGCAACGCCCTTTACCGACATTACCATTGATCAGTGGTACCGCGATGCAGTCAATCGCGCATACGCCATGGGTCTGTTTGCCGGGACCGGTGACGGCTCCGTCTTTGCGCCGGAGGTGAAGCTGGACCGCGCCATGATGATGACCGTTTTGTTCCATTTGGCAGGTGACCCGGACGAGGAACGCTTTTCGGCTACGGTCACCTTCCCGGACGTCGCCGAGGGTGAGTGGTACGAAAGCTACGTGCGTTGGGCGGGCCAGCAGGGAATCGGTGCCGGCTATGGTGACGGCGCGTTCCGGCCCCTTAACACGATGACCCGGCGGGAAGTGGTGCAGTTCCTTTACAACTTCGGAAAATCCTATCTCAAAGCGGAACTGACCGAACGGACAGACCTGAGCGACTACGACGGTATCGAGATCCTTCGCACCGAGGGCTGGGGAGAGGATGCAATGAGCTGGGCAGTGGCAACACAGATCATCAGCGAACTGCGGCCCAACGATTATCCCGGCAGAGGTGAGGTGGCTGCCATTGTGGCGGCCTTTGCGGAAAAATATCTGTAAACACACGCACCCGTTCACCGTTCGGACATAAGATGGAGTGAGAAACGCACAGGCGTTCTCAAATCATCTTTTGTTTAGGAGGTACTCATATGGGGTGCTGCAATAACGGTTTTGGCGGTGGCGGCTGCTTGTGGATCATCATTCTGATCATCATCCTGTTCTGCTGCTGCGGCGGCAACGGCTGCGGCAACGGCTGTGGCTGCAATGGCGGTTGCGGGAACGTCTGCGGCTGCTGATTGACCGGAAAAGCGGCGCCTTCGTGCGCCGCTTTTTCCAATCTGAACCGGTGGACATGCACTCAATCTGAACAATAACTGCAATGTGAAACCCAAAATTAGCTATTGAATTTGCGAAAATATAGGACATATACTTTAGCTGAAAAGGAGGTGGCCAACCCGGTGAGAAATCCGTTCCGACGCGCTGCTTTGGGGGCCGATGTTCCCCACAACAAGAATACCGCCCAAATGGAAACGGTTGTTATGCCGCTGCCGAGCAAGATCGTACTGCCCATGGGACAGCATATCGGTGCGCCCGCCACCCCCGTGGTAGCCAAGGGCGACCGGGTATACGTGGGGTCCGTGGTCGGCAGGGCAAACGGCTTTGTTTCTGCGGATATCCATTCCGGTGTTTCCGGTGTCGTGGAAGGGTTGACCACCCTAACCGCACCGAATGGGGCAGGACAGTCCGCTGTGGTTATCGTTCCGGATGGGAACCAGACGATTTCTCCCGATGTCAGGCCACCTGTGGTTGTCGATTTGCCCTCATTTCAGCAGGCGGTGCGCAGTAGCGGCCTTGTGGGACTTGGCGGAGCCGGGTTTCCCGCGGCCATCAAGCTTGCGCCCAAGAATTTGGACGAAATCGACACGCTGGTCATTAACGGCGCCGAATGTGAGCCGTACATAACCTCGGACAACCGCTGTATGCAGGAGGATACCGACTTCATTTTGGACGGTATCCGTGCCGTGATGCGGTATTTGGACATTCCGCGATGCGTGATCGGCATCGAGGGGAACAAACCGGAAGAAATTGACAAGCTGACCGCGGCCGCGGCCGATATGCCGGTAGAGGTCAAGTGTCTGCCCGAAACCTATCCTCAGGGTGCGGAGAAGGTGTTGGTCGAAACCTGTACCGGCAGGGAGGTGCCGTTCCCCGGATTGCCGTCCGATGTGGGGGTGATCGTGCTGAACGTCACGTCGGTGGCCTTTATCGGGAAGCACCTGAAAACCGGTATGCCCTTGATTACCAAGCGGCTGACCGTTGATGGTGATATTGTAAAGCGGCCCGGCAATGTAGAAGTTATCATCGGGACCCCCATCCGGGAGTTGCTGGAATTTTGCGGCGGGTTGACCGAGAAACCCGGCAAGGTGCTGTACGGCGGACCCATGATGGGCATCTGCGTGGCGGACCTTGACCAGCCCGTGCTGAAGAATAACAACGCGATTCTTGCCCTGTCCCGCGGGGCGGTGCAGCCGGCAAAGACCACCAACTGCATTCACTGCGGCCGCTGCGCCAATGCCTGCCCGTTGGGTTTGTCCTCAAAGGAGATCGTGGCCGCCTATCTTAAGCGGGACACCGCCTTGCTGGCCCGCCTTAACGCGGACCTTTGCATGAGCTGCGGCACCTGTACGTTCGTATGCCCGGCCAAGCGCCCGTTGGCACAGAATATCGCCTTGGCCAAGCTGCTGATGAAGAACGGAGGGAAGAAGTGATGTCGGACAAACTGATCGTCACCGCCGCCCCTCATATTACCGGTGCGGATACCACCCAGAAGATCATGCAGCGAGTATGCATCGCACTGCTGCCGACCCTTGCGGCCGCTACCGTCATTTTTGGACTGCGGGCGCTGATGCTGACCGCGCTTACCGTGCTGGCCTGTGTTCTTTTTGAATACGGCTGGTGCAGGCTGATGAAAAAGGAAGTCTGCGTGGACGATTTTTCCGCCGTGGTCACCGGAATGCTGCTGGCGTTTAATCTGCCCGCGACGCTGCCCTGGTGGATAGCGGTAGTGGGTGCGTTTATTGCCATTGTGGTCGTCAAGCAGCTGTTTGGCGGCCTGGGTCACAACGTTGCAAATCCCGCCATCGTGGCCCGAATCGCCCTTTCCGTTGGCTTTGCGGGCCGCATGGCAGACTGTCCGTTCCCGGAAAGCGGAGTGGATGCTCTGTCTGCGGCGACGCCCATGTCGGCGGACCTGACCTCCGAAGCGTACAGAGCTCTGCTGCTGGGCACCCACGGCGGCGTACTGGGAGAGACCTGTGCTCTGACCATTTTGGCCGGCGGCATTTACCTGATTGCAACCAAAGTCATCAGCCCCATTATCCCGGTCACCTATCTTGGCACGGTGTTTGTCCTGTCCGCTGCGGTGGGAGTTGACCCTGTGTGCCAGTTGCTGGGCGGCGGCTTGCTGCTGGGTTCGTTCTTCATGGCTACCGACTACGTTACCTCGCCTACCACCCGTAAGGGCAGGCTGGTATTTGGCATCGGCTTGGGCGTCATCACCTGCGCCATCCGGTTCTTTGGCACGGTCCCCGAGGGCGTGTCCTTTGCCATTTTGCTGATGAACCTGCTGGTGCCCTATATCGAGGAGCATACCCGTCAGGCGCGGCTCGGGATCGCGAAGGTCAAGCGGGGAGGTGCCGGAGCATGAGCAAATGGAACCGCCTGTTTAAGCCTGTGCTGGTGCTGGTGCTGGTCTGCACTGCAGTTTCCGGATCTTTGGCGGTTGCGCACAGTGTGACCGGACCCATTATTGAAGAGGCTGCCCGCCGGGAACAGGAAGCGGCGCGGCTGGAGCTGCTGCCCGAGGCCAAGGGCTTTAAGCGTATGCTCGGTTACGGTGTGGAGCAGGTCAGCGACATCTGTGTGGCGGAAAACGGTGCAGGGGTTGTGGTAACAGCCAAAGCAAAAGGGTACGGCGGAGACATGACCGTTATGGTGGCCTTTTCTGCCGATGGAACGATCAAACGCATCAAGGTTGCCGAGCAGAGTGAAACCAAGGGGATCGGCAGCAAGGTTGCCGCCAATTCCGCATACTGGGCCCAATACGAAGGCCTGCCCGCCCGGGAGCTGGTATTGAATGAAGATGTGGATGCCGTGACCGGTGCCACCAAGTCCAGCCGGGCACTGCTGGAGGCGGTCAATGCTGCGGTGAAGGGCTATCGCGCAGTTCAGTCGATTGGCGATTGAAAGGAAGAGGAACAAGATGAGTGAAAAAACGAAACTGGGAGTGCTGGCCAACGGCATTCTCGACGAGAACCCCGTGCTCCGGCTTGTGCTGGGGACTTGTCCCACGCTGGCTGTGACGACCATGGCGGCCAACGGTATCGGCATGGGTCTTGCGGCGACGTTCGTGCTGCTGTGTTCCAACGTTGTGATCTCCGCCCTGCGTAAGATAATTCCCGGGCAGGTGCGTATTCCCTGTTACATCACGATCATCGCCGGATTCGTATCCGTGGTGCAGATGCTGGTTAAGGCATTTGTGCCCAGTCTGGACGAGGCGTTGGGCGTATATCTGCCCCTGATCGTAGTCAACTGCATCATTTTGGGCCGTGCGGAGATGTTTGCCTCCAAGCACGCCGTGCTGGACTCCGCTCTGGACGGCATCGGCATGGGCATCGGCTTTACCCTGACCCTGACCATTATGGGCAGCATCCGGGAAATTTTGGGTGCGGGGACCTGGTTGGCGGGGCTGGACGGTCTGCTGCCCTTCCTGCCGGAGGGGTTTGCCATTCAGGTGCTGCCCGCCTCGCTGGATCCTTTCACCCTGATGACCAGCGCCCCCGGCGGGTTCTTCGTGTTCGGCGTGCTGATGGCGGGGGCCGCCTGGCTGACCGCGCGTAAAAAAACCGCCCCGGCGGAGGAGGGCAACGACTGATGGTTGTCAAGCTGGCAAGTATTTTCTTCACCATGATTTTGGTGGACAACTACGTGCTGGCCAAGTTTTTGGGTATCTGCCCGTTTTTGGGCGTGTCCAAGAAGCTGGACAGCGCGGTAGGTATGTCTTTGGCTGTCACCTTCGTCATGGTGCTGGCGTCGGCGGTCACCTGGCCCATCCACACCATGATTTTGGCGCCGAATGGGCTGGAATACCTGCAGACCATCGTGTTTATCCTGATCATCGCAATTTTGGTGCAACTGCTGGAAAACGTGCTGAAAAAGTTTGTGCCCACCCTGTACCGCGCTCTGGGCGTGTACCTGCCCCTGATCACAACCAACTGCACCATTTTGGGTGTGACCATCCTCAATCTGGACGAGGGGTATAACTTTATTGAGAGCATCGTCTGTGCCGCCGGAGCCGGTATCGGGTTCCTTGTGGCCATGGTGCTGTTTTCCGGCGTGCGCCGCAGGGTAGAGGAGGCCACGCCTCCCAAGTGCTTTGAGGGACTGCCCATCACGCTGGTGTCCGCGGCCATGGTGTCCCTGTCCTTTATGGGCTTTGGCGGCATCGTGGAATCCATCTTCGGCTGACCGGGAGGGGTGTTGACGTGAATCCGATTTTGTCTGCCGTTTTGGTGGTGACCGTCATCGGTGTGATCGGCGCGATCGTTTTGGTGGCGGCTTCCGTGGTGATGCACGTACCTGTGGACGAGCGGGTGGAGCAGATTAATGCCGTGCTGGCAGGGGTCAACTGCGGTGCCTGCGGCTACGCCGGCTGTTCCGACTACGCCCGGGCCGTCGTGGAGGGCGGCGCCCCGGTCGACAAGTGTACTCCCGGCGGCAGTGCCTGCGCCGCGGCAGTGGCCGCCATCATGGGCGTGGAAGCGGGAGAGACCGGCTGCGTAAAAGCGGTGGTCGCCTGCTCCGGCGACTGCGAACATACACCAAAACGATTTGAGTATCAGGGGTTGAGCCGCTGTGCGGCGGTCAAGGGCCTGTACGGTGGCGACGGCGCGTGTACTCACGGCTGTCTGGGGTACGGGGACTGCGCCGCAGTCTGTCCCTTCGGCGCCATCGCCGTGGAACGGGGGATCGCCAGGGTGGACCGCAGCAAGTGCGTTGGCTGCGGCCTGTGTGTCGGGGCGTGCCCCAACGACGTGATCCGGCTGGTGCCGGAGCATCGGCGCAAGCCGGTGGTGCTGTGCAGCAGCAAGGACAAGGGTGCGGACACTCGCAAGGTCTGCTCCGCCGGCTGTATCGGCTGCATGAAGTGCACCAAGGTCTGTGCCAAGGATGCTATCGTCATGGATGGCAGCCTGGCGGTCATTGACCAGACGCGCTGTGTCGGCTGTCAGCTGTGCCTGAAGGAATGCCCAGTGGGTATTATCCGCATCCCCGGCGTGGATTGAAAAAAATAAAACCCGGTCCGGCAGTCTGCCGGACCGGGTTTTGCGTTATGGGATTACGCCCACAGGTTGTTGGGGTAGGAGCCGGCGGCCTTCATGGCGGCAATGGCATCCACAACGCCCTGCAGATCTTCTTTGTAAGTTACGCCGTACCACTTGGCGGCGGTGGTCAGTACCTCCACAGAGCCGGTGCCGTTGGCGATCATGCGGCTGGGGATCAGGGGCAGGTAGTACTCGGCCTTCATGGGATTGGTGGGGACAGTGTTGGTCAGGAACTCCCGGAACATCTCGCCCATCAGGTCAAGCACGGAACGCTGGAAGCCCCACATATTCATGGAAACCACAGTGTCGTTGGGCAGGTCGGTCCAGGTGCTGCCGCCGTCCTCGGTATAGGCGGCGCCGCCGGGGCGCTTTTCGATGGTGGTGCGCTCGGTCACCCCGGTGAGGAAGCCGTGGGCATCCACTTCGCACACGCCGCGGGAAACGGAACCGTTCTCGGTCAGGGTGTTCTCCAGCGCGTAGCCCACCATGGCCTGCTGACCGGCGGGGCGGTCCTGTTTGAGGAAGTCGGCCATGGCGCGGAACGCCTCGTAACCGTAGAAGTCATCGGCGTTGATCACGGCGAAGGGGCCGTCGATCACGTCGGCGGCGCACAGCACGGCGTGCGCGGTGCCCCAGGGCTTAACGCGGCCCTCGGGAATGGAGAAGCCGTCGGGGATGCGGTCCAGACTCTGATAGGCGTAGACCAGCTCGGTCTTGGAGCGCACGCGCTGACCCACCAGCGCCTCGAAATCCTCGCGCATTTCTTCCTTGATGACGCATACGACCTTTCCGAAGCCGGCGCGCAGGGCATCAAAAATGGAGTAGTCCATGATGAAGTGACCCTGGGGGTCAACGGGGGTCATTTGCTTCATACCGCCAAAGCGGCTGCCCATACCGGCGGCCATGATAACAAGAGTAGGAGTCTGCATATCTATCCCTCCAAATTAGTTTCGTTGCCTCTATACTATCGCGTTTTTGGTCCCGGTGCAAGGGCAAATTGCGAAAAAGGACCACGCAGACCCAAAGTTGAACGTTTCCGAGCCAAAGTTATACTTTCCTTTTCTGTGGCATCGTGATAAAATATTAGAAACAGAAAAAGGAAAGGGGGCTGTTTTCCGTGAAGGAACAGCTCGCACCCATTTTGGCCCACTTTGCGCTGACCGACGAGGTGGTCAGCTGCGAACCCTTTGGCCACGGACATATCAATAAGACCTATCTGGTGGTCACCGAGCCCGGGGACCGGTTTATCCTCCAGCAGGTGAACAACATGGTGTTCAAGGACATGGACGGTCTGATGAACAACATCGCCGCCGTGACGGAGTATCTGCTGGAACGGGTGGACGACCCTCGTGAAGTCATGCAGCTGGTCAGGACCCGGGATGGCAAACCCTACCTGTACTATGAGCAGCGGGAGTTCTGGCGGATGAGCCGCTACGTGGAGGACTCCATCTGCCTGCAGCTTCCGGAAACCACGGCGGACTTCTACGAGAGTGCCGTGGCCTTTGGTCGGTTTCAGCAGCTGCTGCAGGATTTCCCGGCTCACACCCTGACTGAGACCATCCCGCACTTCCACGACACCCCCGACCGCTACCGTGCATTCCGCCGGTCGGTGGAGTCTGACCCCATGGGGCGTGCGGCCTGCGTGCAGGCGGAGATCGAGTTCGCCCTGGCCCGGGAGGAAGAGGCGGCCACGCTGGTGGATCTGCTGGCACAGGGCAAGCTGCCCCTGCGTGTGACCCACAATGATACCAAGATGAACAACGTCATGCTGGATGCCAAGACCCGCAAGGCGCTGTGTGTCATTGACCTTGATACCGTCATGCCCGGTTTGAGTGTATACGACTATGGTGACTCCATCCGATTTGGTGCCTCCACCGCTGCCGAAGATGAAACGGATCTTTCTAAAGTGGAGATGAGCTTGGACCTGTTCCGCACCTATACCGAGGGATTTCTTACCGCTTGTCCCGGCCTGACCGAACTGGAGCGGCAGATGCTGCCCGTGGGTGCAAAGCTGATGACTTTGGAGTGCGGCGTGCGCTTCCTGGCCGACTATCTGGATGGCGATATCTACTTCTCCACCCACTATGAAGGGCAGAATTTGGATCGCGCCCGCACCCAGTTCAAGCTGGTGGCCGATATGGAGGCCAAGTGGCAGCAAATGAATGACATTGTAAAGGAGTTTAGCAAATGAACGTTTTAGTTACCGGCGGCGCCGGCTATATCGGCAGCCATACCTGTGTGGAACTGATCGAAAAGGGCCACACCCCCATCGTCATCGACAACCTGTGCAACTCCAACCCCGAGAGCCTGAAGCGGGTGGAGAAGATCACCGGCAAGCCCGTGACCTTCTATGAGGGCGACGTTCGGGATGCGGCGGTACTGGACAGCATTTTCGCCAAGCACGCCATCGACTGCGTCATCCACTTCGCCGGTCTGAAAGCGGTGGGTGAGTCCGTGGCCATCCCCCTGAAGTACTATGATAACAACCTCAACTCCACCATGACCCTGTGCAGCGTCATGGACAAGTGGAACGTGCGCAGCATCGTGTTCTCCTCTTCCGCCACCGTCTATTCCGGGGACAACGAGATGCCCCTGCGGGAGAACAGCAAGACCGGCAATTGCACCAACCCCTACGGCTGGACGAAATATATGTGCGAGCAGATTTTGCGTGACATCGCCAAGGCGGACGAGCGCTGGAGCGTGGTTCTGCTGCGCTACTTCAACCCCGTGGGTGCCCACGCTTCCGGCACTATCGGCGAGCATCCCAACGGCATTCCCAACAACCTGATGCCCTACATCTCCCAGACTGCCGTTGGTAAGCGGGAGCATTTGAACATCTTTGGCAACGACTATCCCACTCCCGACGGCACCGGCGTGCGCGACTACATCCACGTGGTCGATCTTGCCAAGGGTCACGTGGCCGCCATTGACTATTTGGCCGAGCACAAGGGCGAGGCGGTGTTCAATTTGGGCACCGGCAACGGCTACAGCGTGCTGGACATGGTACACGCCTTCGAGTCCGCCAGCGGGGTCAAGGTGCCCTACGTCATCGCCCCCCGCCGTCCCGGCGATTTGGCTACCTGCTACGCCGACCCCGCCAAGAGTGCCGAACAGCTTGGCTGGAAGGCCGGGCTGAGCCTGGAGGATATGTGCGGCGACACCTGGCGCTGGCAGAAGAACAACCCCAACGGCTACGAGAACGGATGAACATCATCACCCTGACCCTGAGTCCCGCCTTCGATATGCACTGCAGCGGCGAACTGGTGCTAAACCATGAAAATCTGGTCCAAATGGATCTGTGTCAGGCCGGGGGCAAGGGCGTGAACATCTCACGGGCCCTACTGGCCGATGGTTGTCCCAACACAGCGGGGCTCCTGTTGGGTGAGGAAAATGCAGACAGCTTTCTGCGCAGTTTGTCCGCCGACGGCGTGTGCGCCGAGGTGGTCACCGTCCCCGGCCGCATTCGCGAGAACATCACCGTCCACACTCCGGATGGAAAGGAAACCCGCATCAGTTTTCCCGGCTTTACTGTGGATAGCGATGTGCTGAGCCGGGTGACCAGCCTGTTGGAGAGCAAGCTGGGAGAGGGTACCGCCCTGACCATGACCGGCCGCGTGCCGGAGGGGATGGCGTTGTCCGAGGTAATAGGATTCCTGCGGCGCGCCGCCCATTGCGGCACCAAAGTGGTGGTGGATTCTCGTTCGTTTGGTTACGACGATTTGCTGGAGGTCAGACCCTGGCTCATCAAACCCAATCAGGAAGAGATCTCCGCTTATCTGGGTAAGAATGTGGAGTCCATCGAGCAGGCCGCTCAAGGGGCGGAAACTTTGCACCGACAGGGCATTGCCAACGTGATGGTCAGCATGGGCGGTCTTGGGGCCGTGCTGGCCTGTGACGCGGGACTGTTCCGGGCGGAGATTCCGCAGGTGCAGGTGCGCTCCACCATCGGCGCCGGGGACAGCTCCGTGGCCGGTTTCCTCGCTGCGGCGGGGAGGGGAGGGGATGCTGCCGAATGTCTGCGCCTGGCGGTGGCCTTTGGCTCGGCAGCGTGCATGACGGAGGGGACGTTACCGCCTCAAAAGGCTGATATTGAGCGGGTGTACAGCAAAACTACTGTACAGAAAATTGAATAAGAAAAGGACCTCTTCCACGCGGAAGAGGTCCTTTTTGCTTCAAATCAAATGCCCAGCACCATGGCGGCGCAGCCGTAGATACCCGCATCGTTGCCCAACTTGGCGGCTGCGATGGGGGTGTCCACGCAGGGGTGGTAGGCGTACTTGCGGAAGTAGCGGCGTACGGGGTTCAGCAGGGTGTCGCCGGCGCGGCTGACACCGCCGCCCACCATAATGACCTCCGGATCCACGGTGCAGGAGGCGAAACTCATGCCCCGGGCCAGATAGTCGGCGAAACGGTCCAAAATCTCATTTGCAAGGCCGTCGCCGTTTCGGGCGTGGTCGCACACGTCCTTGGCGGTGATTTTGTCAAGCTCACGCAGGGGAGAGGGCGTGTCGCAGGCGACCAAAGCTTCACGCGCCAGCCGGGCCATGCCGGTGGCGGAGGCGTACTGCTCCAGACAGCCGCATTTGCCGCAGCCGCAGGGGATGGTTTCGTTGGGGTTGACCAGCATATGTCCCAGCTCACCGGCAGCGCCGTTGCGGCCGGGGACGATACGTCCGTCGATGATAACGCCGCCGCCCACGCCGGTGCCCAGGGTGAACAGTACGGAGTTGCGGTAGCCCTTGCCACTGCCCAGCCACGCTTCGCCCAGAGCGGCCACGTTGGCATCGTTGCCCACTACCACGTTGGGAACTTCGGGCAGCAGGGCGTTCATGTCACCCTTCACCGGCACGCGGCCCCAACCCAGGTTGTCACAGCCGTGGATGGCCACGCAGTTTTCGTCCACCGGGCCGGGAATACCGATACCGATGCCCGACACCTGCTCGGGGGCAATGGCCTCACGGGTCATTTTCTCACGGATGGAAGCGGCGACGTCGGGCAGAATATATTTGCCGTCCTGTTCGGTGCGGGTGGGGATCTCCCACTTGTCCAGCAGAGCGCCGTCGGCACGGAACAGGCCCAGCTTTACAGTGGTGCCGCCAATGTCCGCGGCAAATACTAGTTTGTCATTCATAGTCGTATCCTCACTTTCAAACGAGGTTTGTGTTATTTTACACCAACCGTCCTGACCGGTCAATGGGCTGGAAAACTTTTGGCGGGGGACCGGACCGCGCCGGGGAGATTTTGTGCAAAAAAACGGAAGCAACCGGGTGGAGAATGTCGATTTTTTTCTTGCGTCATGCGATGGACAGTTGTATAATGACTACATGAAATTTTTGAATAGGGGGTACTCTATTATGTCCAATAATGTTCGTCCCGACTCCATGCAGCGTATCACCACCCGCGCGCTGGCCGATGCCTTCATCGCCGAGCAGGTGGCCGCTGTCCGTGCCCAGGTGGGCGATAAGAAGGTCCTGCTGGCCCTGTCCGGCGGTGTGGACTCTTCCGTGGTCGCCGCGCTGCTTATTAAGGCCATTGGCAAGCAGCTGGTCTGTGTCCACGTCAACCACGGCCTGATGCGTAAGGGCGAGAGCGAAGACGTCATCAAGGTCTTTGGCGAGCAGCTGGATGCCAACCTCATCTATGTTGACGCCACCGACCGCTTCCTGAACCTGCTGGCCGGCGTTTCCGATCCGGAAAAGAAACGCAAGATCATCGGCGGCGAGTTCATCAAGGTCTTTGACGAGGAGGCCGCCAAGCTGGAGGGGATCGACTTCCTGGCCCAGGGTACCATTTACCCCGATATTCTGGAGAGCATCAAGGCCGCCGAAAGCGGCAAGCCCGTCAAGTCCCACCACAACGTGGGCGGTCTGCCCGACGAGATGGAGATGGAACTGGTGGAGCCGGTGAAGCTGCTGTTCAAGGATGAGGTTCGTGTGGTTGGCGAGGCGCTGGGCCTGCCCCACGCTATGGTCTACCGTCAGCCGTTCCCCGGTCCCGGTCTGGGTGTGCGCTGCCTTGGCGCTATTACCCGGGACCGCCTGCACGCCCTGCGTGAGGCGGATGCCATCCTCCGGGAGGAGTTTGACAAGTGCGGCCTGGCCGAGTCCGTGTGGCAGTACTTCATCTCCGTGCCCGACATGAAGAGTGTGGGCGTGCGCAACGAGATGCGCTACGAGGGTTGGCCCGCCATCATCCGCGCCGTCAACACCAAGGACGCCATGACCGCCACCATCGAGGAGATCCCCTATGAGGTTCTGCACCGCATCACCGCCCGCATCACCGCCGAGGTGGAGGGCATCAACCGCGTGCTGTATGACCTGACGCCCAAGCCCACCGGGACCATAGAGTGGGAATAATATCGTACTGTAAAAAAGCAGCTTGAAACCCTTGGTTTTAAGCTGCTTTTTTCAAAAGAACCCTTGGGCTGCGTCGCAAAAACGTAGCAACACGCAAAAATTTTGCAAAGGAGAAAAACTATGCCAAGCGTATTCATCCAGGACGATGCGGTTCGCCGCGCCAAGCAGGGGATCCTGTACGATTTCGTCGCCCCGGACGGAAGCGAGAGCCGGGATGCCGCCGATGTCATCTACGCTCGCTTTAAGGAGTTCAATAAGGGGATTCGGTCTTCGGACGATTATCTGGACTTCAAGCTGTCGGTGGAGGCCCTGTCCGGCGGCACTAACACGGTGATTTTGGACGACCGCGGGCTGCCGTCGGTGATGGTACTGCTGCCCAAGATGGACTCCGCCAATCTGTCCAACGGCCTGGAGAGCCGTATCCATCCAGGCTTTATCGTGGACGGAAAAGTACACGACACCGTGGCCATCGGCAAGTACGTAAGCTATGTGAGGGACGGCCGGGCCTACAGTATGCCCTACAGGGATCCGGCGAATATGTACACCTTTGACGAAAGTGTGTCCTTCTGCCGGGACAAGGGCAGAGGCTGGGGCATCGTGCCGCTGTCCCTGTGGAGTGCCATCGCCCTGTGGTGCAAGAAAAACGGCACCATGCCCGAGGGGAACACCAACTACGGTCAGTTTAATGACGACGCGACCAGCTGCGCGCCGGCCGCCGAAGTGGACAAAGACGGACGAACCATGCGCACGCTGACGGGTGCCGGTCCGCTGTCCTGGTTTCACAACTACCGCCGGGACGGCATTGCGGATATGGTTGGCAACGTGCATGAGTGGGTTTCCGGCTTCCGGTTCTGCAACGGTGAGCTGCAAATTATCCCCGATGCCGATGCCATGAACCCGGATTGTGACCTGTCCTTTACCTCCGATCGCTGGCGCGCCATCCTGCCCGATGGCAGCCTGACCAACCCGGGCAACAAGGAAAGCCTGAAGTTCGACTATGTGAAGTTCCCGGACCGAAACGAGGACGCTTTCTACGGCGACGTCAACGGCAGATGGGTGGTCAGCCAGACCGTTACCTCCGACCAGGAGAAAAAGAAGGGCGGCTGTATCCGTGAGATCGGACTGGCGGACGGCCTGAAGGAGGCACCGCAGATTTTGATCGAGCTGGGCCTGTTCCCGGAGCGGCTGCCCACCGGCGCGCCCTACGGAAACGATATTTTCTCCGGCCCCAACTGGGGTGAGGAGTTCATCCCGGCCATGGGCGGTCAGTGGTATGACTACACCTACTGGTGCGGCGGCATTTTCCGCCACAGCAGTTGGTACGAGCGGTCCCTGCAGGGCAATACCTACGGCATGCGTTTGGCGTATTACAATTTGTAACAAGCAGTAACGTCAACAAACGCCACGTTGGGAAAAAACGTTTAGGGCGTTTTTGCCCTTGAGCGAAAGCACAAAAACAGTTGAAAAATAAAACTTGTTCGGGTAAAATAATGAGTATAGTGAGAAGGTCAATGATGGGTGTGGACCGGAATCTGTCGGAGACGAAGTGACCACCCGTTTTGCACAGTATGTTTTTTAGGAGTGACTTTGAAGATGGAAGCATTTGTTGACATGGAATTTAAGGATGATTCCCCATGCAATACGGTTGAGAAGATAAGAAACATCTTAAAGAACAACGGATTGGAAGCCGAAGAGCTTTGGGTTGAAACCAAAGTGCCGTATTGTTATGCGCTGCGGCTGAGAATCAAGGAATTAAACTACTCGACTGCAGGCAAGGGGTTGTCTCGTGAACTGGCGCTTGCAAGTGCATACGGCGAGATGATGGAGCGACTCCAGTTGGGATTTTTGGGAAAACTGTCTTCGCAGAAGGATGGCTCGTTCTCGCTAAATGATGCTCAAGACATTTCTGTTTCGCTGGAACAGCTGCTTGAGGAAAGTGGATATTTGCAAAAAGTTTCTGACCGGCTGTTGGGATGGAATGGAAAAAAGATTTCCGGAAAGGAAATCTTGTGCCAATATGCTGACGAAGAAGGTCAGATTCGTGTTACACCGTTTGTTAACCTGACTGATGGAAAGGTAGTTTATTTTCCGTCGGAACTGCGAAAGGCGATGTATTCTGCAAATGGATGTGCGGCAGGAAATTCCGTTTCCGAAGCTATTGTCCAGGGTTTGAGCGAAATTGTAGAGCGCTTTTATCGCCTGCGCATCATCAGAGAGAGTATTTGCGTGCCCGATGTTCCGGAAGAGGTGCTGAAGCAGTATGAAACTCCATATCGGATTGTAACGTACATACGCGATCACGGATACAAAGTTTGGGTGAAAGATTGCTCGCTGGGAGATAGATTCCCGGTTCTTTGTGTTGTTTATGTTGACCGGGCGACGGGAAAATATCATACTCATTTTGGTGCTGCCCCTATTTTTGAGATTGCGCTTACGAGAGCACTGACAGAAACGTTCCAAGGCAGGAATATAGATTCTTTTGCGAATTACAGCGATTTCTTTTACAGTAAGGACGAAAAAGAATTTGCAAGCAATTTGAATTCTGAATTAATCTACGGTACGTCGAAGCGTTTGCCGGATTTCTTCGTTGGAAGTACGAAAGTCCCATACAATCCTTGCATGGGTCTGAAAGGAAGCGGCAACCGCGAATTGCTGAAGGAGTGCGTGCGGTTTTTCAAGGAACAGGGGTACGACATCTTTGTGCGGAATTCTTCGGGACTGGGCTTTCCTACGGTCCAGATTATTATTCCTGGTTACAGTGAAACACATATTTACAGACTGTCAAAGAGTGCGGATGAAAACCGGTATTTGCCGTACGCTGTGAAAACGTTGCGAGATCCGTCCAAGGCCAGTCGAGATGAAATTATGGGCTTTTTGCTGCACAATTCGGAGATGAAAGCGTTTGCGGGGCATCGTAATAGAAGTAGTTTTCTTGCCAACATAAAGCTGATGATGGAGCTTTCTTTGGAACAGGAAACATTCTTTTTTTCCGCTTCTCTGGCACACGTTCAGTTTGCGCTGGGGAATTATGAAAATGCTGCAAAATATGTGGGCAGTATGCTCAATTGTAGAATTGGGTTCAAAGATGACCTGTTGGTATGTCTAAAACGGTATTTGGATTTGACGCTGAACGGGCATGAATGCGATAAGGTCAATGAGTTGCTAAGTCTATTTCACAGCGATGAAACACTGAAAATCTTTTATAGTTATATCGATAACAAAAAGAATCCGTTGGATGAGTTTGTACTGCACTGTGATTTGGAATGTCGGGATAGTTGTGTTCTAAAGCAGTTCTGTTTCCAACGAAAAACACAGGAACTGATTGATTTAGTCAACAGAAAAACGGCTCAATTGAACTTTGATACATTTTGCGGCGATATTCGAAATTTGATAGCGCAATAAGTTACTTTGCCTTTCCTGTGGACGGGCATATATCCTCTGCGGCAGAGGCGTTTGATCGGAAAGTATGACAGAAAGCTGCTCTGCCCATAGGGGGAGCAGCTTTTCTTTTGAGTGCATGTATGATAAGAGGGGTGTTTTTGTGGTTGATAAAATAGGGAAAAAGCTTGGCTTTGGCTGTATGCGTCTTAAAATGACGGACGACAACAAAGTGGACTACGGCGAATTCAGCCGCATGATCGATGCCTTCATCGCTGCCGGATTCAACTATTTTGATACCGCCCACGGCTACATTGACGGCCAGAGCGAAACCGCCATCCGGGACTGCCTGGTGGCGCGGTACGACCGGGAGGACTTTGTACTGGCGGACAAGCTGTCCTGCTGGTATTTTGAAAAGGAAGAGGACATCCTGCCCCTGTTTGAACACCAGCTGTCCCAATGCGGGGTGGAATACTTCGACTTTTATCTGTTTCACTCCGTGACGAGGGATTACTACGAAAAATTCAAACGCTGCAACGCCTTTGCGATCATCAAAAAGCAGAAAGAGCAGGGAAGGATCCGGCACATTGCCATGTCCTTCCACGACACGGCGGAGGTTCTGGACAGGATCCTTACCGAGCAGCCGTTTATCGAGGCGGTGCAGCTGCAGTTCAACTACCTGGACTATGATGACCTAAACGTACAGAGCAAAGCCTGCTACGACGTGGCGGTGAAACACGGAAAAAAGGTGCTGGTGATGGAGCCGGTGCGGGGCGGGTATCTTGCCAATCTGCCCGACCGCGCGGCGGCGGTGTTCGACCGATTTGGCACCGGAAAGAGCCACGCTTCCTACGCGCTGCGGTTTGCCGCAAGCTTCCCGGAGGTATTTATGGTGCTTTCGGGAATGGGAAGCACGGATATGATGCAGGATAATATCAATACCTTTTCGGCTTTCGTGCCGCTGAACGAGGATGAGTTCCATGCGGTGGAGCGTGCCCGCGCGATCATCCGTGAAGTGCGGCAGATCCCGTGTACGGGCTGCGGCTACTGCACCGAGGTTTGCCCCCAAAATATTCCCATTCCCCAACTGTTTTCCGTTTATAATCAGGTCCTTGCGGCCAAAATAACACGTGGCGAGGCGAAAGACCGGTTCCCAAAAGATGCCGGCTTTGCTTCCGACTGCGTGAAATGCGGGGCCTGTGAAAAGGTTTGTCCGCAGAATATTGAGATAAGAAAGCAGCTTGAAACGATAGCAAAAATCCGGTAATGGAGCAGGAGGTCCAATATGTTCGAAACGATTGTAAACGAGCTGAACAACGTGCTGTACAGCTATGTGCTGATCATTCTTTTGGTGCTGGGCGGTCTTTACTTTACCGTTCGCACCCGGTTCGCCCAGTTCCGCCTGCTGGGTCAGCAGTTCAGAGCGGTGACCGAAAAGACCGAGAACAACGGGGTCTCGTCCTTCCAGGCGCTGATGGTGTCCACCGCGTCCCGCGTGGGCACCGGCAACATCATCGGCGTTGCCACGGCGCTTTGTATGGGCGGCTTCGGCAGTGTGTTCTGGATGTGGATCATTGCGATCATCGGTGCGGCCTCCGCCTTTGTGGAGAGTACTCTGGCGCAGATCTACAAACGACGGGGAAAGGATGGCTGCTACGGCGGCCCGGCCTGCTATATCGAAGCGGCCACCAAGCGCAAAGGGCTTGCCATCGTGTTCTCTGTATTCCTGATCCTGACCTATGGTTTCGGCTTTAATATGCTGGCCTCCTTCAATCTGCAGTCCACCTTCTCGTCCTACAGCTTTTATAACGAAAGCTATACCCCGTGGATCATCGGACTTGTGGTGGCGGTGCTGGTGGGTTACTGCCTGATCGGCGGCGGCAAGCGAATTATCTCGGTTACCAGTTTCCTGGTTCCCATTATGGGTGCGATTTATATTCTCGTGGCCATTGCGATCACCGCCATCAACTTCAGAATGCTGCCCGACATTTTCAAGCAGATTTTTGCAGGTGCCTTTGATTTGAAGGCCATTTTTGGCGGCTTCAGCGGTTCCTGTGTGATGTACGGCATCAAGCGCGGTCTGTTCTCCAACGAGGCCGGCGTGGGCTCCGCACCCAATGCATCGGCCTCTGCCGACGTGTCCCACCCGGCCAAGCAGGGCCTGGTGCAGACACTGTCCGTGTTTATCGATACCCTGCTGGTGTGCAGTGCCACCGCGTTTATGTGCATGACCTCGGGCGTTACGCCGCCGACAAGCAGTGATTTCGCCGCGGCTTACGTCCAGGAAGCGCTGAGCAGGACCCTTGGTCAGGTGGGACCGGTGTTCATCACGGTGGCGATGATCCTGTTTGCCTTTACCACGCTGCTGGGCAACCTGTTTTATGTGGACAAGGCCATCAGCTATCTGCTTGGCAAGGAACCTGCCAAGGCGGTGCGGAACGTTTACTACGTGATCGCCTCGCTGGTCATCTTTGTGGGCGCGGGACTCAGCGCCGACCTGCTTTGGGGGGTCGCGGACGTTCTGATGGGCGGTATGACTATCATCAATATGCCGGTCATCCTCTATCTGGGCAAATATGCGATCCGTGCACTGGGTGATTACGAGAAACAGTTGAAAAGCGGGTTGGGCATCGTCTTCCGCAAAAAGGATATTGGCCTGCCCCACGAGACGGATTACTGGAACTGAACGATCAAAACGAAACGAAGCCGCTGTGAATTTCACAGCGGCTTCGTTGTCTATACGATTTTATCAGGCCTTTTCCAGAGCCAGAGTGCGGGTGGTCACGTCGCAGACCTCGGCAGGGCCAAAGTACTGGATGGCGCCGGGGTAGACGTAGCAGGTCTCCTCGGCCCACTGGGCGCGATGCTCGGCGAAGAAGCGGAAGGGGGCACCGTCCAGCTCCACCAAAGCCTTGCGGATAACGGGCTTATCCTTGCCGTTGCGGCGCTCGATGTTCATCATCTTGGTGATGGGCATACCGCCGGCCACCCACTCCTCAGCGGGCTTGGACAGGTTGGACACCTTGGACAGATAGCCGTTATAGCCGTACTGGATCAGCATGCAGGCGTTGTAGCCCAGGCTGTAGCAGTAGTCGGCGTCGAAGTTGGAGGGGACGGCGCAGCGGCCCTCGTATCCCAGGAAGTGGTGGATGGGGGAGAATTTGCCGGTGTAGGTGCCGGCGGCCTTGCGGGCGGCCAGATTGGTCTTGACCATCTCGGAGAACAGCTTTTCGGACTCGATCAGGGACACCTGCACGTTGCCGTGGGGGTCGCGCTCCAGGAACAACTGCTGCTGGATGCTCTCGGGCACGATGGCGAAGACGGCCATAGCCTCCTTGGACAGGCCGGCCTCGATGAAGGCGTACTTGTCGGCCCAGGAGGGCAGGGCGTTGAACTTGGCGGTGTTCTCACCGGCCAGCAGCTCGTTGATCTCGGCGATCAGCATGGAGAACTCGGGAACGAACTCCACGATACCCTCGGGGATGATGGCCACGCCGAAGTTCCAACCCTTGGCGGCGCGGTTGGCCACGGAGTCGGCGATATAGTCGGTGATCTCGGCCAGAGACATCTTCTTCTCGGCCACTTCCTCACCAATCAGGCAGATATTGGGCTGGGTCTGCAGGGCGGTCTCCTAAGCCACGTGAGAGGCGGAGCGGCCCATGACCTTGACAAAGTGCCAGTACTTCTTGGCGGAGTTGGCATCGCGCTCAATGTTGCCCACGATCTCGGCGTAGGTCTTGGTGGCGGTGTCGAAGCCGAAGGAGCACTCGATGTCCTCGTTCTTCAGGTCGCCGTCGATGGTCTTGGGGCAGCCGATGACCTGCACGCCGGTGTTGTGGGCGGCGAAGTACTCGGCCAGTACGGCGGCGTTGGTGTTGGAGTCGTCGCCGCCGATGATGACGATGGCGTTGATACCGTGCTTCTTGCACACGTCGGCCACGATGGCGAACTGCTCCTCGGTCTCCAGCTTGGTGCGGCCGGAGCCGATGATGTCAAAGCCGCCGGTGTTGCGGAACTGGTCGATATAGGCATCGTCAAAGATGATGTAGTCATCCTCGATCAGGCCGCTGGGGCCGCCCTTAAAGCCGTACAGCACGTTGTCGGGGTTGGTGGCCTTCAGACCGTCGTACAGGCCGCACAGCACGTTGTGGCCACCGGGAGCCTGACCGCCGGACAGGATGACGCCCACGACCTGCTTCTTGGCCTGGGCAGTGTTCTGACCCTTCTGGAAGGTGATCTCGTTCTTGCCGTAGGTGTTGGGGAACAGGGCGGCGATCTTCTCCTGATCGGCCACGCTTTGGGTGGCGCCGCCGTTCTTTACGCAAATCTCGGAAATGCCGTTGCGCAGGATGCCGGGCAGCTTGGGGGAGTACTGATATCTTGCCATCTGCAGGGGGGAAATCTTCATGTTAAAAACACTCCTTACAGTTGTTTTGACAAATGGAAGTATGCGGAAATTGTCCTGTTTTATTTCAAATATTGGCCGCATACAAGTGGCATTATAATCCTTTTTCATTCAAAGGTAAATAGGAAATGTGATAATTTCAGGCTCTCATGTTAACTTTGTCGAAACAGGCAAGAGAATGGCGAAAAAGCATTGAAATTATCTGCAAAACGATGTATAATTCACACATTATTAACATTTGCAAAACAGCATTATAAAGTGGGTGGAGATGATGACAGATCAAACCTGTGTGCAGGCCGCAAGCGCCGCAGGCACGATTGTAATTCAGGAAGTAACGACCAAAGAGATGCTGCGCCGTTTCGTGGACTTTCCCAACGTCCTGTACCGGGACGTGGAGCAGTTTGTCCCCGCGTTTTACGGTGACGATCTTGAGGACTGGAACCGGGATAAAAACCCCGCCTTCCAGTACTGTGAGGCTAAGAATTTTATTGCCCTGCGTGACGGGGAAATGGTGGGTCGCATCGGCGCTATCTTGAGCCACAAGGCAAATAAGACCTGGGAGACGAAGCGTATGCGCTTTTCTCAGGTGGACTTTATCGACGATGCGGAGGTTTCCGCCGCGCTGTTTGGCGCGGTGGAGCGCTGGGCAAAAGAGAAAGGGTGCGATCAGGTCCACGGTCCCCTTGGTTTCTGCGACATGGACCGGGAGGGTATGCTGGTTGAAGGCTTTGATCGGAACAGTATGTTCATCACCTATTACAATCATTCCTATTACAACGACCATCTGGCCGCGCTGGGATATGAAAAGGACACCGACTGGGTGGAGAACCTGATCGAGCTGCCCGCAGTTGACAGCCAGGCCGGGATTCGGATCCAAAAGCTTGCACAGCGGGTGCTGAAAAGCGGCGCCTATCACAAGGCACCCATTACGAAAAAAAGCCAAATTACCGCCAAACACATTGAGCAGGTGTTCCATTTGGTGAACAAGGCCTACGCGCCTTTGTACGGCGTGGTGGAGCTGAACGAGGACCAGATCAAAAAGTATGCCAAAAAATTCCTGCCCCTGATCAGTCCCGACCTTCTGTGTCTGCTGATGGACGAAAAGGAGGAACTGGTCGCCTTCGGCGTGTGCGCGCCTTCCATGGCAAAGGCACTCAAACGCAGCCGGGGCCGCCTGTTCCCCTTTGGCTGGATCGGGGTTTTGAAGGCGCTGAAGAAAAATGATACGCTGGACCTGCTGCTGATCGCCGTTGACCCGCAGCTGCAGGGCAAAGGCCTGAATGCCGTGGTCATGGACCATATTCTGCAGGGGGCCAACAAGCTGGGCGTGAAAAAGGTGGAGACCGGCCCCACCCTTGAGACCAACATCAAGGTGCAGAGCCAGTGGAAGTTCTTTGAGCATGAACAGCACAAGCGGCGCCGCTGCTACATCAAAAATCTGTAATTTCGGGAGGTTATTATGAATCAGCACGTTTCCGAAACGGCACTGGCTGTCATCAAAAAGATGCAGCAAAACGAGAGCAATGAAAGTGTTATTTATGAAAAGATTGCCGGGTTTGTCAAGGATGAGAAGAACAAGCAGACCCTGCTGCGCCTTGCCGAGGAAGAGGCTGCCCACTGCCAGGTGTGGGAGGGGTACACCGGAATTAAAATGAAGCCCCGGCGCGGCAAGGTGTTTTGGTATACCCTGCTGGCCCGTGTGCTTGGCTTCACCTTTGCGGTGAAGCTGATGGAGCGGGGAGAGGGCAACGCCCAGTCCGAGTACGAGATGCTGGCAGAGGAAGTGGAGGAGAGTGTCCGCATCCGTCAGCAGGAGGAGGAGCACGAGCAGGCTCTGCTTGCCATGCTGGACGAGGAGAGCCTGCAGTATGTGGGCAGCATGGTGCTGGGTCTGAACGATGCGCTGGTGGAGCTGACGGGCAGTTTGGCGGGCTTCGCGTTTGCCCTGCAGAACACTCGGCTGATCGCGCTGTCCGGCCTGATCGTGGGCATTTCCGCCACTTTCTCTATGGCCTCCAGCGAGTTCTTGTCCGCCCGCAGCGAGGGACGTACCGACGCGCTGAAGTCCTGCTCCTATACCGGTGTGGCCTATCTGATCACGGTTATTCTGCTGGTGCTGCCCTATCTGCTGCTGACAAGCTATATGACCGCCCTGGCCAGCATGCTGCTGATCGTGGTGGCAATCATTGCCGGCTTTACCTATTACACCTCGGTGGCGCAGGATCAGCCGTTTGGCTCCCGGTTTGGCGAGATGGCGCTGATCAGTATCAGCGTGGCCGTGCTGTCCTTTGTGGTGGGCATTCTGGCCAAAAAGTTCCTTGGTGTTGATCTGTAACCGAAAAACACGGCTGCCGACAAGGCAGCCGTGTTTTATATTTGTATTTAGCACAATAAATGCAATCCGGGGGGCAATAGGTGTAATTGAATTTACGCATTTTGCATGATATACTGACATCAACAGGCACAATATTTGTAAACTTACATCACCAACCTGAAACGAAAAGGGGGAGGGTGCATGTCTGTGCCCATGCACCAACAAAGATGAAACTTTACAAGAATATGCCCACAGCTATCGTGCTGCCCGAACATCCCATGCCCACCGAGCAGTTTGCTGCGGAGGAACTGGCCAAGTATTTGACACAGAGCCTCGCTATCAGCGCCGACATTACCGACAAGGTGATGGAAGGGGTCTACTCCTTCGTCATCGGCTGTCCTGTTCGCAATGCTGCCGCCACCGCGTTCATTGGCGCGGAGGAGTTTGCCGCCGCTTGCCCCGGTCCCGAGGGCATTTATATCAGTATCGGGGAAACCGGCACCCTGATCGCCGGCAGCGAGGATGCCGATAACATCAACCGCGGCACCCTGTACGGCGTGTACGAGTACTGCGAGCGGTATCTGAACTGCTGCTTCGGTGCCTATATTAAAGAGGGTGTCCCGGGCGGTGAAGTGGTTCCCGCCTACGACGAGCTGACCCTGCCCAACGAGGTCTATTGCAAGGCCAAGTGTGACCTGACTGCCCGAGGCGCCATCCTGCAGTACAACAACTGGGTGTGGGACGCCGAGCATGAGCTGAACGCCGCTTTCTTTGACTATCTGGTCAAGAACCGCTATAACTCCATCAGCACCTGGGTGGGCATCTACGAGCAGTGGCAGGATATGGGCCTGCTGCCCGAGCTGGAAAAGCGCGGCCTGACCGTTGGTGCCGGTCACCACCACGCCTTCACCACCTGGCTGCCCCCCTACGGAAACAAGCATTTCTCCACCCGCTACGTGGAGGAGTATCCCGAGTACTTCCGCCTGCAGGAGGACGGCACCCGCTGGAAGCCCGACGAGGGCGACATCTTCGGCGGTCAAATCGCCTGGTGCTGCCACAATATGGAGATGATCGACACGCTGGCCGACAACATCAGCATCTGGCTGGACAAGAACCCCATGGTCCGTTCCTTTGGCTTCCCGCCCAACGACGGCAAGGCCCCCGTGTGCTGCTGTGACGGCTGTAAGGACCACACCAAGATGGAGAACTATCTGTTCTTCGCCAACAACCTCATCGAGCGGGTGCAGAAGCGGCATCCTCTGGTCCTTATGGGCATCGGCGCTTACAGCGACCTGCACGCCTGTCCCGAGGATATGGACGTGCACCCGGGCTTGAGTGTGGACCAGTCGGTCTGGGGCGGCAACGGCCTGCGCTACGTGGGCAACCCCGACGGCAGCGGCTTCATCGGCACCGAGTTTGACGAGAATATGGAGGCCTTCCGCAAGAAGTGCGAGCGGATCACCTGCTCCGAGTACCACATGGGCATTTACGGCAACCGCCACCGGGTCATGCCCTGCGCCGACGAGATGCAGACCATGCGCAAGTATTTCATCCAAAAGGGCTACAGCGGCGGCAGCACCCAGATCGAGTGTTTCAACGTGTGGAACAACCTGCTGAACTTCTACTGCTACGCCCGGGTGGGCTACGATGTGGAGCAGTCCTTGGATATGCAGATCAAGGCTATGTGCCGCCTGTTTGGCAAGGGTGCGCCCTACGTGGAGGAGATCCTCCGAATTTACGAGGACACTGTCAACGGCGAGGAGCGCATCAATAAGGCCGCCATCTGGTTCCGTGAGCACGTGGATGCGGAGAAGGTCTATGACCTGTACGAGAAGGCTTTGGCTGCCACCGGAGACGACAAGGTAGCCGCCAACAACGTGCGCATGATGCGTATGGCCTTCCGCTACTCCATGATCGACCCGGAGCTGTCTGTGCCTGGCGATCCCATTAGCGATGAGATCATCTACATGGCTCGCAACTTCAACAGCTACATGACCAAGACCGGTTACGGCATCACCATTGCCGTGAACTATTATCTGAAGGACAACAAGTTCAATATTCGCATGCCTGAGGGCGAGGTGCCCGATCTGTCCAAGACGGACAAGTGGTATCAGTTTGCGTAAACGGTGTCCCAAAGAGGAGATGTATTAACTATGAAACTGAATAAGAGTTTGCCTGTGGTAATTGTACTGCCCGCCAACCCCATGCCTACCGAACAGTTTGCCGCCGAGGAGTTGGCTAAGTACCTCAAAAAGTGCATCGGCATTGATGCCCCCATCGCCGACAAGGCGGGGGAGGGGGACTATGCGTTCGTGATTGGTGGTCCCGCCCGCAATGCCGCCGCCAGCGCCTTCATCAGCGCAGAGGAATTTGCCGTAGCTTGCCCCGGCCCCGAGGGTATCTACATCCACATTGGGGAGAACGGCACCCTGATCACCGGCAGCGACGATGGGGATAACCGCAACCGCGGTGCGCTGTATGCGGTTTATGAGTACTGCGAGCGGTATCTCGATTGCTGCTTCGGTGCCTACACCAAGCCCGGTACCCTGGGCGGTGAGATCGTCCCCGCCTATGACGAGCTGACCCTGCCCAATGAGATTATCTGCAAGGCCAAGGCTGACCTGCCTTACCGTGCGGCTGTGGTGCAGTACAACAACTGGGTTTGGGACGCCGAGCACGGCCTGAACCATTCCTTCTTCGACTTTTTGGCCAAGAACCGCTACAACACCATCCTAACCTGGACCGGCGTGTACGAGCAGTGGAAGGAACTGGGCGAGCTGCCTGAGCTGACCAAGCGCGGCTTCTCGTTGAATGTGGGTCACCACCACGCGGTGGATACCTGGCTGCCCCCTTACGGCAACAAAGATATCCCCATTCACTACGCCGACGAGCACCCCGAGTACTACCGCCTGAACGAGGACGGAAGCCGCTGGCACCCCGATGAGTCCGCCAAGTACACCGGCCAGATTGTCTGGTGCTGCAGCAACGACGAGATGATCGAAGAGGTGGCCAAAAACGTCAACCGCTGGGTCGAGAAGAACCCGCTGGTGGACACCATTGGCTTCTGGCCCAACGACTTTAAGGACGAGCAGTGCTGCTGTGAGAAGTGTGCCGGCAAGACCAAGATGGAGAACTATCTGTCCTTCGGCAACAAGCTGGCCCGCCGGGTGCGTGCGGCCCATCCCGGCGTGAAGGTGGATATCATTTCCTACTCCGATATGTGGGAGTGCCCCGAGAACATGGAGGTGGACGACGCCCTGCAGCTGAACCACTCCGTGTGGGCCACCCGCGTGCTGCGCAAGATCGGCAACCCCGACGGCAGTGGCATCATCGATACCGTCTACTCCGAGAATATTCTGAGATTCCGCAAGCTGATGAAGCACGTGGTATTCTACGAGTACTACATGGGCATCTACGGCAACCGCCACTACCTGATGCCCGCCGCCGATGAGATGCAGGCCATGTATAAGTACTACGTGGAAAACGGCATCGACGGCAGCGGTACCCAGTTTGAGTGCTTCAACCTGTGGAACAACCTGCTCAGCTTCTACTGCTTTGCCCGTACCGCTTACGATACCGAGCTGTCCCTGGAGGATAATATCCGTGCCATTGGCCGTCTGTTCGGCAAGGCCGCCGATACGGTGGCGGAAATCTTCCGCATCTGGGAAGATACCCTCAACGGCGAAGAGGTCATCAACAAGGCGGCTATCTTCTTCAAGGAGCACGTGGACGCGGAGAAGATTTACAGCCTGTTTGACAAAGCCCTGGATGAGGCACAGGACGATGGAGTCGCCGCCAACAACGTGCGTCTGCTGCGTATGGCCTTCCGCTTCACCATGCTGGACGAGGACGGCCTGGACGCCACCACCGAGAAGGGCCGCGAGATGATTTACATGTGCCGCAACTTCAACAGCTACCGCACCAAGGGCGGCTACGGCATTGCGATTCCGTTCAACTACTTCCTGTCCAAGGAAATGCATTTTGGCTTTGCCTTGCCCGATGACGAGGTGCCCGACCTGTCCAAGACCGATCGCTGGTACGCGTTTGCCTGACCGATGCCAAAATAAAAAGCACCGTGGGAGCACAGATTCCCGCGGTGCTTTTTTGCATTTGCAAAACGGAAAACGGTTGTAGAAAACCGCCACCCGACACCGGTTCGGTTCGGATTTATTTTGTGTGAATTGTGGCTTGTTCTGTTGCAGAAGGGAATGATATAATCGTACCGGTTAAGAAGAATGAAAGAAAAGAAAGAAAAGGAGAATACGTATGGATATTCTGCAAAGCCTGATATGGCTGCTTGCCGGCGTTGGTGTGTTTATTGTCGGCATGAATTTTTTGAGCGACGCCCTTGAAAAGTCTGCCGGTGAGGGAATGAAGCGGCTGCTTGGCCGCATCAGCAACAACCGCCTTTCCGGCGTAGGCATTGGCGCGGGTGTTACCGCGATCATTCAAAGCTCTTCCGCTACCTCGGTCATGGTCATCGGTCTGGTCAATGCCGGCGTTATGACGCTGATGCAGGCCACACCCATTATTATGGGTGCCAACATCGGTACCACCATTACCGGTGTTTTGGTGGCATTGAAAAATGATTATTTTGATATGCTGATGTATCTGTTCGCCTTTGCGGGCGTGATGCTCGGCTTCTTCAAAAAGGAAAAAATCAAGCTGGCGGGTCTGCTGTGCAGCGGTTTGGGTCTGATTTTTGTGGGTCTGAACATCATGAGCAGCGAGCAGGCCTTTGGAAATCCGCTGATCGAAACCATGTTTGAAGGCATTTTCGCGGCGATCGGCTCTCCGCTGCTTTTGATTCTGATCGGTGCGCTGTTTACCGCCCTGATCCAGAGTTCCTCTGCGGCCACCGGTGTTGTCATCACTATGGTGGGCACCGGGGTTTTGTCTTTGGACCTTGCTCTGTTTATTGTGCTTGGTGCCAACATTGGTACCTGTGTGACCGCGCTGTTGGCCTCGGTGGGTGCAAACGCAAACTCCAAGCGCGTGGCGCTGATCCACTTTATGTTTAACGTGATCGGCACGGCAGTTTTTGCGGTGATCATTTGGATTTTCAACGAGCCGATAGTGAACCTGTTGGTTTCCTTCTTCCCCGGAACTGATCCCATGTCGCTGCAGATGCGGGTTTCCGCCTTCCACGTAATTTTTAATGTAACGACCACGGTCGTCCTGCTGGCATTTGTACCTCAGCTGGTCAAACTCTCCCAGCAGATCATTAAGGATAAGAAAACCGAACACACGGTGCGCACACTCAAATATGTGGACGACCGTCTGCTGTCCGCGCCCCCGGTGGCACTGATGCAGGTGAAGAAAGAAATGGACTATATGTTCACTCTGGTAGAGGAGAACATCGCCCTTTCTTTTGCGGATGACCTTGCAAACGGTGAGAAGATCGCGGAAAATGAGGCGACCATTGACTTTACCAACGGTGCGCTGACACGATTCCTGATCAAGCTTTCGGCAGTTGTGGAGCAAAGCGACGAGCGTGTGATCGGTGCCTACTTCCACGTGCTGAATGATTTGGAACGCATCGGTGACCACGCCGAGAATTTCTATGAGATCACGGCGGAAATGGCGCAGAAGAAGTTTGCGTTCTCCGAAACCGGGCGCAACGGCGTGGAAAAAATGCGCGGCCTGGTCACCCAGATGCTGGCTGTGGCCCGAGACGTGTTTGATAACCTGAACCGGGACCGGCTGGCGGAGCTGTCTGCGCTGGAAGATACCATTGACGGAATGAAAAAGGAACTTACCGCCCACCACTTTGCACGCCTTGCCGACGGCAACTGCAATATGGAGGTCAGTCCCTATTTCTCCTCCACCGTGGCCGGGTTGGAGCGTGTGGCAGACCACCTTGTCAACGTGGGTTACAGTATCGTCAGCCCCATCGGCTCGCAAAAGGGTTAAATGCTAAAAAGGCGGCAGAGAGGATATCCTCTCTGCCGCCTTTTTGGATGCGTGGCTTACTTCTCGTCCTTGTAGATCTCCTTGAAATACTTGTAGGTGTCTACCTTCAGCTCGCCGCAGGCGGCCTCGTCGCAAGCCACGATGCCGTCGGGATGCATCTGCAGAGCGCTGATGGTCCAGGCGTGATCCACGCCGCCTTCCACGCAGTGCTTCAGGGCGCGGGCCTTGTTGTGGCCGTTGATGAGCAGCAGCACCTGCTTGGAGTCGCACACGGTACCGACACCCACGGACAGGGCGGTCTTGGGCACCTTGTTGGGGTCGTTGTCGAAGAAGCGGGAGTTGACGATCAGAGTGTCCTCGGTCAGGGCGCGCACGCCGGTGCGGGAGACCAGGGAGGTGAAGGGTTCGTTAAAGGCGATGTGACCGTCCACGCCGCTGCCGCCCAGGAACAGGTCGATGCCGCCGTAAGAGGCGATCTTGTCCTCGTAGCGCTGGCACTCGGCCTCCAGATCGGCGGCCATGCCGTTGAGGATGTTGATGTTCTCGGCAGGGATATCGATGTGGTTGAAGAAGTTATCGTGCATGAAGTACCAGTAGCTCTGGTCATGCTCGCGGGGCAGACCCACGTACTCGTCCATATTGAAGGTGACCACGTTCTTGAAGGTGACCTTGCCGGCCTTGTTCATCTCAATCAGGCGCTTATACACGCCGAGAGGGGAGGAGCCGGTGGGCAGGCCAAGGATGAAGGGGCGGGACTCCTTGTGGTTGTTGATGGCGTCGGCAATATGCTGGGCGGCCCAGGCGCACATCTGGTCGTAATCGTTTTTGATGATAAGTTTCATTCTATCCACTCTCCTATTTTAATGTTTTGGTTCTCCCATTTTTTCCCATTCCGGGGGCTATTATACACCTTTTTATTTCTTTTGTCCACTATTTTTTTAGGAAAGGAAAAGGATGAATTCCTTGAAAAGAGGGTTGATTTTATGAGAAAAACCAAGTATATTTTATGTATGATAGGAGGGTTGCGCCATGAAAAAGCAACGTAATCTGTTGGCCTTTGACCTGGGCGGCAGCAACGGCCGCGCCATTTTGGGCCGTTTTGACGGCGAAAAGCTGGAGATGACTGAGCTGCACCGCTTCGAAAACCACTATATCGAGATGAACGGCGTGTTCTACTGGGACGTCGCCTACCTTTACGACCAGCTCAAGCAGGGGCTGCTTGCGTTTAAGCAGGGCGGCTACGGTGAGCTGGACAGCTTTGGCATCGACACCTGGGGCGTGGACTACGGTCTGCTGGACAAAAACGGACACCTGATCGGCCTGCCCCGGTCCTATCGCCTGGGTGTGCAGGCGGATATCGACGCCGTGAAGGAAAAGGTCCCCGCTGATGCGCTGTACGCCCGCAGCGGCATCGATACCACCCTGACCTTCAACACCCTGTATCAGCTCTACCGCCGCAAGCGGGAGGGGGACGTGGCGTTGCTGGCGGCGGACAAGCTGCTGCTCATGCCCGACCTGCTGGGTTACTTCCTGACTGGTGCCATCGGCGCGGAGTACTCCATCGCCACCACCACCCAGCTGTACAATCCGACCACCAAGGACTGGGACTGGCAGACCATCGACGAGCTGGGTCTTCCCAAGCATATCTTCCCCCAAATCGATGCCACCGGCACCATCCGGGGCTATCTGCGGCCGGAACTGTGTGAAGAGCTGGGCGTGAACCCCGCAGCCTTCGTGGCTGTTGGCAGCCACGATACCGCCTCCGCTGTGGCGGCCATTCCCGGCAAGGGCAGCTTTGCTTTCTGCTCCTCCGGTACCTTCTCGCTAGTTGGTACGGAGACCGAGCGGGCGGTTCTGTCCGATATCGCCCGGGATGAGGGCATCTCCAACGAGGGTACCATTCAGGGCGGCTTCCGCCCCCTGCGTACCATCATCGGGCTGTGGGTCATTCAGGAGTGCCGCCGCAACTGGCAGCAGGCCGGAAAGAATTACAGCTGGGACGAGATCGTGGAGCTGGCCAAGGGAGCGGAGCCCCTGCGCTCTGTTATCGACATGGATGCCCCGGAGTTCTACGCCGGAGGCGACATGGTGCAGGCCATCAAGGATTTCTGCAAGCGCACCGAACAGCCCATTCCCGAAACCGACGGACAGGTGGCCCGCTGCGTGTACGAGTCCCTGGCCCTGAAGTACCGTCTGGCGCTGGAGGGTCTGGAGCGCATGACCGGCAAGCGCATCGACTCCATGAACATCGTGGGCGGCGGTTCCCGGAACAAGCTGCTCAATCAGATGGCCGCCGATGCCACTGGTCGTCCCGTGACCACCGGCCCCGTGGAGGGCGCTGCCATGGGCAACCTGCTGGCACAGGCCAAGGCTCTTGGCGACATCGCCGACATGGATGCCCTGCGTGAGGTGGTCCGTCGGAGCGAAGCGGTGGAGACCTATCAGCCCAATCCCACCCCTGCGTGGGAGGCGGCCTATCAGAAGCTGATTACATTTTTGAAATAAGGAAAGAGGAGAGAGAAGAAATGAGCATTGACATGACCAAATGGTGTGACCTGGCCAAGCAGAACATCCACAACCGTCCCGCCGGCGAGGGCCGCATGGCGGGCAAGATCGTCGTCGTTACCGGCGCCGCTCAGGGCTTTGGCAAGGGTATTGCCGAGGAGCTGTACAAGGAGGGCGCCAGCATCGTCATCGCCGACATGAACCTGCCCCTGGCCGAGCAGGTGGCCAAGGAGATGGGGGAGCGGGCCGTTGCCATCGCCGTCAACGTCTCCGACGAGGAGAGCGTGGCCCAGATGGTGGGCAAGACGGTGGAAGTGTTCGGCGGCATCGACCTGATGCTGGCCAACGCCGGTGTGGTTCGCTCCGGCCCCCTGGCTACCTTCGAGAAGAAGGACTTTGACTTCGTCACCAACATCAACTACACCGGTCTGTTCCTGTGCTGCAAGTACGCCGCCATCATCATGCAGGCCCAGCACGAGGCTGACCCCGACGCCATGTTTGACATCGTGGCCGTGTCCTCCAAGTCCGGTCTGGAAGGTTCCAACAAGAACTTTGCCTACGCCGGCTCCAAGTTCGGCAGCATCGGCCTGGTGCAGAGCTTTGCTTTGGAGATGTGTGAGTACGGTGTGAAGGTCAACGCCGTGTGCCCCGGCAACTATTTGGACGGTCCCCTGTGGAGCGACCCCGAGCGCGGCCTGTTCGTGCAGTATCTGAACGCCGGCAAGGTGCCCGGTGCCAAGACGGTGGAGGATGTGCGCCGCTTCTACGAGGCCAAGGTGCCCCTGAACCGCGGCTGCCTGCCCATCGATGTGGCCCGCGCTGTCATGTACTGCGTGGAGCAGAAGTACGAGACCGGTCAGGCCATCCCCGTCACCGGCGGTCAGGTCATGCTGAACTGATAGGGTGCCGGCATGATCGATATTCAGATTTTAGAGAAGCTGAACGCCCCCACGGCGCAGGAGCGGCTTGATAACCTGAAGGCAATTCTGCCTACCACCCAGTTCCCGCCTGAGGTGCCGCAGTACATCAATAACCACATCCATACGACGTATTCCTTCTCGCCCTATTCTCCTACCGCGGCGGTCTATGCCGCCCGGATGGAGGGCCTGTGCACCGCCGGTATCATTGACCACGATTCCATCGCCGGTGCCCGGGAGTTTTTGGCGGCGGCCGAGATCATCGGCATGCCCGTCACCATCGGTATGGAGTGCCGTATTTCCATGGACGGAACCCGTTTGGAGGGCCGCCGCACCAACAACCCCGATCAAGTGGGTGTCAGCTACATGACCATTCAAGGTGTGCCACACCACCAGATCGACCGGCTGGATGCGTTCTTCCGCCCCTATCGTGAGGCCCGCAACCGCCGCAACCGGCTGATGATCGAGCGTATCAACGCCATGCTGCCCGAACTGGCGCTGGATTTTGACCAGGACGTGCTGCCCCTGTCCCTGGGACATGAGGGCGGCGGCGTGACCGAGCGGCACCTGATGTACGCCCTGGCCATCAAGCTGACCCGGCAGGTGGGCAGAGGTCAGGCTATGGTGGATAAGCTTGCTGATATGGGGCTTACCCTGTCTGATAAACAGAAGGCCCAAATGGTGGATATGGAGTACCCCTTCTATGAGTACGACCTGTTGGGTATTCTGAAGGGCGCCTTTGTTCCCGCTATCTATATTGATGCCACCGATGAGTGCCCCAAGCTGTCTGACGTGGTGGCGCTGTGCGAGGAAGTGGACGCCACCCTCTGCTACGCCTATTTGGGTGACGTGGGCAACAGCGTGACCGGTGACAAGAAGGCCCAGAAGTTTGAGGACGACTATTTGGAGGACGTATTCCTGTGTCTGCAGGAGGAGGGGGTCAGGGCGGTGACCTATATGCCCACCCGAAACACCCCCGAGCAGCTGGAACGCCTGCGCGGCCTGTGCGACGAGTACGGTATGTTCCAGATCTCCGGTGAGGATATCAATTCTCCCCGTCAGGGTTTCATCATCCGTGCGATGGAAAATCCGTTGTTTGCAAACCTCATTGATGCCACGTGGAAGCTCATTGAACATGAGCGCAGCTGGCTGAAGAAGTGTCCCTGCTAATCGAAGAATTGAAAAGAGGACGGATACGGGTTCGTATCCGTCCTCTTTTTTTGTTCAAACGTGGGCAAGGCGGCACAGGGGTATTTGGCCGGGGGTCAGGACCGCGTAGGTTCCGCTGTCCCGGATGCTGCCGGGGTTGACCACCCACAGACCGTCCTCTTCCTGCTGACAGCAGGGAGTATGAGTGTGACCGAAGAGCACCACATCGGCCTGACACTGCCGGGCGGCGTGGATGGCGGCATGATAGCCGCTTTTGACGTTCCAAATGTGTCCGTGGGACATGAGGACTTTGACGGTTTCGTAGGTCGCCAACCGCTGCAGCGGCGCGGTGGGGAAACCGTCGCAATTGCCGGGGACTCCGGCCACGGGCAGGTTGGGGTACTCTTGCCCAAGCAGCTGTGCGTCACGCTCCAAATCACCCAAATGGATGACGTAGTCGGGGCACTCTAGTTCGACAGCCTGGCGCATACCGCTCAGTGCGCGGTGGGAATCGGAAAAAACCAATACTTTCATCAGGTAACCTCCGGGTCAAATGGGCATATACTGTGGTGAGCAGGAATGGGGGGATGAAAATGAAGAATATGCCGCAGGATATGGGACAGATGGCAAAGCTGCTGGGCAGCAGCGGTGCGGTCAGGCAGCTGCTGCAGAGTGAGGACACCAAACGCATGATGCAGCTGCTGCAGAGCCGTGGCAGCGTGCAGAACGCGGCGCAGGCCGCCGCGAAAGGGGACAGCGCCCAGCTTATGAGCATGATGCAGCAGTTGATGAGCACCCCCGAGGGGGCACAGCTGGTGGAACGCATCACAAAGAAGGCGCAGGAAAACGGACTGTAACGGGAGGTGAGCCCCATGAGCGAAGGGTTTGAGGAAAAACTCAATGCGATCCTTGGTGACAAGAACGCCATGGGGCAGATCATGGCCTTGGCCCGGTCTCTGTCCGGGTCGGAGCAGCCGGGGGAAAAAGCGGAGGGGGAGCAGGCGGAGTTTGTTCCAGTGGAGGAGTGCACGACCTGCGAAGAGCCGACGATCGATTTCGGAACGGTGCTGAACTCGGTCGACCCCGCCATGCTGCAGCTTGGTATGCGCCTGATGCAGGAGTATAACCGCAGCGATGACGATGCCGCAGCACTGCTGACCGCTCTGCGCCCGTTTGTCAGGCCGGAACGATATGCAAGGCTCGATAAAGCGACCCGCGCCGCACGGCTTTCCCGTGTGGTGCGGGTGCTGCTGGATATGTTCAGACAAAGTCGAGGTGCGGACGATGTATAATCGTTACATACCGGCAAGTCAGCAGCCGCAGCCGGACGGGACCCGGACAAAACAGTCGTATAGCGAGTCGGGATGGAAGTCCCGGCTTGGACAACCGTGGTTCCAGCAGTTGAGCCAGTCGCTGCATCTGTTTGGTGGTGCGTCAAAAAATGCCGGCATTGCCGGCATTTTGAAAGGATTTGGACTGGACGATCTGGACAGCGGTGATGTACTGTTGCTGCTGATCCTTTTGTTGGTTTTTCTGGAAGGGGATAACACAGAGCTGGTCATCACGTTGGGATTGATGCTGCTGCTTGAGGGCACAGAAGATCAGAACGAGTGAAGCACCGTGCCGTCCGGAAGAGCGAACTTGACATTGGGGGGGCAAGGGGTGGTGATAGGGTAGGTGGCGTTGACGGACAGCACCACCTGCTCATCCTTGACCGTTTCGGCGGCGACCAGCAGACCGCTGGAAACGCTGACCCAATATCGCTCCAAATAACCGAGTTCATCCACGCCGGTTTCTGCGTAGATGCAGGGGTGTTCACCATAGCTGCCATAACCTGCGTTTTGGATGCGATCAGCCGGCAGAGCCAAAATATCTTCGTAAGTTGGAATACGTTGGGCCAGATCGGCATTCAACGAGTTGTCCGGCGCCGTGAGGTAGGTGGAGCTGCCGGCGTACCAGTAATAAAGCGTGGAACCGTCGGACAGACTGTACCGCACTGAACCGGAGGGCAGGATCGCGCGGGTGTAGGTATACCCACTGTCCACCCAGGTTTGGGCAGAGGAAACCGAGGAACCGCCGTCCCAGTTCGTCTGGACGGTCAGTGTGCGATAATAGCTCTCCTCGCGATGTAAAGAGGCGATAACCGCCTGGACGGTATCTGCCGTGACTTCAACACGCTGAGAGTGTGAGTTCTCTGGCGGATCGACACTTGTGTCTGCTTCAAGGGAAGGCAAGGAGACCCCGGCAGTTCGGGCAGAATAGATGCTGTAAGAAAAGCTGCCGAATATGGCCAGCAATACGATCAACGCGATCAGTATCGCCACACGGGTGCGTTTATTCTGTTCCAAGAGGGTCACCTCCTTGATGGCAAGCGAAGTTGATCAGGGGTTGAACGGATCAGGAGCGTTATCACGCAGACCGAAGTGCCACAGAATGGCATCCACCGTACGGCGGCAGGCCTGTCCGTCGCCGTAGGGGTTGACCGCATGCGCCATGCGGTTGTAGGCATCGGAGTCGGACAGCAGGGTGGAGGCCATGGAGAAGATATCCTCTTCCTCCACACCGGCCAGCTGGACCGTGCCGGCAGCAACCGCTTCGGGCCGCTCGGTCTCGCGGCGCAGGACAAGCACAGGCTTGCCCAAAGCGGGCGCCTCCTCCTGCAGGCCGCCGGAGTCGGTCATGACCAAATGGCAGCGAGCCATCAGGTTGTGCATCTCGTCCACACCAATGGGGTCAATCAGGTGAATGCGTTCGTGACCGCCAAGGTATTGCTTGGCGGCCTGCTGGACCACAGGGGACAGGTGGACGGGATAGACAAGCTCCACCTGGGGGAAGGCATCGGCAATGCGGCGCAGGGCGGTCATGATGTTGGTCATGGGCTGACCGTAGTTTTCGCGGCGGTGGCAGGTGACCAAAATGACCTTTTGATTGACATAGTCCAACTCGTTCAGCACTTTAGTTGTAAAGGTGTAGTCCTTGCGTACCGTTGTCTGCAAAGCGTCGATAACGGTATTGCCGGTTAGGAACACACCGTTTGTGATATTCTCCCGGGCCAAATTGTCGCGGTTGGCCACGGTGGGGCAGAAGTGCAGGTCGGCAATGCAGCCAACCATCTTGCGATTCATTTCCTCGGGGAAGGGAGACCACTTGTCGTAGGTGCGCAGACCGGCCTCTACGTGGCCCACGGGGATTTGGTGGTAAAAGGCGGCCAGGGCGCCGGCAAAGGTGGTGGAGGTGTCGCCGTGGACGAGAATGAGGTCCGGCTTGACCTGCTGCAACACTTCGTCCATACCCAGCAGGGTTTTGGACGTAATGGTGGACAGCGTTTGCTTGGGCTGCATGATGTTCAGATCATAGTCCGGCTTCCGGCCGAAAATATCAAGAACGGAGTCCAGCATTTCGCGGTGCTGGGCGGTGACACAGCACAGGCTGTTGATTTCGGGACGACGGTCCAGCTCCTGAACCAGGGGACACATTTTGATCGCTTCGGGTCGGGTGCCGAAGATAGTCATAACAGTGATTTGCTTCATTTGTCAGATCGATCCTCCTCGCCAAAGAATGGTTCGTTGCCGTGACTTGCGGAAGCATTTTTGCGGTGAGTGAACAAGCGCCAGCCCACGGCGCCGGCTACACAGAGAGCCAGCAGGAACATCATGGCGCGCAGTTCGCCGCTGGTGGTCAGCACCACGGCGGACAGGCCTAAAATGGCGCTGATGACGTACAGGACGGCCACCGCCTGCTTCTGAGAGAAGCCCATGTCGATCAGCTTGTGATGGACGTGGCTGCGGTCGGGGGCCATGGGGGACTGACCGTGGGACACCCGGCGTACGATGGCGGAACAGGTGTCGAACAGGGGCAGGCCCAACATCAGGAAAGGAACGGCAAAGGAAATGATGTTGTACAGCTTGAACAGGCCGTTGATAGAGGTGACCGCCATGACGAAGCCGAGGAAAGTGGAGCCGGTGTCACCCATGAAGATTTTGGCCGGGTTGGTATTGTAGGGCAGAAAGCCAAGGCAGGCGCCGGCTAGAGCGGCCATGATGATGGCCACGTCGGGTTCGGCCACGCACAGAGCAATGACCAACATGGTCAGAGCGCTGATGGAGGAAACGCCGCAGGCAAGACCGTCCAGTCCGTCGATGAGGTTGACGGCGTTGGTGATGGCGACGATCCAAATCACGGTGACGGGAATGGACCAAGCGCCAAGCTCCCAAATGGGGTCGGAACTGAATACGTTTGGGTTGGACAGAATGGTGATGCGGTTACCGGCGGCAACCACGACCAGTGCGGCAAGGATCTGCACGGCAAATTTCAACTTGGCGCTCAGGGCGTAAATATCGTCAAAGATACCCAGCACGACGATGATGACGCTGCCCAGCAGCAGACCGCGCATTTGAGTTTCGGCGGGGATACAGATGATAACGCTGAGCAGGAACCCGAAAAAAATGGCCAAACCGCCCATACGGGGGATGGGGTGCTTGTGCATACGGCGGTTATCCTTTGGCACGTCTACTGCGCCGACCTTAAACGCAAGGTCCTTGACCACCGGTGTGGTCACGTATGCGATCAAAAGTGCAATGACCAGTGCGGCGAGCACCCATTTGATCGTTTGCATATCAACTTGCATGGCAACTATCTCCTTTTGTACCGCTTACCAGTGGATCAGCGGGCAACGAAGCCAATCTTTTTGTATACCTTGCGCAGGGTCTTGGTGGCAACGTAGGATGCCTTTTCCGCGCCGGTTTTATACACGCTTTCCAAATAAGCCTTGTCGGCCAAGATGCGGGTGGCCTCTTCCCGGATGGGGCGCAGGCACTCCACGACCGCGTCGCCCACGGCAGGCTTGAACTTACCGTAACCGCAGCCGGCGAACTCGGATTCGATCTCGGCATAGCTCTTGCCGGTGATGGCGGAGTAGATGCTCATCAGATTGGCCACGCCGGGTTTGTTGGCGGGGTCAAAGCGCACGCAGTTCTCGGTATCGCTGTCGGTAATGGCGCGCTTGAACTTGCGCTGGATATCCTCCGGCTTTTCCATCATGAAGATGCAGCCCTCGGGAATGGATTTGCTCATCTTGCTGTCCGGGGCGTTCAGGCTCATGACACGGGCGCCGGTCTTGGGGATATAGGGCTCGGGGATCTTGAACACGTCGCCGTACACGTGGTTGAAGCGCTGAGCGATGTCGCGGGTCAGCTCACAGTGCTGCTTCTGATCCTCGCCCACGGGGATGAAATCCGGCTGGTAGAGCAGGATATCGGCGGCCATGAGGGAGGGGTAGGCGAACAGACCGGCGTTGATGTTGTCCTGATGCTTGGCGGACTTGTCCTTGAACTGGGTCATGCGGGACAGCTCACCGAACATGGTGTAGCACTGCAGCACCCAGCCCAGCTCGGCATGCTGAGGCACGTGGGACTGGATGAACAGGGTGTTCTTCTCCGGGTCCAGACCGCAGGCGATATACAGAGCAAGCTGCTCCAGAGAGCGGCGGCGCAGGTCGGCGGGAGTCTGACGCACGGTGATGGTGTGCATATCGGCCATGAAGTAGTAATTATCAAATTCTTCCGTCCGCTCCACCCAGTTCTTGATGGCACCGAGGTAGTTGCCAAGGTGCAGGTCGCCGCTGGGCTGGATGCCGGACAGCATGACTTTCTTTTCGTCCATTGTGATGGCTCCTTTACAAGTGCGCAAGGGCACATATAATATCAAGATATTTTACCACGCAATGGATGCAAAGGCAACAGATTTATGATATAATACCTATAAATAAAAGGGGTGAGGACTTGGAGTGGTACGTATATATCCTGCGCTGCGGGGACGGGACGCTGTACACCGGCAGTACGGATGACGTGGAAAAGCGGCTTGCGGCCCACCGGGCGGGTAAGGGGGCCAAATATACACGGGGCCGCGGCCCGCTGGAATTGGCCTATTTTGAGCAGTTGCCCGACAAGTCCGCCGCCCTGCGCAGGGAGTATGAGATCAAGCAGATGACCCGGCAGGAAAAATTGCGGCTGTGTCAGGGATGAATCCCGCAGCCGCGTCTGCTCTGTGCGGCCTGGCGGAGAATGGTAAACGAGCAAAACCAGCACAAGAAAGGGGAACGGAAACGATGAAAAAATATTTGTGCGGCCTTGTGGCCGCGGTGCTGTTGGCGAATACGGTATTTGCTGCCGGCCATAGCTGTCCTGCGGCGGCGATGCGCGACGTGGACGGCGACGCCTGGTACCACACGGCGGTGGACTGGGTGCTGTCCAATGGCGTGATGAGCGGTTTCAGCGCTGACAGCTTTGGCCCGGATGCCACGCTTACCCGGGCGCAGGTGGTCCAGGTGCTTTACAACAAAGAGGGACAGCCTGCACTCAATGGTGCGGTGCACAGCTTTTCCGACGTGCCTGTCGATCAGTGGTACAACAACGCTGTGACCTGGGCCAGTAGCCGTGGCATCGTCAGCGGCTACGGCGGCGGGGTATTCAAGCCCGACGATCCGGTGACACTGGAGCAGGTATTTGTTATCCTGTGGAACTATGAGGGCAATCCTCCGCTCACCGGAGATGCCGATGCCGTGGGGCCCCACTCGGAATGGGCGGGCAACGCCATCGGTTGGGCGCAGGCCATTGGATTGATGGACAATATGCCTTTTGATCGTGTTACCGACCCTGCCAGCCGCGCTCAGACGGCGCAAATGCTGATGAATTCCGCACGAAACTGAATAAAACAAAGAGCCGCCGCAGGAAGTTTGTCCCGTGGCGGCTCCGTTTTCGTAATGCGGGGTCAGTTCATCGGCAGTCCGGTACCGGACCAGACCGGCGGATAAGGCAGGACATCGTAAGACTCCTGCAGAGGGGAGACGGGGAGTGCTTCCGGGTCCACCGGCTTGGGTGTGCCGAGGGTAAGGGAGAAACCGTCCAAAATGGCGGTGGTTTCGCCTTCGACGGGCGTTTCATGGTCGATGGTGACGATGTCCCCCGGATTTACGGTCACCACCTCCCGGCTTTGGGCGGCGGAAATAGCGTAGAACACGTGGCTGCCGTCCAGACGCAGGAAGTAGACGGAGTTGCCCTCCAGCACGGCGGTGCGGATCTCGGCCACGGTGCCGGTCACGCTGGTCCGGGGCAGGTCCTCCTGCTGGGTGATGCCCTTGTCGGCGAGCATATTGATATAGTTGCGCTCGCAGGCGGACACGGTGGTGCCGGTGGCTACGATCTGGTACTGAGCCACGTTGACCATTGCGTACATCTTGACCAGGTTGGTGGCATCCTTCAGGGGAATGAAATAGGTGGGCTCACCCGCCACGTTCAGCAGCAGGGGGAAGGTGGCATCATACCCCAGATCCTGCACCTCACCCTCGGCAGACCGCTCGGCGGCGTATTCCGTCGCGCCGGGTGCCACGTAGTACTTGGTTTCCTTGGTGCGCATATTGCACAGCAGGAAGCCCAGGTTGGACTGGTCGGCGTTGGCGGAGGTGACGCCGGTGTAGGCGTACACGTCGTCGTTCATGGCAATGTAGTTGTAGCCTTCCGTGGTCAGGGTCACGTCACGCTGGCCGAAAATGGAGTTCCAAAAGCCGTGAACGTAGGTGCCGTAGTAGTTGTACTGCTCCATGATGAGGGCGGGGGTGTACAGAGTGTCAACCCAGGTGGGGACCTCCTCCATATATTCGCTCTCGCCGGTGACGGCATCTACCAGAACGGCACCCCGGATATCGGTGCCGCCGAACAGGCCGATGGTCTTGACCACCCGGGGAGCGATCCACCAGGGATGGCCGTTCTCGTCGATCTCAAACTCCGGGGTGGAGAACATCATGGTGGGGTACTGAAAGCGCAGGTGGCGCTGGATGTTGCGGTTCAAAGGCTCGGAGAAGGAGTACTTGATGCCTTCGTCCAAACGGACCACGCTGGCCTCCTGAGTTACCATGTCCACCAGCACGTAGGCGGGCAGACCATTGCTGCGGTTGGTCAGCCATTTGACCAGATCGGCGTAGTCAATGGGGGATACCCGGACGGGACGGCCTTTGTAGTTGATCTGGGTGGAGTCGTTGGAGTACTCAAACTGGCTGACCATGTCACTGAGGGTGCCCATTTGGCGGTCACCCAGATACTCAGCGGAGGTGCGGTCCAGGGTGGGGATCTTGTCAAAAGAGATCTGGGTCACCTCGGCGGCGAAGTCGCCGGTCTGCACGTCCAGCAGCTGGCGGTAGTCCCCGGCCCGGAAGATGGGCATGGAAATAAGGTTGCCTACAACGGCCACCAGCACCAGGGCTACGAACAGCAGACCCACGGGCAGGCAGCGGCTTTTGATAAAGCTAAGCCACAGCAGGAATTTCTCCTTGCCGGTGCGGACCACGTTGTCGTTCGTGTGTGCACCGCCGGACAGCAGGAATACGCAGCCGCAGAACACGATGCACAAAAGGCCCACAAAGCGGTAAAATTCGTTGGCCTGCAGGTTCAGGGCGGGCAGGCTGACGTAGAACGCCACGAAGCCCACCACGGCGGTGACCAGCAGGCTGAACAGGGTCACACCAACGCGACCTTTGGGAAGCAGACGAAGCAGTTTCATAAACAGGCTCCTTTCAGAGAACATTTCTACACAGATAGCATAGCCGAATTTCCGTAAAAAAGCAACCAAACCGTGGAAAATTAATCCATTGTTAATAGTTCGCCAAAGTATCTTGCAAAACGCGGAAAAATCCAATATAATACTATGTTGAAAATGTGCGGCGCCTGCGCCGTTACGGAGGGATAAATATGGCAGTTGATAAGACGTTTTTTGAGGAACTGGAGGCCCGCATTCCCAAGGGGAAGGTGCGAACCCGCTTTGCGCCCAGTCCCACGGGTTATATGCACGTGGGCAATCTGCGTACCGCCCTGTACACCTGGCTCATCGCCCGGAACGCCGGCGGCACCTTTATCCTGCGTATTGAGGACACCGACCAGGGCCGTTTGGTGGAGGGTGCCACCGAGGTCATTTACCGCACCATGGCCGAATGTGGCCTGACCCATGATGAGGGTCCCGACGTGGGCGGCCCCGTGGGTCCCTACATTCAGACCGAGCGCCGTCCTCTGTACAAGAAGTTTGCCGAGCTGCTGGTGGAGAAAGGCGCGGCTTACTACTGCTTCTGTGAGAAGACCGAGAGCGAGGAGGACTCCGGCGAGTTCAACCGCGGGGATGACCCCTGCCGTGACCTGAGTTCGGAGGAAGTGGCCGCCAATCTGGCCGCCGGCAAGCCCTATGTCATCCGCCAGCGCATCCCTCACGAGGGTTCCACCACCTTCCACGACATCTCCTTCGGCGACATCACCGTGGAAAACAAGGAACTGGACGATCAGGTGCTGCTCAAGCGGGACGGCCTGCCCACCTACAACTTTGCCAACGTCATTGACGACCACCTGATGGGCATTACCCACGTGGTCCGCGGCAGCGAGTATCTGTCCTCCGCTCCCAAGTACAACCTGCTGTACCAGGGATTTGGCTGGGACATCCCCACCTACGTCCACTGCTCACCCGTGATGCGCGACGCCCAGAACAAGATGTCCAAGCGCCACGGCGACCCCTCTTACGAGGATTTGAAGGCCCTGGGCTACATCACCCCCGCCATTTTGAACTACGTGGCGCTGCTGGGCTGGTCCCCCCGGGGCGACATCGCCGAGCAGGAGATCTTCTCTTTGGAGGAGCTGGCCAAGGCATTCGACATCGCCGGCATTTCCAAGTCTCCCGCTATTTTCGACATTGAGAAGCTGACCTACTTCAACGCCAACTACCTGCGGGCGATGGAGCCTGCCGAGTTCGCCAAGCTGGCCGAGCCTTACATCCGTCAGGCGGTGAAGGGGGAGCAGTATGACACGGCGCAGATCGCCGCGCTGCTGCAGGCCCGGTGCGAGAAGCTGACCGAGATACCCGAGAAGGTGGACTTCTTCGACACCCTGCCCGAGTATGACAAGGAGCTGTTCACCAACAAGAAGTCCAAGACCAACGACGAGGTCTCTCTGTCCATGCTGGAGGCCACCCTGCCCATGCTGGAGGGCCTTGCCAACTGGGAGCAGGAGCCCATCCACGATGCGCTCATCGCTTTGGCCGAGAAGCTGGAGGTCAAGAACGCCACCCTTATGTGGCCTCTGCGCATCGCCATTGCCGGCAAGGCGGTCACCCCCGGCGGCGCGGTGGAGCTGTGCCACATTTTGGGCCGTGACGAGGTCATCCGCCGCATGAAGCTCGGCATGGATAAGCTGAAGTAATCAGGTACAAATGATAAAAGAACGCCCGTCCTGCAAAGGACGGGCGTTCTTTTATCATTGTCTTGGCGTAAAGGGGAAAGACATTACAGACTTTCCAGTTCGCCCTCTTCCACCACCTGAATGCCCTTGGCGCGCAGGGCGGCGGTGGCGGCGGCATTGTCGGCCACACGGAAAACCATGTAGGCGCTGTCCTTACGGCCGCCCAGGAAGGCGTAGCCGTACTCCAGATTGATTTTGGCATCGGACAGGATGTTCAGCACCTGATTCAAACCGCCGGGCACGTGGGGGATGTCCACGGCCAGCACGGTGGTGACGGTGCAGACGTAGCCGGCATCCTTCAGCAGGGTGGCGGTGTCCAGGGGGCGGTCCACGATGATGCGGGCGATGCCGAATTCGTTGGTCTCGGACAGGGACATGGCACGCATATCGATGTTGTGGTCGGCCAGCACGCCGGTCAGGGCGTTGAGCTCACCGGGCTTATTCTCCAAAAAGACGGAAATCTGTTTGACACTCATAACGGCACCTCCTGTTAAATCTTACGCTTGTCGATGACACGCACGGCCTTGCCTTCGCTGCGGACAATGGACTTGGGCGCTACCAAAGTGACCTTGGCGGACAGACCCAGCATGGAGCGCAGACCGGCCACCAGTTCCTTCTGGCGCTTGTCGATCTCGCCCAGGTTGTCGGTGAACATCTCGGGGGTCATTTCCACCCGGACCTCCAGCGTGTCGGTGTGGTTGACGCGATCCACGATGATCTGATAGTTGGCGGCGTAGCCGTTGTTCAGCAGGACGGTCTCGATTTGAGAGGGGAAGACGTTGACACCGCGGATGATGAGCATATCGTCGCTGCGGCCCATTGGCTTGGCCATGCGCACGTGGGTACGGCCGCAGGAGCAGGGCTCGTAGTTCAGCTGGCAGATGTCGCGGGTGCGGTAGCGCAGCAGGGGGAAGGCTTCCTTGGTCAGGGAGGTGAACACCAGCTCGCCCTTGGAACCCTCGGGCAGCACCTCGCCGGTGTCGGGGTCAATGATCTCGGCAATGAAGTGGTCCTCGTTAACGTGCATACCGGCTTGAGCAGAACACTCGAAGGACACGCCGGGGCCGGACAGCTCGGTCAGACCGTAGATGTCATAGGCCTTGATACCCAGGGTATTCTGGATGTCCTGACGCATCTCCTCGGACCAGGCCTCGGCACCGAAGATACCGGCCTTCAGGGGGATGTCGTCGGGACCCAGGCCCATCTCTTTCATGCTCTCGCCCAAATAGGCGGCGTAGGAGGGGGTGCAGCACAGAATGGTGGAGGACAGGTCCTGCATAAAGCCGATCTGACGCTCGGTATTACCGGAGGAGATGGGAATGGTCAGGCAGCCGACCTTGTGGGAGCCGCCGTGGAGACCGGCGCCGCCGGTGAACAGGCCGTAGCCGTAGGCCACCTGACACACATCCTCCTCGGTGGCACCGGCGGCGACCAGAGCGCGGGCGCAGCAATCCTCCCACAGGTCTACGTCGTGCTGGGTGTAGAACGCCATGACACGCTTGCCGGTGGTGCCGGAGGTGGAGTGGATGCGGACGCAGTCCTTCTTGGGCTTGCCCATCAGGCCGTAGGGATAGGCGTCCCGCAGGTCGGCCTTGGTGACGAAGGGCAACTTGTGGAGGTCGGCGACACCCTTGATGTCATCGGGGGTAACGCCCTTTGCCTCCATCTTGGTACGGTAGTAGGGGACGTTGTCCCAAACGTGCCTGACCTGCTTGACCAGCCGCTCGTCCTGCAGGGCGCGCAGCTGGTCCCGGGGCATGGTTTCGATTTCGGGTTGATAGTATCTCTCCATGGGGATCAAGACCTTTCTATGTAAAATGCGGAAAAATCAGGCGTTTTTGCCCAATTCAAAGGCTTTCTTATTCAGTTCGAGGAATTTTGCAGGAACACAGGCCTCAATGGACTTCTGCCAGGCCTCCTCGGGCAGGTCAAAGTAGTGGGACAGGCGGCCCAGCAGCACCAGATTGACCGCCTTGGCGCTGCCGGCCTGCTCGGCTAGAGCCAGACAATCCAGCGCATCCACCTTGGCACCGGTAGCCTGCATCTTGCTGACCAGATCGGTGGGGTATTCCGCCGCACCGGTGATGACGGGCATAGGGTCCACCTGCTGGGTGGAGGTAACGATCTGTCCGTCGGGCTTGAGGTAGCCCAGCCAACGGGCGGCCTCCAGCAGCTCGAAGGAAACGATGTAGTCAGCCTCGCCCTTGTCGATGACGGGGGAGTAGACCTTATCGCCATACCGCACATAGGTGACCACGCTGCCGCCGCGCTGGCTCATGCCGTGGACCTCGGAAACCTTAACATCATAGCCCTGACCCATCAGCAGATGGCCCAACAGCTTGGAGGCAAGCAGGGAACCCTGACCGCCAACGCCGACGATCATAACATTTTTCGTTTTCATCTCTGCGTTCCTCCTTACTTGGTGCTCTTGAATGCGCCGAAGGCGCACAACTGTTCGCACACACCGCAGCCAACACACAGGGTGTTGTCCACGTGGGCCTTGCCGCCCTTCATGGAGATGGCGGGGCAGCCGATCTTCATACAGGCCTTGCAGCTGCGGCACTTTTCGGTGTCCACGGCCAAAGGCGCGTTGTGTTTGACAGTCTTGAGCAGGGCGCAGGGACGGCGGGAGATGATGACGGAGGGGGCATCGGCGGCCAGTTCCTCCTTCAAAACGGTGTCGCAGGCCTTCAGGTCGTAGGGGTCCACCACACGCACGCGCTCAAAACCCATGGCGCGGCACAGCGCCTCCAGATCGATCTTGCCGGCGGGGTCGCCCTTGATGTTGTAGCCGGTGGTGGGGTTCTGCTGGTGGCCGGTCATGCCGGTGATGGAGTTGTCTACGATGATGACGGTGGAGTTGGAGCCGTTGTAGGCGATGTTGGCAAGGCCGGTCATGCCGGAGTGCATGAAGGTGGAGTCGCCGATGACGGCCACCACGTTGCCGGCCTTGTTGTCCAGCGCCTTGTTGAAGCCGTGGACGGCGGACACGGAGGCACCCATGCACAGGGTCATGTCCATGGCGGCCAAAGGAGCCACGGCACCCAAAGTGTAGCAGCCGATGTCACCCAGCACCGTGCATTTGTTCTTGTTCAGGGTGTAGAACAGGCCGCGGTGGGGGCAGCCGGCGCACATGACAGGGGGACGGGGAGGAATGACGTCTTCCAGCGCCTTGCCTGTGTGGACCTCACCGCCCAGCTTTTCCGCCACGAGATTCTGGCAGAACTCGCCGGTGATGGGGAGCACGTCCTTGCCGGACACCTCAATGCCAAGCTGACGGCAGTGGGTTTCGATGATGGGGTCCAGCTCCTCCACGACCACGACCTTCTTCACCTTGGCGGCGAAGTCGCGGATGAGCTTGACGGGCAGGGGATTGGCCATGCCCAGCTTCAGCACGCTGACGGTATCGCCGAACACTTCCTTCACGTACTGATAGCTGGTGGAGGAGGTGATGATGCCCAACTCGGTGCCGCCCATCTCCACGCGGTTGATGGGGGCGGTCTCGGCCCATTCGGTCAGGTCGGCGGTGCGCTGCTCCACAATGGGATGACGGCGGATGGCGTTGCCGGGCATCATGACGAACTTGCCGATGTTCTTTTCGTAGGGCTTGACGGGCTGCTCTACCCGGTCGGACAGCTCCACAAGGGACTGGGAGTGAGCCACGCGGGTGCACATCTTCAGCAGCACGGGGGTGTCGAATTGCTCGGACAGCTCGAAGGCCAGCTTGGCAAAGACCAGAGATTCGGCGGAGTCGGAGGGCTCCAGCATGGGCACCTTGGCGGCGATGGCGTGGTGGCGGGAGTCCTGCTCGTTCTGAGAGGAGTGCATGCCCGCATCGTCGGCCACGCCGATGACCATGCCGGCGTTGACACCGGTGTAAGACATGGTGTACAGGGGGTCGGCCGCCACGTTCAGGCCCACGTGCTTCATGGCGCAGAAGGAGCGCTTACCGGCAAGGCAGGCGCCGAAGGCGGCCTCCATGGCGACCTTCTCGTTGGGGGCCCACTCGCAGTAGATCTCGGGGAACTTGACGGCTTCCTCGGTGATCTCGGTGCTGGGGGTGCCGGGATAGCTGGAGATCACACAGCAGCCGGCTTCATACAGTCCACGGGCAACGGCGGCGTTGCCCAGTACAAGCTGTTTCATGTTTGGTATTTCCTCTTTTCAAATTAGCGTTCTTTTTCTTCGTTCACACGGTCAATGACGTGGCCTACCACACCACCGGCACCGCCGTCCAGCATAGAGCGGCGCACACGGCTGATGGTGGCGCTGCTGGCACCGGTTTTCTCCAGAATGTCCAGATAGACAAGACCCTGCTTCAAATAAACAGCGACGTCAAAACGCTGTTCCATGGAGCGCAGCTCCGTAGGGGTGCACAGGTCGTCAAAAAACCGGCAGCATTCGTCCAGGTCCTTCAGTTTCAGGATGGTTTCGTACAACGCGATGCTGCGCTCTTTACGATCTACCTTTGCCATGATACTTCTCCTCCCGGGCGGCATAGTTCAGCCGCGTAATAGCTTAAACATATTAACACATTAAAGCGTAATAGTAAAGAGGAAAAACGACATTTCCCGGCAAAGCCGAAAAAAATCTCCGGCCCAAAAATTTGGCCGGAGATTTTAATGGGTCATTCGGCAGTCAGAACCCGAACTTGACCGCCTGATGCGGGATCACGGTCATAGTATACACGCAGTGCCAAACCGGAGGAAAGGACGGCACGGACGCCGTCTTCGCCGGACAGCCAGCTGTCGGACGGGGTAATGCAGACCTGAACCAGGTCGCTGACCGGCAGGAGCAGATTGCCGCAATCGACAAACCATCGATCTCCTTGCAGGAAGAAATCCTGCGTCGTTACAGGCAGGGAAGCGAGGGAGAGGATCCCGGCAGCCTGCTGATTGTCTCCGCTGCTGTTGCTGCCGAGTGCTACACCTTGGATGGTGGCGTACCGGGCGGTTGCGTAAGCGGAGAGAAACTTGCGGCTTTCGCCATCTGCGTTGGTCAGGGTGGCGGCATCGTTATAAAACTGTTTGCCGCCGCTGCTGGAGGCGATACCGTCTTCGTTGCGGTAGGGGGTGTATTCGCCATACTGCCAACTGTTGCCGGTCACATCATGCAGCAGAAGCACGTCTATCTGGCCTGCGGAATTCTGATGGACAGCGCGGATGCTGGAAGAGGAAATCGTATCGGTCCAGTCGATGACGGAAAAATCCGTCGAGGCCTGACCCTGTTCGCCGGACAGGCTGTAAACATAGCTGTAATCGCCCTTGCTGCCGGCATATTCGTAGATTTGGCAACCGGGTGCAAGTTTGTAGTCGCCCAAGGTTCCGGTGGTCAGATCCAGCTGGCCGGACCGGGAGGAAGTATACGCATAGGCACTGATGCCTTCTTTGTCCACCCGACAGCGGACCAGGGTGCCGGCTAGACGTGCGTCGGCAGTCAGCTCTTTGTCAGTGATGGTAAGGCCGCTGCCACAGAGGGTGACAGCCGTACCGTCCGTGCTGAGTATGCCAAGCATCTCGGTGGAGCGGGGGTCGGTGGCAGCGGCAACTTTGCCGTTATCAGTCAGCAACAGGGTGACCTTATCGCCCAGCTTATATTGTCCCAGGGTGTCCCAGGCGGATTCCAGCACCGGGATGGTGCAGCCGGTAACGGTGACTGTTTCCGCGCCGTCAAGGGCGGGGGAGGCTGCTTGCAGATAGCCGGTCAGGAAATGGTCGCTGACACGCAGTGTCCGGCTGGCAGCATCAAAATAGGCCGTATCGTACTGAGCCAGGTCGTCTGCATCTGCCGGCGCCCCGTTTTTGGTGACGGTATAGCTGCCGGTAATGTTCAGCTTGCGGGTGAACTCGGTTAGGGGAGTGGAGGAGGTTGCGAAGACAGCTTGGGTGGTGGCTGAGGCGGCCCCTGCCCCGATGTAGACATAGTCCACACTGCCGTCGTCGTTGTAGAACAGACGGGCAGTCTGATCTTTGTGGGTGTTGGCCTGCAGATAACCGGTGGTGTTCCAGCTGTACAGATCTTCGCCAATAATGGTGGCGGCGCTGCCGGTGATTTTGTGGAGCGTTCCCGTTGGATCGGTGATGCCGGAGGCCTTGGCCTGGGCGATCACTACGTCATGATAGCGAATGCCGGTGGGCATGAACCCCACCACCTTGCCGGCACTTGATACCATCAGATCACCGATGCAGCCTAACAGCGCGTCGGACAGACTGTATTTCTGTGGGAAATACTCGATACTGGTGCTGTTGCTGCCCAAGGCGCATACCATGGCAAGGCCGTTTTGAGTACCGTTTTCCGCATCGGTGGACAGCAGAATGGCAGATTTTGTGGAGGTGGTATCGGCAAAAGAACGATAGAACTCGGCCGAGGTGCCCTTGGGATGCGTGTTCAGAGTATTATAAAGCAGCATGGCGGCCTGACCGCGGTTAACGTGATCGTTGGCCGAAAGGGAAAGGCCTTTGTCCAGGTCAAGTGTGTCGGCGTAGTTCACGTAGTCAGCAGGCCAGACCTTGCCGATCTCGGCAGAGGTGTAATTCAGGATACGCAGCAGCAGGGTCGCCGCCTGACCATAAGTGACAGGGTCATCGGGACCGAATTTGCCGTTGCCGTAGCCGGACAGCAGGTTCAGGGAATAGGCAAGATTGACGTAACCGGTATACCAACTGCCGGGTTTTACGTCGGTGAACAATGCTTTTTGTGCGTAGGTGTTCACGAGATCTTTTTTTCCCATGGTGTGGATGATCAGCACACAGAACTGGGCACGGGTCAGTGTGGTATTGGGGGAGTAAACGCCCTCGCTTACACCGCTGACGATGCCCATGCCCTCCAGCACACCGGCAGCCAAGGCGGTGTCCGGGTCGGCGATGTCTGTGAAGGTGGCGCCGGCAGGCGTACTGACCATGGAACAGAGCAGGCAGCCTGCCAGGATAAGGCTGAAAAGTTTCTTTTTCACAGTGATACCTCCATTAATCGTAACGCAGGGCGTCAATGGGATTGAGCAGGGCGGCCTTTCGTGCAGGCAGATAGCCGAACACGATGCCGATGGCGGCGGAGCCGCCGAATGCGATCAAAATGGATTGAATGGTCGGGGTAACGGCCATTTCAACTTCAAGCAGGGTGGAGATGGCTACTGTGGCCACGGAAGATAGACCGAACCCCATAACAATGCCGATGATGCCGCCCAAAGCACTGATAACGGCAGCTTCAATGACAAATTGGGAAAGAATATAGCGCTCCTTGGCACCCAAAGCCTTGCGTATGCCGATTTCACGGGTGCGCTCGGTCACGGACACGAGCATGATGTTCATGATACCCACACCGCCGACCACAAGGGAGATACCGGCGATGACGGCCAGAACCGTGATGACCACGCCGATCATTTCGGTCATGGTATCCAGTACGGCGGACATACTGCTTACACGGTAGGCGTTCTCGGAACGAAGCAGCTCGTACAGCTCCTGTTCCAGCAGGTCGGAGGCGAAGTCGGTCTGGTCTTCGTCTGCCAGCATTACGGTATAGGAGGACGGTTTTCCCTGACCGCTTAGCCGGGCGGCGGTGGAATAGGGAATGAGCAGCATATCGTCGCTGCCGCCCTCGTCCATTTCGTCTTCCTGCTGATCGAGAACGCCGACAATAGTAAACTTGTCGCCGGCAATGCGAAGGGTCTGTCCGACGGAACGACCGGAGAACCAAATGTCATCAATGTAGTTGCCAACAACACAAACTCGATTGCGGGCAACGATGTCGACGTAGTTGATGTTGCGGCCCTGCTCCAAATCGTAACCCTTGATGGTGGTGTATTGCTCGCCTACGCCGGTGGTGGAAGTGGAGGAGAGGGACTCGCTGCCCACTTTGACGGTACCGCGCATGGAAACGGTGGGGGAGAGGGCGGTGAACAGGCTGCTGTTTTTGTCCACGATGGCCTGAATATCATCCACGGAAAGTTCACGGGAAGAGCCGGAACCGGTCATGGTGATGGTAAGCGTGTTGGTGCCAAGGCCCTGGAACATGGAACGCATATAGCCCTCCATACCGTTGCCGATACCCACGATGACCATCACGGCGGTGATGCCGATAATGATACCCAACATGGTCAGAAAGGCGCGGGCTTTGGAGGCGCGGATGTTTTGCAGGGCCAAAACGAAGCTTTCGCTTATCTTCATTGGCCGACCACCTCCTCTTTGTGCACTCCGGAGGCAGGGGAGTCGGCCGGGCCATCGAAGGTCACGCGGCCATCTTCCAGGCGGATGACCCGTTCTGCGGTGGCGGCGATGGAGTTGTCATGTGTGATCAGGACAACGGTGTTGCCTGCGGCGTGAAGGGAACGAAGAAGGTCCAGCACCTCACGGCCGGTTCGGGAATCCAGCGCGCCGGTGGGTTCGTCCGCCAGGATGACGCTGGGATTGTTGGCAAGGGCCCGGGCAATGGACACCCGCTGCTGCTGGCCGCCGGACAGCTGACTGGGCAGGTTGCGGGTTTTATCCGCAAGACCTACACTGTCCAAAGCGTGCAGGGCGATCTCCCGCCGTTCTCTGCGGTTTTTGCCCGCGTACATCAAAGGGACGGCTACGTTATCCAAAACGGAAAGCTTGGGCAGCAGGTTGTACTGCTGGAAAATGAAACCGAGCTTTTCGTTGCGAAATTCCGCCAGCTCGTTCTTGTTCATTTCACCTACATTTCGACCGGCCAGCAGATAGTCGCCGCTGGTGGGTACGTCCAAACAGCCGATGATGTTCATACAGGTGGATTTTCCGGAACCGGACTTGCCGACGATGGCGACGAACTCGCCCTCATAAATGGAAAGGTCGATATGGTCGGCGGCACGCACCACGGTATCGCCCATATGATAGGTCTTGCAGACCTTGCGAAATTCAATCAAAGGGGGGGCTTTCTGTTGATCCAACGGTGCCACCTCCCATTAACGGCCGCCGGTCATGCCGCCGGCGGGACGGTTGGTCATGCCGCCCATCTGACCACCGGCGGGACGGTTGGGCATGCCACCCGTGGGCATGCCCATACCCATGCCCATACCCATACCCATTCCGGGCATCATGCCGGACATATAGTTGGAGTCGGTAACAGCCTGCCAGGTGATCTCGTCCCCTTCGGACAGACCGGACAGGATCTGCACATAAGTTCCGTCGGAAATGCCTACTTCCACCGTTACGTACTGATAACCATCGGGGGCGCCTTCGCCGGTGGAGCCGTCAGAGGTTTTGACCAAAACGCGGCCGCCGGTCTGCACGGCGTCTACCGGGATGGTCAACACACCGGGATTGTCGCTCACGAGAATGGAAACGTCCACGTTCATGCCGGGCAGAAGGCCGTCGGTTTCGTCGATCTGCACCTTGACCGGGTAGGTGGTCACGCCGCCGGAAGCGGTGCCGTTGATGCTGACTTCGGTGACCACGCCTTCGTACACAGTGCCTTCGATGGAGTCACAGGTCACCTGTGCGCGCTGTCCAACGGAAACGTCGCCGATGTCCAGCTCATCGATGTACAGGGTAACGGTTAAAGAAGACAGGTCGAAAATGGTGCACAGGGTCTTTCCAGTTTCGGCGTTTTCACCGGCCTTGTAGTACTTATCCACGATGGTGCCTTCAATGGGGGCCTTGATGGTGTAATTATCCAGGGCATCGTACCGGTCCTCGAGCGAAAGTTCGGCATCCCGCAGATTGTCGTGGGCATTGGTGATTTCGTCGTCGATGGTATCGCTGGATAGCTCCACCAAAACCTGACCGGCCTGCACGATCTCACCGTTGCGAACGTAGGTGGTTTCGGCTGTGCCGGACACCTCTGCACTGACGGTTTTGCGTGCGTAAGCCTCGAAACCGTCCTCGTCGGCGATGGTGGGATAGATCTCGCCGGAGGAACCGTGGAGCCAGCAGGTCGCGTCGGATTCCAAAGAGAGGGAACCGGGATTATCGACCTGAACTGTTACGGCAAAACAGGCTACACCGGTGGGGGAAAGACGGCGCAGGCTGTGTACCTGACTGACACGACCGGTCAGGGTAAGCATTTGGTCGGGGACGGAAACCGTAGCGGCCATGCCCGGATAGACATCGGAAGCATATTCTTCGCTGTAATACTCGGTCAAAAGCAGGGTGGAGGTGTCTTCAATGGTGGCAATGAGCGTACCGTTGTTGACACGAGTGCCTGATTGAATGGAAAAACCGGAAATCGTGCCGCCGATGGGGGCTGTGACAGTCAGATCCTGCTTGGACTGCAAAACTTCATTATAACTTTTCCGACGCTGCTCCAGGGTATTTTCCGCACGCTCAATGTTGCTGGCGGCATCGGAGGAATCGACCAGATACAGCACGTCATCCTTGGCGACCACATCGCCGGTTTCGAAGCCGGAGGACAGAATTTCACCGGATACCAGACTGATCACGGTGTAGGAGTTTGCGGGTTCCAAGGGACCGCTGTCGGTCAGGGCAGAGGTCAAATCACGTAATTGGGCCGTGGACTGCCGGTACTGGGACTGGACAGCTTGTTTGGGCAAATTCCGGCCCTTGGGGAGGAACAGAGCGGCGGCAACGCCGATGGCTGCCAAAACGGCAACCAAAATGATAATGAGTTTTTTGGAGGGCCCCTTGGAAGATTTCATGGCGGAAGAACTCCTTTTTATGAAAGTGAAATATTACCGACTAAATGTAACGCTAAAATATGAACAGATAAAGAACGAACTGTAAAGGAAATAATAACCTTTTTTGGTTAAAAAAAGAGTCGGGACAGGGTCCCGACTCTTTTCGACTTACTTCTTGGCGTTTTCCAGCTTCATTTTGCGGCGGTTCTTGACTTCCTCGGACATGGGCTGGATATCGCCGGCCTTCGTCAGGGCCCACTTGGTCATCATGGGACCGACCAGCTCGTAGACCAACACGGCGAACAGGGTGATGTTGCGGACCAGGTTGCCCGCGGCACCCAGTTCCTTGGCTGCAAGAGCGCACATGCCCAGAGCCACGCCGGCCTGAGGCAGCAGGGTAATGCCCAGGTATTTGCAGGTGGCGGGGGGACAGTGGGTCCACTTGGTACTGATGAAGGAACCGAAGATCTTACCGGCGGAACGGAACAGGATGTAAACCAAACCCACGCCCACGATAGCCACGTTGGCAAACACGTTCAGCTCCAGTTCGGCACCGCTGATGACAAAAAACAGAGCAAACAGGGGGGCGGTCCAGCGGTCGGCCTTCTCCATCAGGTCTTCGGACAGGGGGCAGGTGTTGCAGAACACAGTGCCAAGCATCATACACACCAGCAGGGAAGAGAAGCCGATATGAACAGGACCGATATCAAACTTCAGCATGGACAGAGAAACGGTCAAAAACACGAATGCGATGGTCATGCTCAGACGGTTGGTGTTGGAGTGGAACAGCTTTTCCAGTTGAGTCAGCAGCCAGCCCATCACAGCACCCAACAACAGGGAGGCAAAGATCTCAATCAGGGGATTGATGAAAATGGACACGAAATCAATGGTGCCGCTGATGAGGGTGCGGGCAATACCGAAGGAGACGGCGAAGACGATCAGACCCACCGCATCGTCCAAAGCGACCACAGGCAGCAGCAGATCGGTGACGGGACCCTTGGCCTTGTACTGACGGACCACCATCAGGGTAGCGGCGGGGGCGGTGGCAGTGGCGATGGCGCCGAGGATGATGGCCTGAGGCTGGGAGATCAGGCTGGGGAAAGCAAAATGCAGGCCCAGCAGAGCCAGGTCAACAAACAGGGTGGCAACCAGCGCCTGAAAAACACCGACCACTACGGCCTGACGGCCGATGTGCTTGAGTTCCTCCATACGGAACTCGTTGCCGATGGAGAAGGCGATAAAGCCGAGGGCAACGCTGGAAGCGAGGGACAAAGCCTCTACCGCTTCCATACTGGTAAAGCCGAGACCCTCGATGCCGAGCAGGCCCACACAGAAAGGACCAACCAGCACGCCTGCCAGCAGATAGGCGGTAACGTCAGGCATTTTGAACGGTTTCAGTACGCGGGTCATCAGCAGACCCGCCAGCAGGGCGATAGAAACGGAAAGCAGTGTAGACATGATAATTCCTCCTGATACATATGCGATGGAGTGAAAAGCCGAAACTAACCTATTATAAATAACAAGCTAGACAAGTATATACTATTCTGCCGAAAAAGCAAGCGGAGGGATAGGAAAAGACAGCGCAAAAAACGGCAAAAGTTTTGTTGATTTCGACTGAAAGTTTTTGTTGACAAGTAGCAGGAAGTCTGTTATGATATGCCTTGCGTTGAGGCGTATGCCGATGAAACGCCAACAGAAAATGGGGGTATAGCTCAGCTGGGAGAGCGCTTGAATGGCATTCAAGAGGTCAGCGGTTCGATCCCGCTTATCTCCACCAACGGACATCCGAAAGGATGTCCGTTTTTCTTTTTGTGCGGGAAAAATCCATAATTTCATTCCAAACTTCCATTGCGGGTATTGGTCGGTGGTGGTAGCATATCAAAAAGATGGAAAAAATGAAAAAAACCAGCATTGCCACAGCCGAAATGCAGTGCTATAATCTACCCAAAGAACGGCTGCAGAGAGGAGCTTTTTTTATGGCGATCAATCCCGTGCCCACGCCGGGCAAAACCCTTACGGTGCCGCATTTTCCGACCGCGCATCAGACCGTTATCTTTCGTCTTTGGGAGTGCGTTCCCTGTGCCAAACTGGCCGAGGTTCTGCGCACCACCGAGGAAAATGTGAAAAAGACTGCCGCCGACATGGGGTTGGGGGAGCAGGTTTATTTGGATAAGTGGCATTCCCGCGGATACATCACCATTCTGCGCGCTATCTGGAATGTGCTGCCCTATGAGCAGATTTTGCAGCTGCTGGACTACACCGAAGAGCGGTTGAAGTTCATCCTGAAAGAAGACGACTTCCTTGACTATAAGTTGGGTGAGAAGTGTGATTGCGCCCCGGTGTATTATCGGGAGTTGACCGGGGAAGAGATGACACGCACCCGCCAAATCAAGGCCGCCATGGACAAATACGTGGCGCCGCTGATGGCGCGCGGGTTCGAGGAGCCGTTTGACTTTTTCAACGCCCATCGTTATGAACCCCTGTGTGCCGGCAAAGTGGGCGAAGTAAAGGTGGACGGCAGCTGGTATTTGCGCTATCCCACCGGGGATGCGCTGCTGCTGGAAATGGTTGAAGACTTCCGCGCCTTTGCTGCCGGGTACGGTGTGGAATTTGCCGAAAACGGCGCGCGTGGGATCACCATTACCCTGGACAAGTCCATTGAGGACGAGGAGTATCACGAGGTCACGGTCACGAAGGAGGCCATCACCATCCGTGCCGGCACCGCTACCGGCGCGCTGCGCGGCCTGTACGTGCTGGAAAATCAGGCGGAGCGGACGGGCGTATTTGCCTTTGACCGCATGGATATCAAACGCAGAACCAAGGTCAAGATCCGCTACATCAATTCCTTCTGCAGCCTTTACACCGACGTGTTGGAGTGCGACACCCGCATTTCCTTCCCGGATGAGCTGCTGGCCGCCTATGGCCGAGCCGGAGTCAACGGCGTGTGGATCCAGGGCTTGCTGTCTCAGCTGACTCCCAATCCCTTTATGCCCGAGCAGAGCGAGGGCTGGGAAAAACGGTTGGAAACCCTGGCCGCCCTGTGTAACCGCTGCGCCCGCTACGGCGTGAAAGTCTATATGTACATCAATGAACCCCGTCAGCTGCCTGTGGAGTTCTTTGACGATCACCCCGACATGAAGGGCACCATGCGCTACGATACCCCCCACGCCGCGACCTTGTGTTCCTCTCATCCCCGGGTGCATCAGTATTTGCGAGATTCCATGCGCGCCCTGTGTTCCGCCGCACCCAACCTTGGCGGTTTCATTGTGCTGACCCAGTCGGAGAACAACACCACCTGCTATGCCAACGGCTACCACAAGAGCCACAATGCCCCCAAGGTGGTCAAGATGTGTCCTGTCTGCGCAAAGCGGGAGATGTCGGACACGCTGTATGACGTGCTCAGTGCCATCCGGCAGGGTGTGCGGGACGTCAACGATAAAATCAGCATAATTCTTTATGCCTGGTGCTTCTCCAAGGACTTTAAGGAGGGGGATCTGGAGCGGCTGATCGGTATGCTGCCCAACGACATGATCTACCTGCAGGTCAGCGAGGCGGCCAAACCCATTTGCATCGGCGGTGTGGAGAGTCAAGTGGGCGATTACAGCCTGTCCGTCGTCGGCCCCAGTGACGAGACCAAGCGCCAGTGGGGCATGGCCCAGGCGGGTGGATTGAAGACCATGGCCAAGGTGCAGATCAACACCTCCTGGGAGTGCGCCGCCGCGCCTTTCCTGCCCGTATTCGGCAATGTAGATCGCCACATCTCCAATTTGGTGAATGCCGGAGTGGAGAACCTGATGCTGTCCTGGACCCACGGCGGCTATGTCGGTGAAAACCTGCGCATTGCCGCGGCCTATTTCTTCGAGGATGTGAACGCCGATGAGGGCGACCTCTTTGACAAGACCCTGAAAGAGGACTTCGGCCCCTGGGCGGACAAGGTGAAGGCGGCCAGCGACTGCTTCTGTGAGGCCTTTGCCGAATTCCCCTTCAGCGTTCAGAGCATGTACTTTGGCCCGTCCAACACAGGTGCAGGCAATCTGTTCTATCCGGAACCCTCCGGTATGCGGGCCACGATGACTTGCTATCCCTACGACGACGTCGAGCGCTGGCGGCATATCTACCCGCTGGAGGTCTATCAGGATCAGTACCACAAGCTGCGCTGCAAGTGGGAAGAGGGACTGAAACTCATTGAGGATATGCCCGATTGTGAGTTTAAGGATATGGCCTATTATGGCCACACGCTGTTTGCCTGCTCCGCCAACCAAATTGACTATGTGCTGCAGCGCGACGGTGCTGCCGATGCCGTGATCATGAAAGAATCGGTTGCCGACGAACTGGAAAAAACCCGATTGGCCCTTGAAATTGCTTTGCGCAACAGTGCAGTTGGTTATGAGGCGGCTAACCACTACTATGTGCCTCGCACCGGACTGATGGAGAAGCTTATCCAGTGCGACTATCTGCTGAACCGCTGAAGTGAGGAGGAAAAACGCTGTGAATCCGAACGATTATAAACAGACCAAACTGGAGCTGACCGAGGGTGACTACCGCGTGCTGGAGGTCATCGGTGACTTCGTGCCCGATAACGTGTTCGACGCTCACGCCCATCTCAATCCCCCGGGCGGCCTGTCCAACGAGCAGCAGACCTACGAAACCTACCGTGAGTGGATGGGGCCCCTGCTGGGCAACCCCTCCAACATCCGGCTCAACGCCCTTGCCGAGGTGACCGGGCCCCGCGCCACCAGCATCGAAGGCCGCCGGGAAATCAACGAGTACCTCTGCGACCAGCTGGTCAAGGCGCCCAACTGCGTGGGTTCCGCCTTCTTTGGCCCGGAAGAAACCGAGGAGCAGATCGCCGAGATGCTGTCCCGCCCCCGAATGGTGGGCATCAAGTGCTACGCCACCACGACGACCAACCCTAACCGCAATGCGGTTGCCATTGGGGATTTCCTGTCCGAGGCGCAGTGGACGGTGGCCAACCAGCTCAAGCGGCCCATCTGCCTGCACATGATGCGACCCAAGGCCCTGTCCGACCCCGATAACCTGGCCTACATTCAGAAGATGACCGCCCGCTATCCCGACGCCAAGCTGGTGCTGGCCCACTGCGCCCGCGGCTTTGCCGGCTGGAACACCATTGAGGCCATTGACAAAATCGCCCATATCGACAACGTGTGGTACGACATCTCCGCCATCTGCGAGGTGGGCACCATCGCCTCCACCATCATGCGCACCGCGGGCAAAAAGGTCATGTGGGGCAGCGATTTCCCTGTGTGCAAGTACCGCGGCTGCTCCCTGTCCATGGGCGACAGCTTCCTGTGGATCACCGGCGCCACTTACGCCACGCTGGAGCCGACTTTGGAAGAGAAGGGGCTGAAACCTTGCCTGTACACTCTGCAGACCATGCTGGCCTTTAAGCAGACGGCCACCCTGCTGAACCTGGATCGCACCCAGGTGGAGGATATTTTCTACAACAACGCCATGAACCTGTACGGTCTGAAGGACTGATACATAATAAAACCCCCGTGCCGCATGGCACGGGGGTTTTTCTGTTTGCTTAAAATGTTTCGTAGAGGACAGTTTCTTCCACAGGGCGGAAGGCGAAGTGCATATCGATGGGTTTTGCTTTGTCGGAGGGGTAACCCAGTACCAGCAAAGCCACCGGCTCGATCTGTTCGGGAATATTGAACTGTTCCCGCATGGCGGTGGGATTAAAATGCATGACCCAGCAGGAGCCGACGCCCTCATTTTGCGCCGCCAGCATCATATAGGTGGTGACGATGGTGGCATCCACCGGGGAGGAAAGGGCGCCGTCGTAGACCCGCTTCCAGCTTTCGGTCTTGTTGTGGCAGACAAGCAGGGCAGTGGGCGCGTTAAAGTGGCACTTGGTACATTGGCGCAGCTTGGCAATCGCTTCATCTGTGTTCAGGACAAGGATGCGCTGGGGCTGATAGTTGCAGCCGGTGGGCGCTTTGTGACCGGCGGCAAGGATCTTGTCGATCACCGTCCGGGGCAGATGTTCGGGCTTGAAATCCCGCACGGAATAACGTGCGTCGATCAGTTGTTCAAAATCCATATTTGCACCTCACATATTAGCCAAAAGGGACTCCAGTTCATCGCGTGTAAAGTTATAAAGCTTGTCACAAAACTGGCAGGAGAGCTCCGCCTGACCCTGCTCTTCAATCATCTGGGACAGCTCCTGACGGCCCATGCTGATCAGGGCCCGCTCCACCCGGTCACGGCTGCAGTAGCAGCGGTACTCCACCGGGTGCCGTTCCAGCACCTCCAGCTCGAAGTCGGACAGTACGGCACGCAGCAGACCCTCCGCATCCAGGCCGCCAAGCAGGGCCTTGCTTACCGAGCCAAGGCCGCGCACGCCCTTTTCGATCTTTTCGATCATGCTCTCGTCGGCGCCGGGCAGCAGCTGAATCAGGTAGCCGCCGGCTGCGATGACAGACTGGTCGGTGTCCACGCGCACGCCCAAAGCGCAGGCGGTTGGGATCTGTTCGCTTTCCACAAAGTACATGGCGATGTCGTCGGCGATCTCGCCGGTGAACATACCGATGCTGCCCACATAGGGTTCCTTCATGCCCAGATCCTTGATGACGGTCAGGGTACCGGTCTCGCCCACGGCAGTGCCCACGTCCAGCTTGCCCGGCTCAATCTCCATCAGGGCCACGTCGGGGTGCTGCACGTAGCCGCGGACGTTGCCGTGGTTATCGGAAACGGCCAAAATGGTGCCAAGAGGGCCGCCGCCCTTGATTTGCAGGGTGAGAGAGCCGTTCTCGGCCTTCAAAGCATCACCCATGAGTCCGGCGGCCAGCAGGGCGCGGCCCAGTGCCGCGGTAGCCACAGGCAGGGTGGTGTGGATGTTGCGGGCCCGCTCCACAAGGTCGCGGCCCGTGATGGCGGCGGCCTGGATCAGTCCGTCGCCGGTGATCGCTCTTACAATTTCATCTGCCATAATTAAGTATCCTTTCTCGCTACGAAGAAAATGCGCTGTTCGTCCGTGCCGGGTCGGCGCATGGACAGCTCGCCGTATTGCCGCACATCCCGGAAGCCGGCCTCGTGCAGGTATTGGGACAGCTCCTCGGGGGTATAGGCGTACTCCTCGTGCAGTTCCTCGCCCCGGTCCCAAAGACCGGTTTCCTCGTCCAGGGCGAAGATGTCCATAAAGTAGGAGCAAATGCGCCGCCGGGGGGAGTATTCGCCCCGCCACACGCAGTAGGCATCCTCGGTTTCGTCCAAAAAGACCTGTCCGTCCATGGCCTGCAGCTTGGCAGGGGTGTTGAAGTCAAAGATAAACAGGCCGCCTGGCATCAAAAACAAATGCACCCGCTCAAAGGCCTTTTTCAGCTTTTTGGGGCTGGTGACGTAATTCACGCTGTCCAGACAGCACACGCAGGCATCGATGGTGCCGTACAGGTCCAGCTTGTCCATGCTCTGGCACAGGAAGATGGGTGGGATATCCACGTCGTCGTCCGCCTTGTTTGCGGCCTGCGCCAGCATATCCGAAGACAGGTCCGCGCCGATCATCTCATAACCCCGGCGGGCCAGCTCCCACGTCAGCGAGCCGGTGCCGCAGGCCAGATCCAGCACCGTCTTTCCGGGCAGCCCCCGGCGATCAAAATGCCGCTGAAGATAGTCGGCCCAGCGATTGTAATCCACGTCACGGGTAAACCGGTCGTAGCAGCCGGCCAAAAAATCATAGCTTGCCATCGGAGTCCTCCTGCAGGCGGGGGATTACGGTTTGATAGCCGTCCTCACCGTACATCAGAGCGCGGTTGACCCGGCTGATGGTGGCGCTGGAGGCACCGGTCCGCTCCAGAATATCGCTGTAGATCAGGCCCTCGTTCAGCAGCAGAGCCACCTCCATACGCTGCTCCATGGCGCGCAGTTCGGACACAGTACAAAGGTCCTGAAAAAAGCGGCGGCACTCGTCCATGTCCTTCAGCGTGAGGATGGCCTGATATAAGATGTCGTTTGGCTCGCGGGGAGGAAGTTTCATAACATACCATCCTTTCTTACCCATAGGCCGATATAGTACCAAATATTTTATCAAATCAGTTTGTGAAAGTAAAGGGGGAATTACGCAAACCAAACCCGGTCCGTGCGCATAAACTGTCCCAAAGGAGGCGGTTTTGTGAAACAGGTGCAGCAACCGCAGATGGAAATGCTGCGGGAAGAATGGAAGCTGACCCTGCAGGGAGAGTCGGTACTGATCGGTCGGTTGTCCTATCCGCGATTCACCGGGGATGGGCGAGGGGTACGGGCCATCAACCGCTACTATCGACGGGTGGCGGAAACGTGGAAGCGAAGATGGAACCGGGAATTGTATTGTCGTGCCTGTCTGGACCTTGCTGATCGCGGGGCGGCGGGCAAACGGTTTCAACCGTGGCAGGCCGAGTTGACGACCTGCGTGACGTTGACCAGCGGTGACCGGTTCAGCCTGTGGCAGGAAACGAAAGAACAGCAGGGGAACCAACCGCCATTCGTTGTGCGCAGGGGGGATAGTTGGAACGTGAGGACCGGCGCGCCGATAACGCTGGCATCTGCGCTTTGCGGGGGAAAGCGTTGGCGCAGGAAGCTGCTTGAACAACTGGTACAGCAGGTGGAGCGGCGGCTGAACCAAGGGGAAAGCCTGTTGTTCCAGGCCTGTCCACAACTTGTGAAAGCGGAGTTTGACCCTGCAAACTTTTGGCTGGAAGAGGATGGCCTGCGGATCTTTTACCCGCCGGAGGTGTTGGGCAGCCGGGTGGAGGGTACGGTCGTGTTCGCGGTTTCGGTCCCCGGGCAGGAATGAGCTTGCAAATGTCCACATACCTGTAGACGGGAGGCGGTGGCATGGCGTTTGTAGCTCGGCTGGCAGATTTTATGTGGTTTCCGTGGCTGCTGGGGCTGTTTTTGCTGGTGGGCGTGTACTATTCCGTCCGAACCGGGTTCTTTCAATTCTTTGGGATACGGCACTGGTTTGGCGCGACGATGGGCGGCTTGCTGCGGGCAGGACAGCGGCAGGGGACGGGGATCACTCGATTGCAGGCACTGACCACGGCCCTTGCCTCTACCATCGGTACCGGCAGTGTGACCGGGGTAGCGACGGCTATTTGGTTCGGCGGGCCGGGAGCGGTGCTTTGGATGTGGGTCAGCGCCGCGCTTGGAATGATGACCGGCTGTGCGGAGAAGATTTTGACACTGCACTGGCGGCAGTTGGGACCGGACGGCAGCTGGCGGGGCGGACCCATGTACTACATTGCCAAAGGAATGGGGAGCCGCTTTTTGGCTGTGTGGTTCTCGGCGGCCTGTGTAGGTGGCGCACTGGCGGGAGGGGGGATGGTGCAAAGCAGCGCCATCGCCCAAAGCCTTGATCGCGCGGCAGGGGTAGATCGACTTTGGGTCGGTATCGCGGTGGCGGTGCTGGCGGGCGTGATACTGGTCGGCGGTATCGGTCGTATCGCCCGGGTCAGTCAGCTGTTGATGCCCGCTATGGCACTGTTGTTTCTTGGAAGTGCCGGGGCGGTGCTGTGGCTGTGCCGTGAACGATTGCCCGAAACCCTTTGGCTGATCGTTAAAAGCGCGTTGACACCACAGGCGACGGTGGGCGGCGTGGGAGCTGCGGCGGCAGTCCGATACGGCGTGGCGCGGGGCGTATTTACCAACGAGGCGGGGATGGGATCCACCGCCATGGCCCACGCAAATGCGGACACCAAGTGCCCCGGAGAACAGGGAATGTGGGGTATGTTCGAAGTGTTTTTCGCTACGGTGGTAGTCTGCACCGCAACGGCGCTGGTCATCCTCTGCGCCGGGGTGTATGACCCGGCTGCGGCGGGAGCGGGCGGGGACATAGGGGTTTCTCTTGCGGCAGACTCCTTTGGCCGGGTACTGGGACCTGCGGGAGCAAGGATCGTGGAGGTCAGTGTGGCGCTGTTTGCCTTTTCCTCGGTACTTGGGTGGAGCTTTTACGGGCAGACGGCTATGGAGTGGTTGTTTGGCGGGCGGTGGGCAAAACCGGCGTGGCTGTGTGTGTTTCTTTCGGCCTGTATTTCGGGAAGTGTGGCCCCGGCGGAACTGGTGTGGCAATTGGTGGACCTGTTCAGCGCATTGATGGCGCTGCCAAATCTGACGGCGCTGCTTTTCCTGTCGCCCCAAGGGTTAAAACTGCTTTGGGAATATCTTGACAACAAGAGATAGGAATGTGTGTAAAGTCAAAACACTGTTCAGAAGTTCGGGAATGAAATGTACTTGCATACCATGCGCTTTTCTGTTACAATACCCAGCAGACCAGTGAGACGGAGCGTGTAGCAGATATGAGTCCGAATGTGATGCGAAGGTTAGCGAAACCCATGCTGTTTGCGGCGGCGATCATATGGGGTACGTCTTTTTTTATTATGAAAAATGCGTTGGATGTAATGCCGGTGTTTACGCTGCTGGCCATCCGGTTTACAGTGGGTGCCTGCCTGCTGGCGGCGGTGTGCGCCAAGAAATGGAAGACCTTTACGTGGGACTACCTGTGGCGCGGGGCCGTGATCGGCGCGTTTCTGTTTTTGGCGTATTTAATTCAAACTTTTGGCCTGGAACGGACCACGCCCTCGAAAAACGCTTTCTTAACGGCGGTTTACTGCGTGCTGGTGCCCTTTTTCTACTGGGCGGTGATGAAGCGCCGTCCCGACCGCTACAACATCATAGCGGCGGTGCTGTGCGTGACCGGTGTAGGTCTGGTGTCACTGAACGGTGATCTGACCGTTGCCACGGGCGACTGGCTGACTCTGATCGCCGCCGGATTCTATGCCGCCCACATTATCGCGGTGGAAAAGACCTCCGCGGGTAAGGATATCTACCTGTTAACGGTGCTTCAGTTTGCTTTCGCGGGCGCGTATGCGTGGGTCGGAAGCGCTGCCCTTGAGACCATCCCGGTACAGGCGCTGCAGGACCCCGGGGTGTTCCTGCCGCTGGCCTATCTGTGCGTGATGCCCACCACCGTGGCCCTGCTGTTCCAAAACGTGGGACAGATCTGGTCCGACCCGGCTTCCGCCTCCGTTATCCTGTCGTTGGAGTCGGTGTTTGGTGTGCTGTTCTCCGTGGTGTTCTATCACGACGTGGTCACGGCCATGATGCTGGCCGGGTTTGCGGTCATCTTCGTGGCGGTGCTGTGTTCGGAGACGAAGTTCGTCTTCCTGCGAAAAGCAAATTAACAAAACCAAGAGCGCGGTCTATTTGACCGCGCTCTTTTTGCACCTGTCTGCCTTGATCTTCATAGCATGGGGAAACGGGCGGCGTTTGCCGCAAAAGGAGGCAGACTATGGCACAATCGGGCACGTTGCACGTGCGGGTCTATACGTCACAGGCGGAGATACCGGTGCCGGGTGCGGCGGTCATCGTGGCCAGCCGGGGCCGGGACGGGAAATATCAGCTGATCTCCCTGCAGGAAACGGACGACAGCGGCAATATCAAACCGGTCCGGGTGGATGCGCCGCCCGCGGCGGAGAGTACCGCCCCCGAACAGATGGAGCAGCCCTTTGCGGTGGTGGACGTGTGGGTGGAGCATCCGGGCTATGAGGTCATGTGGCTGGAACAGGTGCAGATCTTTGCCGGTCAGCAGACCGTGCAGCAGGTGGAGCTGAACCCGCTGGTGGTGGGGGAGAGCTGGACCGAACGCACCGACGTGCGGCCCATTCCGCCCCAGGAACTGTGAGGTGGCGGCATGGCAGTCGTAACACCTTATATTCCAACAACCATCACCGTCCATTTGGGTGCGCCCAACCAAAATGCCGAGAACGTGACGGTGTCCTTTTCGGACTATATCAAGAACGTAGCCAGCAGCGAGATTTACCCCACATGGGAGCCGGCGGCCATCCGGGCCAACGTGCTGGCCCAGATCTCTTTTGCGCTGAACCGGGTCTACACCCAGTTTTACCGCAGCCGCGGGTATGACTTCGACATTACTTCATCCACGGCCTACGACCAAAAGTTTATCCGGGGACGCAACATTTTTCAAAGCGTATCGGACATCGTGGACGACGTGTTTGACAGTTATATCCGCCGCCGTGGGTTTGTGGAGCCGCTGGCAGCCAAGTTCTGCAACGGTACCACCGTCACCTGCGCCGGTATGTCCCAGTGGGGCAGTCAGGAGCTTGCCAAACAGGGGTATGATTCCATTGCCATCCTGCGCAACTACTATGGTGACGATATCGAGCTGGTCACCGACGTGCCCCTGCAGCAGCCACAGGACAGCTTCCCGGGCCGCAATATGCGCCGGGGCGACAGTGGGGAGGATGTGCTGATCGTGCAGGTGATGCTCAACCGCATCTCTCAGGATTACCCGGCTATTCCGAAAATTTGGCCCACCGCCGCGGTGTTTGATGCCAACACCGAGCGTTCGGTGCAGAAGTTTCAGCAGATTTTCGGCCTGACCCCGGACGGCATCGTGGGCCGGGCCACGTGGTACAAGATGGTGTCCCTCTATAACGCCATCAACCGCCTGTCGGAACTGGTCAGTAAAGGTCAGCGCTTTACAGCAGTCAACTTCCGTTACCCCGGCGTCACCGGCCCCGGAAGCACGGGCCAGTCGGTCAGTGCCCTGCAGTATATGCTCAGCGCCATCAGCGAGTTTTACGACGTCATACCCGACGTGGCGGTGGACGGCACCTACGGGCCGGCGACCCAGGATGCCGTGCGGGCCTTTCAGCGGGCGGCGGGACTTGTACAGGACGGCATCGCCGGGGAACAGACGTGGATTATGGTCTATCGGGTCTTCGCCAGTCTGGAAAACCGCTATCTGCAAAGCCAGATCCGCTTTCCGGTCACGGCGCAGGCCGCCGCCGCGGGGGAGCAGGCGGACTACGGTTTAACGAGCCGAATGCGGCAGGATCCGGGGCGGGAGCTCGGCTTTGGGCAATCGGATGAGAGGGGAGAGGCGTTGGTATGAGAGAGGACGTATTTTTGTTGGGCAGACCCATAGAGAGCCTGCAGACTATGCTGCAGCAGCTTTCCTACGGCCATAAGGCGCTGCCCTTTTTGGTGCCGGACGGCCGCTTTGGGGAGGAAACCCTGGAGGCGGTGATGGTGTTCCAGCGGGAGTTCGGCCTGCCGGTGACGGGGCGGGTAGACCCGGACACCTGGGCCGAGGTGGTGCGCCGCTACGACGGTTGGATGCGGGAACGGGCCAAACCGGATCCGCTGCGAGCCTTCCCGGTGCGGCCCTTCCAACTGGAGATCGGGGACCGGGACGACGTGGCGGTGGTGGTGCAGACTCTGTTCGGCATCCTGTCCGGCGTGGTGGACGGTATCGGGGACGGCACACGGGACGGTTGGCACAGCGGCATGTCGGTGGATAACGTGATGTGGCTGCAGAAGGTGTCCGGGCTGCCCGTCACCGGGGTGATGGATAAGGAGACGTGGAACCGGCTGGCGCGGCTGTATGACCTGCTGATCGTGCGCCGCCGGGAGCTGGAACGGGAGGCGCCCCAGACGGCGCTTGAAAAAAAGTAAAATTTTCTTCAAAAAAGGCTTGCAAAAGGGGAAAGTGTGTGGTATCATAACGAAGCTGTCCGGGTAAGCCGGTCGCATTTCCGGGTGTGGCGAAGTTTGGTATCGCGCTTGAATGGGGTTCAAGAGGCCCTGAGTTCGAATCTCAGCACTCGGACCAAAACCGTTGGAATTCTATGAATTCCAACGGTTTTTCTTTGTTTTCGACCGGATTTTCATCACGCTTGATTTTCGCGAGATTTAGGAGGAATCAAGCGCGATGAAAAAAGGAAAGATTTTGATGCAGATCAGCACCACCACGGCAGAAGTTTTCGAGGATTTTCTGTTGTCGCGGAAAGCAAAGGGGTTAAGCGAGAAAACACTGATCTCCTACAAGCAGCACTTTGCGGCGATCAGCAAGCATCTGTGTACGGATATTCCAATAGAGGAATTGAACAAGGGTGATCTGGAACGGATGATTGCCGCAATGCGGGACGCGGGCCTTGCCGCAAACTCCATCAAAAGCTACACGCGCACGCTGAAATCCTTTTTCTCTTGGTGCAACCGCGAGGGAATCACCCGGCTGAACATCCCGCTTTACAGAGCGGAGGAAACGATCAAGGAAACATACACCGATGAAGAATTGATCGTCCTGCTGAAAAAGCCAAATGTGAGAAAGTGCAGCTTCGCGGAATATCGCAACTGGGTCACGATCAATTTGCTGTTGAATAATGGATGCCGCGCCGCCACCATACGCAATATCAAGACAAGGGATGTTGATCTGGAATGCCACGTGATTTATCTGCGCCATACCAAAAACAAACGAGCGCAGACAATACCCCTTTGCGAAGCCCTCTGTGGCACGCTCAGAGAGTACATGAGGATTCGGGGCGGGGAACTGGATGATTATCTATTCCCCAACGAAAACGGCACACAGCTGACGGAAAACGGTCTGCGGTGCAGCATTGCCAACTACAACAAAAAGCGCGGTGTCCAAAAGACAAGCATACATCTGTTCCGACACACGTTTGCGAAAAAGTATCTTGTGGACTGCGGCGGCAACGCATTTACACTTCAAAGGCTGTTGGGTCATTCCACCTTGGACATGACAAAGCATTACTGTGCGATCTTCGATGCGGACATAGTGCGGAACTATGACAACTTTTCTCCGTTGGCACAGATAAAATCCAGTAGCCAGAAAATCAAAATGAGGCCGTGACGAGAACAACGGAGGGCACGAAAAAGAGCGGGAGGTTTGCGCCTCCCGCTCCGAATTTTATAGTATTGAGTTGAGTATTTCCCTTGCATCAAGGGTGTTTATATCGAACTTGTGCCAGTTGTTCTCTTTTGGAATCTGCGTGTTTAGGAGCGGGCGTATTTGCCGAATATACTCCCCCTCCTTTGCACCAATCTCCGCGAGCCTGTCCGGGTATCGGCTGCTTTCGGCATAGTATAGCACATCAAAATTGATTGCGTGGCCTTTGCGCTGCGCCTCTGCCAGAATGCGGTATTTCTTTTCTGATTGTTGTTGTATGGCAACGTAGTGCTACGCCACGCGTTTGAGCATATTACTGCTTTTCCCGATATAAACAATGGTATCGTCAATCTTGATGCAGTAGATTCCTGCGTGTTCGTACTTATCGGCATGACCTTTGCGCTTTAACCATTTATAGACATTTTCTTCGTACCGTGTCATTAGAATACGAAATCTCCCTTTTTCGGCATAGGGGTAATTTCTTTTTTCGGATCTAACTTAGGTACGGGTATTCTGATTTCTTTCTCTTCTGGAACTTTGATTTCCTCCGTGGTTTCTAATCCACTAATATTTGTCCGGGGGTTATCTGGTATTTCCCTATTATTTATTTCTGTATTCTCTGGCAATACAGGCTGTTCGGGTCGCTCAATGCGTATGTCGGCACTCGTACATTCTTCAAAATTCAGTCCGACAGCCGACACCGGCTTTTGAATGTTGCCGTGGCGCGGCTGTGGTACTTCAAAAAAATCAAAGCCGTTTCCACCAGTCTGGACAAGATACCCCTTGTCTACCAGTTTTTCAAATTGATCGTGATAGGTGGAGCGGGCCATCCCAACCGCCGAACGAACGGCGGCGGGAGAAAGGGCCAGAGAATAGCCATTGGCATTGGAAGCCAGATAGAGGTATAACAGCGTGGAGTATGCGCCAAGATCACGCGCGGCACTCATCCAGTTCTCGTTCTTGATGCCAAGAAAATCGGACTTTGCTGGTTCGCGGTGTATGGTAACCACCCGCTGATTCGGGACTGTGTACGGCATAGCGTGTCCCTCCTTATCGTCCAAAGTCATCAAGCGTGTTGCGAAGTTGGCGCAACGCTTCATCTTCCAGACGGATACTGATGCGGGACATCACATCCGCAATGATTTCACTTTTCACCTTTTCCAGTTCGGAACGATGAATAAAATCCTGTTTCATCTGCTCGCGGGTGAAATAGTAGTTTAGGTAAGCCTAACCCTTGGCATCAAGGCCATCAACAAATTGAGAAATAAAATCGGTTTTTTTCATAGAAAAACCTCCTTATAAAATTTACTCGAAAGTGATATTTCTCTTTCACTTTCTATATAAATTATAACAAATTTTTTGAAAAAAGTCAAAAAAGACCGGCTGGCGGACACCTTTGGAAACCTTGTCCGAGAGCCGGAGGGGGGTATATATCGGGAAAATAAAAACGGTGGAGCGGGACTGTAAAAATGTGTGGGCTGCGCCCGGACGAAACACGCTGAAAATTCACCGTCACCGTTCCAGTGTGGGGTGATTCTGTACAAAACACACGCGAAACAAGGTGAATTCCAAGAGAAACGATGCAAACACAGGCAGAAACGGAGCGGAACGCGGCAGATTACAGCAGAAACGCATCGTTTGACCAAGGCACGCAGAAAAACGGCGCGTGTTCAGCCTGTTTTCGTCGGATTTCTACTGGAAACGACAAAAATTTTCAAAAAAGTTCAAAAAACACTTGCATA
>JAFQHV010000019.1 GCA_017397835.1 Oscillospiraceae bacterium
ATGGTCATGGGTGGAGGCGATATACAGGCTCTTCACATAGTCCTCTTCCTTCAGGTTCTGGGCGTTGACGCCCCGGCCGCCCCGGCTCTGAGTCCGGTAGGTATCCACGGGCATCCGCTTGATATAGCCTTCGTTGGAGAGGGTAAAGGCGCAGGTTTCCTCCTCGATCAGGTCCTCAATGTCGATCTCGTCGGCCACGTCCTGAATTTCGGTGATGCGCTCGTCGCCGTACTTGTCGCGGATGGCGGTGAGCTCCTCTTTCAAAATCTGACGGACCAGCGCCTCGTCGGCCAAAATTTGGTTGAACCACTCGATCTTTTTCTGCAGCTCATCATATTCGTTCTGCAGCTTTTCGCGATCCAGACCCTGCAGGGCCTTCAGGCGCATTTCCAAAATGGCCTGAGCCTGGATCTCGTCCAGATCGAAGCGCTCCATCAGCGCTTCCTTGGCATCGTCGTAACGGCTGCGGATGATCTTGATGACCTCGTCGATGTTGTCCTGGGCGATGAGCAGGCCGTTGAGCAGATGGGCACGCTCCTGCGCCTTTTTCAGGTCGTAGCGGGTACGGCGGACGATGATCTCTTCCTGGAAGGCGATGTACTCGTCCAAAATGCCGCGCAGGGACAAAATCTTGGGCTGGGTCTGGTCATCCACCAGCGCCAGCATATTCACGGCAAAGGACGTCTGCAGGGAGGTCTGCTTGAACAGGCGGTTGAGCACCACCTGCCCGTTGGCATCCTTCTTCAGCTCGACAACGATACGCATACCGTTGCGGTCGGTCTCGTCCCGAATATCAGAGATGCCGTCCAGCCGCTTATCCTCCACCTGCTCGGCCATGTTCTTGATGAGTTGGCGCTTGTTGACCTGATAGGGCAGCTCGGTGATAACGATGCGGGTGCGGTCACGGCCAAATTCCTCAAATTCCGTGCGGCCGCGGACCATGATCTTCCCCTTGCCGGTGGCATAGGCGGCGCGGATACCGCTGCGGCCCATGATGATGCCGCGGGTGGGGAAGTCGGGGCCCTTCACGTGCTCCATCAGGTCGGACAGCTCCGCCTCGGGATTGTCCAGCACGCAGATGGTGGCGTTGATGACCTCGGTCAGGTTATGAGGGGGGATATTGGTGGCCATACCGACGGCAATACCGCTGGAGCCGTTGACCAGCAGGTTGGGGAAGCGGGAGGGCAGAACGCGAGGTTCCAGCAGGCTCTCGTCGAAGTTCGGCTCCCAATTGACGGTTTCCTTGTCGATGTCACGGAGCATTTCGTTGGATATCTTGGACATACGGGCCTCGGTATAACGGTAGGCGGCGGGGGGATCGCCGTCCACGGAGCCGAAGTTACCGTGGCCGTCCACCAGCATATAGCGCATGGAGAAGTCCTGGGCCAGACGCACCATGGCATCATAGACGGAGGCGTCACCGTGGGGGTGGTACTTACCAAGCACGTCACCCACGCAGGTGGCAGACTTCTTGTGCTTTTTGTCGGAGGTCAGGCCGGTTTCGTACATAGAGTACAGAATGCGGCGATGGACGGGCTTCAGGCCGTCGCGCACGTCGGGCAGGGCCCGGGCCTTGATGACCGACATAGCGTACTCGATGAAAGAGTTTTCCATCTCGGGAACCAGCGGAGACTCCACGATGGTCTGTTCCGGGAAGCGGATCTCCTCGGGATCATATTGGGGTTTCTTGCTCATAACTCTTTCACCTCCTTAGTAGTCCAGATTGGTGGCGTCCTTGGCCTTGCGCTCGATAAACTGCTTGCGGGGCTCCACTTCTTCGCCCATCAGGACGGTAAAGACCTGATCGGCCAGCACGGCATCGTCCAAAGTGATGCGGCGCAGGGTGCGGCGCTTGGGGTCCATGGTGGTCTCCCACAGCTCCTCGGGGTTCATTTCACCAAGGCCCTTGTAGCGGTTGATCTCCACCTTGGCGTTGGGGTTATCCTCACGCATTTCGGCGGACACGCGGTCGCGCTCCTCGTCGGAGAAGGCCACGCGCACGGTCTTGCCGCGGGTCAGCTTGTACAGGGGGGGCACGGCGGAGTAGACGTAGCCCTGCTCGATCAGCGGGCGCATGAAGCGGAAGAAGAAGGTCAGCAGCAGGGTACGGATGTGGGCGCCGTCCACGTCGGCATCGGCCATAATGACGATCTTGTGGTAGCGCAGCTTCTCCGGATCAAATTCGTCACCGATACCGGCGCCCAGCGCGGTGATAACGGGCTGAAGCTTCTCGTTGCCGTAAACTTTATCCACACGGGCCTTTTCCACGTTGAGCATCTTGCCCCACAGGGGGAGGATGGCCTGGAAGCGGGAGTCTCTGCCCTGGGTGGCAGAGCCGCCGGCGGAGTCACCCTCAACGATGTAGATTTCGGTCAGTTCGGGATTGCTCTCGTTGCAGTCACGCAGCTTGTCGGGCATAGCGGCGCCGCCCAGCGCGGTCTTGCGGCGGACGGACTCGCGGGCCTTGCGGGCGGCCTCACGGGCACGGGAAGCCATCAGGGCCTTTTCCAAAATGGCCTTGCCCACCTGGGGATTTTCCTCCAAATAGACATCCAGCTTCTCGCTGACCACGTTGTTGACCAGCGTGCGGATCTCGGCGTTGCCCAGCTTGGCCTTAGTCTGGCCCTCAAACTGAGCCTCGGTCAGCTTGACGGAGATAACGCAGGTCAGACCCTCCCGGCAGTCCTCGCCGGAGAGCTTGTCGTCGTCCTTCAAAATCTTCATGCGCCGGCCGTAATTGGTCAGGGCGGTGGTCAGGGCGCGGCGGAAGCCTTCCTCATGCATACCGCCCTCGGGGGTGCGCACGTTGTTGGCAAAGGACACCATGTTCTCCTGATAGCCGTCGTTGTACTGCATGGCAATTTCCGCCATGGAGTCTTCCCGGGCGCCGGAGACGTAAATGACCTCGTTATGGACCGGGCTCTTGTTGCTGTTGAGCCAGGTGACATACTCCCGGATGCCGCCCTCGTAACACATGGAGTGGCGGCGGTCTTCCTCGGCCTTGTCCGCGCTTTCCGCGCGCTCGTCGGCAATGGAGATGCGCAGACCGGCGTTCAAAAACGCCTGCTGCTGCATACGGGTATGGAGGGTATCGTAGTTATATTCGGTGGTATCGAACATCTCCGGGTCGGGTTTGAAGGTGACCATGGTGCCGGTACGGTCGGTGTCCCCGATGACCGTCATTTCCTGCGCGATATGCCCACGGGCAAACTTCATCTGGTGGATCTTGCCGTTTTTGTGCACCTGCACCTCCAGCCACTCGGACAGAGCGTTGACCACGGAGGCACCCACGCCATGCAGACCGCCGGACACCTTGTAGCCGCCGCCGCCGAACTTGCCGCCGGCGTGCAGGATGGTGAATACGACCTCCAGCGCAGGCTTTCCGGTCTGGGGCTGGATGTCAACGGGGATACCACGGCCGTTGTCGGTGACGGTGATGGTGTTGCCCTCGTTGATGGTGACGGTGATCTCGTCACAATAGCCCGCCAGGGCCTCGTCGATGGAGTTGTCCACAATTTCGTACACCAGGTGGTGCAGGCCGGACTCGCTGGTGGAGCCGATGTACATACCCGGACGCTTGCGGACTGCCTCCAGTCCCTCCAGCACCTGGATCTCGGAGCCGCCGTATTCGTGTTCGACCTGTGTGGAGTTCAGTTCCAGTTCTTCAGACATAGTTTACCTCCGCTGTTTCGCTATGCGATGTTCGATATTCCTTAATCGTTTCCTAACTCGAATGTGCTGCGCTCTGCGCGGCCCTGCAGGGCGGCAGAGGACAGCTGGGTGACGTAGACCTGCCAGTTCTCGCTGCCGTTGTCGGTGACTACAAAGGACCGGGGCAGGTCCTCGCACAGCCAGATGACCCGGCCCTCCTGCTCGGCGAGTTCCAAAAACTCCCGGGTCTTAAAGGCCCAACTGGCATTATCCATATCAAAAATACCAACCACATCCCGGTAGGGAACTACGGTGGATTGGCCCAAATGCAGATACATAAAGCATTTCTCCCAGTATCTCTGCCTTCCCCCCAAAGGGGGCGGATGAGGGGGTGTGCCGTCTATGTAGGAACCCCTCAGCAGTCACAGCTGCGCCGTGCCAGCTTCCCCCACAGGGGGGAAGCCTTTATTTCAAACCAGCTTGCCGTCCCGGATATGGAAGGCCTTTCCGCCCTCCAGCCCCTCCAGCTTTTCCTCCTCACAGCAGGTAATAAACACCTGCCCGCCCTGAATGCGATTGAGGACGAAGGCCTGCCGCTTGGGGTCCAGTTCGCTGAGCACGTCGTCCAAAAGAAGCACCGGCCACTCGCCGGTCTCCGCCTGTACGATCTCACGCTGGGCCAGCTTCAGGGAAAGGGCCGCGGTACGGGTCTGTCCCTGAGAGCCGTAAGTTTTGGCAGACAACTCGTTCAACGTCACCGTCAAATCGTCCTTGTGGGGACCGGTCAGGCACTGGCGGCTGTCCAGCTCGGCCTGTCGGTGGCTCTCCTGATGGTCCAGCAGCTGAGGCAGGATGAATTTCGGCTGGGCCAGCGGGTCGGTGACGGTGGAAACGGTTTCGTACTGAAGCGCCAACTGTTCCCGCCCGCCGGAGAAATCCCCGTGAATGGCGGGTGCGTGCTCCATTAGGCGGCGGATATAGTGGGCGCGGTAATGGATGAGCATGGCACCGGTTTGGGCCATACGCAGGTTGAAGTCATCCAGCGTAGCCAGCAGGGACGGATTTTCCGGCCAGTCCCGTAAAATGCGGGTCTTGTGCTCGTACAAACGGCTGTATTCGGCCAAAGCCTGCGCATAGGCGGGCCGCAGCTGGCAGATCGCGTTGTCCAGAAAGCGCCGCCGGGCGGCACCGCCCTCACGAATGAGGTACAGATCCTCCGGGCAGAACAGCACGCTGGTCATAATGCCTGCCAGTTCCCCCGCGGTTTTCAGCCGCACACCGTTGGAGTAAAGCTGCCGGGCCTTTCCCCGGGACAAATGCGCCTCCAGCTCAAAGGTGCGCTGGCGGGACAGGATTTCCGCCTTAATAAAGCTGTCGTCCAAACCCAGCATGATCATTTCCCTGTCAAACCGGGCGCGGTGGGACCGGGCGGTAGACAGGTAGGCCAGCGCCTCCAGCAGGTTGGTTTTCCCCTGTGCGTTTTCGCCGTAGATCAGGTTGACCCGGGGGTCAAATTCCGCCTCCAAATGAGGGTAGTTGCGAAAAAAGTCCAGTTCCAGTTTCCGAACGATCATTCCACGACCAGCTCCAGCTCGTTGTCAATGGCGCACCGGTCACCGGGGCGCATTTTTTTGCCGCGCATGGTGCAGGTTTCTCCGTTAACGGTGACCCGGCCCTCCTGAATGATGAGCTTGGCGTCGCCGCCGGTCTCTACCGCGCCGGCAAACTTCAAAAGGTCCTGCAATTTGATAAATTCGGTATGAATTTGAATGTTATGGCTTTCCATAGTTCCCTCTTTTAATTCGCTTTTAACCGCACAGGCAGGACCATGTAAACGAAATTCTGTTCCCCCTCGGCGGGCAAAATGATACAGGGTGCCACGCCGGAGGACATCTCCAACCGGACCCGGTCAGCGGGGGCCGCTTTCAGAGCGTCCATCAAATACTTGTTGTTAAAGCCGATCTCCAAACCGCCGCCATTTCCGTCAATGGGGCACTGGTCGGCGGCATCACCGATGCCGGTCTTGGTGGTGATGGACAGGATTCCATCATCAAACACGCAGCGCAGAGGGCTTTTCAGCTTGTCACTGATAATGAGGGATACGCGGTCAATGGATGCCAGCAGAGCACGCTTATCACCCTCGACTTTAATGGAGCTGTTGGTGGGAATGGCGTTGCGGTAAGCAAGGAACTCACCTTCCAGGCGGCGGCTGACCAAAATGGTGTCGCCAGTGTCCACCTGAATGTGACGGGCACCCTGAATAACGGTAACGGGGGCATCGCCGCCGGAGCAGATTTTTTCCACTTCGTTCAAAGCGGCACCGGGCACCACGAAGGAGAAGGACTGTCCGCCCTTTTTATCGGTCAGCTGCTCCCGGCGCAGGGCCAAACGGTAGCCGTCAACGGACACCACGGTCAACTGGTTCCCCTCCACCTCGAACAGAGATCCGGTATGGACGGGACGGCTTTCGTTGTCGCTGACGGCAAACAGAGTCTGGGAGATCATGGCCCGCAGAGTTTCCTGAGGCAGGGTCAAGGCATTTACGTCATCCACAGAGGGAAGCTCGGGAAATTCCTCGGGATCGGTAGCCAAGATATTGAACTCACTCATGCCGCAGCGTACCTTGACCATGTAGTTGTCGGAAGAGAAATAAACGATGTCATCGGGCAGTTTGCGTACGATCTCGCCAAACAAACGGGCGGACAGGACCAGGCTGCCCGGTTCGGTCACGTCGGCGGGAACAACGGTACGGATACCGGTTTCCAGATTGTAGCCGGTCAGGCGGAGAACTCCGGTCGCCTCCAGCAGCAGGCCCTCCAACGCGGGAATGGAGCTCTTGGGCGAGACGGTGCGGGAAGCAGTGGCAACCGCGTTCATCAAAAGTGCTTTCTCACAGGAAAATTTCATGAGGAAAAAACCTCCTTCGTTCTTTCTCTTTCAAAAGAGAAGATAAATAATAGTTTTCGTTGTGGTTGTAGTAGGCGTTTTTTTTGTGGACAAACCGGGCTTTCCGCTGGGGCGCAAGGGACAGGCCGTCCACAGGGCGTGTGCGCGGACGGGGCTGCTTTTCCACAGGCGGTTTTTTGGAAAAACCTGTCCACAGCGGGTTTTACACATTTCCACTTTTTCTGTGGAAACGGGTCATTCGTAGCGGGCGTTTATATTTGCCGTGATATCCTTGACGATCTCGGCAAGTTCGGGCTGAAGCTTAATTTGTTTTTCAATGCGCTCAATGGCGTGCAGGACGGTGCTGTGATCCCGGTTATCAAACTCCCGGCCGATCTCCTTCAGTGCCAGGCTGGTCATACTGCGGATGAGGTACATGGCGATGTGCCGGGCCATGGCAAGATCCTTGGTGCGGCCCTGGCCCCGGAGCTGCTCGGGTTCCACGTTATAGAATTTGCAGACCTCTTCGATAATGACGTCCGCCGTGGGCAGGATGTCGGCACGGTCCTTGAATACGCCCTTGATCGCCTCAATAATGGTGTCTTTATCCACCTTATCGCCCAGCAACTGCTGGTAGGCCAGGATTTTATTGATGATACCCTCCAGCTGGCGGACGTTGGCCGTGATGTTTTCCGCGATCAGCTGAAGCAGGAAATCGGGCAGGTCGATACCCCGCTGAATGCATTTGTTTTTGATGATCGCCATGCGGGTTTCATAATCGGGGGGCTGAATGTCGGCCAGCAGTCCCCACTCAAAGCGGGTTTTCAGTCGATCCTCCAGCCGGAGCATCTCTTTGGGCGGTCGGTCAGACGTGAGTACGATTTGTCGCTTGGATTCGTACAGCGTGTTAAACGTATGGAAAAATTCTTCCTGCGTTGCTTCACGGCCGGCGATAAACTGGACGTCGTCCATCAGGAATACGTCGGCGGCGCGGTACTTGTTGCGGAACTCCTGATTTCGACCCTCCCGAACGGCGCGGATCAACTCATTGGTAAAATCGTCGCCTTTGATGTACACGATACGGTAGTCCGGATGATTTTGCTGTATGGTGTGGGCAATGGAATAGAGCAGATGCGTTTTTCCAAGACCGGATTCACCGTAAATAAACAGGGGATTGTAACTCTCCGCGGGGTTATCGGCCACAGCCTGAGCGGCAGCGTGGGCAAATTTGTTGGAAGAACCGACGACAAAGCGGTCGAAGGTGTAGTCATCCGTGCCCGGTATTGCGCTGGCGACTTTCGGCCGATTCAGGGCATCCACTTCCTCCTGAGAGAGGACCTGCACCTCAAAGTCAACGGAAAACAATTCTTTCAACGCTTTTTGGATCGTGGGGATATAAAGCTTTTTGATCATACCCCGATTGAATTGAGAGGGAGAACACAAAACCAGACGATCCGCTTCAATTGCCACGGCGGTGGCATCGGAGAACCAGGTCTCGATGGTGACGGGAGTCATATCAGCCTGCATCAGCAGCAGCACTTTCGCCCATACGTCAGCAGCGGAATTTATCATAAAACGAAACCTCCTGTGTTGATTATTTTTTATGGCGCGGACAGAAAAACAGGTCGTTTTGAAACGGGAAAATTCCTTGGGCCTGCAAGAAAAAAATACAACGGGCCATTTTGGTCTATTATATCAAAAATCCGCTTGGAGAGCAAGGAAATAATACACATTTTTATTTATAAATGTGTATTCATTATGGGTTGAAGCAGAAAGGTTCCACAATATCTTGTGGCAGAGGGAAAACACACATTTTTTCCGAAAAAATTGGTTGACAGAAACACTTTTTATAGACTATAATGATGGACGCGCTATGTTTGCCCATAGCTGTTTTGACGACCGCAGCCGGATTTGTTCGGCTGTTGTGGTGAGCTGCTTCGGCAGCTTGAGTATTCTATCAGGAGGTGTCCCGTATGCTTCGTACCTATCAGCCCAAAAAGCGTCAGCGCTCCAAGGAGCATGGCTTCCGCAAGCGCATGGCTACCCGTAACGGCCGGAAGGTTCTGGCCCGCCGCCGCGCCAAGGGCCGCGTGCGCCTGACCCACTGAGGTGGCGCCAACAAGCGATGACATCGTTTAATTAGTAGGGGCGTGGGATGGAAATCCCCCGCCCCTGCGTGAGCATTCCAGCCTTTTTGGAGCGTGAGGACGGATGAAACACACGGTTTCCCTGAAACTGAATCATGAGTTCCGCCGTCTTTACAACAAGGGCCGCACGGCTTCCTGTCCCTATATGGCCGTATACTGCCGCAAGACCCGTCTGCCCTACAGCCGCCTTGGATTTACCACCGGCGTCAAGCTGGGCAAAGCGGTCAAGCGAAACCGGGTCCGCCGCCGCCTGCGGGAGATCTACCGCACCAACGAGTGGCGACTGACTCCCGGCTGGGACATTGTGGTGGTGGCCCGGGTCAAGGCAGTCTACGCCGAGTACGGTCAGCTGGAGCGCAGCTTTTTGGCCCTTGCCGACAAGCTGGAACTGCTGGACCGGGCCGGGAAAAACCAATGAAACGATTTGTTTTGTGGCTGATTCGGTTTTACCGCCGGTACCTGTCGCCCCTTAAGGCCCCATGCTGCCGCTTTATCCCTACCTGCTCCCAGTATGCGCTGGAGGCGGTGGAAAAGTACGGCCCATGGAAGGGCGGCTGGCTTGCGCTGAAACGATTGTGTCGCTGTCATCCCTTTCACCGGCAAAAATCCATCGAATACGACCCTGTGCCGTGAGTGGTGGTCCGCCTGAGGGGCGGTAAAATTGCATACTTTGGAGGAAAATATGGACTTTATCATTACTCCGTTTTCCTGGCTGCTGAATGTATTTTATGACTTCACACAGAACTACGGTCTGGCCATTATCCTGTTCGCCTTTATCGTAAAGGTCGTTCTGTTTCCCATGAGCCTGAAGGGCAAGAAGAGCATGATCCAGATGTCCATGCTGTCCGGCAGGCTGGACCAGCTGAAAAAGCAGTATGGCAAGGATCAGGCCCGCTATCAGCAGGAAATGCAGAAGCTGTATGAGAAGGAAAAGATCAACCCCATGGGCGGTTGCCTGTGGTCTTTTCTGCCCCTGCTGATCCTGCTGCCCCTGTACGCCATCATCCGTGAGCCGCTGAAGCACATGATGAGCCTAAGTCCCGAACAGATCACCATCGTCAGTGAGCAGCTGGGCGGTACGTTCGCCAAAAACGGCTATGAGCAGCTGCAGATGGCGGCCCAGATCACCGGCGAAAATTTGGCCGAGCTGGCTGCCAGGGTAGGCGAGGGCGCCAATCTGTTTGCCGTCAACTTCAACTTCCTGGGTATCGACCTTGCTGCCATGCCCACTTGGAAGATTTGGACCGGAATTACCGACTGGGCCACCGTTCTGGGTCCGTTCGTACTGGTCATGGTGTCCACCCTGCTCAGCGTACTGATGGGCAAGGTCTCCAACATGACCAACCAGATGAGCCAGAGCCAGCAGAGCAACAGCACCAACCGGACCATGATGCTGATCATGCCTTTGATGTCCCTGTGGATCGGCTTTGTTATGCCCGCATCCATGTGTATCTACTGGATTGCCAACAGCGTGTTTTCCATGCTGCAGGAGATTTTGGCTGCCAAGCTGTTGAAGAAAGACTATGAAAAGGCCCGCGTTGCCGCCGAGGAGCGGGAAAAGCAGGCCAAGGAAGAAGAAAAGAAGCGCAAGGAAGAAGCCCGTCTGGAGAAGGAGCGCCGCGCCGAAGAGGCCAAGCAGGCCCGTAAAAAGGGGATCAAGCCTGCTGCCGAGGACAACGGCGTCAATAAAGACGACAGCCGAGAGGGTCTGCGTGCCCATGCCCGGGGCCGCGCCTACATTCCTGACCGTTTCGGCGGTGTGACAGAGTATACCGACCCGGATCTGATGTTTGCTCAGCAGGCGCAGCAGACCAAGGAAAAGAAGACCGTGTCCGGCAAAGTTGACCTGACCGGCGTAAAAGAGAAAACCGAACCTGCTGCCGATAAGCCGGAGCAGAAGAATGAGGAGCGTGTGTAAGATGCGCAAATGGATCGAAACCACCGGCCGTTCCGAAGAGGACGCCATTGCCGCCGCCCTGTTCCAGCTGGGTCTGGACCGGGACGATGTTTCCGTTGAAGTAATTGACCGTGCCAAGCCCGGATTCCTGGGTTTTGGCGGTAATCCTGCCAAGGTTCGTGTCAGCTACGGCCCCGACGACCAGCCTGACGAGGCTCCGGCCGTTCCCGCCGAAGAGGTCCCGGTCGCTCCTGCCAAGGACGGTCTGCTGCCCGATGATGAAGTTATCATCGCCAAGGAGGCGGCCCCTGCTGCTGACGATGCCAAGGCCCAGCGTATTCGTGAGTTCATTACCGGTCTGATGGCTCAGATGCAGGTGGATGCCACCCCCGAGGTGACCCGCGGCGAGAACGGCTATCAGGTCGTGCTGCAGGGTACCGGCCTGGGTGCCATTATCGGCCGCCGGGGTGAGACTTTGGACGCGATCCAGCAGCTGACCAACTATACCGTCAACCGCGGCCAGTCCAGCCGTACCCGCATCCACGTGGATGCCGAGGGATACCGCGCCAAGCGCGAGGCGGCTTTGGAGGCCTTGGCCCGCAAGATAGCCGGCAAGGTTGTTAAGTACCGCAAGAACGTTACGCTGGAGGCTATGAATGCGTATGAGCGCCACGTGATCCACAGCGCACTGCAGGAGTACCCCGACGTGACCACCTACTCCACCGGTACCGAGCCCAACCGCCGTACCGTGGTGGCCTACGCCCCCGGCGAACACCGCTGAACCGAATGAAAAAGTGCCGTATGCAAGGAGCATACGGCACTTTTTTTATCCTCAGCCCACGGGTTGAAAAAAACCTCTTTTCTATTTTCGTTTTTTGGAGTATAATAACTGTGTGTTCATATCGCTATGTCCTTTGAAAAGGAGTGTTTTCATGAAACTGGTCATCGCCATCGTCAACAGTGACGACGTATCCACCGTCATCCGTAACCTGTCCCAAAATGGTTTCTCCAGCACCAGTTTGGCAACCACCGGCGGATTTCTGATGCGCAAGAACGTCACTCTGCTCATCGGTGTGGACGAGGAAAAGGTCCCCGCCGTGCTCGACATCATCAAGGAGCATTCTCACAGCCGCAAGCAGATGATCCCCGCTTCTTCCGGCATGGGTCACGGCTTCATGCCCGGTATGCCTGTGGAGGTCAACGTGGGCGGCGCCACCATCTTTGTGGTGGACGTGGAGCAGTTCCAGAGAATCTGATATGCCACTGTCCGGCCTTGAGGGCAATCTGCAGTTGAAACAGCAGTTACTGCCCCGGCTGACCGGCCGTCGGCTGAGTCATGCCATGATCATCTCCGGCCCGAAGGGCAGTGGGACCCACGCTCTTGCCGGAATTTTGGCCAAGGGGTTGGTATGCTCCGGAACGGGCAGTGCCCCCTGCGGGGTCTGTGCCGACTGCCGGAAAGCGGCGGCGGGCATCCACCCGGACATTATCGTCATCCGTCCGGAGGCAGAAAAAAAGGCGATCAATGTGGATCAAGTACGCCAAATGCGTGCCGATGCCCACATTCGCCCCAACGAAGCACCGCGGAAAGTCTACATTCTGGAGGGTGCCGACCTGATACAGGGCGAGGGGCAGAATGCCATGCTCAAACTGTTGGAAGAGGGGCCGGTTTACGCAGCGTTTATCCTGCTGGCTCGCAACAGCGGTGCGCTGCTGACCACGGTGCGTTCCCGATGTGAGGAGCTGCGGCTGACCGTATCCCAGCAGGTCCAGGACGAGGAACTGGTCCAACAGGCAGGGCAGCTGGCCCGGTGCTGGTTGTCCGGGGATGAGCATGCCCTGATGGAGCTGTGCGTGCCCATGGAAAAATACGAGCGGCAGCAAGTGCTTGCCCTTTTGGGTCAGCTGCGCCAACAGCTCTGTGACATGCTGACCGATTACCCGGATCGCCGTGCGGTGCTGCGCGGAATTACCCTGGCAGACCAGCTGCTGCAAGCAGCGGACCGAAACGTAGGGTCCGGCCATTTGTTAGGTTGGCTGTGCGCGGGGGCGAAGGCCTGAATTTAACCATACATTATCCCGGAGGCAGTTTTTACTATGACCGAAATCATTGCTGCCCGCTTCAAAAGCGGGGGAAAATCATATTATTTCTCTCCTAACGGACTTACCTTCCAGCCCGGCCAGGGCGTGGTGGTGGAAACCAGCCGCGGCGTGGAGCTGGGTGAGTGCGTGGAAGGCAACCGCATGGTGGACGAAACCGAGCTGTTGGCTCCCCTGCGCCCGGTGATCCGTGCCGCTACGCCGGAGGATTACAAGACCGCCGAGCGCAACCGCGAGAAGGAAGAGAAGGCATTTGCCGTCTGTCAGGAGAAAATCATCCAGCACGGTCTGGACATGAAGCTGGTGGAGGCTGAATGCAGCTTTGAGGGGAACAAGATCCTGTTCCTGTTCACCTCCGAGGGCCGAGTGGACTTCCGTGCCCTGGTCAAGGATTTGGCCGGTGCCCTCCACGCCCGCATCGAGCTGCGGCAGATCGGCGTGCGGGACGAGGCAAAGACCCTTGGCGGCCTTGGTATCTGCGGCCGGCCGTTTTGTTGTTCGCAGTTTTTGGACGAGTTCCAGCCTGTATCCATCAAGATGGCCAAGACCCAGAACCTGTCCCTGAATCCCACCAAGATTTCCGGCACCTGCGGCCGACTGATGTGCTGTCTGAAGTACGAGCAGGATGCCTATGAGGATCTGGTCAAACACGCGCCCAAGGCGGAGTCTTTTGTGGAAACTCCCGATGGTGTGGGCACTGTGTGCAACGTCAACCTGCTGCGGCAGAAAGTGAACGTCCGGCTGGAGGACGACCCGGAGACCCCCCGCTGCTACCACAATTGTGAGATTTGCGTGGTCCGCAGCGGCAAGGGCAAGCGGCCCGAGGGCTACGTAGCTCCGCCCCCCGAAGAGCTGGCCAAGCGCCGCCGGGTTGCAGACCCGGAGGAAGTTCCCGCGCCGCCTGCCGACCCCATGGGTGCCGCCCTTGCCAAGGTACTGGACAAGGGAGAGGAGGAAGCGGCGCCCCAGCAGGGGCAGGAGCGCAGCGGCCGCAATCGCCGCCGCCGCGGCGGCTCCGGCGAGCATGGCGAGAAAAAACCGACTGCCGCGCCTGCCCCGGCCAACGAGGGCGAGAAAGCTCCCGAGCAGGAGGGTGGAGAGAAAAAGCGTTCCCGCCACCGCCACCGTCACCGCCGCCGTCCCGGCAGCAAGTCGGAGGGCGGACAGGCTCCTCAGCAGTAACACAATGACCCCCGAGGCAGACCACCTGCCCCGGGGGTTTGTTATTAAAGGGGTTTGGAGGTGTTCCGCCTGCGGGCGGGTGTCTTTTGTAACGCCACAAAAGACACGAAAAGGGCGCATAGAAACCCATGGTTTCTATGTGCTTCCTTTTGGAAACCTCCGTGGGGTCACACCCACATGGCCGGCGGACACATCTGACCCGTTCAGCGACGATTAGGCTGCCGCACTCTGTACCATCTATAAATTGTTCCGTCTAACGAACTCCCGCCGACTTGCACCGCGGGAACGAAATGCCCACCGCAACAGGCGCGTTTGTTCTGTAGGAGTAATATCCGGTTGATGCGTGGCAGGGCGGTTGCGCAGCCGTCGGCGGCTTTGCCGCCCTACGGATGCGGCATACCCCTTGCGGGTGCAGCCTAAAGACGCAACGTGGTGTCGTCACAGGTGCGCCGGACGCACGGGACGACTGCCGCTTACGAGCCGTTCTCCTCGGGGTCCGGGGCCGACTCCCCCTATCAGGGGGAGATGTCGCGTAGCGACAGAGGGGGTAGGGGTGAGTGTTTGAGATGCAGACACGCAGTGTCCAATCTCATCCACTCAAACCCCGGTGGCGGTTTGCCTACTTTGCCGCCGCGGGCAAAGTAGGTCGTCCCGCAGGGCGAAAGTATTATTTATAATTATAAAAAGCCCCCGTCCGAGTAAATCGGACGGGGGTTCTTTCATTATTCTTCGGTAGCTTCTTCCACACGAGTACAGGCAATGGACAAGTCATCCAGTTGCTTGGCGTCCACCACGTCCGGGCAGGACATCATCAAATCGCTGGCGTTCTGCACCTTGGGGAAGGCGATGACGTCGCGGATGGAGGAGGCGCCGGCCATCAGCATGCACAGACGGTCCAGACCGTAGGCCAGGCCGCCGTGGGGGGGCGCGCCGTACTTGAAGGCGTTGACCAGATGGCCAAAGCGTTCCTGAATGTCCTCGTCGGAAATGCCCAAGGCCTGGAATGCCTTCTCCTGCAGGTCGGGGGTATTGATACGGATGGAACCGCCGCCCAGCTCACAGCCGTTGAGCACGATGTCATAAGCACGGGCGCGGCAGTTGGCCTTATCGGTGAGGATCTTGTCCTCGTCCTCCACCATGGGGGCGGTGAAGGGATGGTGCATGGCCTGATAACGGCCCTCTTCCTCGCTGTACTCGAACATGGGGAACTCGGTGACCCACAGGAATTTGAAGTCCATGGGATCGATCAGATCCATCTGCTTGGCAACCTCGCAGCGCAGGGCGCCCAGGGCGGCCCAGACGACCTCGTTCTTGGCGTCGCCCACGATGAGCACCAGGTCGCCGGTCTCGGCGCCGGCACGGGCCAGGATGGCGGCGTTTTCCTCGTCGGTGAGGAACTTGGCGTAGGAGCTGGTGGTCCCCTCCTCGGTCAGGCGGGTCCAGGCCAGGCCCTTGGCGCGGTAGGTTTTGGCGAAGTCACCCAGCTTGTCGATCTTCTTGCGGGGGAAAGCGGCGGCACCGCCCTTGACGTTGATCAGGCGCACGGAGCCGCCCTCGGCCACGGGGCCGGAGAACACGCCGAAGCCGCAGTTCTTCACGATGTCGCTGATGTCGGTCAGCTCAAAGCCAAAGCGGATATCGGGCTTGTCGGAGCCGAAACGGTCCATAGCCTCTCTCCAGGGCATACGCAGGAAGGGAGTCTGCACGTCCACGTCCAGCACTTCCTTGAACACCCGCTTCAAAAAGCCCTCCTGAATGGACATGATGTCGTCCTCGTTGAGGAAGGACATCTCCAGGTCGATCTGGGTGAACTCGGGCTGACGGTCGGCGCGCAGATCTTCGTCACGGAAGCAGCGGGCGATCTGGAAATAGCGGTCAAAGCCGGACAGCATCAGCAGCTGCTTGTACTGCTGGGGGGACTGGGGCAGCGCGTAGAACTTGCCGGGGTGGACACGGGAGGGGACCAGATAGTCACGGGCGCCCTCGGGGGTGGACTTGGTCAGCACGGGAGTCTCGATCTCCAAAAAGCCCTGCTCGTCGAAGTAGTCACGGGCGATCTTGGTGATTTTGTGGCGGGTGGCGATGGCGTGCTGCATGTCGGGACGGCGCAGGTCCAGATAGCGGTACTTCAGGCGCAGCACGTCGTTGGCATTGGAGTTCTCCACGATCTCAAAGGGCGGGGTCTCCGCCTTGGCCAGCAGGCGCAGCTCGGTGACGTAGATCTCCACGTCGCCGGTGGGGATCTTGTCGGTCTTGGCCTCGCGCTCCCGGACGGTGCCGGTGGCGGCGATGACGTACTCACCCCGCAGGGTGGAGGCCTTTTCGAAGATGTCCTTGGCGGTGCTGTCATCGAAGGACAGCTGCACCAGACCCGTGCGGTCGCGCAGATCCAAGAAGATCAGGCCGCCCAGATCGCGCTGACGCTGGACCCAGCCGCACACGCTGGCGGTCTGGCCAACATGGGCCATGCGGAACTCGCCGCAGTAGTTGGTGCGCTTGAAATTCTGAATGTTATCCATGAAAATCAACTCCAGTTCGTATAATTGGGTGATAATATTACAAATGGGAGAGGTTATTCGCCCTTGTCCAGGATGGGCAGGCCCTCGTTCAGCTTGACAAGGCCGGCGGCGATGTGGGCAATGGCATCCTCGGCAGGCAGCTTGACCTGCTCGCCGGTCTTCATATCCTTGACGGCCACCACACCGGCGTTGATCTCATCCTCACCAAGGAAGACGGCGTAGGGAATGGCCAGCTTGTCGGCGTAGGACAGCTTTTGCTTGAATTTCTTCTGCTCGGCGTGGATCTGGGTGCGGATACCGGCAGCGCGCAGTTGGGTGGCAAGGGCGATGGCGGGGGAGAGATCCTCGGTCATGGGCAGGATCAGCACGTCGGCGGGAGCCGTGTTCAGCGCGTCGTTCAGGTAGCCCTGATCCTCCAGCACGAAGAACAGGCGGGTCAGGCCGATGGAGATGCCCACGCCGGGCAGCTGCTTGTCGGTGTAGTACTCGGCCAGGTTGTCGTAGCGGCCGCCGGAGCAGATGGAGCCGATCTCCGGGTGGTCCAGCATGGTGGTCTCGTACACGGTGCCGGTGTAGTAATCAAGGCCCCGGGCGATGGTCAGGTCCACGGCGAAGTGGCTCTCGGGCACGCCGAAGGCGGACAAATATTTGGTGACGGTGTTCAGCTCGTCCAAACCCAGGTCAAACAGCTCGTGGCGGCCACGGTAATCCTCAAGGGCAGTCAAAACTTCGGCGTTGGAGCCGGTGATGGCGATGAATTTCAGGATCTCGTCCGCCTGCGCATCAGTCAGGCCGATCTCCTCGTCCACCAGCAGGGCGCGGACCTTGTCGGCGCCGATTTTGTCCAGCTTGTCCACGGTGCGCATGATGTCGCCGGACTTCTCGGTCAGGCCCAGCATGGCGTAGAAGCCGTTGAGGATCTTGCGGTTGTTGACCCGGATCTGGAACCGCTTCAAACCCATGGCGGTGAAGGCCTTGTAGATGATGGAGGGGATCTCCGCCTCGTTGCTGATGTCCAGCTTGCCGTCACCGATGATGTCGATGTCAGCCTGATAGAACTCGCGGAAGCGGCCCCGCTGGGCACGCTCCCCGCGGTAGACCTTGCCGATCTGGAAGCGGCGGAAGGGGAAGGTCAGCTGACCGTAGTTTTGAGCGACGTACTTGGCAAGGGGGACGGTCAGGTCAAAGCGCAGGGACAGGTCGGTGTCACCCTTGGAAAAGCGGTAGATCTGCTTTTCCGTCTCGCCGCCGCCCTTGGCCAGCAGCACTTCGGACGCCTCAATCAGCGGGGTATCCAGACCGGTGAAGCCGTACAGGGCGTAGGTTTTTTTCAGGGTGTCCGCCATGCGGTCGAACTGGGCCTGACGGGCAGGCAGCAGCTCCATGAAGCCGGACAGAGTGCGGGGTTGTACGATAGCCATAAATATCAGTTCCTTTCAGGGAAATTGGTTTTGCAGCGGGCGGACGGGCAAAAAAATACGCTCCCGTCCCCATTTTGGGACGAGAGCGCATAAAGACGCTTCGTGGTGCCACCCAAATTCAGGCGCAGAGCGCCCCTTTTGCCTTCTGTTGCGGGAAGGGGACCGCCCCCGTCTCCGGGGCCGCTGGTAACGCTGTCTTCACCGGATCTTCGCGCAAGCTTCTCGCAGCCAGGGAAGCTCTCTCTGTGGCGGGGTGTTCCGGGTACTCATGCGCCGTCAACGCGGTACAGCTAATCCTATCTTAAACAGGACAAAAAGTCAAGTTTCAGGCGGAAATTACACCGCAAAAGGCGCGGTTTTGGGGTTAACGATGTCGCGCCAGTCCAAATCGCCCCGGGACAGACCGTGGATGAGCACCTCGGCAGTGGCCACGTTGGAGGCGAAGGGGACGTTGTGCTGGTCGCACAGGCGGCAGATGTGGCGGATCTCCTCGTTGAGATCGTTGCTGGTGGGGTCGTCGAAGAACAGGACCATATCGATCTCGTTATAGGCGATGCGGGCGCCCACCTGCTGAATGCCGCCGTGTTCGTGGGAAAGGAACAGGTTGATGGGCAGACCGGTGGCTTCGCTGACCTGTCGGCCGGTGCTGTTGGTGGCGCACAGGGTGTGGCGGGCCAAAACACCGCAGTAGGCGATACAGAACTGGATCATCAGCTCTTTCTTATTGTCGTGGCTCATCAATGCAATGTTCATACGAAATCATCCCTTTCCTTTCTTTCTGTCAGCGGATCCTCATGATGGGGGCGCGATGGCCCTCGATTCGTTTGGCGATATTCAGGCAGGCGTTTGCCGCACCACGGCGGCCGGTCAAAATCAGCGGTTTGCCCGCGTTGGCGGCCAGAACTACCTTGGGATCCTCCGGCACCACGCCCAACAGGGGCAGACCGGCGGCATCCATGGCATCGTCGATGGTGGTGCGCAGGCGGCGCAGCAGCTTGGGCTGCACCCGGTTGACCACCAGATGCACCTGCCTGATGTGGCCCAGCTCACCCACGGCACGCTGGGCGTCCCGCAGGGAGGAGGCGTCGTTGGTTGCTACTACGATGGCCCGGTCGGCGGCGCAGGAGGCCAGCCGAAAACCGGCATCCAGACCGGCGGGAGCATCCAGCAGAATGTAGTCAAACTGCTTCCGCGCCTCATCCAGCAGTTTGGAAATGCTGGCCTCATCCACGCTGTCGGGCAGGCGGATAGGGGCAGTGAGCATATGTAGGCCGGGCAGGTCCGGGTGAAACACGGCGGCACGCTCCAGCGTGCAGCGGCCCTCCGCCACGTCGGAAAAGTCCATCAGCACCCGGTCAGTCATGCCAAGGCTGATGTCCAGATTGCGCAGACCGATATCCATATCGATGCACAGTACCTTGCGGCCCAGACGGGCAAGGCATGCGGCAATTCCGCCGGTGAGAGAGGTTTTTCCGGTGCCTCCCTTACCGGAGGCGATGACGATGGCGGTACCAGTAGCCATAGGGGCCTCCAATCACATCAATAGTAGTTTATCACAAAACCATGATGGGTCAATAGTTTGCGGGAAAATTTTGCCGGAGTTACAGCGGGTCTTTTTGGATTTTGGCCCACTTGCGGGGATAACCCTTCAGGGTGGGGGCCACCTTGCGGATGACCACCAGACGGTGAGTCACATCGGTGCCGGGGATGGTGTAGTCGTGACAGGTCTCCACCCGGCCGCCCAACAGCTTGATACAGTGGGCGGCGCCGGCCAACTCTTCGTCGCTGTCGGTGCTTTTCATGGCGAGGAAGGCTCCACCGACCTTAACGTAGGGAAGACACAGCTCACACAGAAGCCGCAAATCGGCTACGGCCCGAGCGGTGGCAAAGTCAAAGCTGTCGCGGAACCCTTTTGCAAGGGCCTGCTCTTCGGCCCGGGCGTGAATGGCGGTGACGCTTTCCAGTCCAAGCTGTCCGGCGACTTCGTTGAGCCAGTTGACCCGCTTGCCAAGACTATCCAGCAGGGTGACCTGCAAGGAGGGGACCAGCGATTTCAGCACCAGACCGGGGAAACCGGCACCGGTACCTACGTCGATCAGGGTTCTACCCTGGAAATCCACAAGACCGACCAGGGCGGCGCAGTCCAGCATATGCAGCCGAGCCACACCGGCCTCGTCCCGGATGGCGGTCAGGTTCATGACCTGATTTTTTTCCAACAGGAGTTTGCCGTAATTGGCCAATGTTTCGGCGGCATTGGCAGGGATACCTTCGGTCAGACCCATCAAGGCAAGACCGGCGGAAATCATATCCTTCACGGGGTTGCCCTCCAATGTATTAGGTAAAGTTGGCCAGCAGGCCCGCGATACCGGGGAACAGGAACCAAATTGCCACCAGCCAGCAGAGGATGGCAAGGGTCCACGCTCCGCGCAGGGAGGGGGAACCGGTGGTGCGGTGACTGATCAAGGCCACAGCACCAAGGCCCACCAGACCGGGAATGGCCAGCAGAGGGGCAATACCGGTCAGGGCAGCGCCGGCAAAGTACATATAGGTGGTCAGTGCCACCAATATGACCATATACACGATGCCCACCCACGCCATAGTGCGCTTTACCGGGGAGGCGGGGATGTAACCCTCGTTTTCCGGTAGCTCGGGCTTGTTGACCCCGGGCATCAGTTCTTCTCCTTCAGCAGGTCGCGAATCTCGGTCAGCAGCTTCTCCTCGGCAGAGGGCTCAGGCTCGGGAGCGGGCTCGGGAGCAGGCTCTTCCTTCTTGCGGTGCAGGGAGTTGATGGCCTTGACCATGCAGAACACCGCAAACGCGATGATGATAAAGTCGAGGATGATGGCGATGGTGTTGCCGTACTTGATGGCGATCTCGGTAGCGGGGTCCGCGACGCCCTCGGCATTGACTACGGCCTCTTTCAGAACCCACTTCCAATCCTCGAAGCTGATGCCGCCGGTAAGCAGGGAAATGAAAGGCATGATGATGTCGTTGACGATGGAGGTGGTGATCTTACCGAAAGCACCGCCAATGACAACGCCGACCGCAAGGTCGATCACGTTGCCGCGCATGGCAAAGGTCTTGAACTCATTGAAAAACTTTTTCATTTTGGTTTGCTCCTCTCAACTCTCTTTTTTTGGGGGAAAACGCTAAAACGAATTGTATAATTCAAACGGAATATTACCCGCAGGAATTACTTTTTAGGAAGCATAACTTCCATGCCGCCCAGGTAGGGGCGCAGGGCGGCGGGGATCTTCACGCTGCCGTCGGCCTGCAGATTGTTCTCCAGGAAGGCGATGAGCATACGGGGAGGTGCCACCACGGTGTTGTTCAGGGTATGGGGCAGGTAGGTTCCCTTCTCGCCCTTAACGCGCATCTTCAGGCGGCGGGCCTGAGCATCGCCCAGGTTGGAGCAGGAGCAGACCTCAAAGTACTTTTGCTGGCGGGGGGACCAGGCTTCGATGTCGCAGGACTTGACCTTCAGATCGGCCAGATCGCCGGAACAGCACTCCAGCTGGCGCACGGGGATGTCCATGGAGCGGAACAGCTCCACACTGAAGCGCCACATCTTCTCGTACCAGGCCATGGAGTCCTCGGGCTTGCAGACGACCACCATCTCCTGCTTCTCGAACTGGTGGATGCGGTACACGCCGCGCTCCTCGATGCCGTGGGCGCCCTTCTCCTTGCGGAAGCAGGGGGAGTAAGAGGTCAGGGTCTGGGGCAGGTTCTGCTCGGGGATGATCTGGTCGATGAACTTGCCGATCATGGAGTGCTCAGAGGTGCCGATCAGGTACAGGTCCTCGCCTTCGATCTTGTACATCATAGCATCCATCTCGGTCTGGGACATAACGCCCTCCACCACGTTGCCGTGGATCATGAAGGGAGGGATGCAGTAGATGAAGCCTTTTTCGATCATAAAGTCACGGGCATAGGCCAGAATGCCGGAGTGCAGCCGGGCGATATCGCCCATCAGGTAATAGAAACCGTTGCCGGACACGCGGCCGGCGCTGTCCATGTCGATGCCGTTGAAGGTCTCCATGATCTCGGTGTGGTAGGGGACCTCGAAATCGGGGGTGACAGGCTCGCCGAAGCGCTCCACCTCTACGTTAAACTCGTCGCTTGCACCGATGGGAACGGAGGGGTCGATGATATTCGGGATGGTCAGCAGGATACGGCGGATCTTTTCGGCCAGCTCAACCTCCTGGGCCTCAAGGGCTGCCAGCTCGTCGGCATTGGCCTTGACCTGCGCCTTGACTGCCTCGGCCTCGGCCAGCTTGGAGGGGTCCTTCTTGGCCTGACCCATCAGCATACCAACCTGCTTGGAAAGGCTGTTGCGGGCGGAGCGCAGCTCGTTGGCGCGGGTTTGGGCGGTGCGGTTCTGCTCGTCCAGCACCAACACCTCGTCCACCAGGGGCAGCTTGGCGTCCTGGAACTTCTTTTTGATATTTTCTTTGACAACGTCGGGGTTTTCTCGGATAAACTTGATGTCGAGCATTGGTAAGATCTCCCTTTATTTACAAATTATAACTTATACCACAGGCAAAATTCAGAAAAGCGAGTCGTACATGGCCTCGTACTGCTCCAGCGGGGAGCGGTAATCGGGATCCACAAGAGGACCGGCGTGGAGCCATTCCTTCAGGCCGGAGGACTCAAATTCTTCTATGAGCTTGCGGGCATTGGAATAACTCTTGCGGAAGTACTCCCGTTCAATGCGCCACAACCAGTCCATGGCAAGGATGGTCTGCTCCATATTTTCGTTCTGTTTCTGCAGCGTCTCATTTTCGGCTTCGGCGGCAGAGAGCTGGCTGCGCAGCTCTTCGTTCTGCTTCTGCACGGATTGGGTGATCTGCAGGGCGGAGGCGTTTTTCTGCAGGCCTTCCTCGATGAGCTGCTGGTCGCTGCGACGCTGCTGCATAAAGTAGGACATCAGGATCAACAGAAAGGCTACGGCGAACAGGGCCACCATGTATGCAAACAGTGCCGGCCGGTTTGCCTTGCGGCGCGGGGGCTGAGGGAGCTGCGTGTGTTCGTCGGCACTCACCGTCCGGTCCCTCCCTTCACTTGTTCCAGCACGTCCAACAGGGCGTTCAGATCATCGGTATCGTAGTATTCCAGTTCAATGCGGCCCTTTTTGCCCTTGTCTACGACACGGACCTTACGTCCGAAGCGGGAGGTCAGGTTTTTCTCGATCTCGGCAAGGTAGATAGCGATATCGGAGGTGGGCTGAACAGGCGCTTCCCGTTGGGCCGCAGCCTTTTGCAGGGACTTGATCAGAGCTTCGGTCTGGCGGACGGACAGGCCCTGCGTGGCGGTCATTTGGGCCGACTTGATCTGCAGCTCTTCGGAGGGAGCGGCCAAAATGGCACGGGCATGGCCGGCCGAAATGGAACCCTCCTCCAACAGGATCAATACCGCTTCCGGCAAGGCCAGCAGGCGCAGGGTGTTGGCGATGGCGGGGCGGGATTTGCCCATGCTTTGGGCAACTTCCTCCTGCGTTAGGCCGTGTTCCTGGATAAGCACCTGATATCCTTTGGCTTCTTCCACGGGATTGAGGTCCTCGCGCTGGAGGTTTTCGATCAGACCCAACTCCATGACCTTGCGATCGTCTGCCTCGATGATGATGGCGGGAACGCAGTCCAGGCCGGCGGCCCGGGCGGCGCGCCAACGGCGCTCACCGGCAATGATCTGATAATAGCCGGAGGAAAGTTGGCGGACGGTCAAAGGCTGGATGATTCCGTGGGCGCGGATCGATTCGGTCAAATCGGCAAGGGCCTCGGGCTCAAAGCGTTTGCGGGGTTGATTTAACCCGGGTTCTACCTGCGAGATGGGCAGGGAAACGGCACCGCTTGAGGTGGTGTTCTTGTCTTCGGGGTGGCCAAAAATCGCATCTTGCCCCAGACCGGACAGGCCATCAAGACCGCGGCCAAGCGCATTGGCAGGTCTTTTTGCCATGCAAAGCACCTTCTTTTTATATCATAATAGAGAATGTTTCACGTGAAACAAACAGGGCGCAATCTTACGCTTTTGCAGCAAATTCTTCCGCCAAAGCAGTATACGCCTCGGCTCCGCGGGAGGTGGGGTCGTAGGCCATGATAGGTCTGCCGTGACTGGGCGCCTCGGACAGGCGGACGTTGCGGGGGATCACGGTAGCATACACCTTGCCGGGGAAATGGCGCTTGACCTCTTCAGCAACTTGAACGGACAGGTTGGTCCGGCCGTCATACATGGTCAGCAAAACACCTTCCAGCTCCAAACCGGGGTTCAGGCGCTGCTTCATGCGGCGAACGGTGCTGATCAGGTCGCTGAGCCCCTCCAAAGCGTAATATTCGCACTGCACCGGGACCAACACGGAATTGGCGGCACAAAGAGCGTTCAGTGTGAGCAGTTCCAAGGAGGGGGGGCAGTCGATGAAGATATAATCATATTGGTCCGACAGCTTGTCCAACGCATCTTTCAGGCGATATTCACGACGGTCCAGCGAGATCAATTCCACACCGGCGCCGGCCAGATCCTTGTTGGCGGGCAGCACGTCGCCGTACGGCGTGCTGACGACAGCGTTTTTCGGTTCCACCGAGCGGATAATCAGGTCATAGACGTTCGGTGCCCGGCCTTTGTCCACGCCGAGACCGGAGGTGGCATTGGCCTGAGGGTCAAAATCGCACAGCAAAACCCGGAAACCCTTGGCTGCCAAGGCGGCGGAAAGGTTCACACTGCTGGTGGTTTTGCCGACGCCACCCTTCTGATTGACAATTGCGACGATTTTTGCCATAGCGCTGTCACCCCACAATAATCGATTAAACATATTATATCAACCGGGCGACGGTTTTTCAACTGTTTTCCTGCAAAACAAGCCAATTTGTTTCACGTGAAACAAAGAAGAGCGATATAAAAAGCCTCCCCCGGTGTTTCACGTGAAACAGGGAGGGAGGCCAGGGAGGCTATTTCGGTATGCGGATGGTCAAACAAATGGCATCGTCCGTCTCCTGACGCTGACAGCAGGCATCCACGCCGGCTGACTGGATCATGGATAGTCCACGGGTGACACTGTTCAAGAACAAACGCACATCTTTCATGACAAAGGAACGTTTTGGACGAGGCTTGCCGGCGGTCAGCAGACTGTTGACGTATTGTTCGGTTCGGGCAACGGTGAAATGACCGGTAGTGATCTGCTCCACGGCGTGTTCCAGACGATGATGGTGTTCCAACCGCAGGAGCGCCCGGGCATGCCGCTCGGTCAATCCGCTGTCGCGCAAGGATTGCAGGAGATTCAGCGGCAGACGAAGCAGGCGCAGTTTGTTCGCTACGGCGGATTGTGATTTCCCAATGCGGCGGGCCACCTCGTCCTGTGACAGGCAGTAGGTGCGCATCAGCTTATCCAGGGCGAGCGCCTCCTCTAAAAAGTCCAAATCCTGGCGCTGCAGGTTCTCGACCAAAGCGAGAAGGGAAGCATTTTGGCTGTCCGCCTGAATGGGCAGGCAGGGAACTCGCTCAAGCCCGGCCATCGCCGCGGCCCGCAGCCGACGTTCTCCGGCCACCAGCTCCCAGCCGCAATCCGTTTGACGCACAGACAACGGCTGCAAAATGCCCAAAGCGCGAATGGAGTCTGCCAACTCATCCAGAGATTGCGGGTCAAAGGTGCGGCGCGGCTGGTCGGGGTTGGGGCGAATTTGATCAATGGGTAAAGACAAAATCCGAGGCCCGTCTCCACGCCGGGACAAAAACGTCATATCAGCGGTCTCCCTTCCTGTTGTGACAACAAAATACCATATTTTGGAAATTGCTTTCGGTCGTATTTAGTCGATAAATTCGCAAAATTTCAAAAAATGGAATGGTTTGGCCAAAAAAACGCCGCACCATGTGGTGCGGCGTCTAATCGTGTGGGTTAAAGCCGTTCTGCCAGCAATCGGGTCATCAAACGGCGCAGAGGGACGAACAGGACCAAAATCAGCACAAAATTGGCTCCGCCGTGGATCAGGTCAAAGGGGATGCCGGACAGCCACCAGCTCAGGGCAAAGGCCGGGCCGCCGGTGATCAGACAGACCGGCGTGAACAGAGCGCCGAACAGCAGACCAAAGGCACCGGCTACCAGGGCCCAGCCGAGGGGAGACCTCATATCCCGCAGCAGCCATGTCGTCCAGGCGAGAATGGCCCAGACGTAAAGATAGCCAATGGACCAAATACCGATACCAAAGAGTAAAAGTTCCAAAATCACATAGATATACAGGGGAAACAGGCACTTTTTGCCCAAGGTAACGGCGTAGACCATGACCAGCAGGGACACCGGCTCGATGTTGGGCATGGCCATCATGGCCACCTTGGCGGCAAAGGTCAGGCCGCCAAGCACGCCGAACAGGGCCACCTGTGTGGCAACGCGCCGCTTATCCAAGGGTATATACCAGGGAGTATCGGTCCCCGTCCTCGATGACCGTGGTGTCAATGCCGGTGGTTGCGTACTCTTCGCCCTCATAAAGTGCCCAATACGCCCCGTTTTCGGCAAAATCCGCAACTTCTCCGTCCACTTCCTTGATGTACAGGCCGTAGGGGCCGTCCTCCCCTTTTACAAGGCCGTCCTCCATCAGCACGGGGCCGAGAAACTGGGCATCGGTTTCGTAGTGGAAGGTGCGCTCGCTTTTGTCGCTGTGAACGACGATGACCTCGATGCTTTTTTGGCCTGCAGCGGGAGAGGGGCGAGAGGCAAGGTGCAGCCCGCCCATCAGTGCGGCAACCACGAAAAGAGCAATTAGGGCGGGGATGAGCTTGGTTTGTTTTTTCATCATGGCCTCAGCATTTTTCAAACACGGTGGCAACGCCCATGCCGCCGCCGATGCACAGGGTGGCAAGACCGCGCTTGGCCTCGGGCCGGCGGGTCATTTCGTACAGCAGGGTAACGATGATGCGGGCGCCGGAGGCGCCAACGGGGTGACCGATGGAGATGGCGCCGCCGTTGACGTTGACCTTATCCATGTCAAAGCCCAGCTCACGGGCGACCGCAATGGACTGGGCAGCAAAGGCTTCGTTGGCCTCCACCAGGTCGATGTCAGCTACGGTCAGGCCGGCCTTTTCCATAGCCTGACGGCAGGCGGGAACGGGGCCGACGCCCATGATCTTGGGATCCACACCGCCCTGCCCCCAGCTGACCAGCCTGGCCATGGGCTTCAGACCGTACTTCTGCACCGCTTCACCGGAGGCCAGAACGATGGCGGCTGCACCGTCGTTGATGCCGGAGGCGTTGGCGGCGGTGACCCGCTGAATATGGGCTCGGGCGTCGTCGGTGTGGATGCCGGTGGGTTCGAAGGTGTGAACGATAGAGTCCTCAACCCCCTCGGGGCCAACGGGGAACGCGCCGCGGAGCCTGGCGATGCCCTCGGCGGTGACTCCGGCCTTGGGGTACTCGTCCACCTTGAATTCCACAAATTCTTTCTTTTGGCGGACCATAATGGGGGTGATCTCCGCCTCGAACTTGCCGGCGGCGTGGGCGGCCTCAGACTTCTGCTGGGAGGCAGCGGCAAATTCGTCCTGTTCCTGACGGGTGATGCCCCACACATCGCAGATATTCTCGGCGGTGGTGCCCATGTGGTAGTCGTTGTACACGTCCCACAGGCCGTCCCGAATCATGGTGTCCACCACCTTTTTGTCGCCCATGCGCCCGCCCCAACGCTCGTCGGGCAGGGCATAGGGAGCAGCAGACATATTCTCGGTGCCGCCGGCAACCACCACGTCGGCATCGCCGCAGAGGATGGCGCGGGCGCCCTCGATGACGGACTTCATGCCGGAGCCGCACACCATGCCCACGGTGTAGGCGGGGACGGAGAAGGGCAGGCCGGCCTTGACACCCACCTGACGGGCCACGTTTTGACCCTGGGCGGCGGTGAGGATGCAGCCGAACATCAGCTCGTCCACCTGCTCGGGCTGCAGATTGGCGCGAATCAGGGCGTCCTTCACTACGGTTGCGCCCAAATCGGCGGCGGGGATATCCTTCAGACTGCCGCCGAAAGCACCGACTGCGGTGCGGCAGCAGCTGACGACGTAGATTTCTTTCATGTAAAGCACTCCTTTGGCTTATCCGTTATAGCGGTTCATGGCACGGTCAAGTCCATGGGACAGAATGCATTCCACCGCATCGGCGGCTCGGGAGACAGATGCGTCCATGTCCTTTTTGTCCTGACCTGTAAAGTGACCCAGCACCCAGTCGGCCAAATCGTAGTCCGGGTGCGGCTTCTCGCCGACACCCAGCCGCAGCCGCGGAAACTGGTCGGTGCCCAGCTGCTGGATAATGTTTTTCAGACCGTTATGACCACCGGCAGAGCCGCTTTTTCGGATGCGCAGCTTACCCACCGCCAGTGCGGTGTCGTCGGAGATGACCAAAATTCGCTCAGCGGGAATTTTATAGAAATCCGCCGCCTGCCGCACGGCCTCGCCGGACAGGTTCATGTAGGTCACCGGCTTCATGATCAGCACTTTTTGACCGCCAAGCTCGGTGGTGTTGGTCAGAGCCTTGTATTTCAGTTTTTGGATGGGGATGTTTTTGCGGCGGCCGATCTCGTCGGCCACCATGTAGCCGGCGTTGTGCCGGGTGTTTTCATACTTGTCGCCGGGATTGCCCAGACAGACCAGCAGCCAGTCCACACCGCCGCCGGGTTTCCTCTTCAAAAACATAGCCTACCTCACAGATAGAAATGAAGGGGCGGGCATCGGCCCGCCCCTTTCAGAAGTATGTATCAGGTGAACAGAGTGGAAACGGAAGTCTCCATAAAGATGTGGCTGATGGCCTCGGCAAACATATGGGCCACGGAAATGTACTTGATCTTGGGGCAGTCGATGCCGGGCTTGCCGGGGACGGTGTTGAGGAAGATGACCTCGTCCAGCACGCTGTTGGTGATGTTCTCGATGGCCTTGCCGGACAGAACGCCGTGGGTGGCGCAGGCAGTGACGTCCTTGGCACCGCCGATCTTGACCAGAGCATCCGCCGCGTGGCACAGGGAACCGCCGGTATCCACCATATCGTCCAAAAGGATAACGTGCTTGTCCCGCACGTCGCCAATGATGTTCATAACTTCGGAAGAGTTGGCCTTCTGACGGCGCTTGTCCACGATGGCCATGGGCATTTCCAGCTTCTGAGCGAAAGCCCGGGCACGGGTCACGCTGCCCACGTCGGGAGAAACGATCATGGTGTCTGCGTGGACGGCGGCGAACTTCTTAAAGAAGTGGTCGACGAAAATGGGGGAACCCAGCAGGTTGTCCACGGGGATGTCAAAGAAGCCCTGGATCTGGTTGGCGTGCAGGTCCATGGTCAGCACGCGGTCGGCGCCGGCCCGGGTGATCAGGTTGGCTACCAGCTTGGCGGAGATGGGGTCGCGGGGCTTGGTCTTACGGTCCTGACGGGCATAGCCGAAGTAGGGGATGACGGCGGTGATGCGGCCAGCGCTGGCGCGCTTCAGGGCATCGATCATGATGAGCAGCTCCATCAAGGCGTCGTTGACAGTGTGCACCTTGCCATCCTTGACGAAAGAGCAGGTGGACTGCACCACAAACACGTCGCTGCCGCGGACGGTTTCGTAAATGGAGGCGAAGTTCTCGCCGTCGGAGAAGCTGCCAACCTCGGAATTGCCCAGAGGAATGCCCAATTCCTTGCAGATCTCTTTGGCCAGCTCGGGGTTGGAGTTGCCGGTGAAGATCTTAATGTCCTTGCCGTGTGCGATCATAGCTCAACATCCTTCCAGTTTTCTCTGTTCTTTCGGTGCGGCAAAGCCGCCCGTAGTTTACTTTTTAATTTTCTTTTTACGGTGCTCGGCCGCCCAGCCGGGTTTGACCGTCTGTCGGGAGCGGGCGATGACCAGACTGTCTGCCGGGGCATCCTCGGTCACGGTGGAGCCGGCGGCGGTGTACACGCCGTCCGCCAGAGTAACGGGGGCCACCAAATTGGTGTTGCAGCCCACAAACACGTCGCTGCCGATGGTGGTGCGGTGCTTGGCGTTGCCGTCGTAGTTGCAGGTGACCACGCCGCAGCCGAAGTTGACCCGCTCGCCCACGTCGGCATCGCCTACGTAGGTCAGGTGAGCCATCTTGGTGCCCGCGCCCAGATTGCAGTTTTTCAGCTGGACAAAGGCACCGATCTTGCTGCCCTCGCCCACGTCGCAGTGGGGGCGGATATGGGTGTAGGGGCCAATTTCGCAGTTCTTGCGGATCCGGCTGTCCTCCACCTGGGCGGTGTTGATGGTCACGCTGTCTTCCACACGGGTGTCGGTCAGCATGACGTTGGGACCGATGGTGCAGTTTTCACCCACCACAGTATTCCCGCGCAGGATCGTACCGGGCAGAAGGACCGTGCCGCGGCCCACAGTGACCTGCGGCTCGACCCACACGGCGGCGGGGTCCATCATGATCACTCCGGCGGCCAAAAGCTCGTCGCGTTTGGTGATGAGAGATTCGTCCATAAAGCGCCCTCCTCATGCAATACACGCCCCTGTTTGCGGGGCACGCACATCGTTAAATGTATTATATCATATTTTGCGGAGAAAGTTCAGCCTTTTCTGAAAATATTTTTAACGAATTTGACCCTCGCCGCGGACGATATATTTGTAACAACACAACTCCTCCAGACCCATGGGGCCCCGGGCGTGGAGTTTTTGGGTGGAAATGCCCATTTCACAGCCCAGACCGAACTCGCCGCCATCGGTGAAGCGGGTGGAGGCGTTGTGGTACACAGCCGCGGCATCCACCCCGGACAGGAACCGGCGGGCGGCGGCATCGTCTTCGGTGAGGATACACTCGGAGTGGCCGGTGGAGTGGGCGGCGATGTGGGCCATGGCGCAGTCTGTGTCGTCCACCACGGCGACCGCCATCACGTAGTCCAAAAATTCGGTGTCGAAGTCCGTTTCGGAAGCGGGAACGCCCTCAATCAAACCGGCAGCGGTGGGATCAAGGCGCAGTTCCACAGGGGGTTGACCTGCCGCCTTGCGTTCGTCTACGAGGCGCTGACGCAGCTTGGGCAGGAATTGAGGGGCAATGTCACGGTGGACAAGGCAGACTTCCGCCGCGTTGCACACGCTGGGGCGGCTGCATTTGGCGTTGGCAAGGATGTCCAGCGCCTTGTCCCGGTTGGCGGCCTTATCCACATAGATGTGGCAGATGCCGGTGCCCGTTTCGATGACGTTGACGGTGGCGTTGTCCACGCAGGCACGAATAAGGCCCGCGCCGCCCCGGGGAATGAGCAGGTCCACAAAGCCGTTGGCAGTCATAAGCTCGTTGGCGCTGGCGCGGGTGGTGTCCTCCACCAGCATCAGGGCGTCGGCGGGCAGACCCGCCTGCTCCAGACCGCGTTTCAGGGCGGTGACGATAGCGGCCGCAGAGCGGTGCGCCTCTTTGCCTCCCCGCAGCACGCAGGCGGAACCGGCCTTCAGGGCTAGAGCCGCGGCATCGGAGGTGACGTTGGGACGGCTCTCGTAGATGATGGCGATGACGCCCATGGGGACGGCGGTGCGCTCAATGACCAGCCCGTTGGGCCGCTCCACACGGCGCAGCACCTGCCCCACCGGGTCGGGCAGGTCGGCAACCTGCCGTATGCCATCGGCCATACCGGCGATGCGGTCGTGGGACAGGGCCAGCCGGTCCAGCATCACGTCAGATACCGTACCCTTTGCAGCTTCCAAATCCAGCGCATTGGCGGCCAGAATGTCGTCCGCCCCGGCCAGCAGACAGTCGGCCATGGCCCGAAGGGCGGCGTTTTTGGTTTCGGTATCGGCCAGAGCCATGGCGGGTTTGGCGGCCCGGGCCCGAACCAGCAGTTCCTGTGTGGTCATACAAACACCCTCACTTCAAATACAAATGGGATTTTAAGAGGAAGATCATACAAACAGTTTTATTTTTTGCCCACAAATCGGGTGCCCACGGCCTTGCCCTCTATCATATCGTAGAGGACGGCGGGGTTGGCGCCGTTGGCAATGACCATGTCACAGCCGCAGGCGGTGACCATCTTGGCGGCGCGGAGCTTGGTGGTCATGCCGCCGGTCCCCAGACCGGAACCCACGCCGCCGGCCAACGCCTCGACCTCAGGGGTGACAGACTCCACCACGGGGATGAGGGCGGCATCGGGATTTTTGTGGGGGTCGGCGGTGTACAGACCGTCGATGTCGCTGAGCAGCACCAGCAAATCCGCCTCCGTGGTGCAGGCTACGATGGCAGCCAACGTGTCGTTGTCGCCCACCTTGATCTCGGCGGTGGCCACGGTGTCGTTCTCGTTGATGATGGGCAGGGCGCCCAGTTCCAGCAGGCGGTTGATGGTGTTTTCAAAGTTCTGCTTCCGATCTTCGTGGTCCACGTCCAGAGCGGTGAGCAAAATCTGGGCCACCGTGTGGTTGTACTGGGTAAACAGCCGGTCATAGGTGTACATCAGCTCGCACTGACCCACGGCGGCGGCCGCCTGCTTGGTGGGGATGTCGGCGGGTTTTCCGGGCAGATGCAGCTTGCCCACCCCCATGCCGATGGCGCCGGAGGACACCAAAACCACCTCATGCCCGGCGTTGCGCAGGTCGCTCAGGACGGTGACCAGCTCCTCCACGTGGCGGATATTCAGATGGCCCGTGGGGTGGGCCAGGGTGGACGTGCCGACTTTAACTACAATTCTCATATGAAATCCCTCACTTCAGTTCCAAAGCCCGCTTGTAGGAGGCTTGTACCGCGGACTGTACCGCGGCGGAGAAATTGGCGTTCTCCAACGCATAGACGCCCTGAATAGTGGCGCCCCCGGGGGAGCAGACCGCCTGCTTCAGCGCTTCGGGACTCTCGTCGCTCTGTCCGGCCAGCTTGGCCGCGCCCTCCAGCATTTTGGCGGCGTACAGCAGCGCCTTGTCCCGGGGCAGGCCGCAGGCTTCGCCCCCCCGTGCCAGCGCATCCAAAAACATATAGGCAAACGCGGGGCCGCAGCCGGACACGGCGCAGGCCGCGTCGATGAGTTCCTCGTCGATCAGGTCCACAAGGCCCGCGCCGGACAGAAGTTCAGTCAATTCCTCCAATTCGACCTCGGTCAACCCATCGTGGCACAGCTGAATGACCCCGGCGCCGATGGCGGCGGGAGTGTTGGGCATGATGCGGGCAACGGGGTAATCCGCCCCGGCCAGCTCCCGGATGCGGGCGGTGGTCAGACCCGCCGCCATGGTCAGCAGCACGAAGCGGTCGCCTCTTGCCGCCAGAACGGGCCGCAGGTCGGCCAGCACGTCGCCCATCAGCTGGGGCTTGACCCCCAGTGCCACAAGGCTGCACTTGGCAGCCTCCGCATTGCTGCACACCTGACCCACAAGACTTTGGGCAAGATCCTCCGCTTTTTCCGGAGAACGGTTGGCAAAAAACAGCTCTGCCGTGGGGCAGGCCAGCCGAAAGGCCCGGGCCATGGCAGAACCCATATTACCGCAGCCGATAAAACCGATGGTTGTGAACATAGGAGAACCTCCCTTATAAGCCTTCCCCCCTGTGGGGGGCGCCTTTTGCATTGCAGACATTATAGCACATTGTATGGTGTATTTCACCCATTGGCGAAAAATTTTGCCAAATCCTTGTTGACAAGGGAAAAAACCTGTGGTATGTTAACTGTACTAATACACGCAGTACAGTTGAGACGAAAGGAGGGGCGCTATGCTCCATCTGGACTATCGGGACGCCCGTCCCATCTATGAACAGGTCCGTGACGGCCTGCGGAAATTGATGGTCACCGGGGTCATGCAGGAGGGGGAGAAGCTGCCCTCGGTGCGGGCGCTGGCGGCAACACTGGCCATCAACCCCAACACCATCCAAAAAGCTTATGAGGCGCTGGAGGCGGAAGGGTACGTCTACTCCGTGGCAGGCAAGGGCAGTTTTGTTTCGCCCCAGACCGGGGTGGATGACAGCCACCGCCGCCAGCTTCTGGAGCAGTGGCAGGCTGCCACCCGGGAACTGCTGTATCTGGGCGTTGACCCGGAGGAGCTGAACCGATTTATCGGTGAACAAGGAGGGAACAAGAAATGATAATGATCAACGATGTGGTCAAGACCTTTGACGGCTTCCGGGCCTTGGACGGACTGACCATGCAGGTGGAAAAAGGCTCTATCTACGGTCTTGTAGGCCCAAACGGTGCAGGCAAGTCCACCATCCTGCGCCACATTACCGGCGTGTACCGCCCGGATACGGGCAGGGTACTGGTGGATGGACAGCCGGTGTACGAAAATCCGGACGTCAAGCGGCGCATTTACTCCATCCCCGACGAGCTGGCCTTTTTCCCCGCCGCCTCCACCCGGGATATGATGAAGTTCTACCGGGGAATTTATCCTAACTTCGATATGGAGCGGTACGAGGCGTTGAGAGATGCCTTCCCCGCCGTCAATGAAAAGCACCCCATCCGCCGCCTGTCCAAGGGTATGCAGAAGCAGTCCGCTTTCTGGCTGGCCCTGTGCTGCCGCCCCGACCTGCTGGTGCTGGATGAGCCGGTGGACGGCCTTGACCCGGTGATGCGGCGGCAGGTGTGGTCCCTGCTGATGAGCGACGTGGCCCAGCACGGCACCACGGTGCTGGTGTCCTCCCACAACCTGCGTGAGCTGGAGGATGTGTGCGACCACGTGGGCATCCTGTCCCACGGCAAGGTGCTGCTGCAGCGGTCGCTGACCGACCTGCAGGACAATGTAGTCAAGCTGCAGGTGGTCTTCAACGGCGATATGCCCGAGCTGCCCGCCGATCTGGAAGTGCTGCATGCCGCCGAAACCGGCCGCATCCATACCCTCATCGTCCGGGGCCGCGCAGAGGAGGTCAAGAGCCGTCTGGCCGCCTTCAACCCCCTGCTGCTGGAGGCCCTGCCCCTGTCCCTTGAGGAAATTTTCATCTACGAATTGGGAGGTGAGGACTATGAAGTCCGGGACATCGTACTTTAATTGGACGCTGTTCAAGAAAAATCTCACCCGGTTCTGGCCGGTTTGGGTGCTGTATACGATCATTTGGATCTACGCCATCCCCATGAACTGCATTATGGTCGTGACCCGCAATATGAGCTGGATGGGCACCACCCCGCTGGAGCGGGTAAAAAACTTTGCCAACGGCATCCCCGATCTGCTGACGTTCGGCGCGTTTTTGGCCTTTGTCTTCGGTGTGCTGGCGGCTATGGGGACATTCTCCTACCTTTACAACAACCGCATGGCGGGCATGATGCATACCCTGCCCCTGCGGCGGGAGGGTCTGTTCCTGACCAGCTACCTGTCCGGCCTTTCCATGCTGATCATTCCCAACTGCCTTGTCTGGGCGCTGACCCTGGCGGCGGAGGGCCTGTGCTCCGGCTTTGTGGACATGTACACCATCACCATCTGGTGGGCGGCCATGAGCGCCATGTGCCTGTTCTTCTACTCCTTTGCCGTGTTCTGCGCCCAGTTCACCGGCCACCTGCTGGCCCTGCCCGCATTTTACGGCATTTTGAACTTCCTGGTCGTCGTGCTGACCGCCCTTATAAATATGCTGTTTGAGCAGTATTTGTACGGCTACAGCGACATTCCCGCCAATTTGGAGCAGGCCGTGTTCTGGTTTACCCCGGTGGTGCGGCTGATCAACGAGGTGAACTGGATCAACCCCAACGGCTTCGGCTGGCGGCTGCTGGGCGTGGCGGAACTGGTGATCTACGCCGTGGTGGGCCTTGTTTTTGCCGGGCTTGCCCTGCTGGTCTACCGCCGCCGCCATATTGAGAGTGCCGGCGACGTGGTGGCCGTGCCGGTAGTGCGGCCCATCTTCAAGTACGGCGTGGGCATCTGCGCCGGATTGTGCATCGGCTTCTGGGTCTATGCCATCTTCGGTTACGAGGCCATCGGCGGACTGACCGGCAGCCTGCTGCTGTGGACCGCCGTGGGCTACTTCGCGGCGGAGATGCTGCTGAAAAAGTCCTTCCGGGTGTGGAAGGCGTGGCGCGGCTGTGTGGGGCTGCTGGTGCTGATGGGTCTGTTCGTTGTTTCGCTGCAGACCGACCTGTTCGGCTTTGGGTCCTACGTGCCTGCGGTCAACCGGGTGCAGGAGGTCTATGTGGATGCCTTTGGCAGTTACCCCTACGATTCCGGCCGGGATCTCGTCATCGAGACCGAGGATCGGACCATCATCGAAAAGACGGTGGCCCTGCATCAGGGTTTTGTGGACCAACACAAAGACCCCGATACCGGCGAAGGCCGCGACAGCGACTACATCCGCCTGCGTGTGACCTACAAGCTGGACAACGGCACGGTCATCCGCCGGGAGTACGGCGACCACGTGTGGCTGGGCAGCGAGTTTGAGCAGGTGGCCCGGGACTTCTACTGCGACCCGGAGATCGCCAAGCTGACCTATAATTTGGACCTCATTGACCCGGAGAAGCTGGGCAACGTGGAGATCAGCAGCCTGTGGAACCCCGACACCAAGAAAAACGAGTACTACAACTTTGCGGACAGGATCCCCGTGGCCGACCGCTACGCCGCCGTGCGCAAGGTGTACGACGCGGTGCTGCTGGACTTTGAGGAGGGCAACCTCGGCAAGCGGTATCTCTTCGATTTGGAGGAGGACCGTCAGCTCAACACCTGCACCACCGACCTGCACATCTACTGGGAGGATGAAGAGACCAACAACCGCTATGCCACAAATCCCGCCTTTGTGACAGCGATGGACGAGATGACTTCCGTGGTGTACCACTACACCAAGAGCGTGGCCATCACCCTGACCCCCCAGGCGGAGCACACCATCGCCGTGCTGACCGAGCTGGGAATTTTGGATGAGGACACCACCCTGCGCCTGTACCGCGATATTGTGAAAGAGGAAAATCAGGCCAAGCTGATTTATGGCGACGTGAACCTCAATCCCAACTCCGCCATGGGCATCATCGGCGGCGCCGACGGCCCCACCGCCATCGTGGTGGGGGAACCTAAATAAATGCGTTGACCCACCCCCGGAAGTCCGGGGGTGGGTTTTTGCTCATCTCCTGCCCAGCCACTTTGCAAGCTCACATACCAAAACGGGTGATACGGCCGATCCCAGCACCGCCAGCCACTGGACCGGCCCAAGGGACACCACGGAGAACACCCGCTGCAGGGGCGGCAGGGTCAGCACCGCCAACTGCATGGCAAAGCCGATAACAAAAGCCCGGTTCATGGCGGGGTTGCTCAGTACGCCGACCGAGAACAGGGATTTATCCTCGCTGCGTACGTCGTAAGCATGGAACAACTGGCACAGAGTCAGGGTGGCGAAGGCCATGGTGTTGGCGGTGGCTGCCGCACCCGCCGCACCCGGTATGACCGCAAGACCCAGGAAATATGCCAGCAACGTCAATCCCCCCACCAGCAAACCCTGCCAGCCAAGTTTGAACATAAAGGTTCGGCTGAACAGCGGCTCTTTTGTGCCCCTGGGCGGGCGGGACATCACACTCCGCTCCACCGGCTCCACCCCCAGGGCCAGAGCGGGCAGAGAGTCGGTCACCAAATTCAGCCACAGCAGTTGCACCGGCAGCAGAGGCATTTGAGAAAATCCAAGGGCCGCCGCCGCAAAGACGGTTACGATTTCCCCCACGTTGCAGGACAGCAGATAGTGGATAGCCTTGCGGATATTGGCGTAGATACCCCGACCCTCTTCCACGGCCCGGACAATGGCGGCAAAGTTATCGTCGGTCAGCACCATCTCGGCCGCACCCTTTGCCACGTCGGTGCCTGCGATGCCCATGGCGCAGCCGATATCCGCCTCTTTCAGGGCCGGGGCATCGTTGACCCCATCCCCGGTCATGGCCACGATTTGGTCCCGCTTTTTCCACGCCCGGACGATTCGCATCTTATGCTCCGGTGTCACCCGGGCGAAAACCGAAATATGTTCAATCTCCTGCTCCAGCAGCTGCTGGGGCATGAAATCAAGATCTGCTCCGGTCAAGGCCGTTTCACCGGGGCGAAAGATGCCCAATTGTCGGGCCACTGCCACAGCCGTGGCCTTGTGGTCACCGGTGATCATCACCGGCCGCACCCCTGCCCGGATGCACTGTGCCACCGCCGCTGCCACCTCGGGCCGGGGCGGATCGGTCATGCCCAGCAGGCCGGCAAAGACCAGTTCCCGCTCCAGCGCGGGCGCGGTCATGGGCGGCAGACAGTCCACGTCACGAAAGGCTACGGCCAGCACGCGCAGGGCGCGGCCTGCCATTGCTCCGTTCGCCGCCACGATTTTGTCCCGCAGCCGGTCATCCAGTGCCGTCACCCGGTCCGTCCACACCCGGTCACACCGGGTCAGCAGTACGTCGGGTGCGCCTTTGACTACGATGCGCCAGCCGCCGGACTTTCTCTTATGAACGGTGGTCATCCGCTTGCGGGCGGAGTCAAAGGGAACCTCGCCCACCCGGGGCAGCTGCCGCTCCAAATCTTCCTGCAGCAGCCCGGCCCGGGCGGCGGCCTCTACCAAAGCTGCCTCGGTGGGGTCCCCCTGTGCCCGGGGCGTTTGGGTGTCGGTCAGCCGGGCATCATTGCACAACACTCCTGCCATCAGGGCCGGATTTTCATCCCCTCCCACCGTCCAGATTTCTGTTACTGTCATACGGTTTTGGGTCAGAGTTCCCGTTTTATCCGAGCAGATGACCCCTGCACATCCCAGGGTCTCCACCGCAGGAAGCCTCTTAATAATGGCTCCCGACCGGGCCATGCGGCCCACGCCCAGCGCCAACACGATGCTCACGATGGCGGGCAGCCCCTCCGGAATGGCCGCCACCGCAAGGGATACCGCCGTCAGGAACATGTCGGATATTGCTTTGCCTTGCAGCAGACCAACTCCAAAGGTGATGGCGCACACTCCAAGGCACAGCGCGGACAGGACTTTGGAGATCTCCTCCATCTTCCGCTGCAGAGGGGTGGGCTCCGGCTCGCCGACCAGCAGCAGGCCCGCGATATGCCCCATCTGTGTATTCATTCCGGTTGCCACCACCACGGCCCTGCCCCGGCCTGCGGTTACGGTGGTCGCCCCAAGGACCATGTTGTTCCGGTCTCCCATGGGCGCATTACGGTCCAGCCGGTCCGTCGGTGTTTTTCTCACCGGGACCGACTCACCCGTCATGGCCGATTCATCCACCTGCAGGCCGACACATTCCAACAGCCGTCCATCGGCGGGGATCCGGTCTCCGGCCTCCAGAAGGATCACGTCTCCGGGAACCAGCAGAGCGGCATCCGTCTGCTGCAGCTGTCCGTCCCGCACGACACGGGCCTTGGGCGGCGCCATTTTTTCAAGCGCATCCAGCGCCCGCCGGGCATTGTCCTCCTGACAGATAGAAATGATCCCGTTTACCGCCACAATGACCAAAATGATGACCGCATCGATCCAGTCCGCGCCGCCGCTGGCCAGCAGGGACAGTCCCGCCGCCGCCAGCAGCACTAAAATCATGGGGTCCCGCAGCTGCCGCAGCAGCCGAAGGAAAAGCCCGTCTGCCTTCGGCTTGTCCAGTTCGTTTTTTCCGTATTGCGCCAACCGCTGCCGAGCCTGTGCCGCCCCCAGGCCCTCGGGGCCGGAAGACAACTCGTTGAGCACCTCTTTGACAGACATTGCATGCCAATCGCCCATGGGAAACACTTCCTTTCTGTCCCATTATATGGGCCTGTCCCGCTGGGGTTGCCCACAATCTTTGGACAAAAGGCGCAAAAAACCACCCGTTTTCACAAAAAACGGGTGGTTTTCGTTCTTATTCGGCGGTGGAGCTGTCGCCCTCGGCAGGGTCGGCCTGCTCCACAGGAGGCTGGCCGAAGCGGTTGCGGAAGGCGGTCATGCGCTCAAACAGGTCCTTCACGTCCACCTCATCGCAGAGCGCTTCCGTTTTGACCTCGGACTGTTCCAGCCAGCCGCCCACCAGCTGGCCCATGGCACTGTTGATATAGGCATCGCGGTACTCGGCAGGGTCCATGTCCAGCGGCAGGCGCAGAATAATATGATAGCCAAACTCACTGGTCACCACATCACTGAACGAACCTTCTTCCAGACCCAAGGAGGCCTGCTCGAACTCCGCTACCATCTGCCCGGGCTGAGCGGTATAACCGTCGGGACTGGAGGCAACGCCGGGATCCTCGCCATATTCCGTCATCAGTTCATCAAACAGGGCAATGGGGTCCTCCGCCGCCAACAGCTGCGCCAACAGGTCGTCGGCAACGGCCCGCTTCTCAGCCACCTGCTCGTCAGGCAGGGGGTTCTGCGCTTCGTCCCGGGTGGACAACAGGATGTGCTTGACTTTATAGAACCCCTGATCCTCTTCCAACCAGGTCAGCACGTCTTCGTCCGTGGGGACATTGTCTCCGGCAAAGCGGGCATCTCGCATCGCCTCGTACATATAATCGCAGCGCCAGTTAAAGGTAAACAGATTTGCATCCAGTGCCATAGACAGTTCTAGATACTCATCCAGCGTGGCGCCCAGCCGGGTTTCACCCTCGGCCTTAATGGACTCCAGCAGGGTGCTTACCTCCTGCATCTGCTCGGCGGTGGCGTCGACGCCCTCATCAAAGGCCTTTTGGGCCACCATGCGCTGAGAAAGTGCCAAATTCAGCGATTCGGCACGGACGTAATCCTGGACGGTCACGCCCTCTCCCATGCTGGCATCCCAGGGAATGTCGGTACTGCCGGTATAGTAGTACGCATTCTGCTGCAGGCTGTCGCAGTTTGCAACCAGCCAGTAGACCAGCTCGTCGGCGGTGACGTCCTCACCATTCAACGTAGCCACGGCTGTATTGCCGGGGACACCCAGCAGAAATTCGGTCAGGTCGGTGATGGTGGTCGTGTCCAATGTCTCGGGGTCATACTCGGGCAGGTTTGCCTCCACCTTGCCGCAGGCGGTCAGGCCGCCCAGCATCAGCACGCCGGCAAGGGCCAGCGCAATCAGTCGCTTTGTCCGTTTCATCTTCGTCTTCCTTTCGTCCCGCTGTGCGGGCAGCTTTCCGAACCAGTATACCGCACTTTTTTCAAAAAGAACAGCTTTTTGTTCGTTGTTTACGCATTGTTTTCATTTTCACCTGCGTAATCGTCCACCAGTCTGCGGGCCGCGTTCAGCACGTCCTCGCCCTTTCGCAGGTGCAGGGATAGATACGGCCGCTCCCCGGCCGCAAACAGCAGTCTGCCCTTGTAGCGCGGGTCGGCACACAGATCGGACACCCGCTCCAGGTCGAACTTGGGCAGAGTGAACAGCAGACAGCCCTTCTTCTGGTTGATCTCGGTGATGCCGCAGTTGGCGGCGGCAGCCCGCATCAGGGCCACGCTGATGAGGTTGTTCACCGACCGGGGCGGCTCGCCAAAGCGGTCGATGAGTTCGTCCACCAGATCGTCGGCATCCGCCTCGCTGCGGATACGGGCGATGCGGCGGTACAGGTCCATGCGCTGTTCGCCCACGGGGACGTAGCGGTCGGGGATGCTGGCGGCAACGGCCAGATCGGCGGCGCACTCGGGCCGCACGGCGGCCTGCTGCCCCTGCTCGGTCAGCACCGCCTCCTCCAGCAGCTTCAGGTACATATCGTAGCCCACGCTCATCAAAAAGCCGGATTGCTCCGGGCCCAGCACGTTGCCCGCGCCGCGAATCTCCAGATCCCGCATGGCGATCTTGAAGCCGGAGCCGAACTCCGCAAACTCCCGCACCGCGCCCAGCCGCTTGGCGGCGATCTCGGTCAGCACCTTGCCCCGGCGGTAGGTCATGTAGGCAAAGGCGCGGCGGGCAGAACGGCCTACCCGACCACGGAGCTGGTGCAGCTGGGCAAGACCCATCTTATCTGCATCCTCGATGATGAGGGTGTTGGCATTGGGCAGGTCGATGCCTGTTTCAATGATGGTGGTGCAGACCAGCACGTTGATCTCGCCGTCGGTCATGCGGCTCATGACCTCGTCGATGGACTCCTGACTCATCTGTCCGTGAGCCACTGCCACCTCTACCTCCTCACCCAGCATCTGCCGGATGCGGCTTGCAGTGCGGTCGATGGTCTCCACCCGGTTGTGCAGATAGAATACCTGACCGCCCCGCTCCAGCTCACGGCGCATGGCATCGTTCAGCACCGACCAGTCATGCTCCAGCACATAGGTCTGCACCGGCTGTCGGTTCTGGGGCGGCTCCTCCAGCACGGACATATCCCGAATTCCGCTCAGGGCCATATTCAGAGTGCGGGGGATGGGGGTTGCAGACAGGGTCAGCACGTCCACCTGGGCAAAGCGTTCTTTCAGCTTCTCTTTGTGGGCTACGCCGAAGCGCTGCTCCTCGTCCACCACAAGCAGGCCCAAATTCTTGAACTGCACATCCCGGTTAAACAGCCGGTGTGTGCCGATCAAAATGTCGATTTTCCCCTCGGCAAGCCGCTGAAGGGTGTTCCTGATCTGCGTGGGTGTGCGGAAGCGGCTGACCACGTCGATCTCCACCGGGTAGCCGGCAAAGCGCCGCAGGGCGGTCAGGTGATGCTGCCGGGCCAGCACGGTGGTGGGGGCCAGAATAGCCGCCTGCTTGCCGTCCAGCACGCACTTCATGATGGCGCGCATGGCCACCTCGGTCTTGCCGTAGCCCACGTCGCCGCACAACAGACGGTCCATGGGAGTGGGGCGCTCCATGTCCAGCTTGATCTCCTGCACGCAGCGCAGCTGATCTTCGGTTTCCACGTATTCAAAGCGGTCCTCAAATTCCTTCTGCCACGGGGAATCCGGGGCGAAGGCGTAGCCCGGCTGGCGCCGCCGCTGGGCGTAGAGCTGGATCAGACCCTTGGCCAGGTCGGCCACCGCCTTGCGGGTGCGGGTCTTGGCTTTTTCCCACTCCACGCCGCCCAGCTTGGACAGCCGCTTGCTCTCCTGATCCTCGCCGCCGCCAATGTATTTGCTGACCAGATCCAGCTGGATGGCCGGCACGTACAGCACGTCGGTGCCGGCGTAGGCGATTTTAACGTAATCTTTTTCCACGCCGTCGGTGGGGATCTTCACCATGCCCTGAAACCGGCCCACGCCGTGATGCTCGTGGACCACCAAATCGCCCACGGACAGGTCGGTGAAGCTCTCCAGTTTGCGGCGGTTGGTGGCTTTTTTCACGCTGCGGCGGGGGTTTCCCCCCTTGCCCTCGGTCAGCACCGCCAGGTTCAATTCGGGGTACTCCATACCGCCGGACAGACCGCCCACCGTCACCGTAATGGCGCCGGGAGGGGGCAGCGTGTTCAGTTCAAGCTCCATGGAGCAGGCAATGCCCTGCTCCCGCAGCAGGGTGTGTAGATTTTCCGCCCGCGGCCGGCTGGCGGTCAGTACCACGGTGGCAAAGCCCGCCGTCCGATACTGGGCCAGATCCGCCACCGCCGTTTCCAAACTGGCACCGAAGCCGGGCAGCTGCTTGGCCATCAGGGACAGCAGGGTCTTGGGGGGCACGGGATAGGTGGAGAGGGTGAAGGAGTCCAAATAGGCCACCGGCCAGTCCTCCAGCCGGGCGCACAGCTTATCAAAGGGCAGGATGACCTGGCCGCACTCGCCCGCCAGCTCGCCTCGCTCCAGCAGGGTTTTCACGTCCTCCTCCAGCTGCCACTGGTAGGTCTTGGCCCGCTCGGCCACACGGCTGCTCTCGGAAAACAGGATACAGGCATCCATGGGCAGATAATCCGCCGCCGTAGCTCCCTCGGGACAGATGAGGGTCAGGTAGCGGTCCAGTGCAGGCAGACTCATGCCGCTGGCGATGACCTCCCGGTCGGCCCGGAGGGTGGTGGTCAGAGGCTGGTTTTGTTTTTTCTCCGCTTTTTTGATCAGTTCGTCCAGCCGTCCCAACAGGCCCGCAAGACCGCCGGGAGCAAGCTGGGGCAGCAGCTCCGCCGCGGGCAGCAGCCCTACCTTGTTAATATTCTCCGTTCTGCGCTGGCTCACCGGGTCGAAGCAGCCCATAGCATCCAGCTCATCACCGAAGAACTCGGCCCGGACGGGCTGCTCCATCTCGGGGGAGAACACGTCCAGAATACCGCCGCGGACGGCGAACTGGCCCACGCCCTCCACCTGTTCGCAGCGGGTGTATCCGGCGGCGGTCAGCGCCTCGGACAGTTCGTTCAAATCGTAGCTTTTCCCGACCTCAAGGGTGCGGCACACAAGGTCCATGGACCGGGGGGCAAGGGTGCGCTGCATCAGGCCCTCCACTGTGGCCACCAACAGGGGGACTTCGCCGCAGATCATGCGCCGCAGCAGGCTCAACCGGCCGTGCTCCCACTGGCGGGAAACGGTGGCGGCGTTGTGGAAGGTGAAGCTGCGGGCGCACAGCACCGGCACTTCGTGTCCGGACAGGGCGGCCACATCCCGGGCCAGCCGCTCTCCTTCCCCCTCATCGGCGCAGACCAGCACCACGGGGCGGTCTGTTTTCCGGTGGATGGCGGCGGCAAAATGGGCGCGATGGACCGCCGCCAGGCCGGACACCGCCGCGGGACAGCGGCCGGCCTCCATGGCGGACAGCAGTTGTTCAAATTCGCTCAGCTGCTCCAATGCAGACAACAGCAGTTCCATTTTGTTCCCTCCCGGACACGACTTCGACCCCCTCTTTTGAAAAAGAGGGGGTGTGTTGATTTCTGTTTCTATGCCAGTATAGCGCATTTGGGTGTCGTTTTCAAGGATATTTCTTGTCGGGGCATCATACGAAAACGGTGGCCGAGCCGGGTGAAGCGGCGATTATGCGCTGGAGCCGGCGGATAAACGAAGAGAGCGTCCCCGCGGGACGCTCTCTTTGTCCGTTGATCGCATTACCGCTCCTCGCGGAAGTAGTTTAGACCCAGGGCCGCGGGCAAACCGGAGCCCTCCCGTTTGCGGATGGAGGTGACCACCAGCACGATGGCGGTGATGATGAAGGGGAGTGCCTGATACAGCTGGGTGGGGACTTTGGCCAGCCAGCCAAGGGGTTCGGGGAAGGCCACTGCCAGGCTGGAGCCGGATACACGAAGGGTGTTGAAGAAGCCGAACACAAAGGTGCCAAGGATGGCGGCGGCGGTGTTCCAGTTGGCGAAGATGACCAGCGCCACGGCGATCCAGCCGTAGCCGTTGATCCAGCAGGCGCTGTTGAACGAGCCGGACATATTCAGACCCATGTAATAGCCGCCGATGCCCATAATGCCGCAGCCGAGGCAGATGTGCAGGTACTTATAGCGCTTGACGTTGATGCCCACGCTGTCGGCGGAGCCGGGGTTTTCACCGATGGCGCGCAGCCGCAGGCCGGGGGAGGTGCGGTTGAGGTAGTACCACATGACAAGGGCGATGACGATGCCAAGATAGACCAGAATGTTGTGGCTGAACAGGCCCTTTCCGATTACCGGAATATCGGAAAGAACGGGGATGGGCAGATCGGCAAAGCCGCTTTTGATATTGGAATAGTCGCTCATGATGGGCCAGCGCACCGCCTTGATGGCATTGCCCACGAAGAAGTATACGCCGAGGCCAAAGGTGGTCAGGGTCAGGCCGGTAATGTTTTGGTTGGCCTGCAGACTGACGGTAAGGGCGGCAAACAGCAGTCCCATCAGGGCGCCTAAGGCGAAAGCGGTGGCGATGCCGATGAACAGACTGTTGGTGTAGCAGCCCACGATATAGCCGAAAATAGCGCCCACGGCCATGATGCCCTCTACGCCCAGGTTCAGGCTGCCGGACTTTTCCACCACGATCTCGCCCACGGTGCCGTAGAGCAGAGGGATGTTGTAAACGATGATGTTGTGAATAAAAGTAGCGATAACGCCGAGCTTATCCATTTCCATCACTTGCTGCCTCCTTTCTTGCTGCGCACGATGCGGAAGCGAATGAAGAAGTCTGCCGTCAGCACCAGGAACAGGATCACGCCCTGAAGCATATTGGCAAAGCTGGAGTCCACCTTGGAGAAGGTGGCGGCGGCGGCCACGGAGCCGTAATGCAGCATGGAGATCAGGGCGGACACCACGAAGATGATGGCGGTGTTCAGCTGGCTGAGCCAGGCGACGATGATACCGGTCCAGCCCACATCCTCGGTAATGGCGGTGGACAGCACGCCCGCGGTGCCCACCTTGAAGGCGGCGGCAAGACCGATGAGGCAGGCGGACAGAAACACGGTGCGCAGCACGATGGCGTTGACCTTCATACCCGCGTAATGGGCGGTGCCGGTGCTGTCACCCACCACGCTGATCTCGTAGCCGTGCTTGGTGTACTTGAGATAGACGAAAACCAGTGCGCCGATGACAAAGGTCAGGATCACGCAGATGTTCAGCCCAAACTTGCCCAGCATGATACGGGGGAAGCTGGCCAAGGCGGAGAAGTCCTCGAACACGGGGCGGGCGGATTTTTCCTGGAGGAAGAAGTTCCAGTCCGCCTTGGTTTCGCCCAAAAAGATGAGCAGATACAGGGCCACGTAGTTGAGCATCAGGGTCATCAACGTTTCGTTGGTGCCAAAGCGGGCCTTCAGCGCGGCAACGAACACACCGTACAGGCCGGCGGCCAGCATGGCGGCCAGACACATGAGGATCAGGGTAATTGCGTTGGGCAGGGTGGGCCCCAGCTTCAGGGCCACGGTGGCGGAGGCGATGGCGCCCAAAATGAACTGACCTTCGCCGCCGATATTCCAAAAGCGCATTTTGAAGGCCAAAGACAGGGCCACCGAGGTCAGGGCTAGAGGGACGAAGACCTTGAGGTAGTTTTCAAAGGCCTTATAGGCGATCTTGTTGCCCACCATGCCCATGGTGAACATACGGCTGTAATAGGCGAAGGGGTCAACGCCCATGGCAAACAGCAGAATGCCGCCAATGACAAGGGCGGCAAGGACGGCGACCACGTAGAAGCCAGCCTTTTTCCATAGGGGGCAGGTGTCGCGCTTTACGATATGGAAGCCCATGTCAGTTCTCCCCCTCCTTGTTTGCGGCGTTCAGGTGTTCCTCGGTAATGTTGGTATCCCGGGCGATACCGGCGGGCTTGTCCTCGTACCGGTCGGTCAGGTCCAGAGCGCCGGTCATCATCAGGCCCAACTCTTCCTTGCTGGTCTTGTGGGCGTGGACCACACCCATGACTTTGCCGTGGCACAGTACCATGATCTTGTCACACAGGGCCAGCATCACGTCCAGATCCTCGCCTACGAAGAGGATGCCCACGCCGTCCTTCTTTTGCTGATTCAGAATGTCGTAAATGGCGTAAGAGGAGTTGATGTCCAGACCGCGGACAGGGTAAGCGGTGACGATGACGTTGGGGCCGGCCTTGATCTCCCGGCCCAACAGGACTTTCTGCACGTTGCCGCCGGACAGACGGCGCACGGGGGTCTCGGTGGAGGGAGTGACCACCTCCAGCTCCTCAATAACGCGCTGGGCGTCGGCCCGGCCGGTCTTTCGGTCAACGAAGGGGCCGGGGGTGTCGGCGTAATTTTTCAAGATCATGTTGTCCGTGATGGACAGGGAGGGGGCAAGACCCATGCCAAGGCGATCCTCCGGGATAAAGGACATGGAGATGCCTTTTTCCAAAATGGCCTTGGGGGGCAGACCTACGATGTTGTCCCCCTTGTGGATCATCAGGCCGGATTGGACCGGGCGCAGGCCGGCAATGGCCTCGCACAGCTCCTTTTGGCCGCAGCCGGCAATGCCGGCAACGCCAAGAATTTCTCCGCCGCGAATATAGAAATTCACCTTATCAATGGCCACGGCACCCTCGTCGTTCCTGATGGTCAGATCGCGGATCTCCAGCAGGGGGCGGGTCTTGTCCACCGTGGGGCGGTCGATGTTCAGGTCGATCTTGCGGCCCACCATCCACTCGGTCAGCTCCTGCTCGTTAGTTTCGGCGGTGTTGACGGTGGTGATGTATTCGCCCTTGCGCAGGATGGCTACCCGGTCGGAGATCTCCATCACCTCGTTGAGCTTGTGAGTGATGATGATAATGGAGTGACCCTCCTCCTTCATGCGGCGCAGGACGTTGAACAGCTTTTCGATCTCCTGCACGGTGAGCACAGCGGTGGGTTCGTCCAAAATGATGACCTTGGCGCCGTAGTACAGCACCTTGATGATCTCCAGCGTCTGCTTTTCGCTGACCGCCATGTTGCGCACCTTTTTCCGGGGGTCAATGTCGAAACCGAATTTTTTGGACATTTCCTCGATCTCGCTGTACCGCTGACTCTTCAGGGCGAAGCCGGACTTCTCCCGGCCCATCCAGATGTTGTCGGCGGCGGAGAACACGTCCACAAGCTTGAAGTGCTGGTGGACCATGCCGATGCCCAGCCGCTTGGAGTCCTCCGGTGAACTGATGGTAACGGGGTGCCCGTCGATCCGGATCTCACCGGCATCCGGGGCGTAGATGCCCGAGAGCATGTTCATCAGCGTGGTTTTACCCGAACCGTTTTCACCCAGCAGGGCCAAAATTTCGCCCTGACGCAGGTTCAGGTTGATGTTGTTGTTTGCCACGACACTGCCAAAGGTTTTGGTGATGCCCCGCATCTCAATGGCGTACTGTTCCGGCATGACGATCACATCCTTTTCCAGATATGAGATATGAGATAAAAGATAAAAGATAAAAGATATACGCCCGCGGCATATCCCTTATCTTTTATCTCTTATCGAAAAAGACCGGGCCGACCGGTGGTTCCGGCCGGGTCAGGCCGCCGGTACATTTCCGCCGATGCCGGCAGAAATGTCGGGGCCGGAAACCCGCGCAGCGGGTTTATCGGGGCGGCCGATCTGATGCGAGGCGGGCGATGCCCCCTCGCGCTCCCCTCGGCATGCACAATGCGTCCGGTTTACCGGAGGAGCCTTGCAAAAAAGACCGGGCCGGCCGGTGGTTCCGGCCGGCCCGGTAGTGCTTATCGGGTCTTGCTTGGAGGGAGAATTACACTTCCTCGACACCGGCCACCAGGTAATTCATGGTGCCGGTGATAACGCCGTCCTCAACGGAGGGGCCGCCGGCAGCAACGATGACGTTGCCGGCGTTGTCCACCAGATCGGCCTCGGCGGGGGTGACGGTGCCGTCAGCGGCGACGGACAGCTTCACGCCGGAGAACACGTCCCACTCGCCGTCCACCATCAGCTTCTTGGCGGCGGCGATGGCCTTGTCGGTGTTGGCAGCGCAGTTCTCGGTCAGCTCGGAGGCGTCAACGAAGCCCTCCTTCAGGCCGCCGTAGTAGGCGGGGCCGCCCATCTTGGTCACGAACTGGGAAGCATCGCCCTCGCAGTCGATAGCGGCCTGCATGGCGGTGGCGTAGTAGACGTTCCAGTTCCAGATGGCAGCGGTCAGGTGAGCGGCGGGAGCATCGGCGGTCATGTCGGAGTTGTAGCCGCAGCCGAACACGCCGGCGTTCTGAGCGGCGATCTGGGGCTGAGCGGAGTCACAGTGCTGGGAGATCACGCCGCAGCCGAAGGTGTTGATCAGCTCCTCGGCATAAGCCTTCTCGTTGACCTCGTCGGCCCAGGCACCCAGGTTCTTGACGTAGATCTTGGCATCGGGGTTGGCGGCCTGCACGCCCAGAGCGAAGCCGTTGATACCGGAAGCGGTCTCGGCATAGGCGGTGGTGTAGGCGGCAACGTAGCCCACGTTGTTATTGCCGGTCTCCAGGCTCTTCAGGCCGGCGGCGATACCGGCCAGGTAACGGGCCTGATAAGCGCGGCCGAAGTAGTTGTTGAAGTTGGTCTCGTTGCTCAGGTAACCGGTGCCGTGAGAGAAGATGACATCGGGATAGGTGGTAGCAGCCTCGGCCATAGCGTCGATGTAGCCGAAGGAGATGCCGAAGATGATGTCAACGCCCTGACCAACCAAGGTATCGACGGCGTTCAGAACCTGCTGCTTGTCCTCGGGGACTTCGTCCACGATGAACAGCTGGGTCTCGGGATCCAGGCCCAGGTCCTGCATACCGCCCACGATGCCGCTGTGATGGGCAAAGGTGTAGCCGGCGGTGTCGTTCTTGCTGTTGATGTAGATAGCGCCGACCTTCAGGTCAGCACCGGCGGTCTGCTCGCCGGAGGTGTCGCCGCCGCAGGCGGCCAGGGACAGGGTCATAGCCAAAGCCATGACCAGCGCGAGAAACTTCTTCATGTTGGTTTTCCTCCCTAATATGTAGGTTGTTTTATTAAAAACGGCGTACAGCCGAATTTAATCAATCGACAAAGGTGATGCCGTCGGTCTCGCTCATGGCGGCCACCCGGGCCAGGGACTCCACCCGCATCCCGGATGCACGCAGGCTGTCGCCGCCGGGCTGGAAGGCCTTTTCAATGACGATGCCGGCGCCTATCAGGTCGGCCCCGGACTGGGACACGATGGAGGCAAGGCCACGCAGCGCCTCGCCGTTGGCAAGAAAGTCGTCGATGAGCAGGACTTTGTCCCCGGGATGGAGATATTCTTTGGAGACGATGACGTTGTAGACCTTGCCGTGGGTGAAGGACTCCACCTTGGCGCAGAACACCTCGTCGGAGATGTTGCTGGACTGGGATTTCTTGGCAAAGACCACGGGGCAGCTGAAGTGCCGGGCGGCCAGACAGGCGATGCCGATGCCGGAAGCCTCAATGGTCAAGATCTTGTTGATTTCACAATCGGAAAAGCGGCGCTTGAACTCCGCACCAATGGCGTCAAACAAGGTCACGTCCATCTGGTGATTGAGAAAACTGTCTACCTTCAGCACCTCGGTGCCGCGGATCTTGCCGTCCTTGCGGATGCGGTCTTTCAGCAGCTGCATTTACTCGCCCCGTTTCGATCCAAAATAACATCTATATTGTACTCCCAAATCGGTCGGACTGCAACGGATTTGGGAAAAATTGTGGAAAATGTCAAGACAAAGTTTTCTTCTTTAACGGGGTACGCCGTCCGTTGGGGTGCTGAATGACCGTGTGGTCCAGCTGAGCCTTGAGGTTGCCGGTGACAGACTGGATATATTCCCGGCGCAGCGCGTCCCGCTCAGCGGTCTCCTCCGGGGTCAGGCCCTCGGCCTTTGCCTTGCGGGCCAGGGCGTTGATGCGGTCAATTTTTTCCTGAGTCATAATCATTCTCCTTAAATATAACGCTCGATGGACAGGGTGATGCGCCCCTTGCGGGACAGGCCGCCCACCTCGGTCAGCACGCATTTGCCAAGCCCGCGGCAGGTCAAAACGTCGCCCTGTGTCACACTTTTGTCCGATTTCAGGCATTCCCGGTGGTTGACCATGACCCGACCGGCGGAGATGAGGTCCGCCGCCTTGCCCCGGGAGGTGGAAAAGCCGCAGGCCACCACCGCGTCCAGCCGCAGGGCGGAAACCGTGTCCCGGATGGTGCGTACCTGAGGCGGGGCGACGGAAATATCGCTTAACGCGGCCCGCTGCAGCTTCAGCCGCCAGCGGCCCGCGCTGTCCCATTGGGACAGCAGAATGTCCAAAGCGTCGGACAGGACGAGAACGAAACAGCCGGTGTCGTCAATTAAAATGTCCCCGAGCTTTTCCCGGGTGATGCCAAGGCCCATAATGGAGCCCAAAATGTCCCGGTGGCTGAGGTCAGCGTCTTTTGGGAAGGTGGCCCGCAGGACGGACACGGGTCCCTCGGTGTCGGCCGGCCAATCTTCCTGCGCCTGCCAGTCGGGGAGAAAGACGCAGATCTGCCGTTCCGCCCCCTCAAACCCGCCGAAGAAGAAGTGCCGGGGATGACCGGCGGCGTTCAGCAGGTCGGTCACCGCCGCCTGCTCGGCGGGGGAGAGAAATTGGGTGTGGGCAGGGACGGAGCGGTTTTGCGCTAGATCCAGCTTGTCCAGCGCCCGTGCCAACAGCACGCGGGTATCCGCGTCCCGGGCACATTTGTTCAAAAGATCCGTTTTGGTCACGGTGTTCTCCTTAATGAAGCCGCCCGCTCACCATGGGGGAGCGGGCAGGCAAACTTATCTGTGATAAAGCTTGTTGGTCTGGTACTGGGGCTCGGTCGTCAGCAGCAAGCCGAGCTTCTTATACGTGGAGCTGTCGGCGTTGGATAGGATGACCGAGCAGTGAGCCTGACAGTTTTTCAATTGACCCAAACAGTCCAGCGCTTTCTGCGCCAGAGGGTCGGTATTTGCGGAGGTTGCCAGGGCGATAAGCACCTCGTCGCTGTGCAGACGGGGGTTGGCGGAGCCCAGATGGCGCACCTTCAGGTTTTGGATGGGTTCGATGGCGGCCTGAGCGATCAGGTGCACGTCGTGGTCGATGCCGGCCAGCTCTTTCAGGGCGTTGAGCAGGGCGGCGGCGGAGCAGCCCATGAGTTCGGAGGTGTTGCCCACCACCATTTTGCCGCTGGGCAGCTCGATACACATGGCGGGTTCGCCGGTCTCGTCAGCGGCCTCCAAAGCGGGGATAACGCAGGCCCGGTCGGTGGCCTTCAGGCCCATTTGGCTCATCAAGGTTTGCAGCTTGTCCAACTCCACAGAGCAGTCCTGCCCTTTGCGGCTGGAGCACACGGCCTGATAGTGCCGGCGGATGATCTCCTGCCGGGAGGCCTCACGGCAAGCCTCGTCATCCACGATGCAGTTGCCGGCCATGTTTACGCCCATGTCGGTGGGGGACTTGTACGGGCAGGAACCCATGATCTCACGGAACGTGGCGGACAGGACGGGGAAGATCTCCACGTCCCGGTTGTAGTTGACGGTGGTCTGACCGTAGGCCTCCAAATGGAAGGGGTCGATCATATTCACGTCATTCAGATCGGCGGTGGCCGCCTCGTAGGCCAAATTGACCGGGTGCTTCAGGGGCAGATTCCAGATGGGGAAGGTCTCGAACTTGGCGTAACCGGCATCAATGCCCCGCTTGTGGTCGTGGTACAGCTGGGACAGGCAGGTGGCCATCTTGCCGCTGCCGGGGCCGGGAGCGGTGACGATGACCAAGGGCCGGGAGGTTTGGATATAATCGTTGCGGCCAAACCCCTCGTCGCAGACGATGCGGGCAACGTCGTTGGGGTAGCCGGCGATGGGATAATGACGGTAGGTCTTCACACCCAGCGAGTTCAGCCGGGATTCAAACGCCACGGCGGCGGCCTGATCGGCCCAGCGGGTCAGCACCACGCTGCCCACGTACAGCCCGATTTCGCGGAAGGCGTCGATCAGGCGCAGGATCTCCAGATCGTAGGTGATGCCGAGGTCGCCGCGAACCTTGTTTTTCTCGATGTCGGCGGAGTTGATGGCGATGACGATCTCCGCCTGATCGGCCAGCTGGACCAGCATCTTGACCTTGCTGTCGGGCTGGAAGCCGGGCAGGACCCGGGAGGCGTGGAAGTCATCAAACAGCTTGCCGCCGAATTCCAGATACAGCTTGCCGCCGAACTGGTCGATGCGCTGGCGGATATGCTCCGACTGCAGCTGCAGGTATCTGTCATTGTCAAATCCGCGCTTATACACGTACATCGTTCCTTTCGGCGAAAAAATACATCTACTATTGTACAAGTTGCGTGCGGTCCAGTCAAGGTATAACCGGCAGAAAAACTGCAAAAGCCCCCGATTATTCTACGTCCAGATAGGCAAATGCGCGATCGGGCAGCAGATCGGACAGCTCGATCAGTGCGGGAGCAAATCCGCCGGCGTAGTCCGCCCGGGGCGTGCGCACGGACAGAGGGGCGTTGGAGGGGCACAGGGGCAGAGCCACGGTGACACGGATGCCGTTCTGCCGCTCCATCATCAGGGTGCCGTTGTGGAGGGCTACTACCTGTTGGGCCAGGGCGAGACCCAAACCGGCGCCTTCGCCGGCGGAGGGGATATGGTCTAAAGGCGGGTCGCCGGCCAGCATCCGGACAAGAGAGCCGCCGCGGTCCAAACTGTGGTCGCCGGACAGAGTCAACAGGGCACGATTGTCCCGCCTGGCCAAAGACAAGGTCAGGCAGCTTTCCGGCTTGGCGGCCCCGGCGGCGTTGGCGATCAGCTCCAGCAGCAGTTTTTCCAGCAAGGTGCTGTCGCCGCTGACCAGCAGCGTGGACAGGGGGCTTTCAAAGCGGATGCTCAGGTCGAGCTCGTCCAGCAGGCCCTCCACGGCGGCGGTCACCTCACGGCACAGACCGGCAAGGTCCAGGGTGACGGGGAGAAAGGTGAATGTGTCGGCCTCCATATTGCGCAGCAGATCCAGCCGCTCGGTCAGCCGCAGCAGGCGGCACAGGCTTCGGTTCATTCCTGCAAGGCGCGCGGCGCAGTCGCCTTCCTCGGGCAGACTCCGTCCCAGCAGCTGAGTCGACAGCATCAGATGGGCAAGCTGCTGGCGCAGGCTGCGCATGACGCCGTCCAGTTGGGGGAGCGAGGCGGCCTCGTGCCGGGCCACGTGGAGCAGATAGAGTACGCTGCCGTCCAGAGGGGCGGCGGACATATGCCAGGTCTGCCCTCCGGCCAGGACCAGTGCGGCGGCAGGAGGGGTGCACAACAGGCACTCGGGTACGGGCGCACCTTGGGCAAGGCCGCTGAACAGAACGGAGGCGGCAGAATTAAACGCCTCGATACGATTGCTGCGGGCGACCAGAGCCGGCTCCGGGATGGCCTGCAGCAGGGAAGATTCATAGGGTGACAAACGGGTCCCACCTTTACAATGCGTGATAACGTAGCTTATGCAGAAACACGATACAGCTTCCGCCTGTTTGAGTATAGCAAAAACTGGAACGACACACAAGAAAAAGGGCGTTTTTTGTCAAAAATTATATAAAATGAAGGAAAGGTGCGAAAAACGAAAAATAGGTCTTGCGTTTGCGGGATTTTGGGGTATAATATTTGTGCAAATCCGCAAAAAATTTATATAACGGAGGAGAACTACAATGAGCATCAAAGTTGGTATTAACGGTTTTGGCCGCATCGGTCGCATGGTCTTCCGTGCCAGCCTGAACCACCCCGAGATCGAGATCGTCGGCATCAATGACCTGTGCCCCGCTGAGTACCTGGCCTACATGCTGAAGTACGACACCATGCACGGCAAGTGCGAGGCCGAGATCGGCAGCACCGATACCGCCATCGTCGTCAACGGCAAGGAGATTCCCGTCTCCGCCGAGCGCAACCCCGCCGACCTGCCCTGGGCCAAGCTGGGTGCCGAGTACGTCGTGGAGTCCACCGGCCTGTTCCTGACCAAGGAGAAGGCTCAGGGTCACCTGGATGCCGGCGCCAAGAAGGTCGTTATGTCCGCTCCCTCCAAGGACGACACCCCCATGTTCGTCTGCGGCGTGAACCTGGACAAGTACACCACCGACATGAACTTCGTGTCCAACGCTTCCTGCACCACCAACTGCCTGGC
>JAFQHV010000020.1 GCA_017397835.1 Oscillospiraceae bacterium
AGGAGAGAAAAAGAAGATAAAGAGAAATAGAACATGGTCTGCTCATCGGGCCGGCCTATGCCGGCCCGAGAAGCAGAAAACTGGGGCTTGGGGGAGGGGATCCCCTTACCTTGATGTCAGTTTACCATAACCGGAAAAAGAAACATCAAAAAATTGAAAACAGTGCGTAAACAAAGTGTGAATTTTACTTGCTCTGCTGGTTCTGATCCTTGCTGTTCTTGGACTGCTGATTGCTCTGGTTCTGCTTGCTGTTTTGTTTGCTGTTCTGCTGATTGTTTCGGTTGTTGTTCTGCTCGGGCATGGGAATTACCTCCTTTTTAAGAATGTATCTCCAGTATGTCCGGAAATGGGAGGTTTATACAAAAACGGCAGACCGGTTTCGGTCTGCCGTTTTTTGTTAAATACCAAGGGTGATCCAAAGGTCTTTATAAAGTGTACGGATCCTGGCCGGGAGGCTGACGTACATCTCACAGCGCGCCAGCACGTCGGCGGGGGCGGCCATGATCTCGTAGACTTCCTGATCCAGCGGTTCTTCGTACAGCTCCTCGTAATAAGCGGGGTATCGTTCCAGCGCCTCCGTATTGGGAGAGGCATACCAGATATAGTCCATGTTGCGCAGGCTTGCTTCGGTGGAGGCCATGAAGTTGATCCACTCCTCCGCCTCGGACATATGGGGGGTGTCCTTCAGCACGCACATGGCATCTACGAACCAGTTGGAGCCCTCCTCGGGGATGACGAAGCCAAGGTCCACGTAGTCGGCCTGGTTCTCCGCCATGGACAGGTAGTCGCCGGCGTAGTAGGTGACTACGGCGGCGTTGCCGCCCTCCATCTTTTGGAACACTTCGTCCATGACCTTGCCCTGGAACACACCGCGGTCCATGGCATCGGCCACCAGTGCGTGAGCCTGACGGATCTCGTCCTCGTCGGTGGTGTTGACGGAGTAGCCCAGGTGCTTCAGGGCGATGCCGTAGGCATCCCGGGAGTTGTTGATGAGCAGCACATCTCCGGCGTTGGCATCGTCGTACAGCACGCTCCAGCTTGTGGGTTCCTCGGTGAGCTTGTTGCGGTCGTAGATGATGCCCACGGTGCCCCAGGCGTAGGGGACGGTGTACTTGTTGTCCGGGTCGTAGGACAGGTTTCGGAACTGCTGGCCGATCTTGGCAAAGTTGGGGATGTTGTCGTAGTTCAGCTCGGCCAGCATATCCTCTTCGATCAGCTGGGCGATCATGTAATCGGAGGGAGTGATCACATCGTAGTCACCGCCGCCGCTCATAAGCAGGGAGTACATGGCCTCGTTGCTTTCGGCGGTCTGGTAGTTGACCCGGATGCCGGTGCGTTCCTCGAAGATGTCGATGAGTTCCGGGTCGATGTACTCGCCCCAGCTGCACACGTTGACCACCCGCTGGGACCGGGCGGAACCGCCCAGAGCGACCAGGGTCACCAACAGGGCGGCTGCGGCGGCGAAGGCGCCGAACCGCTTGAGGCTGCGGTGGGTTTTCACGGGTTTGACCGGACCGGAAACGGGGCGTGCGGCACCGGGTGCCGTGCGGCGCTGATTTTGCCGCTCCAGCCGTGCCTCCCGCACGTTGTTGACCAGAAGGAGCACCAGCACCACCACAAACAGCAGGGTGGAAATGGCATTGATCTCCGGTGTGATGCGCTTTTTGGTCATGCCGTAGATGGTCATGGCAAGGGTGGAGGTGGCGGAGCCGGCGGTGAAGTAGGAGATGACGAAGTCATCGATGGACATGGTAAAGGCGATCAGAGCGCCGGATACGATGCCGGGCTTGATCTCGGGCAGGATGACCTTCCAAAAAGCCTGCATCCACGTGCAGCCCAGGTCCTGAGCCGCATCCACCAAATTCTTGTCCATCTGCCGCAGCTTGGGAGCTACGTTCAAAATGACGTAGGGGATATTGAACACCAAATGAGCGATGAGCAGCGTGGTGAAGCCGAGGGTCAGGCGCAGGGGCAGCTCCAGTACGTCCTGTACGTCGTTGAACCAGCGGGCGAAGACACGCCACCCCTGGAAAAAGGCGGCGAAGAACAAACACAGGGACACGCCGGTGACGATATCGGCATTCATCATGGGAATGTTGTTGATGGTCAACAGGGGAGAACGCAGCCGGCGGCGCAGGCTGTACAGGCCGATGGCGGCGAAGGTGCCGATAACGGTGGCGATGAGGGTGGACAGCACGGACACCAGCAGGGTGGTGTACACGCTTTCCATTATGATGCGGTTTTGGAACAGTTCCTTATACCAGTGCAGGGAGAACCCATGCCAGACGGAGTTGCTCTCACCGGCGTTGAAGGAAAAGATGATCAGCAGCAGGATGGGGGCGTACAGGAACGCAAACACCAGACCCATCAGCAGGCGGCTGCCGGTACGACGCTGTTTTTTCATAGCATCACCGCCTGTTCTTCGCCCTCACCGAAGTGGTTCATAACCACCATACAGACCACTACGATGACCATCATCACCATGGAGATGGCCGCGCCCAGATGGGGGTCGTAAGCGCCGCCCAGGAACTGCTGCTCGATCAGGTCACCCAGCATCATGTGGGTACCGCCGCCCAGCAGACGGGAGATGGCAAAGGTGGACACGGAGGGGACAAACACCATGGTCACGCCGGACAGCACGCCGGGCAGAGACAGGGGGAAGATGACCCGGCGGAACACGGTGATATTGTTGGAACCCAGATCGTGGGCCGCTTCCAGCAGGGAGTGGTCCAGCTTGACGATGACCGAATAAATGGGCAGGATCATAAAGGGCAGGTAGTTATACACCATGCCCAGCACCACCGCGCCGGAGGTGCCGATCATCTGAAAATGGGTGATGGGGATATACTGGCTGGGGTCGGCAGCCAGGGCCAGTCCGATGTGGTTGACCAGGTCGATCAGGCCGATGCGGCTGAAAAACTGGTTGAGCAGACCGTTATTCTCCAGAATGGACATCCAGGAGTAGGTCCGCAGCAGGAAATTCATCCACATGGGCAGCATGATCAGCGCCATGGCAACCCGCTGGAAACCGGGACCCTCCTTGGCCATGAGGTAGGCCATGGGGTAGCCCATGAGCAGACAGACCAGGGTGGCGATGATGGCCAGTTCGAACGAGCGGGCAAACACGGACACGTAGGCACCCATCCGGGTAAAGTTTTCTCCCGTCAGGTCGAAATCGGCCGTGGTCACAGAGTATACCGCCATAATGAGGATGGGGATAACCACCACCAGCGCCATCCACACCACGTAGGGCACGGCGAAGCCGGAGAGCTTATTCTTCATCCGCGGGTTCCTCCTCGTCCGGCTCGATGGACACGTCGCCGATCTCCTCATATTCCTCGGAGTAGGAGGAATAGTCGCCGAACATGCCGGAGTACTGGCTCTTCTTCATAACGTGGATACCGTCGGGGTCGATCTTGATGCCGATGCGGCTGCCCACGGGGGACAGGTCGGTGGTCTGGATCAGCCACTTGAAGCCGTAGAAATCCACGATGATGTCATACTGCATGCCCTTGAAGGTCACGTTGGTGACGGTGCCCTTGAGCTGACCCTGATCCTCGGGGACGATGTCCACGTCCTCGGGCCGGATGACCACGTCCACAGGCTCGTCCTTCTCAAATCCCTTGTCCAGACAGGTGAACCGGCGGTTGAAGATCTCCACCACGCCGTCGGCACGCATGATGCCGTCGATGATGTTGGACTCGCCGATGAAGTCGGCTACAAAGGCGTTCTTGGGTTCGTTGTAAATATCCTCGGGGGTGCCGATCTGCTGGATGCGGCCGCCGTCCATGACCACCACGGTGTCGGACATGGCCAGCGCCTCTTCCTGATCGTGGGTGACGTAGATGAAAGTGATCTCCATGGCCTTCTGAATGCGCTTGAGCTCATTCTGCATATCCTTGCGTAGCTTCAGGTCCAGGGCACCCAACGGCTCGTCCAGCAGCAGGACCTTGGGACGGTTGACCAGAGCGCGGGCGATGGCCACGCGCTGCTGCTGGCCGCCGGACAGCTGGGTCACTTTGCGGGAGCCGAAGCCGCGCAGGTTGACGACCTCCAGCATCTCATTGACACGCTGCTCGATCTCGTCCTCGCTCAGGCGCACCTTTTTCCCGTCGGGGCCGACCTTGGGGATGCGCAGGCCGAAGGCAATGTTCTCAAATACGTTCAGGTGGGGAAACAGAGCGTACTTTTGGAACACCGTGTTGATGGTGCGTTTGTGGGGCGGGACATCATTAATCCTCACCCCGTCGAACAGAATATCGCCAGAGGTGGGCGTCTGAAAACCACCGATGATACGCAGGGTGGTGGTCTTGCCGCAGCCGCTGGGTCCGAGCAGCGTGAGGAATTCACTATCGTTGATATACAGGTTGATGTCGTCGAGCACCGTCACATCGTCAAACACCATGGAACAGCCACGCAGGCGGATCAACTCTTTGGCCATAATCAGGTCCCCCGTTTCTACAAAAAAGTGGTTGTCAGCTCCCTCGATTTATTCGTCCGGTTCGGTGGGTGCGGGGCGCCCCTGCCGGGGGTTCGGACTTTCACGGATAGCAAATTACACTATATAATTTATAGGGGAAAATGTCAATATATCTGCAAAATTTTCCTGCCTGTTTCAGAGTGCAAAAGGCCGCCCGGAAACCCGGGCGGCCCTGAAGATTTTAAGTGTTTTTTTCGGGGAAATACTGCGGAACAAAAGGAACGTCTTTTACGGTGAATTCCCGGCCCCGCAGGTAGTCCAGCATACCGGCGTCGGTGGCAAAATCAAAGCGCAGGTAGTAGCTGTACAGGGCCTGCCGCGTTTCGCCGTAGCGGCGGTTGACGTCGCCCCGGCCGTACTTGCCGTCACCCAGCAGGGGATGTCCTTTGTGGGCAAAGCTGGCGCGGATCTGGTGGGTGCGGCCGGTGAGCAGCTCCACCTCCACCAGAGACAGGGGACCCTCGGTGCGCAGGGTGCGGTAGTCGGTCAGGGCGGTTTTTGCCCCGGACACGGGCCGGTCGAATACGTCCACCAGCTTTTTTCCCTCGTCCTTGCGCAGGAACAGCTCCAGCCGACCGGCGGGTGGCTGCATCTTTCCAAGCGTGATGCACAGATACTTCTTGGTAATTTCCCGGGCCTGTATTTTGTCATTCATAATGCGCAGGGTCTCGGCATTTTTGGCGGCGATGACAATGCCGCCGGTGTTGCGGTCAATGCGGTTGCACAGGGCGGGGGCAAAGGAGTTTTCGTGGTAAGGCGACCACTCCCGCTTCTGGTAAAGGTAGGCCTGAATATGGGTGATAAGGGTGTTAAAACGCTCGGTCTCATCCGGGTGGACCACCATGCCGGGCCGCTTGTCCAGCAGCAGCAGGTTTTCATCCTCGTAGACGATGTTCAGCTGAGGCTGGTAGAGGGAGAGAAAGGCGTTCTCCGGCGTAGGGCGGTCAAAGAACTCGTCGTTGATGTAAAGCTGCAGCACGTCGCCCACCTGCAGCCGGGTGTCCCGCTTGGCACCCTTGCCGTTGAGCTTGACCCGCTTCAGGCGGATATATTTTTGCGCCAAAGGGGCGGGGAGCAGGGGCATGGTCTTGCCCATCCAGCGGTCCAGCCGCTGTCCGGCGTCGTTTTTTGCAATGGTAAATTCCTTCATTTCCGGATCGCTCCCCTCCTTTGTGATGTGTCACAGAGAAATTGCACCACAGAAATAAAAAATTGTCAAGAAAAAAGCGAAAAGTATTTGACAAGTGCGGGATTTTTCATTATAATACTCGCTGTACCATTACGCGAGCAAAGGGTCTGACCCACTTGAAAGAGGTGTACCATGCGGCTGGATCTTCGAAAAATCATCCATGTCCCCGGTGCATCCGTTCCCTTTGATTTCCAACTGGATCTCACCCATTTGGACTTCTTCGGGGCGCGGCCCATCACCCGGCCCATTCAGGTGCAGGGGCAGGTTTCCAACCGCGGCGGTGCGCTGGTGCTTGAGGGCGCGGCCACCACTGTGCTGGATCTGACCTGTGACCGCTGCTGCAAAGCCTATCAGGCGGAGAAATCCGTCCCGCTGGATAGTCTCTTGGCCACCGAGCTGGAGGACGAGGACAGCGAGGACGAGATCATTCTGCTGGAGGGCGGCGCGGTGGATTTGGACGAAGTGGCCACCACGGCCTTTGTTCTCGACATGGATACAAAAAACCTATGCTCAGAAGACTGCAAAGGGCTTTGCAGCCGGTGCGGTGCCGACCTGAACCTCGGTCCCTGTACCTGCAAGTCCGAGGCAGATCCACGGTTGGCGGCGCTTGCGCAGCTGTTGGATGACGAAAGCTGAGTAGTCAAAGTCAACCATATGTCCCTTTTGGGACGAAGTAACCGAAGGAGGTGTCAACCATGGCGGTTCCTAAGAGAAAAGTGTCTAAGGCTCGTCGCGATAAGCGTCGCAGCAACGTGTGGAAGCTGGCGGTCCCCGGTATCGTGACCTGCCCCAAGTGCGGCGCGTTCCGTCTGCCCCACCGTATGTGCAAGTCCTGCATGACCTACAACGGCCGTGAGTTCGGCCAGGTCAACGAGGCGAACTAACAACAAAAAGAACACCTGCCGCTTGGCAGGTGTTCTTTTTTTGCAAAAACAAGGGCGACCCGGTTGGGTCGCCCTTGTTGACGTCTATTATACCTTGAGCATATCCTTGAAGGCCCGGATAGCGGCTTCGGCGCTGGCGCGCTCGCTGCTTTCGGCAAAGATGCGCAGCAGCGGCTCGGTGCCGGAGAAGCGGCAGATCACGAAACCGCCGTCGGCAAAGTACACCTTGCAGCCGTCCTCGTAGCTGACCCGGACAACCTCGCGATCAAAGGTGGGCAGCTGCTTGTCCACCATAAGGGTTTTCTGAATCTCGGCCTTTTTCTCCTCGGTGAAGCGCAGGTTGTCGTCCACCATGACGAAGGTGCCGAATTGAGCACGCAGCTCGTCCATCATCTCGGCGGGGGACTTGCCGGTGACGCTGACCATCTCGGCGAAGAGGGAGGCGGCGTACACGGAGTCCTTGCCGTGGATGTGGCCGCGGACGGTCAGACCGCCGGAGGACTCGCCGCCCAAAACCGCGTCCACCTCGTCGATCTTGGAGGAGATGTACTTGAAGCCTACGGGCACCTCGTAGCAGGTCTGGCCAAAGCTCTCGGCGATGCGGTCCAGCATATGGGTGGTGGCAAGGTTGCGGACCACGGGGCCCTTCCAGCCCTTGTACTTGACCAAATAGTAGTACAGCATACACAGGATCTCGTTGGCATCCACGTATTGGCCGGACTTATCGATGATGCCCAGTCGGTCACCGTCACCGTCCATGGCGATGCCCATATCGTAGCCGCCCTTGACCACCCGGTCCTGCAGCATGGTCAGGCTCTTCTCACTGGGGGCGGGCATCATGCCGCCGAAGTAGGCGTCGCGATCCAGATTCATGGCGTCAATGGTGCAGCGGGCGGTGTGGAAGATGACCATCAGGGGGTAGGCGCCGGAGCCGTGCATGGTGTCGAACAGCACGCGCAGGCCGCGGTTGCGCAGAGCTTTCATATCCAGCAGGCCGATGATGTCGTCCAGGAACTTGTTGAACGGATTTTCCAAATACTCCACCGTACCGGATTGAACGGCCTGATCGAAGGGGATGAACTGAGGCTGGGCCTTGGCGATGTAGCCCTCCAGCTTGTGAGTGGTCTCCAGGGGGGCGTCACGGCCCTCTTCCACGATCAGCTTGATGCCGTTGTAGTTGGAGGGGTTGTGAGAGGCGGTGATCTCGATGCCGAAGTACAGCTTTTCGTCCTTGACGGTGTGCATGATCAGGGGAGTGGGGGCGCTGCGATGCAGAAACCACACCCGGATGCCGCCGGCAGCCAACACCTCGGCCACCCACTGGGCGGCTTCCTTGGAAAGAAAACGGCGATCGTAGCCGATGATGACGGGCTTGTCCGTCTTGTTCTCTGCACGGATCAGCTGCAGAACACCTGCAGCAACACGGCGCACGTTGTCACAAACAAAATCTTCTCCGATGACGGCGCGCCAGCCGCCGGTACCAAATTGAATCATGGTAATTCCTCCTGTTTGATTTCGGTCTGTTGTTAATCCAAGTATACCACATCTTTTTCGTCAAAATGTTATAAATCCAGTCCGTTGTTTTACAATTTTGGTCGCGATGGGATTGAAATTACGGTCGGCTTCTGCTAGAATAAATCCAAGGCAGGTGACAGAACGGTGGATTATAAAAAGACGCTGCTGCACAGTCCCATCCATGTGGACGGTGTGTACACGGTACATTATTTTGAATATGCCAAGGACTTTGCCCACTCCGGGGAACTGCACGATTTTTGGGAGTTGGTTTACGCCGACAAGCAGAGTGTGATCGTCACCGCCGGGGCCCAGGAACTGGTGCTGCCCACGGGCCATCTGTATCTGCATAAACCAAACGAGTTCCACAGCATCCGCTGTGACGGCGTGAAGGCGGCCAATTCGGTGATCCTGTCCTTTGACTGCAGCTGCCCGGAACTGATGAACATTGCCGGTATGTCCATTGCCTGCACGGCGGAGGAGCGGACGCTGCTGTCCCAGATCATCAGGGAGGCGCAGCAGGCCTTTGCCACTCCGCTGGGCCTTGCCTATATCCGCAGTATGCGCAAGGCGGAGAACAGTGTCTTTGGCTGTGAGCAGCTGGTGCGGCTGTATTTGGAACAGCTTTTAATTCTGCTTATCCGCGGCAATCGCAGAGAAGAGCCGCTGCCCAAGGTGGAGAACAGCGCCCTGCTGGCCCAGGTGTGTGACTATCTGGAACGGAATGTGGAATGTGCCCTGCATTTTCAGGACATTCGCAAGCGGTTCAATGTGTCGGCTTCGGTGCTGAAAAAGACCTTTCGGGAGCAGATGGGCTGCGGCGTGATGGAGTATTTTACCCGGTTGAAGGTGGACGCGGCCAAGAAGATGATCCGGGAGAGTGACCTGAACTTTTCCGAGATCGCCGGACGCTTATCCTTCAACACCAGCCAGTATTTCACCACGGTGTTCCATCGGATCACCGGCATGACACCCACGGAATATACCCGATCCGTGCGGTCAAAATAAAGGGTGTAAATTACTTCCATTTTCCCGTAAACTGTGGTATTCTACAGGGTGAGGAAGTGGGGAAAGGAGGGCGTGTATGAGCTTGACCTGCGTGCGCTGTGTGCAGCGGCACAGTCCTGCCGACCGTGCGGGCGTGCGGGTGGGGGAGACCCTGACCCATATCAACGATACGCCTGTCGTGGACGTGCTGGACTATAAGTTCTACGCCTACGACGCCCGCCTGACCCTGACGCTGAAAAACCCGGAGGGCAAGGTGCGCCGTGTGCGCGTGGTCAAGCACGAGGGGGAGGATCTGGGCCTGGAATTTGAGACCTACCTGATGGACCGGGCCCGGTGCTGCGCCAACAACTGCATTTTCTGCTTTGTGGACCAGCTGCCCCCCAATATGCGCCAGACACTGTATTTCAAGGACGACGATGCCCGCCTGTCCTTTTTGATGGGCAACTACATCACCCTGACTAACCTCTCACCCAGAGAGGTGCAGCGTATCATCGATCTGCGGGTGTCTCCGGTGAACGTTTCCGTTCACACGACTGACCGGGAACTGCGTGCCATGATGCTGGGCCACAAGACCGCCGGGCGCGGCATTGACATTATGGAGCAGTTCGCCCGGGCGGGTATCACTATGAACTGCCAGATCGTGGCCTGCCCCGGTATCAACGACGGCCCGGCTTTGGACAAGACCCTTACCGACCTGGCCGCCATGTACCCGGCGGTGAACAGTATTTCTGTTGTTCCCGTGGGCGTGACGAAATTCCGGGAGGGTCTATATCCCCTGAGGCCCTACACCAAAGAGCAGGCGGAGGCTGTGGTGGAACAGGTGGAACGCTTTGCGGCGGAGCATAAGGAAACCACCGGCACAAGTCTTGTATGGTGTTCGGACGAGTTCTATCTGATCGCCGGACGGGACCTGCCCGACGAGGCGTACTTTGAGGAATTTACCCAGCTGGACAACGGTGTAGGCATGCTGCGGCTGCTGATGAGCGAGTTCGGCAGAGCACTGGACCTGCTGGATGAGGAGGAGATGGAGGGAACGGCTCCGTTTTCCATCGCCACCGGCGTGTCGGCGGCGCCCTTCCTTGCCAAACTGGTGGAACAGGCCAGGGGCAGGTGTCCCAAGGTGGATGGGCGGGTCTATCCCATTGAAAACGATTTCTTCGGTCACACTGTTGTGGTGGCGGGACTGGTCACCGGCGGCGACCTGATCACCCAGATGCGGGGAAAACCGTTGGGAGAAAGACTGCTGATCCCTGCCAGTATGCTGCGCAGCGGGGAACGCGTCTTTTTGGATGATGTGTCCGTGGACGATGTGGAGCGGGAGCTGGGCGTGCGCGTGGTTCCTGTGGCGCAGGACGGATACGACCTGTGCGATGCCATCTTCGGTATCGATGTGCCGGATGTGGGCGGCGGTCCCATGACGGAGGATGAATATTACCGCTACAATCCCGGAACGCGGTAAAAGGTATCTCATATCTTTTATCTCAACGAAGGAGTTGATGTTCTATGAAGCCTTTGGTTGCCATCGTGGGCCGGCCCAACGTGGGCAAGTCCATGTTGTTTAATAAACTGTGCGGACAGCGCCTGTCCATCGTGGAGGACACCCCCGGCGTTACCCGCGACCGCATTTACGCCGAATGTGAATGGGGCGGACGTGCGTTCAACATTGTGGATACCGGTGGTATCGAGCCGGGTACCGACAGCGAGATTTTGGCCTTCATGCGCCGTCAGGCGGAGATCGCCATTGAAAACGCCAACGTGGTCATCTTTGTCTGCGACATCAAAAGCGGCCTGACCGCCTCCGATCAGGAGGTGGCCAATATGCTGCTGCGGTCCCAGAAGCCCGTGGTGCTGGCGGTAAACAAGATGGACAGCGTGGGGCGGGAGAACCCCGACATCTACGAGTTCTACAACCTCGGCCTGGGCGACCCCATCGCCGTGTCCGCCGTCCACGGTCACGGTACCGGCGACCTGTTGGAGGAGTGTGTGAAGTACTTCCCCTCTTTGGAAGAGGAGCAGGAGGAGGACGACACCGTCAAGGTTGCCGTCATCGGCAAGCCCAACGTGGGCAAATCCTCACTGGTCAACCGCATTCTGGGTGAGGAACGGGTCATCGTGTCCAACATGGCCGGTACCACCCGGGATGCCATCGACAGCCGCTTTGAGAACCAACATGGCAAATACGTCTTTATCGACACCGCCGGTATGCGCAAGAAGTCCAAGGTGGATGACCGCATCGAGAAATTCTCCGTCCTGCGTGCCACCATGGCCATCGAGCGCAGCGACGTGTGCCTGATTATGATCGATGCCAACGAGGGCGTCACCGAGCAGGACACCAAGGTGGCCGGTTTGGCCCACGAGGCGGGCAAGGCCTGCATCATTGTGGTCAATAAGTGGGATGCCATTGAGAAGGACGACAAGACCATGGACCGTATGCGCCAGGATATCCGCCGGGACCTGAGTTATATGACCTACGCGCCCATCGTCTTTATTTCCGCCATGACCGGACAGCGGGTGGATCGCCTGTTTGAACTGATCAACTACGTCAACGACCAGTCCGCCATGCGAATCACCACCGGTATGCTCAACACCCTGCTGGCCGATGCCACCGCCCGCGTTCAGCCTCCCACGGACAAGGGCCGCCGGCTGAAGATCTACTACATGACGCAGGTGGGGGTCAAGCCGCCGCATTTCGTCTGCTTCTGCAACGATGCCCGGCTGTTCCACTTCTCGTATCAGCGGTATTTGGAAAACCAGATCCGCTCCACCTTTGGTCTGGAGGGTACGCCCGTGCGCCTGACCGTGCGGCAGAAAGGGGACGAATAATATGCTGGAATTCTGGCTGAAAGCGGCGTTTGTCGCCGTATTTGCTTACCTGTGCGGCTGCTTCAACGGGGCGGTCATCGTGTCCAAGTATATCCTGCGCAATGACGTGCGCAACCACGGCAGCGGCAACGCGGGCCTGACCAATTTCTACCGTGTGTTCGGCGGCGGATTGACGTTCGTGGTCATCGCCTGCGACGTGCTGAAGGCGATCGTGGCCGTGCTGGTGGGTGTGGCGGTCGCCAATGCGTGGGCCCCCGCCTTTTGGCAGGGGGATCTGACGGTATATGCCCGTTACTTTGCCGGTCTGTTCTGTCTGCTGGGTCACGCGTACCCATGTATGTTCCAGTTCCGGGGCGGCAAGGGCATCCTGTCCGGCGGCACCATCGCCATTATGGTGGACTGGCGGGTGGCGCTGGTGGTTTGGGGCGGCTTTTTGGTGCTGTTCCTGCTGACCCGCTACGTGTCCCTCGGCTCTGTATTCACCGGGTTTGCTTTCCCTGTCATGGCCTGGGTCGTGTTCCGCGACTGGATCATTCTGACCATGGCCATTATCATGGGTGGACTGATCGTTTGGAAGCACCGCAGCAATATCAAGCGTCTGCTGGCCGGAAATGAAAACAAGTTCAGCTTTCACAAGAAAAAAGCCTGAGGGAGGGAACTGCCATGAAAGTTACGGTTTTAGGCAGCGGCGGCTGGGGTACGGCCCTGGCGCTGGTGCTGTTGGAAAACGGAAATGACGTTACCCTGTGGTCCTACACGCAGGAGGAAAGCGACGTTCTGCGGCAGACCGGCGAGAACCCCATGCTCAAGGGCGTGAAGCTCCCTGCGGATTTGAAACTGACTACTGACATAAATGCTGTCAAGGGCTGTAAGGCGGTTGTGCTTGCCACTCCGTCCTTTGCGGTCCGCTCTACGGCAGCCGCTCTGCGCGAGGTGGCCGACCCCGGTACCGTGCTGATCTCGGTGGCCAAAGGCATTGAAAAGGACACGTCGCTACGGCTGAGTCAGGCCATCGAGGAAGAGGTCGGGGACAAATGCCCCGTGGTGGTGCTGTCCGGCCCCTCTCACGCGGAGGAAGTGGGCAGGCATATCCCGACCGCCGTAGTGGCGGCGGCGGACGATATCAAGTACGCCGAATTGGTGCAGGATCTGTTTATGAACACCCGCTTCCGTGTCTATACCAATACGGACCGGGTGGGCACCGAGATCTGTGCCGCGCTGAAAAACGTCATCGCCCTGTGTGCCGGCTGCTGTGACGGTCTGGGTTACGGCGACAATACCAAAGCCATGCTGATGACCCGCGGTTTGGCGGAAATTGCCCGTCTGGGTGTTGCGCTGGGCGGCAAGCAGGAGAGTTTTACCGGTCTTGCCGGTGTGGGTGACCTGATCGTGACCTGCTGCTCCATGCATTCCCGCAACCGCCGCTGCGGCATTTTGGTGGGTCAGGGTATGCCCATTGAGCAGGCGCTGAAGGAAATCGGCGCCGTGGTGGAGGGTTATTACGCCGCCGCCAATGCCCGTGCGCTGGCGCAGAAGGCCGGGGTGGAGATGCCCATTGCCCAAATGGCCTACGAAGTGCTGTATGAGGGGCGCGACGTGAACACCGTTGTAGAGGAACTTATGTCCCGTGAAAAGCGGGCGGAAGCGGACGAATAAGCGAGAATTACATACAAAAACCACCCTTCTGCCGAGGGGTGGTTTTTTCTGCCCTCCGGGAGGAAAATCTTGGTGGCCGGATAGCGAAAATTCGTTGCAAAAAGCGGGAAACACTGTTATAATATAATATCTTGAATTATAAGCAAAAATCCGCGCCCGGCCGCATCGCCGGTCGGACAGGGAGAGGTGTCTTACTTTGTATCTGAAAGCATTGGAGATCGAAGGCTTTAAGTCCTTCCCGGACCGTACGGTCCTTACCTTTGGCGAAGATATTACCGCCATCGTGGGTCCCAACGGTTCCGGTAAATCGAATATTTCCGACGCCATTCGCTGGGTCATGGGCGAACAGTCCACCCGTGCCCTGCGCGGCGGCAAGATGGAGGACGTCATCTTTGGCGGTACCGCCAAGCGTAAGCAGACCAACTATGCCGAAGTTTCCCTGGTGCTGGACAACACCAGCCACATCTTCGACATGGAAGAGAGCGAGGTCATGGTCACCCGCCGATACTACCGCTCCGGTGAGAGTATGTACTACATCAACCGCCGCTCCGTCCGTCTGAAGGACGTCAACGAGTTGTTTATGGACACCGGTTTGGGCCGTGAGGGCTACTCCATCATCGGTCAGGGTAAGATCGACGAAATTTTGTCCGTCAAGTCCGCCGACCGCCGTGAGATCTTCGAGGAGGCTGCCGGCATCTCCCGCTACCGCCACCGCAAGGAGGAGGCCGAGCGCAAGCTTGCCCACACCGACGAGAACCTCGTGCGGATCAACGATAAGATCGAGGAGCTGGAGCAGCAGGTGGAACCCCTGCGCGAGCAGAGCGCCAAGGCCAAGAAGTGCCTGGTCCTGCGGGACGAGCTGCGGGGGCTGGAGATCTCCGTGTGGCTGGACAAGCTGGAGCGGATCCGCACCAATACCATCAAGTTCAACGCCGACTATGAAGACGCCGTGCGCCGCCGGGAAAAGCTGGAGCAGGAGCGCGATGCTCTCTACGCCGCCACCGAGCGCTGCTCCGAGCAGATCAGGGAAAAGGATGTGGAGATGGAGCGCATCCGCGAGGTCATCAGCCAACGGCAGGCCGGTCAGGCCGAACTGGAAAGCGCCATCGCCGTGCTGAACAGCAACATCGAGAATAACAAGGACAACGCCCGCCGCCTGCAGGCGGAGCTGGAACAGCAGGAGGGCCGCGAGGGCGGTCTGGTCAGCCAGATCGATCAGCATCAGGCCCGCCTGGCCGAAATTGATGAAAGCATGGCTCAACTGGACGGCCGGTTGGAGCAGCTGCGCCGTCAGGCGGAGGAAGCGGCCAAGTCCGTGGGTACGCTGGACATGGAGCTGGAGCAGTTGCGCCGACGTCAGGCTATGGGTTCTGCCGACGCTACCGAGGCCAAGGCCCTGCTGTCCGCCCTTGCCGCCGCCGCACAGGAGGTGCTGGACCGTGAGGGTGCTGTGGGCCGTGAGCGCACCGAACTGGATGCCCGCATGGAGGAGGCCAAGGCCAACCAAAAGGCCGCCCGCGCCGACCGCGTCAAAGCGGAGGAAGAGCGGGACGCCGTGCGCAATATCATCAACGGCTACGCCCTGCGTTTGGATACCCGTAAGCAGAAGGCCGAACAGGCCCGCAATGCCCACGTGAAGCTGCAGATGGAGGAGAATGAGCTGACCTCCCGCTTTAAGATGCTCACCGAGATGGAGAAGCATCAGGAGGGTCTGTCCCGTGCCGCCAAGATCGTGGTGGAGGAGGCCCAGCGCGGCACCCTGAAAAACATCTGCGGCCCCGTAGCTAAGCTGCTGAAGGTGTCGGACAAGTACACCGTGGCCATCGAAACCGCTTTGGGCGGCCATATGCAGGACATCGTGGTGGAGCGGGACGAGGACGGCAAGGCCGCCATCAACTACCTCAAGCGCCGCGACGGCGGACGGGCCACCTTCATGCCACTGAACACCGTGCGCCCCGGCAGCTTGAAGGAAGAGGCGCAGATCAAGAAAGAGTCCGGCTTTGTTGGCATTGCCGACCAGATCATCACCTTTGATAAGAGGTACGCCCCCGTGTTCTCCAACCTGCTTGGCCGCGTGGTGGTCATGGAGGAACTGGACAGCGCCATGGCCTGTGCCCGTAAGTTCGGACACAGTTTCCGCATCGTGACCCTGGACGGTCAGGTGCTCAACGCGGGCGGCTCCATGACCGGCGGCTCTGCCAGCCGCAGCGCCGGTATCCTCAGCCGCGCCAACGAGTTGGAGCGGCTGAAGGGTCAGATCGCCGCCATGAGCGAAAAGGTGGCTGAGGCCGCCCGGCAGATGGAAGAGGCGCAGCGGGAGAGTGCTGCCGCCGCCTACGAGATGGAGACCGCTCAGGGTCAGCTGCGCCAGTGGGAGGATGACCTGCTGAAGGCACAGGCCCTGTGCGACCACTGCAGCAGCGTGGTCGCCGACCTGGAGCGTCAGCAGGAAAACCAGCAGACCGAGTTGGAGCAGCTGCGTCAGCGTGCCGCCGGGATCGAGGCGGACACCAAGTCTGCCCGGGACCGCATCGCCCAGTTGGAGGGCGAGGCTGCCGCGCTGGAGAGCGAGGCGCAGGGCAAACTGCGGGGCCAGACCGAGAGCAGACAGAAAGCCTCCGATTTGGCCGCCCAGCAGGCGGAACTGTCCGCCCAGCGCGCCGCCTTGCAGGCCGAACGGGAGGCCAACAACGCAGCTCTGGAGCAGCTGGAGTCCCTGCGCCGGGATATGGCCGGTGACCGGGACAACAGCCGTGCCCTGATGGCTGATTACGAGCAGAAGAACCGGGACTGCGCCGCCTTGATCGCGCAGAAGCAGACCCAACTGGACGACCTGCGTAAAAACGATCAGGCGCAGGAGGAGGCCATCCGCACCCTCAACACCCAAAAGATGGCGTTGGAGGGCGAGCGCAACCGCACCGAAAAGGAAAGCCGCGACAAGAACGCCGACCTGATGAATATGCAGCAGGAAGTCACCGTGCTGGAGCAGAAGCGCACCGCCGCCGCCATGGAGGAGAAGTCCCTGCTGGACAAGCTGTGGGATACCTACGAACTGTCCCATGAGGCGGCCAAGACCCAGCGGGTGGAGCTGGAGTCTGTGCCCAAAGCCGAGCGCCGTATCGGCGAGCTGAAGCGCGGCATCGCCGCATTGGGTCAGGTGAACCTGGGGGCCATCGAGGAATTCGAGCGCGTGAACGAGCGCTATACATACCTGACCGAGCAGCGTGATGACGTCAACAAAGCCAAACTGGAACTGGAAGACGTCATTGCCAACATCACCGGCGAGATGAAGACTATCTTCGCCCGGGAGTTTAAGGTCATCAACGACTCTTTCGCCCAGACCTTCCTGGAATTGTTCGGCGGTGGCAAGGCCACGCTGGAACTGGAGGATCCCGAGGATATCCTGAACTGCGGCATCGAGATCAAGGTGCAGCCCCCGGGCAAGGCGCTGAAGATCATCAGCCTGCTGTCCGGCGGCGAAAAGGCCTTCGTGGCCATTGCCCTGTACTTTGCCATCCTGAAGGTCCGACCCACCCCCTTCGTCGTCATGGACGAGATCGAGGCCGCTTTGGACGACAGCAACGTGGTGCGATTTGCCGACTACATGCGCACCATGTCCGAAAAGACCCAGTTCATCGTCATCACCCACCGCCGCGGCACCATGGAGGAGGCCGACGTGCTGTACGGTGTGACCATGCAGGAACAGGGTGTGTCTAGAATGCTGACTATCAACCTCAATGACGTGGAAAAGGAACTGAAGCTGCGCTGAGGAGGATGACTTATGAAAAAACTCAACTGTCTGCGCTGCGATATTCCTATGGAGTTTGTCAAGCGGGAGAACGTGCAGCTTGGTAAGACCGGATTTTTCAGCGGTGACTGGAGCAACCTTTGGGCCGGCGCGCTGGACGTGGCCATCTTTACCTGTCCCCGGTGCGGCAAGCTGGAGTTTTTCCGGGGCGAGCTGTATGAGCAAGAGGATGCAGACGAATTTGCATCCGACCGCATCGCTCAGACTACCTGCCCAACCTGCGGCATCCGGCACGATCTGGACGACCCCCAGTGTCCCCGCTGCAAAACCAGGAACCCCCGACTGTAAGAAAGGAACGACCCCATGGGCTTTTTTGATAAGCTGAAAAAAATCAATATCTTTGCGGCCTTCGGCTCAGAGCTGGACGATGATTTCTACGACGAACTGGAAGAGGCGCTGATCCTTGCCGATGCGGGCATGGACACTGCCATTGATATGGTGGAGCGGCTGCGCCAGCGGGTGAAGCAGGAGCGCATCAAGACCGTGGAGGAGGCGCGCCGCGCCATGTGCGACATCCTGACCGAGCTGCTGTCGGTGGGGGAAGGTAAGCTGAACCTGCAAAAGCCCCCCGCCGTGGTGCTGTTCATCGGCGTGAACGGTGTGGGTAAGACCACCACCATCGGCAAGATCGGCCATCAACTGAAAGGGGATGGCAAGAAGGTGCTGTTGTGCGCGGCGGACACTTTCCGCGCCGCCGCCGCCGACCAGCTGACCATCTGGGCGGAGCGGTCCAACCTTGACATCATCAAGCAGCACGAGGGTGCCGACCCCGCCGCCGTGGTCTACGATGCCACCACCGCCGCCCGCGCCCGCAAGGCCGACGTGGTGCTGGTGGATACCGCCGGCCGCCTGCACAACAAGCAGAACCTGATGAACGAGCTGAACAAGATCAGCCGCGTTTTGGACCGGGAGCTGCCCGACAGCAGCCGGGAGACCCTGCTGGTGCTGGACGCCACCACGGGCCAAAACGGCCTTGTGCAGGCCAAACAGTTCAAGGAGGCTGCGGGCATCACCGGCATCGTGCTGACCAAGCTGGACGGTACCGCCAAAGGTGGTATCGCCCTTGCCATTGCCAAGGAACTGGGCGTGCCGGTGAAGTACGCCGGTGTGGGCGAGGGTATCGACGACCTGAAACCTTTTGACCCGGCGGAATTTGCCCAAGCGCTGATTTAAGAGAGGAAGAGTAAAATGGCACGTATTGACGGAAGAAATGTGGACCAGCTGCGTCCCGTGGAAATTATCCCCAACATCAACAAGTTTGCGGAGGGCTCCTGCCTCATTCGTTGCGGCAACACCCACGTGCTGTGCACCGCCAGCGTGGAGGACAAGCCGCCCCGCCACGTCCCGGAGGGGGAAGGCTGGGTCACTGCCGAGTACTCCATGCTGCCCCGGGCCAACCGGGAGCGGTCCAAGCGCGACATTGCCAAGCTGAAGCTGAACGGCCGCAGCGCGGAGATCCAGCGGCTCATCGGCCGTGCTCTGCGCAGCGTGGTGGACATGAAGAAGCTGGGCCCCTGGAACATCACCATCGACTGCGACGTGCTGCAGGGGGACGGCGGGACCCGTACCGCCTCCGTCACCGGCGGCTTCGTGGCCATGATGCTGGCCTTCCGGAAGATGATGGAAAACGGCCAGTTGGCCGAGTATCCCGTCAGCGGCTACGTGGCCGCCGTGTCCGCCGGCATCGTGGACGATGTGGCGTTGCTGGACCTGTGCTATGAGGAGGACTCCGCCGCCATGGTGGACCTGAACTGCGTTATGGACGATCAGGGCCGACTCATCGAACTGCAGGGTACCGGCGAGGAGCGCCCCTTCACCCTGGAGGAACAGCAGCAGCTGGTCCGCCTGTGTCACAAGGGCGTTGTGGAGCTGCAAAAGATCCAAAAAGACGTTCTGGGCGTGGAACTGTAAAGGGAGGAAACCTGTCATGGAATTGGTCCTTGCCAGCAAGAATCCAAAGAAGCTTGTGGAGCTGAATGCCATCCTGTCCCGGCTTGGCATCCGGGTCTGCTCCGAGGCGGACGTGGGCGTGGATGTGGACGTGGAGGAGACGGGAACCACCTTTGAGGAGAACTCCCTGCTCAAGGCCGACGCGGTCATGAAGGCCAGCGGTCTGCCCGCCATTGCCGACGATTCCGGCCTGTGCGTGGATGCCCTGCAGGGTGCCCCCGGCGTCTACTCTGCCCGCTACGGCGGCGAGGGACTGGACGACCCCGGCCGCACCCGGCTGCTGCTGGAGAATATGCGCGGCGCCGATACCCGCGGGGCGAAGTTTGTGTCCGTCATCACCTGCTGTTTTCCCAACGGCGACGTGATCTCCGCCCGGGGCGAGTGCCACGGCACCATCGCCTTTGCCCCCATGGGGGACGGCGGCTTCGGCTATGACCCCGTATTCTTTATCCCGGAATTGAAAAAAACCTTTGCCCAGCTTTCCCCCGAAGAGAAGAACGCCATTTCCCACCGGGGCCGCGCCCTGCAGGCGTTCAGGGAAAAGCTGGAGGAATACTTGAACAAGTGAGGAACAACTATGGCTGAATTAACAAGTAAGCAGCGCGCTCAGCTGCGGGGTCTTGCAAACAGCATCGACACCATTTTGATCGTGGGCAAGGACGGCATCGGCGAGAATATGCTCAAGCAGGCCAACGATGCGCTGGAAGCCCGGGAGCTTATCAAGGGCCGGGTGCTGGAAAACGCACTCATGTCCGCCCGTGAGGTGGCCGATCAGCTGGCACCCCTGACCCGCAGCGAGGTGGTGCAGGTCATCGGCACCAAGTTCGTGCTGTATCGTCCCAGCCACCGCAAGGATAAAAAGGATAAGATCGTGCTGGTGACCGACGCCAAAAAGAAGAAAACCGTTTGACCGCCGGGCCAACGTCCGTGTATCGTGTGAGGTGACACGCAGGTGAAAATCGGTATCTACGGCGGGACCTTTAACCCGCCCCATCTAGGGCACATGGCCGCGGCAAAAACTGCGGTATCCGTGCTGGGACTGGACAAGCTGCTGCTGATCCCGGCGGCCAACCCGCCCCACAAGCAGCTGCCCGAGGGGACGGCGACTGCCGAACAGCGGCTGGAAATGGCCCGTTTGATGGCAGACAATCTCAACCTGCCCGGTGTGGCGGAGGTGTGTGACATTGAACTGCGCCGGGAGGGGAAGAGCTACACCGCCGACACGTTGGTGTCACTGGCCGCCCTGTACCCGGATTCGGAGCTGTGGCTGCTGATGGGGACGGATATGTTCCTGACCCTCCAGTACTGGCGTGAACCGGAGAAGATCTGTCGGTTGGCGGGCATCTGCGCCTTCGGCCGAACCGAACAGGACGGGGAGGAACTGTTTGCGCCCCAGCGCAAGTTCCTGCAGGAGACATACAACGCCCGGGTGACGACCATCACCCTGCCGGGGCTGGTGGACATTTCCTCCACCGACCTGCGGGCTATGCTGGCCCGGGGCAGGGGGCGGGAATATCTGGCCCCCGCCGTTTACGGCTATATTCTGCGAAACGGTCTGTACGGCACCAATGCCGATTTGAAACACCTTGACATTCCCGAATTGCGGGCCTGTTCCTACTCCATGGTGCGGGCCAAACGTATTCCTCATATCATGGGCACGGAGGAGGAGGCGGTTCGACTTGCCGCCCATTGGGGGGCGGACGGGACCGCTGCCCGCCGGGCCGCGATCCTCCACGACTGCACCAAGTACCTCGATTTGGAGGAGCAGACCGCCCTGTGCCGTCAGTATGGGGTGGAACTGGATGAGCTGGAGCAGAAGGCGGTCAAGCTGCTGCATTCCAAGACGGGTGCCTGTATGGCGAAGTACGTTTTTGGAGAAGATGAGCAGGTGTACCAGGCCATCTACTACCACACTACCGGCCGGGCGGATATGTCCCTGCTGGAAAAAATCATTTATATCGCCGACTACATGGAGCCGACCCGCGACTTTGACGGTGTGGAGGAGCTGCGCCGACTGGCGTACGAGGATTTGGATGCCGCCCTGATGCTGGGCATGAAAATGACCATTGAAGAGATGAGAGAACGGGGTGTTCCCGTCCACCACAATACGCAGGCGGCTCACGACTGGCTGTTTGCACACCGAGGATAAGGAGGACCGCATGGACAACGAGAAATTGCTTGCATTTATGCAAAGCCGGAACGGGCGGATCCTGCTGCGGGTGCTGATCGGTATCGCGGCGGTCCTGGTTGCCCTGTCTGTAGTGTATTCCATTCTGGTCCGGGCACCGAGGGTGCCGCACGGTCAGCAGACGGGTACAGCGGCCGAGCTGCAGAGTGACCGGCGCAGCGGTGTTTATACCTTCCTCTTGGTGGGGCGTGATACTGCGGGCGGCGGAAATACCGATACCATGGTGCTGGTAAGCTTTGATTCCAAGAAAAAACAGGTCAATGCCATGAGCCTGCCCCGGGATACCATGGTAAACGTCAGCTGGCGGAACAAAAAGCTGAATACCGTCTATAACTCCTGTAAGGGGAAAGACAAGCAAACCCAGGTGGAAAACGGCATGGCGGCCCTGAAAGAACACGTAGGCAAGCTGACCGGTGTCGTCCCCGACTTCTACGCCATGGTAGAGTGGGATGTGGTTGGCGCCCTGGTGGATGCCGTGGGTGGCGTGGAGTTTGATGTACCCTACGACATGAATTACGATGATCCGGCCCAGGACCTGCACATCCATCAGGATAAGGGACTGCGCCGTCTGACCGGCGAGGACGCCATGGAGGTGATCCGCTGGCGTAAAAATAACGGAAAATACGGCAACTTCCAGATCGGAGATGCCGGACGCATGAAGATCCAACAGGACTTTTTGACTGCGGTGATGAAAGAATGCCTGCAGGCGAAGCATTTAATGAACTTTACCGCCTTTGCCGAGATTTTTACCGAAAACGTGGAAACGGATCTGTCGGTAGGCAATCTGGTTTGGCTGGCGCAAAAGGCTTTGGGCATCAATATGGGGGAGGACGTTTCCTTCTGTACCATGCCCTACAGCAACTACTCCCGGGGGACGGCCTACGTTCTGCCCGTGGTGGACGAGCTGCTTGCCATCATCAACGACGGCATTAATCCCTATGAGGAAGACATTACCTCCGAGGATCTGGAAGTTATCCAGCGCAAGGCCAATGGTACGTTGTACCTGACAAGCGGTACCTTTGCGGATGCTTCACTGGGAAAGAGCAGCGGAGGCAGTTCCACACCGCAGCAGCCAAAGCCGGAGCCTGAACCTGCTCCCGAACCTGCGCCGGAACCCGAACCCGAACCGGAGCCGACACCCGAGCCTGCGCCGGAGCCCGAACCGGAGCCTATTCCTGAACCTGCCCCGGAACCGGAACCCACCCCCGAGCCCGCTCCGGAGGAAACTACACCCATTGAACAAGGAGAGAACGATCAATGATGACTTCTTATGAAAGCGCGATCACGCTGGCCAAAGCGCTGGACAGCAAAAAGGGTATTGATATCAAGGTACTGCGCACAGGCGACCTGACCACCCTGGCCGATTACTTTGTGATTTGTTCCGGTACGTCCAATACCCAGATCAAGGCCCTGTCCGAGGCCTGTGAAAAGGCCATGGACGAGGCCGGTGAGCCCGCCCACCACGTGGAGGGACACCGGGACGGCACTTGGGTACTGCTGGACTTCTCCACGGTGATCGTCCACGTCTTTACCGACGAGGCCCGTAAGTTCTACGATTTGGAGCGCCTGTGGGCCGATGCCGAGCAGGTGGACGTGTCCGCAGAGCTGCTGCCCTGAACAATAATGTAATGATAAAAGCGCACCCTCTACAGAGGGTGCGCTTTTATATTTGGAACGTGGGGCGCATATCATAAATGAAAGGGGGCGTACGGTATGACGTTTGAGTTGGACGGCGGCGGGCACTTGGATATAAACGAAGAGGGCGGCTTCGTGCGGTGTGAGGCCACCCGCCCAAATGACGGGCAGGGGATCTACAAAGTTTGGCTGACCGGGGCGGGAGGAACGCTGCTGCTTGGAACCCTTGCGCCGGAACGGGGCGCGCTGCGGCTGTGTCGGAAACTGAGCCGAAACAGTCTTGCACGGGCGGGATGCTGGCCTGTCGAGGGTGGGCGATGCGTGCTGGCGGTTTCGTTTCAAATAAGCGGCTGGGTGCGGGAGGCGGCAGACCGGCGTATGACCGACCCGGTGCTGCGGCAGGCGGCGCGGGGAAAATCTGCCTTGGCAATGGGGAAAGATGAGGGGTTTCGACTGGCTTTTCCGTTTCATACCGCGCGACCATTTGACCTGACTCCGGCCTTTTGCTTTGCTCGGGTGGAGCGGGTGGAGGGACGGGTGTGTGCCGTATTTTCATTTGATGGACAGGGGCGGCTAAGAGGGGAAGAATAAGGGGCGTTTTTACTTGTGCAGGGCGGGCGCTTGTGGTAAGATAGGTCGAAGAATGAAAATTGGAGGCGGAAGTATGACCGACTATCTCCATCTGAATATGTCCCGGGACGAGCTGCTTGCCACGTCCTCGCTCGGTCTTGCTCATTTGGGCGATGCGGTGTTTGAGGTGCTGGTGCGTGGATGGCTGGCTGTTCACGGCAAGGCAAAGCCCAAAGATCTGCACAAGGCTACCGTAAGCTACGTCAGCGCCCCGGCCCAGGCCGCCATGGCAGAGCGTATCCTGCCCGCGCTGAATGAGGAAGAATCCGACGTGTTTCGCCGTGGCCGCAACGCAGCGCCCCACAGCATTCCCAAAGCCGCCAGCCGCGGACAGTACCAGACTGCCACGGCGCTGGAGGCCCTGTTGGGCTGGCTGTGGCTGCAGGGGCGGCACGAGCGCATCAACGAGCTGTTTGGCCTGATGATGGAGGGGGAAGACCATGCCTCTTGATGCAATTTGCCTGACCGCTGTGGCACAGGAGATCCGCGCGGCAGTCTGCGGCGGCCGGGTGGATAAGATCCACCAGCCGGGTCGTGATGAGGTGGTTTTGGCCATTCGTGGGACGCAGGGCAATTGCAAGCTGCTGCTGTCTGCCAATCCGTCCCACCCAAGGGCGCAGCTGACCGCTATTTCCCGGGAAAACCCGGACAAGCCGCCTATGTTCTGTATGCTGCTGCGCAAGCATTTGACCGGGGCACGCATTCTGCGTTTGGAGCAGCCGCCTATGGAGCGCGTGTTGGTTTTCGTGCTGGAGCGCACCGACGAACTGGGTGACCGCGTGGAGCGCAAGCTGGTGCTGGAGGCCATGGGCCGCCGGGCCAACCTGATTTTACTGGACGGCGAGGGCCGCATTATGGACAGTCTGCGGCGTGTGGACAGCGACCTGTCCCAGCGGCGGCAGATCTTGCCCGGTATGTTCTACCGTTTGCCGCCTGCGGTGGACAAGCTGGACCCCTTTGCCCTGTCCCGGGAGGAACTGGAACAGGCAATTGCCGATGCCCCGGAAGAGGCAAAGGTGGAGCGCTGGCTGCTGGATACCTTCGGCGGACTGTCGCCTTTGGTCTGCCGGGAACTGGCCTTTTTAGCCGGGGGAAACACGGACGTGCGGATGTACGAGGTGACCGCGGAAACGGTGGCGAATGCAGTCGAAATACTGCGAAAAAATGTAAATGAAAAAAGCTTTACACCGATTGTCCTATACAAGGATAACAGACCTTGGGACTTTACCTTTATGCCCGTGGGACAGTACGGCGAGTTGGTGACGCTGCGGCAGGAGGAAAGCTTTTGTTCGTTGCTGGATGCCTTCTATGCCACCCGGGAGACCCAGGAGCGGGTGCGCCAGCAGGGGCAGGATATGATCCGCACGGTGACCAATGCCCGGGACCGGACCGCCCGCAAGCTGGGCCTGCAGCGGCAGGAACTGGACCGCGCGGCGGACCGGGAAGCCATGCGGCAGATGGGGGACATCATCACCTCCAACCTGCATGCCATGAGCCGTGGTATGGCCCGGCTGACCGCTCTGAACTTCTACGACCCGGAGGGCGGCACGATAGACATCCCCCTTGACCCACTGCTCACCCCCCAGCAGAACGCCGCAAAATACTACAAAGACTACAACAAGGCCAAAACCGCCGAGCAGATGCTGACCGTCCAAATCGAAAAGGGCGAAAAAGAGCTGGAGTACCTCAACAGCGTGCTGGAGAGCGTTGCCAAAGCCCAGGGCGAGCGCGACCTGCAGGAAATTCGGCAGGAGCTGGTGGACACCGGCTATCTCCGCCGGGCTTCCAAGACCAAGGACCGGGAAAAGCGGGTGGCGGGCAAGCCTATGGAGTTCCGCTCCTCCACCGGTATGCGCATTTCCGTGGGCAAGAACAACACCCAAAACGACCTTTTGACCACGAAACTGGCATCAAAGGGCGACATTTGGCTGCACACGCAGAAAATTCACGGCTCCCACGTTATCCTGTGGACGGAGGGGAGTGACCCCGATTTGCAGAGCCTGAACGAGGCGGCCTGTCTGGCGGCGTGGTTCTCACAGGGGCGGGAAGGCGACAAAATTCCCGTGGACTACACCCCGGTGAAATTCGTCAAAAAACCGGCCGGTGCCCGACCCGGCATGGTGGTCTACACAACCTATGAGACCGCTGTGGTTACCCCGGACGAGGAACTTGCGAAGAAGTTGCAGGTGAACGCATAAAAAAAGAGGTCAAGCCAGTTCGGCTTGACCTCTTTTTTGTACTTAATCGGGATAGACGATCCGGGTTTCCACAGTGTTGGTACCCTTGGGGAATTCGTAGCAGATGGATTTGATGAAGGTCTTGGGATGGAGCAGGTTGGTGCTGGGATTGCAGGGGAAGGAGACGTAGGTGCCGGATCCCTCGATGCAGCCGGTGCCGGGTTGTTGGGCGTCCAGGGCGGCGTCGCGATCCGATGAGGTTGTGGGGATGGCGAAGGAACAATCATAAGCCTTACAAGGCTCGTTGCAGGTAACGGTGTGGCGGCGGATGTGGCCGTCGGCGGTGGGGATAAGGGTGGTTTCCACTTCGATACCCCGGAAGGGCGACCAGCGGGACCAAATGCTGCCGTCCGGCTCCACGCGGAAGTCGAGGCACTGCTCACGCACATAGATATGCTTATCGATGTCGAAGGCCAGCATGCTGTCGGTACCCGCCTCTCGGATCGAGGATACGGTACGGGGCACACTGAAGGCATACTTGGAACTGTAGGCGAACTTGGAATACTTCCATGCGATATGGGAGGGATTCCAGGTCAGCCACTGACCGGCGGTCAGGGCGATGGGATAGCCGTTGAACCGCTGGATGGTCATGAGTGCCTGAGGGATGGGGTGGAGGCTGTCCAGCTTCGGCAGGGGCAGGGCTTCGGCAGACCAAAATTCATGCTCGTCGGGCAGGGTCAAAATCAAAAAGCTTTTCAGTGCCCAGTAGGGAGAGCCGTAGGCGTTATAGGTTTCGGCCATGTTCTGATTGGGGTAACCGTAACCCACGGACAGGATGCCGCCGTTGTCGAAGATGGGCAGGGACAGCCACCATTCCAGATTGCGGGCGATGAGGCCCTTCATCACGCCCAGGGGGAAGGGGTGGATATCGGCAAAGATGCAGGCACTCCAAAAACAGCACTGGGCAAAGCGATAGGTCAGGGAACGGCCAAAGCACAGGGCACCGCCGTCCTCGGCAAACCAGTAGATGAAGTCCTGAGCAAACCGGCAGGCACGATCCTTGTACTTCTTGCTGTTGATGGGGTCATCTTTCTCCATAATTTTGGCATAGATGAGGGTGTAGAACTGCATGGCAAAAGGGATGTAGTAGTCCATGCGATTGCCGTGACCGTCGCTGTACCAGCCGTCACCCTTATAGTACTCGTCAAAGCAGTCGATGCCGTGCTGCACGACCTCTTTGTTGTAGGGCAGACCCACACGCTTGAAGCCAAGGTTGACTAGCACAGCGAAGAATTTCCAGTTGTTTTCGCAGGCGGCAGCGACGTTGACCTGGTTGAGCCAGTTGTAGAAATTCTGCTTCTGTTCGTCGGTCAGGGGATCCCAAACCACTTCGGGAGCAAGCGCAAGCGCAAGACCGAAGGGGGCGGCCTCCACAAGGGGCTGCTGGGTGTCGGGCATTTCACCCCAGTACTCCGGATGGTTGGGGTCGGTGCCGTTGATGATGCCCTCCAAATGCGGGGTATCCAGCTTACTGGTGTTGCCACCGCCCCACAAAGGGGCAAGACCCCACAGCACACGGGCGTATGCCTCCAGCTTGGCAGTTGAATCGGAGTAAGAACTGCCCGACCAACCACACTTGATGCCGGCGCGACCGGGCGTATAATAATTGGTCAGAGGGTCGATGATTTGATTCAGGCAGCCGACAAAATCCTGCTTGGAATGGAGCATGGAAATGCCTCCTCAGCTTGTAGTGATTTAATTATAGATTTTGGTTATGGGAAAGTCAATTGCTTCCCGGAGAACCTGCAATAATTACAATAAAGACTGCAACATTGGCAAAGAAAAACGCACGGCCCGGAAGCGGGCCGTGCGTTTGCAAATCACCCATGGAACATGGGGGTGGAGAAGTAGCGGTCACCGGAGTCGGGGAGCAGCACCGCGATGGTCTTGCCGGCGTATTCGGGCAGCTTTGCCAGCCGGGTGGCGGCGTACAGCGCCGCACCGGAGGAGATGCCGCACAGCACACCCTCCCGGCGAGCAAGATCCCGGCCGGTCTGATAGGCCTGTTCCTCGGTGACCGGAATGACCTTGTCGTAAAGCTCGGTGTCCAGAATGGCGGGGATGAAGTTGGCGCCCATGCCCTGCAGGCCGTGGGGGCCGGCCACACCGCCGGACAGCAGGGGGGAACCGGCGGGTTCCACCGCCACGAGTTCGATGTTGGGGTTTTGCTCCTTCAGGTAGCGGCCGGTGCCGGTCAGGGTACCGCCGGTACCAACGCCGGCTACAAATACGTCCACTTTGCCGTCGGTATCCCGCCAAATCTCCGGGCCGGTGGTGGTGTAGTGGGCGTTGACGTTGGCGGGGTTGGTGAACTGACCGGGAATGAAGCTGCCGGGGTTGGCGGCGGCCAGCTCGTTGGCCTTGTCAATGGAACCCTGCATGCCCAGCTCGCCGGGGGTCAGTACCAGCTCGGCACCGTAGGCCTGCAGCATGGTACGCCGTTCGGCACTCATGGTGTCGGGCATGGTCAGGATGACCCGGTAGCCACGGGCGGCAGCTACACAGGCAAGACCGATTCCGGTGTTGCCCGAGGTGGGTTCGATGATAATGCTGCCGGGGGAGAGAAGACCCCGCTGCTCGGCGTCGTTCAGCATGGCCACGCCCACGCGATCCTTGGCGCTGCCGCCGGGGTTAAGAAACTCCAGCTTGGCCAGCAGGGTTGCCTTGACCTCGTGGGCCGCGCCGTAGCGAGCCAGTTCCAACAGGGGAGTGTTGCCGATGAGCTGCTCCACACTGCGATAAATTCGTTCCATAACAAAGCCTCCTTTGTGCTCGTGTCTTTATCATAGCACAGCATCGGGAAAAATCAATTGCAAAAGGCTCAAATAAGCGGTAAAATTACAGAAAGAGCGAAAGGCGGTGAGGGAATGAAAACGGGACTGGTGCTGGAGGGCGGCGCCCTGCGAACGATTTATTCCAGCGGTGTGTGCGATGGGCTGCTGGCCGGCGGGGTCATGGCCGACTACGTGGTGGGTGTGTCCGCTGGCATTGCCTATGGAGTGAGTTACATTTCCGGGCAGTCCGGGCGCAATTTGGAGATCGTCACCCGCTTTGCCAGAGATCGGCGGTACATGGGTCTTGGCAACCTGCTTGACCCCAAAAATCGCAGCTATTTCGGCCTTGACTTCACCTACCGGCAAATTCCGGAAACTCTCATTCCCTTTGACTATGAAGCCTTTGCTGCCTTTCCGGGACAGGTGGAGGCGGTGGTGACTGAACTGGAAACCGGCAAGGCGCGCTACTGCACCGTGCCCCGGGACAAAGAGGGGAGCAGCCTTGTGCTGCAGGCTACCTGCGCCCTGCCCTTGATGTTTCCAAGCTATCAGATTGAGGGCGTGGAGTGCGTGGACGGCGGCGTGGCCGACTCCATCCCGTACCGACGTGCCTTTGAACAGGGCTGCGACCGCGTCATCGTGGTGCTGACCCGACCCTGGGACTATGTAAAAAAGGCGGATCGCAGCCTGCCGCTGGTGCTGCGCAAGTACCGCAAGTGGCCGGAATTTTGCAAGACCATGGCGGCTCGGGCCGAACGTTATAATGAAAGCCGCAGACAGCTGTTCGAACTGGAGCGGCGAGGTAAGGTGCTGGTCATCGCGCCGGAGGATACCCACGGTGTGTCCCGCACGGAACGCAACGTTGAAAAGCTGCGTCTGCTGTGGGCGGACGGTTACCGACAGGCCGCTGACCGGATGGACGAGATCCGCACGTTTGTAAGTGGAAATTGAGTGAAAAGTGATCCCCTGCCCACGGAGTGGACAGGGGATTTCTTCTGCGCAAAAACGGTAAAAGCACTTGCATTTTTCGACTAAAAGCGGTAAACTGAAACGGTCAGAGAAACAGGCAGCTTAGGCTTGCGTGTGCTGCACTCTTTTGGGTGCTGAGTGCCGGTGGAACAGGGACTGTCCGCCGGACGAATAGCCGTTGGCTTGCAGTGCGCAAACCGGTTCCCACTGCCGCATACCGGAGTATATCCCTCCTCTGTGCGGCTTGCCCAACCACGTGGGCTGCCCATGGCACAGAAGGAGGATTTTTTATGAACACACCAAACAAAGAAACTCTGCTCCACCGCAGCTACTGGAAGGCGGCGGTGGCCGACCTGTACAGTACCCGCAACCTGGTCTTTGCCGCGCTGATGGTGGCTATGGCCCGGGTGCTGGCCCTGATCCCCAGCATCCCCATCGCCCACACCCGACTCAGCTTTAGTTTTCCTGCACGGGCCATGTGCGCCCTCGTGTGCGGTCCGGTGGCAGGTATGGCATACGGTTTTGTGGAGGATATTTTAGGGTTTATCCTGCAGCCAACCGGAGAATTCTTCTTCGGCTATACCGTTTCCACCATGGCGGGCATGCTGGTATACGCCCTGTGCTTTTACCGCCGGCGCGTGACGGTGGTGCGCATCGTGGCGGCCAACGTGCTGGTCAACGTCTTTGTCAATGCCATGTTGGGTTCGCTGTGGACCATGATGCTTCGCGGCGGCGGGTACTTTGGCTGGTTCGTTCCCAGCTTGCTGAAAAATCTGGTGACCATCGTGCCCAAGAGCGTGGTGCTCTATTTCTTTTTCCAGGCCATGCTGCCTATCCTGAGCCGCATCGGCGTAGTGAAAGGCAACCACGATTTGATTCGTCCTTGGTAAACTATTCGGCAGCGTAAGAGAGGAACCGTATGCGCAAACTCGCTATCTTTGCCGGTGGCTTTGCTGCAGCGATGTTTGCGGCAATACTGCTATTCCCGAATATGGAGCGGCTCTTCGTCGGCGCGGTTTGCGTGGCAGCTACCGTGCTGCTTGGTTTGCTGCGCCGGCTTCTGCCGGACAAGGCACGGCGCCGGGCGGTGCTGTGCTGTGTCGGCATGGCACTGGGTATGCTGTGGACCGACGGATATGACCGGCTGTTTTTGGAGCCGGTCCGGGCGCTGGACGATACCACCGTCATGCTGACCGGCATAGTGTCCGACTGGCCGGAGGAGGCGGAATACGGCATAAAGGTGCGTGTGCGCGCCGATCTGCCGCAGGGCGGTCATACCGATGCGATGCTGTACATGGATGAGCAGTACGCTGACTTACAGCCCGGCGACCGGGTGACCACTGTAGCTCACTGCACCGTTTCTGCGGAACACGGCGGGATGGGACAAGCGGTGAATTACAATACGGCTAAGGGTGTGTTTCTGCTGGCCACCGCCTATGGCGAGGCGGAAATTACCCATCCGGAACGGATACCGCTGTCCGCGATCCCGGCCCAAGCCATGCGCAGACTGCAGCAGGGAATTGAGGCGGCGTGTTCGGGCCGGACACAGAGCCTTGTATGGGCGGTCGTCACCGGAAACCGGGCGGGACTGGAACCGCTGTTGACCGCCGGGCTCAAGCGTGTTGGTATGAGCCATATGGTAGTCGTTTCCGGTATGCACCTTGCCTTTTTGGTGGGGCTGTTGAATTTGCTGCTGGGTCGAAACAGACGGCTGACCGCGCTTGTGAGTATCCCGATCATCGTATTCTTCGTCCTGATGATCGGCTGCACGCCATCTGCGGTGCGTGCGGCAGTCATGCTGATTTTGCTTGAATTGGCACCGTTACTGGGGCGGGAGGGGGATACACCCACCTCGCTGATGCTGGCGCTGCTTCTTCTGCTTGCCCACAATCCCTACGCCTGCGCAGACATCGGACTGCAGCTGTCCTTTGGCGCGGTGGCGGGCATCGCTCTGTTTGCCAAAACGCTGCAGGACCGCATGACCGCCGGACTCAAGCCCGGAAAGGGCATCATGAGACTTTGCCACAAGGTGGTGCGTTCCGTTGCTGCCGTGATTTCGGTCACCCTTGGGGCGCAGGTGTTCACCATCCCCCTGTCCGCATATTATTTTGATACGATCTCGCTGATTTCGCCTGTTGCCAATGTACTGTGTGCGTGGGCGATATCCGCCCTGTTCGTGTTTGGCGCTGTGGGCGGTATTGCAGGTCTGCTTTTGCCCGGTGCCGCACCGCTGATCGGTATGGCGGCGGCGCCCTTTGGAGACTATATCTACCGGGTGGTCACCACTTTGGCGCAGATCCCCTTTGCGGCGATCCCTGCCGGACCGGAACTCTACCGGCTGTGGCTGGTGTTTGTTTATCTGCTGCTGGGGCTGGCATTCGTGCTGCCCGGGAAGAAACGGATTTTGCTGCCCTGCGCGATGAGTGTGCTGACACTTGTGACGGCGATTTCCTGCACAGTTGCCGCCATGAAGATACCTCCGCTGCAGGTGGATGTGCTGGACGTTGGGCAGGGGCAGAGCGTGCTGCTGCGCTCCGGGGACGGCTTTGCACTTGTGGACTGCGGGGGCGACAGCTACCACGAAGCGGGTGACGCTGCCGCGGACCGACTGATGAGTTTTGGACAGAGTCAACTGGACCTGCTGGTTTTGACTCATTACCATGACGACCACGCCAACGGTGTCCCGGAGCTTTTGAACAGAGTGCATGTAAAGCGTATTGCCCTGCCAGATATTGAACCGAAATCCGACCTGTTTCGGGAGATTTTGGCTAGAGCTGAGCAGGAGAAAACCGAGGTTATATTCATCCGGGAGGACACCGTGCTGCAAGTGGGAAAGACTGTCATCAACCTTTACCCGCCCTTGGGTGATGACGGTGTCAACGAACTGGGACTGACCGTGCTGTGCAGTGCGCAGGAGCAGGATATCCTCATCACCGGAGATATGGATGGAGAAATTGAGCAGGAATTGCTGCAGTATGCGGACCTGCCCGATGTGGAAGTGATGCTGGCCGGTCACCACGGTTCCAAGTATTCCAATTCCATGCAGCTGCTGGAGGCGGTGCGGCCTGACATCGCTGTGTTCTCGGTGGGAGCATATAACACGTACGGACACCCGGCATCGGAAGCGCTGGAACGGTTCGCTGATGTCGGTGCGGAGATATACAGAACGGATACCATGGGGGTGGTCACACTGACCGCAGACCCATGGAAGAAAGGGGCGTGACGGCATGGCTGTCAAGCAGAAAACAGACAACTCGGCATACAAACAGTTCAAGCAGGACCTGGCCGCCGGCACCCTTGGACGGCTCTACGTGCTGCACGGCGAAGAGGCTTATCTGCGCAGCTACTATCTGGAAAGAATGAAGGAGCAGCTGGTGGGGCAGGGAATGGCGGAGTTCAATCTGCACGAGCTGCCGGGCAAGGACCTGTCGGTCCAGCTGCTGGAGCAGACGGTGGATGCTCTGCCTATGATGAGTGAGCGCACCATGGTGCTGGTAGAGGATTACGACCTGTTTCGGGCGGCCGAGAGTGACCGGCAGGCGCTGAGCGAGCTGTTTGGACAGCTTCCCGACTACTGCTGTGTAGTGTTCGTGTACGACACGCTGGTATACAAGGCGGATGCCCGCACCAAACTGGCGGCGGCGCTGAAGGAGCATGGCAGCGTTGTGGAATTTGCGCGGCAGGAGCAGGGAGATCTGATTGATTGGATCCGCCGACGGTTCCGCGCGCAGGGGAAAGACATTGACACGGAGCAGGCCCAGTATCTCATTTTCCTGTGCGGTGACTTGATGAACGCCCTCATCGGTGAGATCGAAAAGATAGCGGCCTTTGCCAGGGGCGAGCGCGTTACGCGGCAGGATATTGATGCGGTGGCTACCCCCCAGCTGGATGCGGTGGTCTTTGAGATGACCAACGCCATTGGCGTGGGCAACTTCGACAAGGCCGCCCAGGTGCTGGGTGAGTTGTTCCAAATGCAGGAGAAAGCCATTCCCATCCTTGCTGCCTTGGGCAAGCAGCTGCGGCAGCTGTACTCCGCCCGGCTGTGCATGGAACGGCACGGTACGGCGGGGGATCTGGCGGCTCAGTGGGGGATGAAGCCCTACCCTGCGGAAAAGCTGATGAACAACGCCCGACGGTTCTCTTTGGCGTGGTGCCGCAAGGCGGTCATTGCGTGTGCAAAAACCGATCTGGCCCTGAAGTCCAGCAGCGGCACCGAGCGGGAGCTGATGGCGGACCTGCTGCTGGAGCTGTCCACCCCGGCGGGCAGGGCCGACAACTGAGGGGGCGGATGTATGCTGCGCATTCGCGAAGCTGTAGTGGTGGAGGGCCGCTACGATAAAAACACCCTGTCTCAGGTGGTGGATACCCTCATCGTGGAGACGGGAGGATTCGGTATTTTCAAAAATGAGGAGCAGATGGACCTGCTGCGCCGTCTGGCCCAAAAGCGGGGACTGATCGTCTTTACAGATCCGGATGGGGCGGGATTTGTCATCCGAAACCGCATTAAAAGCGCCGTTGATCCCCAATACCTCAAACACGCCTATGTTCCGGACATCATGGGGAAAGAACGCCGTAAAATCCGCCCCGGCAAGGAGGGAAAGCTGGGCGTGGAAGGAATGGAACCCACCGTGCTGGAGAAGGCTCTGCGGAATGCAGGCGCTACCGTGTTGGAGGAGGGAGACGCGCCCGCCTGTGACCTTGCCCTGACCAAGGCGGACCTGATGCGTTTCGGCCTTACCGGTACGCCGGACAGCGGCACGCGCCGGGGCGAACTGCTCCGTGTGCTTGGATTGCCCCGGCATATGTCGGCAAACGCCCTGCTGCAATATTTGAATACCTGCTGCACCCAAGGGGAATTGGACGCGGCACTTTTACAGTTAGAAGAATAAAAAAACTGCGTGTCCGAACGGACACGCAGTTTTAGTTTGCCTTATCAATCACACCGCACGGGTGACCTTACCGGAACGGAGGCATCTGGTGCAGACGTACACATGAGTGGGGGCGCCATTCACGATCGCCTTGACACGCTTCACGTTGGGCTTCCAGGGGCGGTTGGAACGGCGGTGGGAGTGGGACACCTGAATGCCGAACACCATGCCCTTGTCGCAGAATTCACATTTGGCCATTTCGCTTACCTCCTCGTTTAGAAGTACACTCAAATCACAAATCGGAGTATCGACAGATATAATAGCAGATTGTTTGTCAAAAAGCAAGAGCTTTTTCAAGTTTTTTTCGAAAAGTCAGCGGAGGGCATGTGCGGGACGGAATGTACTTGCGCCGCAGAGAAAAATAGGCTATACTGGAACAAATAACAAGCAAAGGAGCGACTGCTATGCCACAGGAGGGCCCCAGCGTCAAGCTGAAGGAAATTATTGAGCAGTTCCATCTTGAAATTCTGCGCAGTGGTGAGAATTTCGGCGAGTACCCCCTGCGTACCGCGGACATCAATCGTCCCGGCTTGCCCCTGACCGGTTTTTTCGACCACTTCGATGAGGAGCGCCTGCTGGTCATTGGTCTGGTGGAGACGACCTATCTGTCCAAGCTGACGCCTGACGAGCGGAGAAAGAGCTTTGACCGCCTGCTGGCCCACCCGGTTCCCGGCCTGATCATCACCCGGGGGATCGAGCCTTTTCCTGAGTGTATGGAGATGGCGGAGAAGTACGACCGCACCATCCTGCGTACGCAGGAGGCGACATCGGTCTTTACCAGCTCCCTGATCGGCAGTCTGCGCCTGCATATGGCGCCCCGGCTGACTTGCTCCGGCGTCATGCTGGAGGTATACGGTGAAGGTGTGCTGATTCAGGGTGAGTCCGGCGTGGGTAAGAGCGAGGTGGCTATCGAGTTGATCAAGCGCGGTCACCGCATCATCGCCGACGACGCGGTGGAGATCTATAAGGACAATGCGGGCAATTTGGTCGCCACGGCACCGGAGTTGATCCGCCACTACATGGAACTGCGCGGCATCGGTGTGATCGATGTGCGCCGCCTGTTTGGTATGGGTGCCATCAAGGACAGTCAGGAGATCGATTTTGTCGTTCATCTGGAGGCGTGGAAAGAGGGTAAGGTGTACGATCGTCTTGGGATGGAAAATAACTACACCGACATTTTGGATACACCGCTGCCTTCTGTGACCATCCCGGTCAAGCCGGGGCGAAATCTTGCCAGCATTCTTGAAGTGGCGGCGATGAACAACCGCAATCGGAAAATGGGCCACAACGCTGCGCTGGAACTGAGCCAGCGCATGGACGAGTACTTCCGTCAAACCGAAGGAAACGATTTGTAACACCACCGGGAGCGGGGCGCGCAGCGCCCCGCTCTTTTTTTATAAATAAGTATTCTATTTAGCGGAAAGATTTGTTATAATAGAGTGAATTGTAATGTGGAGCAGTGCATCCATAACCGCTGCCCGGAAACGAGGAAGGAATATGGAGCGATTTGAACAACTTGCAAAACGACTGGAAGCGTGCTGCCCCGGTCTGGAACTGCGCAGACAGGAGCCCATGTGCGGCCACACGTCGTTTCATATCGGAGGGCCGGCCCGATTGATGGCGCTGCCCACGGACCGTGAGCAGGCGGTGTGTGCCGTGCGTACAGCGGCGGAGCTTGGCGTTACCCCGTTCTTTATGGGGAACGGCTCCAATTTGCTGGTTCCCGATGCGGGGGTGGAGCGATTTGTTATCAAGACCTCCGGAATGAAAACCTGCACGATCGAAGGGAGCACCGTCACCGCCGAATGCGGTATCACATTGGCGCGCCTTGCCGTGCAGGCAAGGGATGCGGGGTTGACAGGACTGGAATTTGCCCACGGGATCCCCGGCAGTCTGGGCGGTGCGGTGACCATGAACGCCGGTGCTTACGACGGCGAGATGGCTCAGGTGGTCACCGGTGTGACCTGCCTGAATGCGGATGGCTGTGTGGAAGAGGTTGCGGAATTTGACTTCGCTTATCGCCACAGTGTATTTTCCGATGGCAGTCGAATGATTTTGGCGGCCCGTATGGAGCTTGCTCCCGGAGACCCCGCGGCTGTCACCGCCCGCATGGACGAGCTGGCTGCCCGCCGCCGGGATAAGCAGCCGCTGGAGTACCCCAGCGCGGGCAGTATGTTCAAGCGGCCCGTGGGTCACTTTGCGGCGGCGCTCATCGACCGGTGCGGACTGAAAGGGCTGCAGGTAGGCGGCGCACAGGTTTCCGAAAAGCACGCGGGGTTTGTGGTCAATCGGGGCGGGGCGACCTGTGCCGATGTGTTGACTTTGGTGGAGCAGGTGCGCCGGCGCGTGCTGGAGACGACCGGGGTGGAACTGGAAATGGAAGTGAAACTGCTGGACTGATTCGGCAGATCAAGACAGAAACAAAGGATGATGGAAGATGGAATTTGTCATCGTGACCGGTATGTCCGGTGCAGGAAAGAGCCATGCGGGCAACTGTATGGAGGACATGGGATTTTTCTGTGTGGATAACCTGCCAGTGCCCCTGATCGGCAAGTTTGCGGAGTTGGGTATGGGCGGCACCAGTGAGTACGAGCGCATGGCGCTGATCGTTGATGTGCGCGCCGGTGCGGCTTTTGAGAGTCTGACCCATGTGCTGGATGAGCTGGAGCGTGCGCACTGTCCCCTGCGCATTCTGTTTATGGATGCAGCGGACAGTACCATCATCAAGCGATATAAAGAAACCCGCCGCAGCCATCCCCTTGCCGCGGAAACAGACAGCTTGGAGGCTGCAATTGCCGCCGAGCGGGCACTGTTGGAACCGCTGCGGGAGCGGGCAGACTGGGTGGTTGATACCAGTGACCTGCCCAAACTCAAACTGAAAGATATGCTGCAGAAAATCTTTCGTACCGGGGATGGCCGAACGGACGAGATGCGGGTGAATATGACGTCCTTTGGCTTTAAGTATGGTGTTCCACCGGAAGCCGACCTTGTGTTCGACGTACGCTTCATGGCCAATCCTCATTACGACCCCCTGCTGCGGCCCTACACCGGCTTGGAACAGCCGGTGGCGGATTACGTCTTTGCTGACCACAACGCGGCAGAGTTTATGGATCGGATGTCCGATATGCTGCGGTTCCTGCTGCCGCGGTACAAGGAAGAAGGAAAATCTGCCCTGTTTATTGCCATTGGCTGCACCGGTGGCCGCCACCGCTCGGTGGCAGTGGCTCACCGCTTGGCAGAGTTTGTGGCCGACTGCGGTTATCCTGTGTCGGAAAACCACCGGGATATGCTGCGCAACTGAAGAGGAGTGGCATATGTATTTTGATTTTACCGACCGGCACAGCTGGGAGAACGGCCCAAAAATCGTTGTCATTGGAGGCGGAACGGGCCTGTCCACTTTGCTGCGCGGCCTGAAACGCTATACAGCCAATCTGACGGCCATCGTCACCGTGTCGGATGACGGCGGCGGGTCCGGTATGCTGCGCCGGGACATCGGCATTCTACCTCCCGGCGATATCCGCCACTGTATGGAAGCACTGGCCAATGCCGAGCCTATTATGACCGACCTGCTGAAGTATCGTTTCACCGAGGGCAGTCTGCGGGGGCAGTGTTTCGGTAATCTGCTGCTGGCGGCTATGGACGGTGTGACCGGCTCCTTTGAAGAGGCGGTGCGGCAGATGGGCCACGTTTTGGCCATTACCGGGCGCGTTCTGCCTGTGACCAGCGCCGACGTGCAGCTGGAGGCTGTGTTTGAAAATGGCAGCAGCATCGTGGGAGAATCCGGCATCTTCGCGTTCAAGAAGGAGCAGGACTGCCGTATTGCCCGTGTTGCCCTGATCCCGGAGCGCCCCCCGGCCCTGCCCGATGCGCTGGAAGCCATTGAGCAGGCGGATCTGATCCTGCTGGGCCCGGGCAGTTTGTACACAAGCATCATTCCCAATCTGCTGGTGGATGGAGTGGTGGACGCCCTGTGCAAAGCCAAGGCGCTGAAGATGTATATCTGCAACATCATGACCCAGGAGGGGGAGACCGAGGGGTACACCGCCGCCGACCACGTGGAGGCGTTGCTGGCCCACGGGTCCTGGGACATGGTGGATCTGTGTCTTGCCAACAGCCAGGCGGTTCCCGGCTGGCTGCTGGAGCGTTACAAGCAGGAGGATGCGGTGCCGCTGGTGGTGGACCGGGAACGGTTCGCAGCCATGGGCCTGGAGCTGGTGGAGCGGCCTGTGGCCTCTCAGGACAGTCATTTTGCCCGCCACAGCTCCGATCGCCTTGCACGCGAGGTGCTGCGGGTCTACCAGCAGAAAGTGCAAGAGAGATAACGCAAGAAAACAGGTGAGAGAGTATGTCATTTGCATCTGATGTCAAGGTGGAGCTTTGCCGCTCCGGCTTGAATAAAAAGTGCTGCGCTCAGGCAGAGGCTTACGGTGTGCTGCTGTTTTGCAACCATTTCAGCAATCAGGTGCGCATCGTTACGGAAAGTGACGCCTTTGCCGCCCGTCTGCCCGCTTTGTTTAAGAAAGCGTTCCGTATCGAGTTCGACCGCCTGCCCCGGCCGGAGGCCACGGGCAAGCGGGTGTTTGGCATTACCGACCCGGAGAAAATGCATCTCATTCGGGATGCGTTCGGTATGGATCGGAAGAATATGCTGGCCCACCATATCAATTTTGCCGTGCTGGAGGAGCCCTGCTGCCGGCTGGCCTTTTTGCGCGGCGCGTTTTTGGCCGGTGGCTCGGTGACGGACCCGGAAAAAGGGTATCACCTGGAGCTGGCTACCTCCCATTTCAACGTCAGCCGGGAAGCCCAAGCCCTGATGCAGGAGTGCGGCTTTGCGCCCAAGCAGGTCACCCGCAAGTCGAATTACATTGCCTATTTCAAGCAAAGTGAGGCCATTGAAGATTTCCTGACCGGTGTCGGTGCACCCATCTCGGCCATGGAGATCATGAACGCCAAGGTGGAGAAGACACTGCGGGGCAGTGTCAACCGCCGGGTCAACTGTGATGCCGCCAATCTGGACAAGGCGGTGGAGGCCGCCCAAAGCCAGCTGGAGGCCATCCGGCAGTTGGAGCAGTCTGGAAAGCTGGACACCCTGCCGGACAAGCTGAAGGAAACGGCTCGGCTGCGTGTGGAACATCCGGAGGATACCCTGGCCCAGCTTGCCGACCGCTGTGACCCGCCCGTGACCAAGTCGGCTATGAATCACCGCCTGCGTAAGCTGGTGGAGTTGGGGCGCGGGGAAGAATGAGTTTGATTTTTTACGTGGCCGCAGCCGCGTTGAACGTGTTTTGGCTGCTGGCAGGGGACAAGCTGTCGGTCAACCATCAGCTGATGGTGCCGATGCTGTCCGTTGTGCTGGTGGGCCTTGGTGTGCTGCTGCGGGTGCGCCGCTTGGGCAGGACCGCGCGCAGGACCTATTGCCGCAATGCGCTGTGGCTGCTGCTGATTTACTACCTTGCCATTTTATCCGTGATGCTGTTTTTCGGAGGCTTGTTTCACCTGGACCGAGCCTGGGGCGGCGCGGTGAATTTGGAACCCTTTTATACCATCAGCCGGTTCTGGTTCCACTTCCGCAGAACGGGCAGTCTGTCCAGCCTGTTCAACCTGCTGGGCAACGTGGTGATCCTGATCCCGCTTGGTGTGCTGCTGCCGGTCATGTTTCGCCCTATGCGCCGGATCTGGCTGTTCGTGCCGCTGATGGCAGCGGTTTGTATCGGTGTGGAATGGCTGCAGTGGTACAGCGGACTGGGGATTGCCGACGTGGATGATTCCATTTTGAATTTCATCGGTGCTGTGGCCGGGTGGGTCGTGACCGGACTGTTTCGGCTGGTTTATTCTTGGCTTGGAGGAGCGAGGGAATGAGCGAGTTTTCCTTTCGTACTGCCGTCCCCGGAGACGAGCAGACCATATTGAACTTCATTCGCGCGCTGGCTGACTATGAGCATATGGCCAATGAGGTGGTTGCTACCCTGGAACTGCTGCGGGAATGGATTTTTGAGAAGAACAAGGCTGAGGTGCTGTTTGCGCTGGAAGCGGGCAGGGAAGTGGGCTTCGCTTTATTTTTCCACAACTTCTCCACCTTTCTTGGCCGGGCGGGCATCTATTTGGAGGATCTGTTCGTGCTGCCGGAATACCGGGGCAAGGGATATGGAAAGGGTTTGCTGAAACAGTTGGCAGCCCTTGCGGCGGAGCGCGGCTGCGGGCGGCTGGAGTGGGCGTGTCTGGACTGGAACACGCCCTCCATTGAGTTTTACACCAAGCGTATGCACGCCGTTCCGATGGAAGACTGGACGGTCTATCGTTTGACCGGGGAAGCATTAAAGCGGGCGGCGGAGCCGGAGCTGTAATTTTACAAAAAAGAAAAGTTGGGTGAGCAAGATGTCCTTTGTCCACTTACATCTGCATACGGAGTACTCCCTGCTGGACGGTGCCTGTCGCATTTCCAAGCTGGTGGAGCGGGTAAAAGAACTGGGACAGACCGCTGTGGCCATTACGGACCACGGTGTGATGTTCGGTGCCGTTGATTTTTATCGTGCCTGCAAAAAGGCGGATATCAAGCCCATCATCGGCTGTGAGGTCTACGTGGCCCCCCGCACCCGATTTGACAAGGTCCATGAGCTGGACAGCGAGGCCCGGCATCTGGTGCTGCTGTGCCGCAATGAGGAGGGGTACCGCAACCTGTCCTACATGGTGTCCTGTGCCTTTACACAGGGATTCTACATCAAACCCCGTGTGGACATGGATATGCTGCGCAAGCACAGTCGGGGACTGATCGCCTGCTCGGCCTGTCTGGGCGGCGAGATTCCCCGCCGGCTGTTGGCCAACGACTACGAGGGGGCCAAGGCCCACGCGTTGGAGATGCGGGACATTTTTGGCGAGGACGGATACTATCTAGAACTGCAGGACCATGGATCCCGTCCCAGCGGCAGGTGAATGCAGGCATTATCCGCCTGCATGAGGAGACGGGTATTCCCATCATCGCCACCAACGATGCGCACTATCTGACCCGGGAGGATGCGGAAACACAGGATATTCTCATGTGCATCCAAATGGGCAAGACGTTAGATGATCCCGGCCGCATGAAGTTCGAAACCGAGGAGTTTTATATCAAAAGCGAGCAGGAGATGCTGGCGCTGTTCCCGCAGTATCCCGAGGCCATTGAGAACACCGCGAAGATCGCCGAGCTGTGCAGCATGGACTTTGAGTTCGGACACTATCATCTGCCCGAGTTCAAGCTGCCCCAGGGATGGGAGGATGCCACGGAGTACTTCAAGCATCTGTGCCGCAAGGGGTTTGAGTGGCGCTATCCCAACGGAACGGAGGAGAACCGCAAGCAGCTGGAGTATGAGATGGGTGTCATCGAGCAGATGGGGTTTGTGGATTACTTCCTCATTGTGTCCGACTTCATCGGCTATGCCAAGAGTCACGGCATTCCCGTCGGCCCCGGCCGCGGCTCCGCTGCGGGTTCGATGGTGTCCTACTGTCTGAATATCACGGATATTGACCCGCTGAAGTACAGCCTGTACTTTGAACGGTTTTTGAACCCGGAACGCGTGACCATGCCCGATATTGATATTGACTTCTGCATTCGCCGCCGTCAGGCGGTCATCGACTACGTGTCGCAAAAGTACGGAGCAGACCACGTGGCACAGATCGTTACCTTCGGTACCATGAAAGCCAAGGCGGCGATCCGGGACGTGGGGCGTGTGCTGAATCTGCCTTATGCCGAGGTGGATAACATTGCCAAGCAGGTGCCGTTTTCGCTGGACATGACGCTGGACAAGGCGTTGGAGCTGTCTAAGCCGTTCAGGGAGCTTTACGACGAAAACGAAACGGTTCGTAAGCTGGTGGATACCGCCCGTAAGCTGGAGGGTATGCCCCGTAACGCCTCCACCCACGCTGCAGGTGTGGTCATCACGAAAAAGCCGGTGTACGAGTACGTGCCCCTTGCCACCAATGACGATTTGGCGGTCACCCAGTATACCATGGTCACGCTGGAAGAACTGGGGCTTTTGAAAATGGACTTTTTGGGTCTGCGCAACCTGACGATCCTGGACGATGCGATGGAACTGGTGCGGCAGGAACAGCCGGACTTTTCCATTGCGGATATCCCGGATAACGACCCGGAAGTCTATAAGATGCTCTGTGAGGGGCGCACCAGCGGCGTGTTTCAGATGGAATCGGCGGGTATGACCGGCGTGTGTGTGGGTCTGAAGCCCAAGAGCGTGGAAGACATCACCGCCATTATCGCCCTGTACCGGCCCGGTCCCATGGATTCCATTCCGCGGTTTATCGCCTGTGCGCAGGACCCCAAACTGGTGCGCTATAAGCACCCGCTTCTGGAGCCGATTTTGTCCGTTACCTACGGCTGCATCGTTTATCAGGAGCAGGTTATCGAGATCTTCCGCCGTCTGGCGGGTTACTCCCTCGGACAAGCTGACATGGTGCGAAGAGCCATGTCCAAGAAAAAGGAGAAGGACATCATCCGCGAGCGGGAGTCCTTCCTCCATGGTGACCCGGCGCGCAACATTACCGGCTGCGTGGCCCACGGCATTCCGGAGGAAGTGGCCCAGTCCATTTACGACGAAATTTTGGACTTTGCCAGCTATGCCTTTAACAAGGCCCACGCCGTGTCTTACGCGGTGGTGGCCTATCAGACCGCGTGGTTCAAGTGTCATTATCCTCGCCAGTATCTGGCGGCTCTGTTGACCTCCGTGCTGGACGATCAGGATAAGGTGGCGGAGTATATCGGCGAATGCAAGAACTGCGGCATCTCCCTGCTGCCTCCGGATGTGAACGAATCGGGAACTACCTTTACGGTCTCCGGCGAGAATCTGCGCTTTGGTCTTGCAGCGGTGAAAGGCGTAGGCGTAGGCGCGGTAGATGCCTTGCTTGCAGAACGTGTAAGGAATGGTCCCTTTACAGATTTTGTTGACTTCTGTGAGCGGATGTTTGAAGAGGTGAACCGCCGGGTGGTGGAAAACCTGATCAAGTGCGGTGCGTTTGACAGTATGGGGTACCGCCGCTCTCAGCTGCTGGCGGTGTTTGGTCAGGTGCTGGATGGGATCGCTGCCGCACGCAAGCGCAACGTGGAGGGTCAGCTTGATTTGTTTGGTATGACGGCAGAAGAGGATGCCGCCCCCGTGACCCTGCAGCTGCCCGACCTGCCTGAGTTTTCGCCGCAGGAGCGGATGGCTATGGAAAAGGAGACCACCGGTCTGTACCTCAGCGGCCATCCCATGGATGCCTATCGTCAGGCGGCACGCAACCGTGGTGCGGTTTCGGTGGGTTCCATCCTTGCCGACTTCAAGAGGGAAGAAGGTCCCGCCACGTACCGGGACGAGCAGAAGGTGACCGTGGCGGGTATTATTTCCCGCTATAAGACCAAAACGACCCGCAACAACACCTTGATGGCCTATGTGACTTTGGAAGACGATACCGGCGCCATGGAACTGCTGGTCTTTTCCCGCACCTTGGGTGAGAGTGGAAACTACATCCGGGAAAATAGCCCGGTCATTGTCACCGGCAAGATCTCCGTACGGGATGAGAAAGAACCGCAGATCATGTGCGACACGCTGCGGCCCATCGAGGATCTGGAACAGGAGCTGCAGCGGCAGCCTGCGTCCGCACAGGCTACCGGCAGCAAGCTGTATCTGAAGCTGCCCTGCCGGGAGGATCCCCGTATGCGTAAAATCAAGCTGGTGCTGTCCATGTTCCCGGGCGAGGGACAGGCGGTGCTGTACTTTGAGGATACCGGCACACGGGTGGGCACCCCTTGTGTGGTCCATCCGTCTTTGGTGGCGGAGATGCGGGAACTGCTTGGTTCGGAAAACGTAGTTGTCAAATAAACGATAAAAAAGCTCCCTGTTCGCAAGCGAACAGGGAGTTTTTCCGTGTGAGATCATTCCTCTTGGAAATCAGACAGCAGGGCATTGACCACACCGTTGTAGATTTGTTCGGGATGGGCATCGAACTGCCGGGCCAGATGGTGGGCCTGGGTACAGGAGGGGGTGAGCAGCTCAAGTTTCAGCAAAGTGCCGGCATCGTCGTTGAGCTGCAGAGCCACGGTGTAGGTGCCGTCCTCCCGTTCGGTCACATGGCTTTGCACCTGCGCATCCCGACGGAGCTTGGCGTTGAGAACGGACAGGTTTTTGTCACAGCGGCGGCGGACGGAGAACGGGAGGCTGCTTTCGCAGATGTAGCTGTTGTGACGGCCTTTTTCCGTGATAGCGTAGCGGTCTTGCTCCAAAGTCAAGTGCTCGGTTTCCACCAGATGGGCCGCGGCCTGCTGGAAGGTGAAGTAGTTGACACCCTCGTCGCACAGGCACAGCTCCAGCAGCTGGTCAGGGGAGATAGGGGCGGCGACACGGTTCATATTGTACAGGATCAGGAACTTGAGATCCAGATCGCTTTGAATGTAGCCGGGTTGGGTCATGTTGGGCCTCCTTGAACAGGGTTTTGTACATTATAAGCCAAAAATTAAAAATTAACAAGAGGAGGCAATAAAAAACCCGCCCAAAATTGGGCGGGTAAAAGGAGGAAAATTCAGCGGCAGCCGGTGTGCGCGGACGGATAGCCGTCACTGCAGGGACAGCTGGTGTTGGGGGGGAAGAATTCATCCACCGGGAACTTGACCTGACGGAAGACTTCGCAGGGGTCGTCACAACCGCAGCTGTCATCGCCGCAGGCGCACTCCTTGTCTGGCATGCAGTAGTCATAGACGGGCATGACCAATTGGGTATCCCGCTCCAGGCGAATGATGGAGAACTGACCGAGGGACACGTACATCCGCCGGCCATCTCCGTTCAGGACCAGAGTATCGTCAAACGCACCGCTGACACAGGTGGGGATGTCGGTGGGTACGTAGTCGCACGGTGGGCAGTTGCACGCTTCGGTCACCTTCATATTCAGCAGGATGGGATCCACCGCCTCCACCACGGCGGTGGGCAGCTGGCAGCGGCAGGCCACGGCGCAATCCTGCGTACCGCAGGCGGCGGAGGAGAATACCTTGGCGCCGCCCTCGCTGCCGAAGAGGATGACCCGCTTGTCAAATACGGCCAGACCGCTCAGCTCCACCGGACGGGCGGTGCCCACAAACGCGCAGGCGGTCACCCGGTAGAAAAAGCGCGCATCTACGGTGTAAAAACCCCGGTTGAAGCCAACCGGCTCTACGTCAATGTAGGTATAGAGCAACTCGGCACGGCCCGGCTTGATGGAAACGGCCTGAGCCAGGACCTCCTGCGATGCGGTAGTGGGGTAGACCCGCAGGTCTTCGATGCAGTCCTTGTCACGGCAGGAGTCAAAGATTTTCTTGGTGTGTATGCACACGGCCTCACGGATGCTGACATCTTCAGCCACGGGGCCTGGCATGACCTTTTCAGGCATAAAACATACCTCCCGATGTTGTTTGGGTCGGATACCCTCCGCCCAAGCACGGCGCGATGGTATCACTTCCAAACCATTCTATGTGTTCAGTTGAAATAGGTGTGCCGTTGTATACAGGATTTTTACCGGGAAAAACCGCGTAAAAGTGAGAAATTGTAGGTTTGTCAAACATATTGGACAGTGAACTCGGCGGGAGATAACCAGCCGAGCGGCCTCATGGGAAAGTTGTTGGAACGGCGATTGTGAACAGTGAGTTGTGCCTCAAAATCTTTGAGCGAATAGAACGAATGGCA
>JAFQHV010000021.1 GCA_017397835.1 Oscillospiraceae bacterium
CCATCAGCCACCTGCGCTTCGGCGATAAGGCCATCCGCGCCCCCTACTACATCAACAAGGCTGACTTCGTGGCCTGCCACAACCCCTCCTACATCACCAAGGACTTCCCCATCGTCCGTGACGTGAAGCCCGGCGGCGTGTTTATGATCAACTGCCAGTGGACCGAGGAAGAGCTGGCCCACCACCTGTCCGCCAACGCCAAGCGCTACATCGCCCAGAACAACATCCAGCTGTACACCATCAACGCCATCGACCTGGCTCTGGAGATCGGCATGGGCAAGCGCACCAACACCATTCTGCAGTCTGCCTTCTTCGCCCTGGCCAAGGTCATGCCCGAGGCCGAGGCGATCCAGTACATGAAGGATGCCGCTACCAAGTCCTACTCCAAGAAGGGTATGGACGTGGTGGAGATGAACCACAAGGCCATCGAGGCCGGCGCCACCGCCTTCAAGAAGATCACCGTTCCCGCCGAGTGGGCCAACGCCGTTGACACCACCGAGGCTGCCAAGCTGGAGGGCAAGGCTGAGCTGGTGAAGATGGTCGACACCATCCTGACCCCCGTGGGCAAGATGGACGGCGATATCCTGCCCGTTTCCGCCTTCGTCGATCACGCCGACGGTACCTTCGAGCAGGGCGCTTCCGCCTATGAGAAGCGCGGCGTTGCCGTGGCCGTGCCTGAGTGGAACCCTGAGACCTGTATCCAGTGTAACCAGTGCTCCTTCGTCTGCCCCCACGCCACCATCCGTCCCTACACCATGAACGAGGCCGAGCTGGCCGGCGCCCCCGCCGTGCTGAAGAGCGCCCCCGTCAAGGCCGGCAAGGGCAAGGGCGTTTACACCTACACCCTGTCCGTGTCCCCCCTGGATTGTATGGGCTGCGGCGTCTGCGTCGGTGTCTGCCCCACCAAGTCCCTGGTCATGAAGCCCCTGGAGGAGCAGAAGCCCCAGCAGGCCGCTTTCGACTACACCGTTGCCAACGTTACCGTCAAGGAAGACGTGGCCGACAACACCGTCAAGGGCAGCCAGTTCAAGACTCCTCTGCTGGAGTTCTCCGGCTCCTGCGCCGGCTGTGCCGAGACCGCTTACGCCCGCCTGCTGACCCAGCTGTTCGGCGACCGTATGTACATCACCAACGCCACCGGTTGTTCCTCCATTTGGGGCGGCCCCGCTGCTACCTCCCCCTACACCACCAACGCCGAGGGCAAGGGTCCCGCTTGGGCCAACTCCCTGTTCGAGGATAACGCCGAGCACGGTCTGGGTATGCACCTGGGTCAGAAGGCCATCCGCGAGCGCCTGATCGCTCAGGTCAAGGAGATGGCCGCCAGCGACAAGGCTTCCGCCGAGTTCAAGGCCGCTGCCGAGACTTATCTGAACACCCTGAACGACGGTCAGGCCAACGGTCCTGCTGCCGACGCTCTGGTTGTGGAGCTGGAGAAGGCCGCCGCTGCCGGCTGCCCCACCGCTCCCGAGGTGCTGGCCAGCAAGGAGTTCCTGGCCAAGAAGTCCGTGTGGATCCTGGGCGGCGACGGCTGGGCCTACGACATCGGCTTCGGTGGCCTGGACCACGTGCTGGCGTCCGGCGAGGACGTGAACGTCTTTGTCTTCGATACCGAGGTCTACTCCAACACCGGCGGTCAGGCTTCCAAGGCCTCCAACATCGGTCAGGTGGCTCAGTTCGCCGCTGCCGGTAAGGAGATCGCCAAGAAGTCCCTGTCCGAGATCGCCATGAGCTACGGCTATGTCTACGTCGCCCAGATCGCTATGGGCGCCAACATGGCCCAGACTCTGAAGGCTATCGCCGAGGCCGAGGCTTATCCCGGCCCCTCCATCATCATCGCTTACGCTCCCTGCGAGATGCACTCCATCAAGGGCGGCATGGTCAACTGCCAGTCCGAGATGAAGAAGGCTGTGGAGTGCGGTTACTGGAATATGTTCCGCTTCAACCCCGCTCTGAAGGCCGAGGGCAAGAACCCCTTCATCCTGGACAGCAAGGCTCCCGCCGGCGGCTATCAGGAGTTCCTGATGAACGAGGCCCGCTACTCCGCTCTGACCCGCTCCTTCCCCGAGCGCGCCACCGAGCTGTTCGCTCAGTCCGAGGAGGCTGCCAAGGCCCGTTACGAGAAGCTGCTGCGCATGGAGAAGATGTACGAGGTGTAATGCCCCGGCATCCCGCGTGAAACCAAACAGTAAAAACCCCGGACCACCAAAAGGTGGTCCGGGGTTTTGTTATACAAGCACCCACTGCATCAGCAGCAGCAGGCCGAAGCCCGGCAGACCCAGCAGGCCCATCACCAGCGCGTTGACAAGATTGACTCCGGGCAGAAAGGCGGCGAGGGCCGGGACCTGTCCGAGGCAAGCCAAAGCAGCCAGTGACACCGCACTGCGCCCACCCAGCCGGAGCAGACGACCCAAGGGCCTCCGCAGCAGAAGCAGCAGGATGAGGGCGGCGGCACCGCCGCCCAGCCAAAGAAGCTGCGGGGCGGTCATGGAGCCGCCTCCAGTTCCTTGATCCGGCGCAGCAGGTAGCTGTACCGGGACTGCAGGGCGTTGATCTCGTAGACGAAGGACTCTACCAGATCCGGGTCACGGGCGGTATCAAAGCCAGAATAGGCCTGATTGATCTGCATCCGAGTGGCGGCAAGAGACTCCAGCAATTCCTGCCGCTCGGTGGACTGCGGCCGGGGTCGGCGTCCAAAGGAAAATACGCGCTGAGGTTCGGGCATAGGGTGGCCTCCCTTCCTTGGTGTCGCTGTCAGTATATGCTTATTATGGACAGATATGCCGGCAGATAAACGGGTAAAAATAAGTATTGACTTTATCGGTTGAAAGTGTTAAAGTGTACCGCGAGGAGATTTGGATTTTGGGAGGATGAGAACGATGTCAAAACGTGTCGCTGTTGTGGGACTGGGGTTGATTGGCGGGTCTATTGCCATGGCCTTGCAGGGATTTGAGGATTACGAGATCGTGGGTGTGGACGTGAGCGAGCCGACCTTGCGCTATGCGGCGGAGCATCACGTGGCTGACCGGGTGACGGGGGATGCCGGACAGGCGTTGGCGGAGGCGGACGTGGTCTTTCTGTGTCTGCACCCGCAGGGGATCGTGGATTTTCTGCAGCGGAACCGGGATGGGTTTAAGGCCGGCGCGCTGGTCACGGACGTGTGCGGCGTTAAGACCGCGATTGTGGAGGCGGCCAAGGTACTGCCGCCCGACGTGGGGTTTATCGGCGGGCATCCCATGGCCGGTACGGAGTTTTCCGGCGTGCAGAACGCGCTGAAACATATGTTCCGCGGTGCCCACTACATCATCGTTCCAAATAAGAACAGCCGCCCGGATCAGGTCGCCCTGTTGGAGCGGATGGCCGCTTATATGGGGTGCCGGGACGTGGTCAAAACCACGCCGGAGCAGCACGATGCCATCATAGCCTACACCAGCCAGATGATGCACGTGATCGCCGTTTCCGTGTGTGACGATCCCAAACTGTTTGAGTTTATGGGGTTCGAGGGCGACTCCTTCCGGGGGTGCACCCGGGTGGCGGCGCTGGACGTTCCGCTGTGGACCCAGCTGTTTTCTCTCAATGCGCCCCAACTGGATGCGGCACTGGAGCGGCTGGAACAGAACATCGGTTCCTACCGGCAGGTGCTGCGCTCCGGGGACCGGAGGGCGCTGGCGGAAAAGCTGGAGTGGTCGGCCGACCGCAAGCGGCAGGTGAACCGCTGGGAACAGGAACATCAGACGTAAAAAACGCCGTTCTCTCCGCGGGGAGAGAACGGCGTTTTTGCTCATGCAAACACTCCTTGTACCAAAACCATGTACAGTACCGTTGCGCCGAAGATGGACAGCAGGTCGTTGTGCTTCCAAATATGAAGACCCGCGGCCACCAGACCGGAAACGAGGGCGGGGACCCAGCCGGCGGGGGAGGCAAAGCTGACCCCCTTCAGGCAATAGACGATGAGCATGGCAATGATGGCCGGGGGCAGCACGCTGCCCAGATAGAGGATGATGCGGGGCGGATGGTCGCCGCGGTCGAACAGCAGGAAGGGCAACGCCCGGGTCAGGAAGGTGACCGCGGCCATGACTAGAATGGACAGAGCGGCCTGACCGGGAGTGAGGGCGGGCGTGGTCATGTTGCGTCAGCTCCTTTCGCGGTGGAATGAACGTCCAGCCGGGGACGGGCCAGTACCAGCACCAGTACGATGATGCCCAAAGCGGGCAGCAGCATATTGTCTGCACCCACCAGCAGAAGACATACGACGGTGGCCACTGCGCCCAGCAGGGCGGGCAGATGCCTGGGGTAGGCACGCCACTGGCTGACGGCGATGACGATGAACAGAGCGGTCATGGCGAAGTCCACGCCGGTGGTATCAAAGCCCAGCAGTTGACCGGCCAGAGCGCCCAGTACCGAGCCGATCACCCAGTAGCTGTGGTCCAGCAGGGCGATGGTGAAGTAAAAATCGTGGGGGCCGACATCCTCGGGGGCCTGTGCGCTGCTGAGCAGGGCGTAGGTCTCGTCGGTCAGGGAGAACATCATATACAGCTTGCGCGGGCCCATGCCGTGGAACTTCTCCAGCAGAGACAGGCCGTAGACCAAGTGGCGGAAATTGATGATAAAGGTCAGCAGAGCCACCTGACCCAGACCCGCACCCATAGCCAGCAGGGACACGCCCAGATACTGGCCGGAGCCGGCGTAGATGGTTAGGCTCATAAACGCGGCCCATACGGGTCCATAGCCGATGGATTGCAGCATCAGGCCGAAGGCCATGCCGATGGCCAAATAGCCCATCAGCACCGGAACGGTGCAGGGAAAGGCCGCGGCCAGGGTTTTGCGGTTCATTGGTATCACCTCGATGGCGACCATTCTACTCCTTTTTTCGCCCAAAAGCAAGGGGGTAAGTACTGGACAGACGGGGATGGTTCCGATATAATATAAACGACGAAATTTGCTTCGGAAAGGAACCGAATATATGAATGAAATGATTTTGCTCAAACTGGGCGAGATGGTACTCAAGGGGTTGAACCGCCGCACCTTCGAGGATAAGCTTCACGCCAACCTCCACCGCCGCCTGCACCCATACGGCCAGTTCCGGGTCTATACCCGCCAGTCCACCACCTATGTGGAGCCTAAGGATGATACCTGCGACGTGCGCGGTGCCTTTGAGGCCATCCGTCACGTGTTTGGCATCGTGGGCGTATCTCTGGCCCGCCCCTGCGAGAAGGACAAGGACGCCATTCTAGCCTGCGCCAAGGAGTTTCTGGACGATAAGCTGCGTGCGGCCCGCACCTTTAAGGTGGAGACCAAGCGGGCGGACAAGTCCTTTCCCATGAACTCCATTCAGACCAGCCAGTATGTGGGCGGCGAGCTGCATGAGGCATATGATAATCTGGAGGTGGACGTTCATAACCCCGAACTGACCGTCCACGTGGAGATCCGTGACTACGCCGCCTACGTCCACGCCGATGCCGAACCCGGCGCCGGCGGCCTGCCTGTGGGGGTCAACGGAAGGGCGGTGTCTTTGCTGTCCGGCGGCATCGACTCCCCGGTGTCCAGCTACATGATCGCAAAGCGCGGCGTGGCGCTGGAGATGGTGCATTTCTTCTCCTATCCGTATACCTCTCCCGAAGCCAAGGAGAAAGTGCTGGATCTGGCCCGTCAGCTGACCGCCTACTGCGGTCACATGGTGGTCCACGTGGTGCCGTTCACCAAAATTCAGGAAGAACTGCGCCGCAGCTGCCCTGAGGAGCTGTTCACCATTGTCATGCGCCGGTTTATGATGCGCATTTCCCGTGAGATAGCCAAGCGGTGCGGCGCCAAGGCGCTGGTCACCGGCGAGTGTCTGGGTCAGGTGGCCAGCCAGACCATGGAGGCTCTGGCCTGCACCGGCGCGGTGGTCCCCGACCTGCCCGTGCTGCGCCCCTGTATCGGCATGGATAAGGAGGAAATCGTGCAAATCTCCCGCAGGATCGGGACCTACGACACCTCGATTTTGCCCTACGAGGACTGCTGCACCGTCTTTACCCCCCGGCATCCCCGCCTGCGCCCCACCCTGAGCGAGGTGGAGTACGCCGAACAGGATTTGGATATTCAGGCACTGGTGGACGAGGCCATTGAGGGCATCGAACGAGTACAGGTGTAAGCGTATGATAAAGGTCGTTTTGTGGGATATTGACGGCACGCTGCTGTCCTTCAAACTGGCGGAGCGGGCGGCCATCGGCGCCTGCTTTGCAAAATTCGGACTGGGCGCGCTGACCGACGGGATGCTGGCCGACTACTCCGCCATCAATGCCCGGTACTGGAAGCGGCTGGAGCTGGGTGAGCTGACCAAGCAGCAGGTGTTGCGGGGTCGGTTTGAAGAGTTTTTTGCTGCCTACGGCCTTGACACCTCCTGCGTGGACGATTTCAATGCCGAGTATCAGGTGCGGCTGGGCGAGACGGTGGTCTTTAACGACAACGGGAAAGAGCTGGTGGAGCGCTTGCGGGGCAAAGTTCTGCAGTACGCCGTCACAAACGGGACCCTGGTGGCCCAACGGGGCAAGCTGAAAAACTCCGGCCTTGACCGGCTGCTGGATGGGGTGTTTATCTCCGATGTGATCGGCATTGAAAAACCGGGGAAGGGATTTTTTGACGCGGTTTTTGCGGAAATCGGACCGTTCGCCCCCGACGAAGTGCTGATCGTGGGCGACTCCCTGACCAGCGACATCCGGGGCGGCAACAACGCCGGCATCCTGTGCTGCTGGTACAACCCCAAGGGGGAGCCGGTGCCGGATGGGTTCCGGGTGGACTACGATATCCGCAGCTTGAAGGAAATTCCTGCTATTTTAGGTTTGGAGTGATGGTATGTCGCATACGGTGGAAATTTTGTCCGTGGGGACGGAGCTGCTGCTGGGCAGCATTGCCAACACGGATGCACAGATGCTGTCCCGGGGGCTGAGTGAGCTGGGACTGAACGTCTACTGGCACACGGTGGTGGGGGATAACCCGGGTCGGGCCAGGCAGGCGGTGGAACTGGCCCGCAGCCGGGCGGATATCATCATCACCACCGGTGGACTTGGCCCTACCTGCGACGATTTGACCAAGAACGTGCTGGCCGAGGCGTTTGGCAAGAAGTTGGTGTTCCACGGGCCGTCGGCAGAGCGCATTCGGACCTATTTCGCCCGCACCGGACGGGAAATGCCGGAGAGCAACCTGCAGCAGGCCATGCTGCCCGAAGGCTGCGTGGTGCTGGAAAACGACTGGGGGACCGCGCCCGGCTGTGCCTTCGCGGTGGATGGGGTCCACGTCATTATGCTGCCCGGCCCGCCCAGCGAGTGCACCCCCATGTTCCGCTACCGGGCGGTGCCCTATCTGCAGAGCCTGTCCGAGGGGGTCATTGCCTCCCACACCCTGAAGCTGTTCGGCATTGGGGAGTCGGCTATGGAGGCGGTGCTGCGCGAGCAGATGAACACCATGACCAACCCCACCCTGGCCCCCTACGCCAAGGAGGGGGAGTGCGAACTGCGGGTCACCGCCAAGGCGGACACCGATGCGCAGGCGCAGGAACTTCTGCTGCCCACAGTGGAGCAAATCAAAGCGCTGTTCGGCAACAAGGTCTACGGCGTGGACGTGGCGAGCCTGGAGCAGGTGGTGCAGAGCCGGTTGGAGGAAAAGGGAATGACCGTCGGCACGGCGGAGAGCATTACCGGCGGCCTGATGGCCAAGCGGCTGACCGACCTGCCCGGTGTGTCCCGGGTGTTCCGGGGCGGTGTGGTGGCCTATACCAACGAAGTCAAGCGCGATGTGCTTGGGGTAGGGCGGGAGCTGCTGGACGAATACGGCGCGGTGTCCGCCCCTGTGGCCCGGGCCATGGCGGAGGGTGCCCGGCGGCTGCTGGGCTGTGACATCGCCCTTGCCAGCACCGGCGTGGCCGGTCCGGACCGGGACGACCGGGGCAACGAGGTGGGCACGGCGTTCGTAGCCATTGCCACTCCGGAGGGCAGCTATGTGCGGCCCCTGCAGTTGGGCAGCCGGCCGATGCGGGAGCGGCTGCGCACCCAAACTGCCCACCACGCCTTTGATTTGGCCCGGCGGTATTTGAGCGGCCTGCCCTATGAAGGATGAAAAACGGCTGTCACCCAATGGTGACAGCCGTTTTTGCGTTTTGTTACAGCAGGGACAGAATTTGTTTTTTGCACGCGAGAAATCCCTGGGAAAGTTTGAAGTCGTCCGGGCGGGGACGGGGATAAGGGACGGAGATTTGGTGGGTGATGCGCCCGGGGGTGCCGGACAGCAGACAGATGCGGTCGGAGAGCAGGATGGCCTCGTCCACGTCGTGGGTGATAAACAGGGTGGACACGGGCATGCGGTCCATCACATCCAGATACCAGCGGTGCATGGCGGACTTGGTCAGGGCATCCAAAGCGGAGAACGGCTCATCCAGCAGCACGACCTTGCGGGAAAACAGATACGTGCGCAGCAGGGCGGCCCGCTGGCGCATCCCGCCGGACAGCTGAGTGGGGTAGAGCCGCTGGGTACCGTCCAGACCGAACGCATCGAACAGGCTGTGCGCAGTTTTCAATGCCTCGCTGCGGGGGATGCCCTGCAGCAGCAGGGGGAGGATCACATTGTCCTGAACGGTGCGATAGGGCAGCAGCAGGTCTTTTTGCAGCATGTAGCTCACATGCCCCGGACAGCCGGTCACATCATGCCCGTCCAGCAGGACCTGACCGCTGTCCGGCGTGAGCAGACCGGAGATGATGTTGAACAGGGTGCTTTTGCCGCCGCCGCTGACACCCAGCAGACAGACCAGCTCACCCTGGTTCAAAGTCAAATCGATCCGGTCAAGAATGGGGCGCCCGTCAAAGGACTTGCTTACCCCGCGTACTTCCAAAATGCCCATCAGTCAGGCAAAAAGTTGTTGGTGAAGCCGGCGTTGGGGGCCAAACCCTCGGCCAGTTCATTGTCATTCAACCACTGGAAGAAGGCGGCCCAGCGATCGGGATCAAACTCGCCCCAGCGGGGAGCATCGGCAGTATACTGGTCGGCCAGATACTGCTGGCTGGCGTAGACCAGCGCCTCGTTGGCCCGCAGTTCGGGTGCGGCTTCCATCAGAATGTCGGCGGCCTCAGCGGGGTTCTCCGCGGCGAACTCATAGCCCTGGGCAAGGGCCTGCAGGAAGGCCCGGGCCGTTTCGGGCTTTTCGGCCAGGAAGTCGTTGCCGGCGATGATGACGGGGGTGTAGAAATCAAAGACGGGGTCGATGTCCGCAAAGGCGAAGTAATCCGTTTCCAATCCGGCGGTCTGACAGGCGATACCCGCCCAGGCGTAGAAGATCCAGATGGCATCTACGGATTTGCTCTCCAGAGCAGACACCTCATCGGTGACGGTGGAGGGGATCAGTTCCACGGCATCAAAGTCACCACCGTCGGCGGCCATAACGTGGGCGATGGTGGCCTTCTCCACGGGCAGGTCCCAGGTGGCGTATTTGTGGCCGGCAAGACCGGCGGGGGTGTCCATGCCCTCACCCGCCCGGGAGATGATGCCGGAGGTGTTGTGCTGGATCACAGCCGCCACCGCCGTAACAGGCAGCGGGGTGTCGCCGCTGAGGGCCGGGGCCAGAGAGTCCTGGAAGGATACACCGAACTGTGCCTTGCCGGAGGCTACCAGCACCTCGGCTCCGTCGGCAGGGGGCTGGACCACCTCCACGTCCAGACCGGCCTGCTCAAACCAACCCTTGGACAGGGCCACATACAGACCGGTGTGGTTGGTGTTGGGGGTCCAGTCCAAGACGAATGTGACTTTTTCAAGGTCCTGCTTATCGTTTGTAGAAACGAAGGGGACACAGGCGCAGAGGGACAGGGCAAGAGCGCCGGCCAGCAGCGCGGCAGCCCAGCGAAATCTGTGTTTCATAAATAAAACTCCTTTATTGTTCTTTGTTTTCATGGACCCGCTGCCAAGGCATACACAGCCGGCGAGCCAGGTCTACCAGCGCCATCAGACCAAGGGAAACGGCGCTGATAAGGAAGATGACGGCAAACATTTTGTCAAAGGCAAAGGCCTTTTTCACCCGGGTCATGTAGACACCCAGACCGCCGAAGCCGCCCAACCACTCACTGATCACGGCGCCCACCACGCAGTAGGCCGCGGCGATGCGCAGACCAGAGAAAAACTGACTCAGCGCACCGGGGAACTTGATGTATCGGAATATCTGCCATTTTCCGGCACCCATGGAGCGCAGCAAATTCACCGCGTCCGGGTCTGCGGCGGCAAATCCGTCCAGCAGGCCCACGGTCACGGGGAAAAAGGTGGTGATGACGATCAGAATGATTTTGGGAGTCAGACCATAACCGAACCAAAGTACCAGCAGGGGCGCAATGGCCACGGTGGGAACGGTCTGGGTCAGCACCAAAATGGGGTAGATCGCCCGGCGCAGTACAGGGACGGAATCCATGACCGTGGCAAACACAAGACCCAGAAGCACGCCCAGACCAAGACCGATAAAGGCCTCTTTCAGGGTAATGAGTGCGTTCTCCCACAACAGGACCCGCTCGAACCAAAAGGCTCGCAGCACGTCCGCGGGAGAAGGGAGCATATAGGCGGGGACCAGCCCCAAACTGCACACCAGCTGCCACAGCAGGACAAAGCCGGCTCCGGCAATAAGGGCGGGCAGTTTATTGGTGATGCTTGGTAACTTTTTTGTCAATGGTCAGGACCTCCCCCTCCGGCCGGTAGGTGACCTTGATGTAGGCACTGACGCTTTCTGCACCGGCCTGGACGGCCACGTGCTGGCACTGCTTGACCACGTCCATGAGCTGGTCGTAGTCGTCCCCTTCGATGGCTGTTTCAAAAGGCCCGACATAGTAGTTCAGTCCGGTGCTTTTGATGTAGGCAATGACCTCATCCACGATGCGGATGAGTTCCTCGTCGTTGGCGGCGGCCGGCAGAGTTTGGATGGCAACACTAGCTTTCATTTGTTTTTCCTCCTGTATGAAATATAAAAGTGCCCTCGCCGGTCATCCCGGCGAAGGCACTCAGTACTTGCGTGAAGGTTGTAGGCAGAATACAACGACGCGACATGATGTTCCCTACGCTGGCATGATCCAGATCAGGTTAAAGGGTCTCGGGAAACACCCGACTCTCAGCCCGTCTATTCGGACTCCCCATTGTGAGGGCAAGTGTACCTCCTTTTTGCCCGATTGTCAAGAGTTGACAAAAAACTTTTTTACTTTAATGCGAAAAATTGCGTTTTGGTGGTTGCAATTCTTATTTGACAAGAGTATAATAAATCCATCTTTTCTGTGAGGTGTGCCGAAATGCAGCATAACACCATCACAACTGCATCCGTGTATTTTGGTTTTGGCTGGGCTCGATTTATGGGCACCGGCTTTTTTGGCGTGGACAAAACGATGAACGGATGAGTGGCCGCTATAGGCACGGCAGGAAACCAACGTAAGTTTGGGCGCTCATTGAGTTCATCAATGGGCGCCTTTTTGTATGTCCCGCGGGACGAAAGGAAGGGAAATCTGTATGGTAATTATTATGAAACCCGGCACGAGCCAGGAGGCGATCCACGAACTGGTGGTGCGGCTGGAGCAGCAGGAGCAGGTGCAGGTGGGCGTGACCCACGGTGTTGGATGCTCTATTTTGGGTCTGGTGGGCGATACCGCGCATCTCGACATGCACAAGCTGGAAATGATTCCCGGTGTGGAGCGCGTGATGCGCGTGCAGGAGCCGTATAAGAAGGCCAACCGCAAGTTCCATCCAGAGGACAGCGTGGTCTCCGCCGCGGGCGTTCCTGTGGGCGGCGGCAGCTTTACCGTGGTGGCCGGCCCCTGCTCGGTGGAGAGCGAGGAGCAGATCATCGAGGTGGCCCGGGACGTGAAAGCGGCCGGCGCGGCCATGCTCCGGGGCGGCGCGTTCAAGCCCCGCACGTCCCCCTATTCCTTCCAGGGCATGGGGCTGGACGGGCTGGAACTGCTCATGGAGGCCCGTCAGGACACGGGACTGCCCGTGGTCACCGAGATCATGAGTCCCAAGTACTGCGAGGTTTTTGAGGAAAAGGTGGATCTGGTGCAGGTGGGTGCCCGGAATATGCAGAATTTTGACCTTTTGAAAGAGGTCGGCAAGATGTCCAAGCCCGTACTGCTCAAGCGCGGCCTTTCCAACACCTATGAGGAATGGGTCATGTCCGCCGAGTACATCATGGCGGCGGGCAACGAGAACGTCATCCTGTGCGAGCGGGGCATCCGCACCTTTGAAACGGGCACCCGCAACACCTTTGACGTGTCCGCCATCCCCATGCTCAAGCGCATGAGCCATCTGCCCGTGGTGGTGGATCCTTCCCACGCGGGCGGTTATCACTGGCTGGTGGAGCCGCTGGCCATGTCCGCCATCGCGGCGGGTGCCGACGGCCTGATCGTAGAGGTGCACAACGACCCCGCCCACGCCAAGTGTGACGGTCAGCAGTCCCTGACCCCGGAGCAGTTCGACCACCTGATGGGCAAGTCCGCCGCGCTGGTGGAGCTGATGGGGAAAACCTTTGTGAAATAAGGTGTTCGTATGAAAACTCTGTCCGTGGCCCTGCCGGGCCGGGAGTATGAAATCTATATTGAGTCGGGTCTGCTGGACCGGGCAGGGGAGCATATCCGCGCGGTTTGCCCCCGGGCCAAGCGCCTTTCGGTGGTCACCGACAGCAACGTTGCTCCCCTTTACCTGCAGAGGGTGCAGAATGCCTTGGCATCGGCGGGCTTTGCGGTGGAGGGTATCGTAGTGCCTGCCGGGGAGAGTTCCAAGAGCCTTGAGATGCTGGGGCAGCTCTATGGGCAGATGCTGGACTTTGGCCTGAGCCGCACCGATGCCGTGGTGGCGCTCGGCGGCGGCGTGGTGGGAGATCTGACCGGCTTTGCCGCGGCCACTGTGCTGCGTGGGGTGGACTTCATTCAAATTCCCACCACTCTGCTGGCACAGGTGGACTCCTCCGTGGGGGGCAAAGTGGCCATTGACCTGCCCGCGGGCAAAAATCTGGCGGGCAGCTTTTGGCAGCCCAAGGTGGTGCTGATGGACCCGGACTGCCTGAACACGCTGCCCGATGCGGTGTTCTGCGACGGAATGGCGGAGGTCATCAAGTACGGCTGCATCCGGGACGAGGCGTTTTTCCGCCTGCTGGATGGGTGCGGCAGCCGCGCCGGGGTCATGGCGCACATCGAGCAAGTGCTGCACACCTGTTGTGCCATCAAGGCGGACATCGTCCGCGCGGACGAGCGGGAGAGCGGTCTGCGTATGCTGCTGAACTTCGGACACACCATCGGCCACGCCTTCGAGGTGGCCGGAGCGTACGAGAAATGGACCCACGGTCAGGCTGTGGCGGTGGGTATGCTGTGGGCGGCGCGCCTGGGTGCGCAGCTGGGCGTTACCCCGGCGCGTATCGAGGAAGAAATTGCCGCACTGCTGGCGAAATACGACTTGCCCCGCCATATCCCCTGCCCTTGGAACGTGATGGAGCACGCCGTGTGCCGGGATAAAAAGCGGGGGGACGGTGGCATCCGTGTGGTGCTGCTGAACGAGCTGGGACAGGCGTGCACCCGGGCGATGGAGATCCCCGACCTGCTGACGAACCTGAAAGAGCTGCATGGGCAGCGGGTGGGCCTATGAACGTAACTGTTACGCCGGGCAGGCTGTCCGGCTGCGTGACCCCGCCTACCTCCAAGTCCCAGGGGCACCGCCTTCTGCTGGCGGCGGCGCTGGCCGAGGGGGAGAGTGTGATCTGCGGTCTGTCCCCGTCCAAGGACATTGAGGCCACCACCGCCTGCATCTGCGCGTTGGGCGCGCAGGTGCGGCAGGAAGCCGACGGTCTGCACGTAGTGGGCCGGGGCGGCGGATTTGACCGCGAAAAGCCCAGGTTCTTTGACTGCGGCGAAAGCGGCTCCACCCTGCGGTTTATGATACCGATCTCCCTTGCGGTGGCGGGGGGCGGCAGCTTTACCGGCCGCGGACGGCTGATGGAACGGCCCCTGAAGCCCTATTTCGATATCTTTCAAAAACGCGACATCTATTACGCCCGGGAAGAGGGAAGCGAACGGGCCGGACTGGAGGGCGAGTTGACCCCGGGTGTGTACGAACTGCCCGGCGACGTGTCCAGCCAGTTTGTTACGGGATTGCTGTACGCCCTGCCCCTGCTGAAAGGGGACAGCCGCATCGTCATCACCACGACCCTGGAGAGCCGCGCTTACGTGGACATGACCCTGAATGTGCTGGCGCGGTTTGGTGTCGCGGCCCGCTGGGAGGGGGAGCAGACCCTGCTCGTTCCCGGAAATCAGCTGTATCGCCCCGCCCGTGTCAGCGTGGAGGGGGACTGGTCTCAGGCGGCGTTTTGGTACGCCGCCCGGACGTTGGGCAGCGACGTGGAGGTCTGCGGTATGGATGCCGCCTCCCGACAGGGGGACAAGTGCATCGCATCCTGCTGCGAACAACTGGCACAGGACGGCGAAGTGGAACTGGACGTATCCCAGTGCCCCGACCTTGTGCCCGCCCTTGGAGCGGTGGCGGCGGTGCGGCGGGGAACGACCCGCATCGTCAATGCCGCCCGCCTGCGCATCAAGGAGAGCGACCGGCTGACCGCCGTGGCGCAGGTGCTGAACGCCATGGGAGCGCAGGTGACGGAACTGCCCGACGGCTTGGTGATCGTGGGGCGGGAGTCCCTTACCGGAGGGGCAGAAATTGACAGTTACAACGACCACCGCATCGCCATGATGGCGGCGGTGGCGGCCACCCGGTGCAAAACGCCGGTGACGGTACTGGGTGCGGAATGTGTGAACAAGTCCTATCCAAACTTCTGGGACGATTACAAGCGTTTGGGTGGGGAGATCGTTAGGAGTTGACGGTATGAAATACACCATCTTTGGGGAGTCCCACGGCCCCGCCATCGGCGTGGTGCTGGAGGGTGTGCCTGCGGGATTGGAGCTGGATATGCAGGCACTTGCCCGTGAACTGGACCGCCGCCGCCCCAAGGCGGACGGCCTGTCCACCGCCCGGCGGGAAGGGGACGAGGTAACACTCGTCTCCGGCGTATTTGAGGGCAAGACCACCGGTGCGCCCCTGTGTGCCATGATCGAAAATGCCGACACCCGGTCCGGCGATTACGAGAGAACGAAAAATCTGGCCCGGCCCGGCCACGCGGATTGGCCCGCCCATGTGCGCTACGGCGGGTGCAACGATTACCGCGGCGGCGGCCATTTCTCCGGGCGGCTCACTGCTCCGCTGGTCTTTGCCGGGGCGGTGGCCAAGCAGCTGCTGGCGCAGAAGGGCGTGTTTGTGGGCGCCCATATCAGCAGCATTTACGGCATCTCCGATGCCGCTATGGAGGACTTGCCATCCCTGCAGGCGGTGGCGGACAAGGATTTCCCCGTGCTGGACGATGGGGCGGGGGAAGCGATGAAGACCGCCATTCTGGAGGCGAAAGAGGAACAGGACAGCGTGGGCGGCAGCATTGAGTGCGGCGTGTTCGGTCTGCCGGTGGGACTTGGCGGCCCGGATCTGTGGGACAATGCCGAGGGCATCTTCGCCCGGTATCTGTTCGCGGTGCCGGCAGTCAAGGCCGTTGGCTTCGGCGCGGGGGCGGCCTTCGCCCTCATGCGCGGATCAGAGGCCAACGATCCCCTCTTTGTGGACGATGACGGCACCGTGAAAGCCGAGCAAAACTGCGCCGGGGGGATCAACGGCGGCATCACCAACGGCATGCCCCTGACCTTTGAGGTGACCATGCGGCCCACACCCTCCATTGCCCGGACCCAGTTTACCGTGGATATGGATAAAATGGAAAATGCCGAGCTGGAGCTGAAGGGGCGCCACGACCCCTGCGTGGTGCATCGCGCCGTACCTGTCATTGAGGCGGCAGCGGCCCTTGCCGCCTGTGAGCTGATGGGGATTTGAGTAAAGAAGGTGTCCCTATGGACGAATTGAAGCAATACAGAGCGGAGATCGACGTCATTGACCGCCAGCTCACCGACCTGTTCCGCCGGCGCATGGCGGTAGTGGACAAGGTGGGGCGGTACAAGCTGGACCGGGGCATCCCCGTGCTGGACCCGACCCGGGAGCGTGAGGTGCTGGCTGAAAAGGCGGCTATGGCAGCTGACCCGGCGGACCGGGCCGACCTGACCGCCATGTTTGAAAACCTGATGGCCATCAGCCGCCGCAGACAGCGCAAGCTCATCCACGAGGGAGGCGGCAACCCCGGTTACGATCGCTGCAGGCGGGCGCTGGCGGCAGTGCGTGAGCCGGTTTCCAACCCCAGGGTGGTCTATCAGGGGGTGGCGGGCGCGTACAGCGAGATGGCCTGCATCAACTTCTTTGGCGACACTTCGGAAAATATCGGGGTGGAGCAGTTTGAGGATGCGTTTCGCGCGGTCAAGGAGGGGCGGGCGGACTACGCCGTTGTACCCATCGAGAACAGCACCAGCGGTGCCATCCGTCAGGTGTACGACCTGATGAGCGAGTACGACTGTTACATCGTGGGGGAGACCACGGTAAAGGTGGAGCACTGCCTGATGGCGCCCCGCGGGGCGAGCCTGGATACCATCACCCACGTCTACTCCCATGAGCAGGCGCTGTTCCAGTCCGATCGGTTTTTGAACGCTCACCCCAACTGGGTGCAGGTGCCCTGCGCCGACACGGCGGGGGCGGCCCAGTACGTGGCGCAGACCGGGGACATGACCAAGGCTGCCATCTGCTCGGAGCGGGCGGCGGAGCTGTACGGACTGGACATTCTGCTTCGGGGCACCAACCACAACGCCAACAACACCACCCGTTTCGTGGTGGTCAGTCCCGCAATGGAACTGCGGGCGGGGGCGGACAAGGTCAGCGTGGTGTTTTCCCTGCCCCATGAGGCGGGCAGCCTGCACCGCATTATGAGCATTTTTGCCGTCAACGGATTGAACATGACCAAGCTGGAGTCCCGGCCCATGCCCGGTCACAGCTGGGAGTATATGTTTTTCCTGGAGTTCCACGGCAGCCTGACGGCGCCGGAGATGGACGGGATCCTGCACGAACTGGCTCAGACTACCGCCCAGTTCCGGGTGCTGGGCAACTTCGTGTCCAATCTGTGAGGGATTATGAAAAACATTGTACTGATCGGTATGCCCGGCTGCGGTAAAAGTGCCGTGGGCAGGCTGCTGGGTGAGATGCTGAATATGCCCCTTGTGGACACCGACACCATGGTGGAGCAGGAACAGGGCATGACCATACCTGAAATCTTTGAACAATTTGGAGAACCGGCGTTCCGGGACATGGAGAGTCGGGCGGCAAAAACCGCTGCGGCCATGGATGGTGCGGTCATCGCCACCGGCGGCGGCATGGTGCTGCGGCAGGAGAATATGCAGGCGCTGTCCGGCACCGGCGTGGTCTTTTTCCGTGACCGGGCAGTGGCGGACATCGCCGGTCAGGATATGACCGACCGACCCCTTGTGGGGGCGGGCAGCGACCGACTGTACGAGCTGTACGAACAGCGTATCGGGCTGTACCGCAAATATGCCGACTACATTATTTCCGACACCCAAACGGCACAGCAGGCGGCGGAGCGGATCGCCGCGCTGTATGCACAGGAGTGTGAAGTATGAAATTTCTCATTATCAACGGGCCAAACCTGAACCTGCTGGGCAGGCGTGAGCCGGACATCTACGGCAGGCGCACCTACACGGACCTGTGCCGGCTGGTACAGGACTACGCCGCCGACCACGGCAGCACGGCGGACTGCTTCCAGTCCAACCATGAGGGGGCCATCATCGACGCCATCCACGCCGCCGACGGGGTGTATGATGCCATCATCATCAACCCTGCGGCGTACACCCACTATAGCTATGCCATTCTGGATGCGCTGAAAGCGGTGGATGTGCCTGCCTTTGAGGTGCATATTTCCGACATTGACAGCCGGGAGAGCTTCCGCGCCGTGTCCGTTACCGCCCCGGCCTGTGTGGGGCAGATCTACGGCCGCGGCTTTGAGGGATACTGTATGGCCATGGACCACTTTTTGAAGGGTGACAAAGGATGAAAAAGCTGTGTGTCATCGGTGACCCCATCCATCACTCCCTGTCCCCGGTCATTCAGAATGCCATGATCGCCGCGGCGGGGCTGGATCTCACCTATGGTGCCTGCCGGGTGGCGGGGGAAGATACCGCGCGCTGGTTGACCCGGGCAAAAACAGAGGGTTACGCCGGATTCAACGCCACCATGCCCCACAAAGAAAATCTGCTGACCCTTGTGGATGAACTGTCTGTGGATGCCGCCCGGATCGGCGCGGTGAACACCGTGTGCATCCGGGACGGCAAGGTGTACGGCTGCAACACCGATGCAGAGGGCGTTCTGCGTGCTCTCCGGGAGGCGGGCATGGCGCCCGAGGGCAAGCGGGTGCTGGTGCTGGGCGCCGGCGGCGCGGCCCGGGCGGTGGTGTACAAGCTGGTGCAGGCGGGGGCGGCGCGCGTGGTCGCTGCCAACCGGACCGTGGAGCGGGCGGAGCGGCTGTGCGGGGAGTTTGGGGCGGTTGCCTGCGATTTCTCCGCGGATACCCTTGCCCGCTATGCCGCCCAAAGCGACCTGCTGGTCAACTGCACCAACCTGGGTATGACCGGGGTGGCGGGGCAGTTTGCGGATTTGTCTTTCTTGGAACACCTGCCTGCCCATGCCGGGGTGTTTGACCTCATCTACAGCCCCCGGAAGACTGCTTTGCTGGCCCGGGCGGAGCAGTTGGGGTTGCAAATTTCCAACGGACTTGATATGCTGATATGGCAGGGTGTATTTGCCCTGGAGCATTTTGCCAATGAACGGCTGGACGAGGCTGCCCTTGCGGCGGCGGCCCGGGCGGCACTGGAGGAATTGGAATGAGCAAGGTACTCATCACCGGCGGCAGCCGGGGCATCGGCGCGGCGGCTGCGCTGCTGTTTGCTCAAAAGGGCTGGGACGTGGCCATCGGTTATCATACAGCGGAAGCGGCGGCGCATACAGTGGTAGAACAGGCAACGTCCTTTGGGGTCAATGCCTGTGCCATTCAGGCCGACGCATCCTGCCCGGAGCAGGCCGCGGCGCTGGTGGAGCAGGCGGTGGCGGCGTTGGGCGGACTGGACGCGCTGGTGTGCAGCGCGGGGATCGCCCTGCCGCAGCAGCTGATGACCGACACAACCGACGCGCAGTGGCGGAAGATGTTTGCCGTCAACGTGGACGGCACGTTCTACACCCTGCGGGCTGCGGTGCCCCATTTTGTCCGGCAGAAGTCGGGCAGTATCGTTACCCTGTCCTCCATGTGGGGGGTGACGGGCGGCTCCTGTGAGGTGGCCTATTCCGCCGCAAAGGGCGCCGTCATCGCCATGACGAAGGCCCTTGCCAAGGAACTGGGACCTTCCGGCGTGCGGGTCAACTGCGTGGCTCCCGGTTTTATTGCCACCGACATGAATGCCCATCTGGACGAGGAGAGTTTGGAGCAGCTGCGGGAGGAGACACCCCTGCAGATGCTGGGCCGCGCCGAGGACGCGGCCCGGAGCATTCTGTTTTTTGCCGGGGAGGACGGCAGCTTTGTCACCGGACAGGTGCTACAGCCAAACGGCGGCTTGGTTATTTGACAAAAGGCGCGAAAAACAGATAAAAATTAACAAATTGAGAACGTTTACCGCCGATGTATTGACAGAATACATCGGCGGTATTATAAATAAGAGGAAGAAAACGAAAAGGAGGGTGAGGGCATGGAACGTGGTCGCTACAACGGCTACCGCGGCCGCAGCGGCGTGCAGAAAGTGCTGCTTGGCTTGGTAAGCGCGCTGGCGGTGCTGGTGGTTTTGGTGCTGCTGCTGTTGCTGTTTGGACAGCGGTATCTCTACTATACGGCGGACGGGGTGCGGCTTGACTTGCCGTTTCTGACGCACCGGCCTGCCCCGCCTCCCGATGTCAGTCAGGTGGTGGTGGAGGTGCTTCCTCCCGCGCCCAAGCCGGCGGATCCGACCGAGCAGGAGATTGCCGGGGAGCCCAACGAAGAGGCGGCGTTGCCTGACCGGCCTGTCGGGGATGAAGGGCGAATCGAATAACAGAAGAGCTTGCTGCGGCAAGCTCTTTTTTATAGAAAAAATTACACGGCTCAAAGGGACGTCGATTGCACATACTGTCAGTAAATGTGAATGAAACCGAGGTGACGGCAGTATGGGGCGAGTGGTGAAACGGGTGGGTGCCTGTTTGGCGGCGGCGCTCGTGGTGGCGGGGCTGATGGCATGGCCGCCGGAGGGTGAGTACAGCTCGGTGGACCTGCAGCTGACGGTTCCGGAAAAAGAAAAGCTGCTGGCCCTGACGTTTGATGACGGGCCACATCCGGAACATACGGCTGTGCTGCTGGATGCGCTGGCGCAGAGAGGGGTAAAAGCGACCTTTTTTCTGGTGGGCTGTCAGGTGGAGCTGGCCCCGGAATTGGTGGAGCGGATGGCCGCCGAAGGGCATCAAATCGGCATACACACGCTGGATCACGTGCAGGTCAACGGTTTGTCCCAACGTGACTTTGAACGGCAGGTGGAAGGCCTGCGGCGGGTCCTGTATCCTTTGGTAGGGGAGCGGGAGCTTTGGCTGCGCCCGCCTTACGGTATCATGGATGACAACACCCTGCGCTGGGCGGACAGTCCGGTGGTGCTGTGGTCGGTGGATCCCGAGGACTGGAAAGATACCGATGTCCGGCGGATCGTCCGGCACATTACGGACCGGGTGCGGGATGGGGACATCGTACTTCTGCACGATATTTATCCCAGCTCGGTCGAGGCGGCGCTGCAGGTGGTGGACTGTTTGCAGGAACAGGGGTGGCAGTTCGTGACGGTGGAACAGCTGCTGCATTTGAAAGGCCGTGCGGGTGAGAATGGGCGGGTGTATCGCGCCGTGCGATGATGCACGGCGCAGTCCGAATCAATAATTTTACAGATTATTCACCCAATAAGGCAAAAATAGAGTATAATAGAGCCGTAAACGGCGTGAGAAAGGATGGTGCGTAGTATGGCGCGCAAGGTACTTATCATCGAAGATGACAGCAACATTGCCCAGCTTCTGCATCTCTATTTGGAAAAAGAGGGGTTTCAAACCTGCGTGGCCCGGGACGGGGGAGAAGGCGTGGAAACGTTTCACGCGTTCCAACCGGATCTGGTGCTGCTGGATATCATGCTTCCGGTCATGGACGGCTGGGCTGTGCTGAACGACATCCGTCAGGCGGGGGATACTCCGGTCATCATGCTCACCGCCAAGGGTGAGGTGGAGGACCGGGTTGCCGGCCTGGAACAGGGCGCCGATGACTATATCGTCAAACCCTTTGAAATGAAAGAGGTTCTCGCACGCATCCATGCAGTGCTGCGCCGCAGTTGTGCGGAGGAAGACACCGGGGAAAAGAAACTTGATTTTGAAAACCTGACCATAAATCTGGATTCCTACGAACTGACGGTGAACGGACAGCGGGTGGATACGCCGCCCAAGGAACTGGAGCTGCTGTTCCATCTAGCCTCGTCCCCCAATCGGGTGTTTACGCGCAATCAGCTTCTGGACGAGGTATGGGGATTCGACTACTTTGGCGACAGCCGCACGGTGGACGTGCACATCAAACGCCTGCGGGAAAAACTGGAGGGGGTGTCCCCGAAGTGGAGCCTGAAGACCGTGTGGGGCGTGGGCTATAAATTTGAAGTAATGACCGACTGACAGCCGGATGACGAGGGGAGGAAACACGGTGAAGAGTTTTTACAGGCGGCAGCTTGCCCTGATGCTGGGCATCGTGTTTCTGTCCTTTTCGCTGTTGTCGGCAGTATTTACCCTGGTGTCCTATCGGTATGTGATCGAAGAAAAGAAGGATTCCATGCTCCATAATGCCCAGTATATCTCGGAATTTACCGGCACGTATCTGGAACAGGGGAACATTCGGGACGGTTTTTTTAAGTTGTATGTGACCTCGCTGGCTCAAATCTCCGGGGCCCACGTGATGTTGTGTGAAACGGACGGCGAAATCGTGTTTGCAACAGACGGTTCGGCAAAGAACTATCAGTACAGCAAGCACGTACCCAACCAGATTTTACGCTTCGTATCAGAACGGGGCAAGTACATGGGCATGACCGATCTGGGCGGGATCTACTCCGAAAATCGGTTTCTTGCGGCGGCGCCTGTATTTGGACAGGTTAGCCCCAGACAGGTTCTGCGGGGCGTGGTGCTGGTGTCCACCAGTGCGGGCGGAATATCCCAGCTTTGGAGGGCCATGTCCAACATTTTCTTCTTCACCGCAGTGGCCGTGTTGGTGATCTCGGTGGTGGCCAGCTCTATTTCCACCGCCCGCCAGACCAGGCCGCTGAATGAAATTGCCGAGGCGGCCCGCAAGTTCGGCCACGGGGATTTTTCCGTGCGTATCCGAGGCTATGAACAGCGGCAGGACGAGGTGGGCTCTTTGGCCGAGGCGTTCAACGCCATGGCGGGGTCGCTGGAAAAAACGGAGAGTCAGCGCAACGAGTTTATCGCCAATGTGTCCCATGAGCTGAAGACCCCCATGACCACCATCGCCGGCTTTGCCGACGGCATTTTGGACGGCACTATCCCGCCGGAGCGGGAGCGGGAATCCCTGCAGGTCATCGCGTCGGAGACCCGGCGGCTGTCCCGGCTGGTGCGGCAGATGCTGGATTTGTCCCGCCTGCGGGCCCTGGAGGAGAAAAACCCGGTGCAGGAGCGCTTTGACGTCAGTGAGGTCATGCTGCGGGTGCTGGTCAGCCTGGAGAGTAAGATCAGTGCCGCCGGACTGGATGTGCGGACCAATGTGCCTGAACAACCGGTCATGGTCTGGGGCGATCCGGACGGCGTAACGCAGGTGTGCTATAACTTGCTGGACAACGCGGCGAAATTTGCCCGGGAGGGCAGCGACATCACCGTACAGGTGGTGACCCGGGACGGGAAAGCGTATATCTCCGTGCGCAATTTGGGCGAAACGATCCCGGCAGAGGAACTTCCGAGGCTTTTTGAGCGGTTCCATAAGACGGACCACTCCCGCAGCCGGGATCGGGACGGTGTTGGATTGGGCCTTTACATCGTTAAAACCATACTGGGAAGCATGAAAGAAGATATTACCGTTACCAGCGAGAATGGCGTGACCGAGTTTACGTTTACGCTGAGTCTGGCGTGATAAAGAAAACACCCTGCCCGGATCCGGGCGGGGTGTTTCATATTTTGGGGTGCGGGAACATATGCTCTTATCATAGAAACGATAGGAGTGTGACCCCATGGAAAACGAAATTCTGCTGCATGGGCGGCTGGCGCTGGCGCCCCGGGAATCCCACAGCAATCATGGTGAAGTGTTTTACATATTCCCTTTGCGGGTGCGCCGCCTGTCCGGAACGGAAGACCGGCTGAACGTGGTGGCCGGAGAGCGGCTGCTGCGGCTGTGCCCGGTGGACGAGGGGGATGAGGTGACCGTGCAGGGGCAGGTGCGCTCCTTCAACGATCATACAGCGGTGGCAAATCGGCTTGTGATCACCGCGTTTGCAAGGCAGATGCGCAAGGAACGCGGCCCGGATGAAAATCATCTGCGCCTGGCCGGGGTGCTGTGCAAGCCGCCCTCGTTTCGGCGCACGCCGCTGGGGAGAGATATTTGCGATATGATGCTGGCGGTCAACCGGCCCTACGGGCGGGCGGACTACCTGCCCTGTATTTCGTGGGGGGCGCTGGCCTATCGCTGCGCCCGACTGGGGGTGGGTGACGGTGTAGCGCTGGAGGGGCGGCTGCAAAGCCGCACCTACACCAAGCGGCTGGAGGACCGGGAGGAACTTCGCACCGCCTTTGAGGTGTCGGTCATGACCATGGACGGGGACGATCGTGAATCTAATTCTGCCAATGAATATGAAGGCGAGTTGACAGCGGATAACTGACCGGCTTGCCGCTTTCCAGATCTGCCCGGTGCAGGTCTACGACGGTAAGGGCCGGATTTTGTGCGGTGGTGTAGTAGTATACGCCTCGGACGGCATCGCAGCAGGCGGTGTAAACGGTTTCCGCGTCGCCGGCGGGCAGGCGCACGCTGCCCCGGGGAACGGTGACACAAGCCATGAGCTGAAAGAAGCGGGCAACCCCTTCGTCGACGTTGGAATACTTGCGGGCGTTTTGGCTGACGAAGGCTGCCCGGACGAACCGGGACTGGGAGGAAAAATCGCCCGGCAGGCCCATAGCGCCCATGCCCCGACTGATGGAAGTTAGATCCAGTCCGGCAGAAAAACGGTTTTCGGCCGGGAACGGGGAAAGGTTCAGGTAGTCGTTCAGCCGGTCCTGCTGACGGGGGAAGGTCGGCTCGTTGGTCAGCACCCGCACCGGGTTGCGGTAGATGCGGACCCCGTCCTCCCGGGGCTCGGCCACGAAGCAGTCCTGCCCGTCTGCCAAAAGCCAATGAAGCGGTGTGCAGGGCAGGTCGGGGGCGAAATCGTGCGTTGCAACGTTCAGACTGCCCAACAGCACGGCGGCTTGCTGTGCCGTAGTGCACCGGCCCAGCAGGAACGGGATGACTTCGTAGGGAGCCAGCCAGTTGTCGCATTCCGGGGCGCAGTAAGCGGCGCTGTGCGGAAAGTGCAAGGCCGCGATACCCAGTCCGTGTTCATTGACGGCGTCATAGTACAGCGGCTGGCCGCTGCGTATGTGGGCAATGCCGATGATGGCGTGGTGACGGGCCTGCTTTGGCTGGGTGCAAAAGCAAAGCGGAGCCCTGCGGGGTGTGATGACCACCGACTCGCCGTAGGAACGTTCCAGATCCAGCGTGCGGCCGAACAGATGGCTGCCGGCGGTGAGTGAAAGTGCGGTACACATAGCAAAAACCTCCTTCATTTAACTATAGTGTGCACACAAACGCGGCACAAATGCGGAAAACAATGGAATTTCAGCAGAAACAGGAAATGGGGCGAATGCATAGGAATTTTGCTGTGGGCAATGCTATGGTCGGATGTTCCGTCCAAAGAAAAATGAAGTGAGGAGAAACTATCATGTCTAACAGCAACAACAGCAACAAGCTGGTCGTTCCCAACGCCCGCGAGGCCATGAACAAGTTCAAGATGGAAGCCGCCAACGAGGTGGGCGTCAATCTGAAGCAGGGCTACAACGGCGACCTGACCAGCAAGCAGGCCGGCTCCGTCGGCGGCCAGATGGTCAAGAAGATGATCCAGGCCTACGAGAACGGTCTGACCTAACTTCTTTTTGAGGGGACGAACCGGGTGTCCGATCATCGGACACCCGGTTCGTTTGTGCAGTTGGCTGTAATTGCGGGGAATAAAGCCGGGATGGATTGGAGTAAAAACACAAAAAGGACGGTTTTTGAAAAAACTTCTTTACAACAGCGATTTAGCATGCTAAAATACGAAAGTGTCAGGGGGAGGTACCACCCCCGATATAAAACAAACAAGCAGTAAATTTTGGAGGTTACATATCATGAAAAAGATCGTTGCATTTGTCATGGCCGCTGCCATGTGCCTGTCCCTGTGCGCCTGCGGCGCCAAGCCCGCCGCCAGTGACCTGGAGGCCATCAAGGCCAAGGGTGAGATGGTCATCGGCTACACCGTGTACGAGCCCATGAACTACACCGACGAGAACGGCGTGTTCACCGGCTTTGATACCGAGCTGGCCATCGCCGTGTGTGAGAAGCTGGGCGTTACCCCCAAGTTCCAGGAGATCGTTTGGGAGACCAAGGAAGTGGAACTGAACGCCGGCAGCATTGACTGCGTGTGGAATGGCCTGACCATCGATGAGGACCGTAAGGCCGCCATGGAGATCACCGATCCCTATGTGGTCAATGCTCAGGTCGTTGTGATGCTGGCCGACAAGGAGTACAACAACACCTCTGATTTGGCGGGCAAGAACGTCTGTGCCGAGCAGGGTTCCGCCGGTCAGACCACCATCGAGGGCGATGACGGCCTGAAGCAGGCTACTTTCGTTCCCAAGACCGTGCAGACCGACTGCCTGATGGAAGTTGCTGCCGGCACCTGTGACGCCGCCGTGCTGGACATCACTCTGGCCAATGCCATGATCGGTGAGGGCACCGACTACGCCAATCTGGCCATCAAGGACCAGCTGGCCGAGGAGTTCTACGGCGTTGCCTTCCGCAAGGGCAGCGATGCCGCCGCCGCCACCAACGCCGCCTTTGCCGAGCTGATTGCCGATGGCACCATGGGTGCTCTGGCTGAGAAGTACGGCCTGACTTTGGCCCAGTAATTCCTGACATCCAATATGTGATTGCGACACTTGGGACAGCGGCAGCTTGCCGCTGTCCCATGGTGTGTGTTTGAGGTGTTTTATGGACGTGATTTTTTCCCGGCTGTGTGAGGCGTTTCTGATCAACTGCGAGCTGTTCTTTGTCACGCTGGTTTTCGCCATCCCTCTGGGACTGGTGCTGTGCTTTGGTGCCCGCAGTAAATTTAAGCCTTTGGCCTGGCTGGTCAAAACCTTTGTGTGGGTCATCCGCGGCACGCCCCTGATGCTGCAGGTCATTATTTTCTTTTTTGTGCCCGGCATTATGAATGTGAAATACGGATGGAACCTGCCCATGTTTGGCCGATTCAGCGGCGCTGCAGTGGCCTTTGTCATTAACTACGCCTGCTACTTCTCCGAGATCTACCGCGGCGGCATTGACTCCATCCCCCGGGGACAGTATGAGGCCGGCGAAGTACTGGGCATGACCAAGACCCAGATTTTCTTTAAGGTCACCCTGATGCAGTTGGTCAAGCGTATTATCCCTCCCATGGGCAACGAGATTATCACCCTGGTCAAGGACACTTCTTTGGCCCGCATTATCTCCAACAAGGAGATCATCATGATGGCCGGCGAGTATACCAGCAAGGGCCTGATTTGGCCCCTGTTCTCCACGGGTCTGTTCTTCCTTGTGTTCGTGGGTGTGCTGACTCTGCTGTTCGGCTGGATCGAGCGCAAGATGGACTACTTCAGATAAGGGGGCGAGCGAAATGGCGATTTTGGAAGTACGCAACATTGAAAAGCATTTCGGTGCCACCCGGGTGCTGGAGGACATTAGCTTTGAGCTGGAGCGGGGTCAGGCCCTGGCCATCATCGGCTCCTCCGGCAGCGGCAAGACCACCCTGCTGCGCTGCCTGAACTTTTTGGAGACACCCGATCAGGGCAGCATCGCCGTGGAGGGTAAGGTCATCTTCGATGCCGCCGATCCTGCGACACAGAAGGAAAGTGAGCTGCGCAAAAAGCGCCTGCACTTTGGCATGGTGTTCCAGTCCTTCAACCTGTTTCCCCAGTACACCGCCCTGGAGAATGTGACCCTGGCGGTGAAGCTGCTGGCCAAGGAGCGGCCGGACTATAAGGAGAAGAAAAACCGCATCCTCATGGAGATCGAGGACGAGGGCAAGGCGCTGCTGGAGCGCATGGGCCTTGCCGACCGGGCCGACCACTACCCCCATCAGTTGTCCGGCGGACAGCAGCAGCGCGTGGCCATCGCCCGTGCGCTGGCGCTGCACCCGGACATCCTCTGCTTTGACGAGCCGACCTCCGCTCTCGACCCGGAGCTGACCGGCGAGGTGCTGAAGGTCATCCGATCTCTGGCGGACCAAAAGACCACCATGATCATCGTTACCCACGAGATGGCCTTCGCCCGTGACGTGGCCGATCAGGTCATCTTTATGGACGGCGGTGTTATCGTGGAGCAGGGCGATGCCAAGCAGGTCATCGACAACCCCCAGCAGGAGCGCACCCGACAGTTCCTGTCCCGTTACGCGGAAAACTGAAAGAAGAAAACCGGAGCGGTATATGCCGCTCCGGTTTTGTTGTATTTTGTTGCACAGCTTAAAAGTATTTTTGCCCATATTGAGGCAAGAATTGCAACAAAATACGTAAAAAAAGCAATTGCTATTATGGAAAGAGGGTATTATACTAAAAACATAGATACTGCCATATTGGTGGAAAAGGAGAAACAGGAATGAATGAATTGAACAAACGCGTATCCGAGATCGGTGTTGTACCGGTCATCAAGTTGAACTATCCCCAGCGGGATGCGGCTCCTTTGGCCAAGGCGCTGTGTGCCGGCGGTGTGCCCATTGCGGAGGTCACGTTCCGCGCTGCCGGCGCGGACACTGCCATCCGTTTGATGAAGCAGGCCTGCCCCGAGATCCTGTGCGGTGCCGGCACCGTTACCACCACCGAGCACGTGGATCTGGCTATCGCCGCCGGTGCCGAGTTTATCGTCACCCCCGGCTTTGACCCCGAGATCGTTGCCTACTGTGTGGAGAAGGGCATCGCCATCTACCCCGGCTGCACCACCCCCACCGACTACCACGCGGCGCTGAAGTTCGGCCTTGAGGTACTGAAGTTCTTCCCCGCCGAGCAGTCCGGCGGTCTTGCCAAGATCAAGGCCATGGCCGCTCCCTTCCCCATGTTCAAGGTGATGCCCACCGGCGGCATCTCTCTGAAAAATTTGAAAGAGTACAGCTCCTCTCCCGTCATCTGCGCCTGCGGCGGCTCTTACATGGTCACCGCCGACCTGATCGAGAACGGCAAGTGGGATGAGATCACCGCGCTGTGCCGTCAGTCTGTGGAAATCGTGAAGGAGGCAAGAGCAAAATGAGCAGGATCGTTACCTTCGGCGAGCTGATGCTCCGCCTGCAGCCCTATAACTACGAGCGGTTCGTCCAGTGTGACCACGTGGAGTTCACCTTCGGCGGCGGCGAGGCCAACGTGGCCGTGTCCCTGGCCAACTACGGCATGGATGCCGCCTTCGTTACCAAGCTGCCCGCCCACGCCATCGGTCAGGCGGCGGTAAACAGCCTGCGCCGCTACGGCGTGGATACCTCCCTCATCGTCCGCGGCGGTGAGCGTGTGGGTATCTACTTCAATGAGAAGGGCGCTTCCCAGCGGGGCAGCGTGTGCATTTACGACCGGGCCAACTCCGCCATTCAGAAGGCCTGCGCCGACGAGTTTGACTGGGATAAGATTTTTGAGGGTGCCGACTGGTTCCACTTTACCGGCATCTCTCCCGCTTTGGGTCCCAACGTGGTGGACATCTGCCGGAACGCCTGCAAGGCGGCCAAGGCCCGGGGCATCAAGATCTCCTGCGACCTGAACTACCGCGGCAAGCTGTGGACCCGTGATGAGGCCCGTGCAGCCATGACCGACCTGTGCCAATACGTGGACGTGTGCATCTCCAACGAGGAAGATGCCAAGGATGTCTTCGGCATCGAGGCCGAGGCCACCGACATCTACGGCGGCCAGATCAACCACGAGGGCTACAAGTCCGTGGCCCGTCAGCTGGCGGACAAGTTTGGCTTTGAGATGGTTGCCATCACCCTGCGTGAGTCCCGCTCCGCCTTCGATAACGGCTGGAGCGCCATGCTCTACAATGTGGCCGAGGATAAGTATTGCTTCTCCAAGAAGTACGATCTGCATATCATCGACCGCGTGGGCGGCGGTGACAGCTTTGGCGGCGGCCTGATCTACTCCATCCTCACCGGCAAGGACACCCAGGCGGCGGTGGAGTTCGCCGTGGCGGCCTCCGCCCTGAAGCACTCCATCGAGGGTGACTACAACATGGTCACCGTGGCCGAGGTGGAAAAGCTGGCCGGCGGCGACGGCTCCGGCCGTATTCAGCGATAAGCGAACATAGAAAAAGCACCGTGGCAGAGCCACGGTGCTTTTTTGATGTGGAAGTGGTGGTAGGGGCGCGCAAAGCGGACCCCTGTATCAGGAAAGGGCATCCAGCCAAGTGGCCACTACCTGGCCGATAGGAAAGAGCTGGCCGTCGCAGTCGGCGACGTAGATCTGCTCCATGCCATCGGAGAAGAATACCTGACGGACATAGTGCTGCTGGCCTTCATCTGTGAAAAAGTCGAAGCGCCAATTGGCAGAGGGTATCTGCAGCGAAATGTAATCGCCCGTCGGGTCAACGTCCCATACGGAGCGGAACATGACACTGTCGCTGAGGGGCTGAACAAGGGGGAAGACCTGCCCGAACGTGGGGGTAACTGTCCGGTCGTGTCGGGAAAAGGTGGCCTCCTCCTGCTCGTAAAGGATGCGGCACAGCGCCTCGTCCACCACGGTGTAGGTGCGCTGATAGGGGATCAGGCCGGGGTTATCCGCGATGACCGTATCCGGAACACCGGCCGCCCACTCACACAGCTCGCCCCACTGTTCCCAGTCGGCATCGGTGTATTCGCCGTCCCGAAGCAGGCCCACATCGGTGGGGTGATAAAAGATATAGTAATCGCCATCATCGCTCCGGGCAAACACCTCCGCCCCGGTCCCCATAGCGCCGTAACACAGCCGCTTGTGAAAATCGTGCTCGTTCATGCTGCCCAAGGAGAACAGCCAGCCGGCACCCCAATCCTCGCCGGGGTACAATTTTGCTTCCGCCTCTACTGATGCCTTTTCATAAACGGCGGGAGCGCCGGTGGCATCGGCGGTTTTAACGACCAACAAATCCAGATATTCGTTGGGGACGGATAGCGTCAGGTGCCCGGGACTGCTGAATTTGGTGGTGGTGTCCGTTTCGGTTGGCTGGGTGGGGGCACAGGCGCACAGAGTCAGCACCAAGGTGAGGAATAAAGCCAGTTTTTTCATAAATGTTCTCCTTTCCTGTCAGGCTTCCGCTTCTACCGGATTGCACAGGGAACCGATGCCCTGAATGCGCATCTCCATCACGTCACCGGGCTGTACCGGGCCGATGCCGGAGGGGGTGCCGGTGAAGATGACGTCACCGGGTTCCAGTGTCATCACCTGGGACAGATAGTGGACAAGGTAGTGGGCATCGAAAATAAGGTGTTTTGTGTTGGAGTGCTGGCGGCGTTGGCCGTTGACCCAGGCGGAGATGTCAAGTCCCTCTCGGGGGTCCACCGCCGTTTCGATCCACGGGCCGATGGGGGCGAAGGTGTCAAACCCCTTGCACACCGTCCACTGCCCGGTTTTCTCCTGCAGGTCCCGGGCGGTGACGTCGTTGCCGATGGTGTAGCCTAGGATGTAGTCGGCGGCATCTTCCAGCGCCACGTGCCGCGCCCGGCGGCCCACCACGATGACCAGCTCCGCCTCATAGTCCACCTGATGGGCCAGGGCTTTGGGGAATCGCACCGGCTGCTCCGGACCGGTGAGGGCGCTCAGGGGCTTGATGAAGATGTTGGGTTTGGCGGGGACGGGGAGGTCAAACTCCTCGGCGTGGTCCCGGTAGTTGAAGCCTACGCACAAAAGCTTGGTGGGCCGGCAGGGGGGAAGCAGTGCCACCTCGGACAGGGGGAGGGTGGTGCCATCCTCGTCCCGGCACGCAAACAGATCGCCCAGCAGGGGATAGACCGTGTCGCCGGACAGGCGGCCGTAGCGGGTTTGACCATGGTGGGAAAAACGAACGTAGCGGGACATAAAAACACTCCTTTGGCTGTGGTCGCTCTGCTGTCAGTTTACAATACGCGGCGGCATATTACAAGGGCGGAGTTGTCTTTGTGAAAAAACTCGCAAAACTTTTCAAATTTTTGTTGACATTCCGGTTGGAATCGGCTATACTAACCCTTGCCCTGTTTGCAGGGTCTATTTGGCGGCATAGCTCAGGTGGCTAGAGCATACGGTTCATACCCGTAGTGTCCCCGGTTCGAATCCAGGTGCCGCTACCATTTACAATTTAGCAGGACAGACTTCCTGCCCTGTTTTTTGACGGCCCGGTGGTCAAGCGGTTAAGACACCGCCCTTTCACGGCGGTAACACGGGTTCGATTCCCGTCCGGGTCACCACCTTTTTTCTCGCCGTTTCATATGGAGGCGTAGCTCAGCCGGTAGAGCACTTGCTTCACACGCAAGGGGTCACAGATTCGAGTTCTGTCGTCTCCACCAAAAAACACCCAAGTCTTTGGACTTGGGTGTTTTTCTTTTCGCCAATCCCCAACAAAAAACCTCCGAAGTCAACCGACTTCGAAGGTTTTAATCTTCCTTAATATATTCCATAATATCCTCCACCCGGCAGTCGAGGATGCGGCAGAACATCTCGATGGTGTGGGTGCTGACACTCTCGTTGCGCTTGAGCCGGGTGATCTGGCTGGGACTGACCCCATGTTTTTTGATGAGGGCGTATTGGGTCACGCCCTTTTCCTGCATGGTGCGCCACAGATTTTCGTAGGAAATCATAATACGCAAGCCTCACTTTCTACTTGCATGTTAACTGAAATCAGTATATAATCATATTAACCAATATTGGTTAATATGATCCAAAGGAGAAAAAGAAATGAAAAAAACAGTATCTCTAATTTTGGCACTGTTGATGTGCCTGTCCCTGTGTGCTTGTGGCGCTAGCACACCAGTCTTCCAAATTGGACAAACGATTTCTACCGCACGCGCCGAAGTTACGCTAAAAGATATCCAGTCAACCATTGCACTTAACAATTCAGGCGCATGGACATCTTCTACTGGTCATGCCACAGATACATATTTTACTCCCGTGGATGAGTATGAGCCCGGCAACCCCTACGCCGCGAGAGTTGGGAGCAGCCTGGTTTGGTTCGAAGTCGAAATTAAAAACTTGGACCGAGACAGCGTTGAGTTTGATCCTACTTTCGGTAGCGAAATCGAATTCCAAGTAGCTTTTGACGGAAAAACATACGCAACAAACTCTGACAACACAGACATCGGTGTGGAGAGCTCCGATGGGCAGACTTGGCATAAACACGACTCTTCCAACATCCTGCTCTTGGCGGGCGAACATGGTTATTATCGAATATATATCGAGATTCCAAAAGAAATTTCTGACACTGACATCTATGATCTGATTGTATTCCTCCCGAATGTCGAGGGAAAAAGCGACCGTTTTGTTTATCGCGTAAATGCAGAAACAAAGTAATTTAGTGAACACACCCTTTTTTCACAGCATATCCCGCACAAAAATTCAAAAAACAGGGAGCGGAATCCGCTCGATCTTTTCTTCAATTTATCTTAAACCCACCCATGTCTAAGACGCGGGTGGGTTTTCTTATAATCATCGGAGTACCATCCGCTACGCGCAACCGCAGGTCCTTTCGTAGGGGCGGGTCTTGACCCGCCCGTCACGTCGTTCTGTGCAACTTCGGCTGCGGGGCGGTCAAGACCGCCCCCCACATAGGCATTATCGGAAAACCCGTTGTATTCCCACCCATATTTTGCTAAAATAGGCTCAAATCTCCGGGAACTTTTCCGCCGTTCCCGCGTCAAAGAGAGCAAGCACATTTTCCATTTACATCAAAGGAGTTACATTATGAAGCACATTCGTCTGATTTCCCTCGGCACCGCCGTGGTGCTGTCCCTGTCCCTGCTCACCGCCTGCGGCGGCGACAAGGCCCCCGTGTCCGGCAGCGTGTCCGACCCCGACGTGAGCATTTCCACGCCCGACGTTTCCGCCCCCGATGTGTCTACCGAGATTCCTCCTGTGGACCTGCCTCAGGTCATTCGCTCCCTTGCCCTGAACAAGACCGACTTCACCCTGAAAACCGCCGGCGCCTCTTACAAGCTGGTGGCCGACGTGTTCGGCGTGGAGGACCCCGTCATTGTGTGGACCAGCAGCGACGAGGCCGTCGCCACCGTGGACGAAAACGGCGTTGTGACTGCGGTTGCCGCCGGCACTGCCACCATCACCGCCGCCCTGGAGGGCACGGACATGACCGTGGACTGCACCGTGCGCTGCAACATCAAGACCGAAGAGCAGCCTGCTGACCCCGCTCCCGAGGTCAACCCCGAGGAGCCGCCTGTCGAGCCTGCCCCCGAGGTCAAGCCCGAGGCTCCCGCCAAGGTGGATCTGGCGGCGTTCTACAACGGCATCTTCACCGACCCCGACAATTCCCCCGCCATGCTTCCCATGGACAACGACGCTCTGGATGCCTTCTACCCCGGCCTGAACGCCATCGCTTTGAAGCAGAAGGTGGCCTATATGCCCATGATGACCGCCGTCCCCTGTGAGATCGTCCTGGTGGAGTGCGCCAACGCCGCCGACGTGGCCGCGGTGAAGGCCATCTTCAACGCCCGCATCGCCGCTCAGGTGGACAACCACTTCAACTATCCCATGGTCATCGAGGCGTGGGAGCGCGAGGCCAAGGTGGTCGCCAACGGCAATTTCGTGGCTCTGCTGGTCGTTTCCGGTATGACCGACACGGTGGTTTCTGATTTCAACGCCCTGTTTTAAGCCGCCCGAAACGGGCGACACTTCTATTGCCGCCCAGCTTTTCGTGAGGATGTGAGTTTATGGTTTTTTCCACCCCAATATTTATGTTCTACTTCCTGGTGTTCACCATGGGTGTCTACTTTGTGGTGCCCCGGAAGTTCCGCAACCTTGTCCTGCTGGTTTCCTCCCTGTTCTTCTACTACTGGGGGGAGCGGGATTACGTTATCATCATGTTCCTCTCCACCGTCATTGACTACACCCACGGCATGATGGTGGAAAAGTGCAAGGGGAAAGGCAATCTTACCGGAGCCAAATGGGCGGTGGGCAGCTCCATTTTCTTCAACCTTGCCCTGCTGGTGTTCTTTAAGTACTGGGACTTTTTGGCCGGCTCCCTGCAGGCCGTCGGCATCCCCGCTCCCGTGCTGGGCATCCACCTGCCCATCGGTATCTCGTTCTATACCTTCCAAACCATGAGCTACACGGTGGACGTCTACCGGGGCGACACCCGAGCCCAGCGCTCCATCCTCAACTTCGGCACCTTCGTCACCCTGTTCCCCCAGCTCATCGCCGGTCCTATCATTAAATATAAGGATCTGGGCGATCAGATCGACCAGCGCACCACCTCGGTGGATAAATTTGCCGCCGGTGTGCAGATCTTTATGGTGGGCCTTGGCAAAAAGCTGCTGCTGGCCAACAACGTGGGTATGCTGTGGGACGCCTACAAGGCCATGGCGCCCGGTGAGTTGACCGTGGCCGGCGCGTGGCTGGGCATCATCGCGTTTTCTCTGCAGCTGTACTTCGACTTCTCCGGCTACTCCGACATGGCCACCGGCCTTGGCCGTATGTTCGGCTTCGACTTTCTGGCCAACTTCAACTATCCCTACATTTCCAAAAGCATCACGGAATTTTGGCGCCGCTGGCACATCTCTTTGGGTACCTGGTTCCGGGAGTACCTGTATATCCCTCTGGGTGGCAACCGCTGCTCCAAACCCCGCTGGATCTTCAACCTGCTGGTGGTGTGGGCGGCCACGGGCATCTGGCACGGCGCCAGTTGGAACTACCTGATTTGGGGCCTTTATTTCTTCGTGCTGCTGGTGCTGGAAAAGTTCCTGCTGGCCAAATGGCTGAACAAGGCTCCGGCCGCGGTGAGTCATGTGTACACTCTGTTTTTGGTGCTGGTCAGCTGGGCCATCTTCGCTTTGGAGGATTTCGGTCACCTGAGCGCCTATCTGCGGGTCATGTTCGGCTTCGGCGGTGTGCCGGTATTCAACAGCACCTTTGGCTACTATCTGGTCAGCTACCTGCCCATTCTGACCGTGGCCGCCGTATCCGCCACCCCCGCGGGCAAGCTGGTTTACCACAAGCTGTCCCCCCTGTGGCAAAAGGCGGTGTGCCTCGTGCTGGTGGTCGCGGGTCTGACCGTCTGTACCGCCTACCTGGTGGCGGGCACCTACAATCCCTTCCTCTATTTCCGTTTCTAAGGGGGTGTGTGCATGAACAAGTGTTTTAATCGAATCCTTACCGCCGTGTTCTGCCTGTTTATCGGCGGTATGTTCCTGGTCAGCACCATCCTGCCCGACAGGGATTTCTCCCCGCTGGAAAACCGCTATCTGCAGGCTCTGCCCGAGTTTTCTTTCTCCGCCATGCACCGCGGCGACTTCATCGAAAAGATGGAGGATTACACCGCCGACCACATCGTGGGCCGGGACTTTTGGGTGGCGCTGAATACGTGGTGCGAGCGGCTCAGCGGCAAAAAGGAGAATAACGGTGTCTACTTTACGGGCGGCACCCTCATCAGCCGCGTGGACACCCCCTCGGCGGAGCTGATGGAGAAAAACAGCGGCTTTGTCAACACGCTGGTGGGCAACGTGGACGTCCCCGTCTATTTCGGTCTGATCCCCTCCGCCGCCGGCATTTGGGCCGACCGACTGCCCGCCGGGGCCCCCACCGCCGACGAGAAGGCCGTCATTGAGCATATGTACGCAGGCTCCGATGCCCTGACCGTGGACCTGTGGCCCGTGCTGCAGGCCCACGCCGACGAGGCGCTCTACTACCGCACCGACCACCATTGGACCAGTTTGGGCGCCTATTACGGCTACGTGGCGTTGATGGAGGCCATGGGCATGGAGCCGGTGTCCCTTGCCGATTATGAGAAAACCGTGGTGTCCGAGGAGTTTTACGGCACCTCCTTCTCTACCTCCGGCGTGCGCTGGCTGAGCGCCGACACCATCGAGACCTATATTTCCGACGACGGTGTCACCGTCACCGCCTATCCCGACGGCAAGCCGGTGGAGGGCAGCCTGTACGTGGACAGCTTTTTGGCGGAAAAGGACAAGTACTCGTTCTTCCTGGGCGGCAATAAGCCCCTGTGCGTCATCGAGACCGAACATACCGACGCCCCCAAGGTGCTGGTCATCCGGGACTCCTACGCCGACAGCCTTGCCCCCTTCCTGACCGAGAGCTTTTCTGAGGTCCATCTGTTCGACCTGCGCTACAACTTCACCAGTGTGAAGGACTATGTGGAGCAGAACGATATTGACCGGGTGGTGGTGCTGTACAGCATCGACAACTTCTTCGACACCGGCAGCAACCTGTTCCTGCTGGGTCGGTAAGACAAGAAAAAGCCGCCCGCTGCATATGCAGCGGGCGGCTTTAGATCTTTTTCTACGAGCTAATTCAATTATAATCACTGTAAACGACAGTTCTAAGCGTATCTACGTCCTTTATCATATATTTCGTCATGAAATAAAAGGATGTGATGGACTCTTCGGCTCCGATAGTAATATCATCTTTGATTTTACCATCTTCAGTATTAAAGAACATCACAGGCAGAGACTCTCGGCTTTCTTTGTTGACTGCAAACACGCAAGAGTAAGCCGAATCCCCGCCTTCATCCATATAATCAATATCTTCCGTCAATGTAACACACAACAAATCTTCCTGTTTTTCGTCAAATGGGTACTCTGCAACAATTTCATCAAACCAGGGTATACTCTCGTTGAGAGTCCAATCTTCATCCCATAAGCGCTCCATTTCGCCGGGCGCAACATACACAAAAGAGTCTTTTGCGAGAAGTGAAACGATTGCCGAAAAGTTCTTGCCCTTAAACTCCTCATATACAGATCCCAAGGTGTAATACTGTTCAAAACAGGTTGTTCGTACAATTTGTTCCGGATCATACGACTCTCCGCACGAACCCAAAGCAACCAAACCGCACAACAAAAGTAAAGCGACAACTGTTTTCCGCATTGTAAAACCGACTTCCTTTCTTTGAGCGTAACCGTTAATAAAGACCGGTCATCATTGCTGCACCGATGATAGAGGAAAAAATCGCACACACTTCACCAACGATGCTCAAGATAAGGCCTGTCATCTTTTCGGTAGTCTTGTATTCCTTTATGCCCACGACGATACCAATGATTGACACAATATGACCAACGAGAGCAAACAACCACGCAAATACGATGCCGACAATTCCGAGAATCATCGCAGCTTTTGGTTTTTGGGTTGCCGGCGCAAACTGGGGGTTCTTATTCTCCACTACACTACACCCGCAACCAACGCAGATGACGGATTCGTCCATGAGCTCTTTCCCGCATTTCGTACAATACTTCATATTCATTACCTCTCTATAACTCAGATTTGGGAACATCCTTCTACATATTATGACAATTCGTCATATCTGTCAAGACAAAATATGACACAATGTCATTGGGTGATGGTATGAAAAGCAGATTGAGAGAATTGCGTAAAAGTAAAGGATATACGCAAGTAGCACTACAAATGCATACCGGCATCGAACAAGCGCTCCTCTCAAAATTCGAAACCGGCGAGCGAACCCCACCTACGGAGACCCTGCTCCTGTTAGCCGATTTCTACGGAGTGAGCATTGACTATATTCTTTGCAGAACGGACAAGCCCGAACTGAACAAATAAACCGCACTGTCGAAATTCGACAGTGCGGTTTTACTTTTCCAACTTAGATGAAAATCCCCCACACAAAGCTCAGCACCAGGGACACGACCACCGGGATGATGCAGGAGGTGACGCACACGTCCCAGTAAGATTCCTTGTGCGTGCAATGGGACACCGCCAGCAGGGTCAGCACCGCGCCGTTGTGGGGCAGGGTGTCCAGACCGCCGGAGGCCAGCGATGCGATGCGGTGCAGATACTCGGGACTCATACCGAGGGTCGCGGCCTTGGCCAAAAAGTCGCCGCCCAGCGCCTCCAGCGCGATGGTCAGGCCGCCGGTGGCCGAGCCGGTGGCACCGGCCAGCACGTTGACGGCCACCGCCTCGGAGAACAGAATGGAGCCGGGCATATTCAGCATGGCACCCTTCAGCAGAGCGAAGCCGGGCACCACCTTGACCACGGAGCCGAAGCCCACGGCGCAGGCGGTGTTCATAATGGCGGTGACGGAGCCGGCGGCCCCCTCGTTGATGGCACCGGCCAGCTTTTTGAACTGATAGGCATTCATCAGGTAAACCACCACGATACCCGCCAGCAGGGCGACCACGATGGCCTGATCGGAGGTCAGTTCGGCAAGCCCCGCGTTTTTCAGAATGCCGGGCACCACGTTCAGAGTCAGCACCACCACCACGAGGGGCAGCAGGCCGCTGAGCCAGTGCCAGCCCGGGTGGGCGGACTGGTCATACTCGGCGTGCTTATGGTTGGGGTCGGCCGCGAAGTGCAGACCCTTTTTTCGGGCGCTGCGGATGCGGCGGTCCAAATAGATATAGCCGGGCACGCCGATGAGCACCGCGGCGATCAGGCCCATCAGGGGTGCGGCGGCAGCGTCGGTGCCGTAGAAGTTGGTGGGGATCAGGTTCTGCACCTGGGGCGAGCCGGGCAGCGCGGTCATGGTAATGCCAAACGCGCCGAAGGCGATGGCACCGGGCAGCAGGGTGCGGGGAATGTCCGCCTCCCGGTAGATGGCGTAGCCCATGGGGTAGACCACAAACACCACCACGAACAAGGACACGCCGCCGTAGGTCATCAGCAGGCAGGGAAGCACCACCGCCAGCAGGGCAAAGCGGGAGCCGATCAGTTGGACCAGCTTGTTGGCCAGCGCCTGTGCCGCGCCGGTGATGTCCATGATCTTGCCGAACACCGCGCCGAGGAAGAACATGGGCAGATAGGTCTTGACAAATCCGGCCACACCGGCCATGTAGTCGCCCAGATAGGTGTTCAGCAGATTCAGTCCGCCCAGCACCGCCACCACGATGGCGCACACGGGGGCGACCCAAATGATGGAGTGGCCCTTAAAGGCCAGCCAAATCAAAAGGATCAGACCCAATGCAATACCGAGCAGGGAAATAATATCAGACATTTGCGCTCCTCCTGTCATATTTTGGTGCTTTCATTGTACGCAGGAGGGGGAATGAACACAAATTCATAAATCGTTGCTTATTTATGCTTTTATGTTATAATAAAGAACGAGGTGATCCTATGGATATCCAGCACATCCGATATTTTTTGGAAGTTGCCAAATGCCAAAGCTTTTCCGGCGCCGCCCGTCAGCTGTACGTGACCCAGCCCATCCTGACCCGGTGCGTCAAGAATCTGGAAAAAGAGCTGGGGGTGCAGCTGATCGACCGAAGCACCCGCCGCTTTGCCCTGACGGAAGCCGGACGGCAGCTGGTCAGCAGTGGGGAGGCGCTGCTGCGGCAGCACGGCGACATCTATCGGCAGATGGAGGATATGGCCGACGGGCAAAAAGGGGAGATCCGCATCTCCGGCCCGGGCGTGCTGCTGGATATGTATTTCCCGCAGCTGATGGCGCAATACCGGCGGGAACACCCCGGCATCCGCATCACCATCCGGGAGAGCGGCACCCGCACCGTGGTGCGGGAGGTGCTGGACGGCACGGCGGATCTGGGCCTTGTTATGCTGCCCCTTGCACGGGAAGACCAGCTGGAGGTCATCCCCATGGTACGGGATGAGATCCACGTGCTGATGCACCGGGACCATCCCCTTGCCGGGGAGAAGCAGCTGCACATCAGCCAACTCAAGGGGCTGGACATCATCACCTATAATGACAGCACCACCCTGTACCACGCCTTTGAAGCCATGTGCGCCGACCACGGATTTGCGCCCACCATTGCGTATCAGAGCATGATGCCGCGGTTTATTCTGGACACGCTGTCCTGGGGCGACTGCGTGGGCGTGCTGCCGGCGCCCATGCTGCAGCTGTTCCCCCGACCGGAGCTGGTCAGTGTGCCTTTGCATCCCCATTTCCCGTGGCAAATCGCCGTCATCAAGCAAAAAGACCGCTATGTGTCCCGGGCGGCGGAGAGTTTTCTGCGCTTTACCGAAGACTTTTTTACGGAACGGGAATGAGAGCAGCAAAAAACCGCTCATTGCTTTCACAATGAGCGGTTTGGTGGACGATACAGGACTTGAACCTGTGACCTCCCGCACGTCAAGCGGATGCTCTACCAGCTGAGCTAATCGTCCGAACAGCGATTATTATAGCGGGACAGGCCCTGATTGTCAACCCCTTTTTTACGCTTAGAAAAAGTTTTTTCCCGAAACGCCTTTTTCCACTATCATTTTGAGCAAATTTACACTATAATATGTGTGAAAACAATTCTACCAAGGAGGTTTTGTCATAATGATCCAACTCGATTGTTCCAAACTCAACGGCTTTGTGACCGAGGACTACCTGTCCGCCCGAAAGGATGCGTTGACAAGGGCCCACACCATGCTGGACGAGAGCAACGGCCCCGGCGGCGACTTCACCGGCTGGGTCAAGCTGCCCGCCAACTACGATAAAGAAGAGTTCGCCCGCATCAAGGCCGCTGCCGACAAAATCCGCAGCGACTCTCAGGTGCTGGTAGTGGTGGGCATCGGCGGCTCCTATCTGGGCGCCCGGGCCGTCATCGAGCTGCTGCGCTCCCAGAACTACAACCTCAAGCGCAAGGATACCCCCGACGTCTACTTCGCCGGCAACGGACTGTCCACCGACGCCATGCTGGAGACCATCGCCCTCATCGGCGACCGGGATTTCTCCGTCAACGTCATCTCCAAGTCCGGCACCACCACCGAGCCCGCCGTGGCCTTCCGCATCTTCAAGGGCCTGCTGGAGGCCAAGTACGGCAAGGAGGCTGCCGCCGGCCGCATCTACGCCACCACCGATAAGGCCCGCGGCGCCCTGAAGGGTCTGGCCGACAAGGAAGGCTATCAGACCTTCGTGGTGCCCGACAACATCGGCGGCCGTTACTCCGTGCTGACCGCCGTGGGTCTGCTGCCCATCGCCGTGGCCGGCATCGACATTGACGAGCTGATGGCCGGTGCGGCGCAGGCTATGAGCGAGTTGTCTGTCCGCGGCCTTGACAACCCCGCCTGGCAGTATGCCGCCGCCCGCCACGCCCTGTATGAGGGCGGCAAGCGCATCGAAATTTTGGCCTGCTATGAGCCGTGCTTCCGGTTCTTTGGCGAGTGGTTCAAGCAGCTCTACGGCGAGAGCGAGGGCAAGGACGGCAAGGGTCTGTTCCCCGCCAGTGTGGAATTTACCGCCGACCTGCACTCCATGGGCCAGTATATTCAGGACGGCCATCGCAACCTGTTTGAAACTGTGGTTCGTTTCGAGAACCCCCATGGCAAGCTCCTGATCCCCACTGATCCGGACAACGTGGATGGGTTGAACTTCTTGGCTGGCAAGAGCTTGGCCTTTGTGGCCGAGCAGGCCATGCGCGGCACCATTTTGGCCCACGTGGATGGCGGCGTGCCCAACATCCTGCTAAGCCTGCCTGAAATTAACGAAAAGAGCGTGGGTTGGCTGATTTACTTCTTCGAGCTGGTGTGTGGCCTTTCCGGCTACCTGCTGGAGGTCAACCCCTTCGACCAGCCCGGCGTGGAGGACTACAAAAAGAATATGTTCGCCCTGCTGGGTAAACCCGGCTACGAGGAGCGCAAGGCCCAACTGGAGGCCCGACTCTAATCGGTCGAAACACAATGCCCCGTCTGCGATGCAGACGGGGCATGTTTGCGCTTATTGCTTTTTAAGCCACTCGGCGTGGTAGGCGTCGGAGATGCGTTCTTCTTTCAGGAAGCGGAACCGCTCCGCCACCGCGTAGACCGCATGCTCCGTTACGGCTCGGGCAATACGCTCGTTGAGCACGTAGTCGTTGCTGCCCTGGTAGGAGTTGGGATAGTTCGCCATCCAGGCCAGCGATGATTGGATGCCCTGCCGGGCAAAGTCGTCAAAGCGGTGGGTGCTGTCGCCACTCTCGTCCCGAAGGCCGTCAAGGCGCAGGGTTTCCGGCATCAGGTGCAGGATGTGGGCGGTCTCCCCAAAGCCGGCGTGGCCGTCCCGTTTTTCCTGGCGGATAAAATCCTGCAGGATGGCCCGGTCCCCATCGGTCAGATAACCGTAGCGCTCCCGGTTCCCGATCAATTCCTCCAGCCTGGCGCGCATCCCACCGCCGCCAAACGCGTCGCAGGAAAACACCAGCACCTCGGGAAGCTCTTTGAGCATACCCCGGATAAAGAAGTCCAGCATGGACAGGTTGCCGCCGTGGCCGTTGACAAACAAAATCTTGCGAAAGCCGTTGCGGAAGATTTCGGCGCAGGTTTCCCGGAAGATGTGCCACCGCGTCTCCAGCGAAAAAATCACCGTGCCGGGGAACTCGCCCGCTCCGCACTTTTCGCCGAAGTACATGGTGGGGAACACCACCACAGGCTCCTTCTCCGCCGCCAGCCTTGCAATTTGCTCGGCTTGTATGGTGTCTGTTCCCAAAGGAGCGTGGGGACCGTGTTTTTCCAGACAGCCGATGGGCACGGCGCATACGCCCTGCGCCCGTTCCACCGCGGCCTTAAATTCTTCGGATCGGAGATACTCCCAAACCATTTTATCCCTCTTTTCTCCCGAATTTTTACATCGTTCCCCTACAGTATATTTGCTCCCGTTCCCTATGTCAATCCGCAACAAGACCCGCTCCAAAAAAATTATGATTTCCTGTTGAAAATTCCCAAAGAATATGGTAAAGTGTTAATAGGAAATGGTGGTCTCCCACCTGCCACTAAACCGTAAGGAGTGATACGTATGGTTAGAGTAATCATGGGCAAGAAGGGCTCCGGCAAGACGAAGCAGATGATCGATATGATCAATTCCGCCGTCCAGACCGAGCACGGCAATGTTGTTTGTATTGAGAAGGGCAAAAAGCTCACTTTTGATATCCACTATCAGATCCGTCTGGTAGAGGCCAGCAACTACGACCTGGCGGACTACACCGCCCTGAAGGGTTTTATCAGCGGCCTGTACGCCGGCAACTATGACATTACCCACGTGTTTATCGACAGCCTGACCAAGATTGTCGGCGGTGACTGCAACGCCGAGACCGAGGCGTTCCTGGACTGGCTGAACAACTTCGGCGAGGAGCACAGCATCAAGTTCACCGTCACCATCAGTGACGATGCTTCCCTGGCCTCCGACGGCATCAAGAAGTACTTCTGATCTCCGACTGAAAAAACGCCCCTGCAGCGCACGCTGCAGGGGCGTTTTTCTTGACTTTACCCCACAATATGCGGTATGATATATTAAATGTATCTACCACCTTTGGAGGTTGGCTCTTATGGCACAGAAAAAAACCGATTACGGAAACGAATCCATCTCCGCCCTGAAAGGTGCCGACCGGGTCCGCAAGCGCCCGGGCGTTATCTTTGGCTCCAACGACATCGTGGGCTGTCAGCACGCGGTGTTCGAGATCCTGTCCAACGCCATTGACGAGGCCCGCGAAGGTCACGGCGACGTCATCACCGTCACCCGCTATGCCGACCACTCCATCGAGGTGGAGGACTTCGGCCGCGGCTGTCCTGTGGACTGGAACGAGAAGGAGCAGAAGTACAACTGGGAGCTGGTCTTCTGCGAGCTGTACGCCGGCGGTAAATACGGCACCGGCGGGGACAACTACGAGTTCTCCCTGGGCCTGAACGGTCTCGGCTCCTGTGCCACCCAGTACGCCTCCGAGTTTTTCGACGCGGTCATCCACCGGGACGGCACCGAGTACACCCTCCATTTTGAAAAGGGCGAGAACATCGGCGGCCTGAAGAAGGAACCGTGGAGCGGGAAAAAGACCGGCTCCAAGTTCCACTGGAAGCCCGATCTGGAGGTCTTTACCGACATCGACATCCCCCTGGACTACTTCACCGACGTTATCAAGCGGCAGGCGGTGGTCAACTCCGGCATCCTGTTTCGCCTGCGCAACGAGGTGGTGCCCGGCAAGTTCGAGACCACCGAGTTCAAGTACGAAAACGGCATCGTGGACTATGTGGGCGAGATCGCGGGGGAAAACGCCCTGACTCAGCCTGTGTTTTGGCAGGGGGAGCGAAAGGGCCGTGACCGTGCCGACCTGCCCGATTACAAGGTGAAGCTGTCCGTGTGCTTCTGCTTTTCCAACACGGTCCAGCGCATTGAGCATTACCACAACTCCTCCTGGCTGGAGCATGGCGGCTCCCCGGAGAAGGCGCTGAAGTCCGCCTTCGTCTCCGCCATTGACGGTTGGCTGCGGCAGAACGGCAAGTATCAGAAGAACGAAAGCCGCCTGTCCTGGGGCGACGTGGAGGACTGCCTGGTGCTGGTCAGCAACAACTTCTCCACCCAAACCAGCTACGAAAACCAGACCAAAAAGTCCATCACCAACAAGTTCATTCAGGACGCCATGGCGGAGTTCCTGAAAAGTCAGATGGAGGTCTACTTCATCGAGAACCCCTTTGACGCCCAAAAGATCGCCGAGCAGGTGCTGGTCAACAAGCGTTCCCGCGAAACGGCCGAAAAGACCCGCCTGAACCTGAAGAAGAAGCTCACCGGCTCCATGGACATCTCCAACCGGGTGCAGAAGTTTGTGGACTGCCGCACCAAGGATGTGGACCGCCGCGAACTGTACATCGTGGAGGGCGACTCGGCTTTGGGCAGCGTCAAGCAGAGCCGCGACCCGGAGTATCAGGGCATCATGCCCGTGCGCGGCAAGATTTTGAACTGCCTGAAGGCGGAACTGTCCCGCATTTTCAAAAGCGAGATCATCACCGACCTGATGAAGGTGCTGGGCTGCGGCGTGGAGGTCACGGATAAAAAGGCCAAGGAGCTGGCCGCCTTTGACCTTGCCAACCTGCGCTGGAGCAAGATCGTCATCTGTACCGATGCCGACGTGGACGGTTTCCAGATCCGCACTCTAATTTTGGCCATGCTCCACCGGCTGACCCCCACCCTCATCCGGGAGGGGTACGTCTACATCGCCGAGTCCCCCCTGTACGAGATCACCTACAAGGAAAAGACGTGGTTTGCCTACTCCGACAAGGAGAAGAACGACATCGTCAATGGGGAGCTGGCGGGCAAGAAGTGTGTCATCAACCGCTCCAAGGGTCTGGGTGAGAACGACCCGGAAATGATGGCCCTGACCACCATGAACCCCGCTACCCGCCGTCTCATCAAAGTCATGCCCGAGGACGTGGCCCTGACCGATCAGGTCTTTGACCTGCTGCTGGGCGACGATTTGGCCGGCCGCAAGAGCCACATCGCCGAAAACGGCTATAAGTATCTAGAGATGGCGGACATCTCCTGATTTACCCGCATTTACGAAGAAGGGATTGATCCCATTTGGCTAAAAAGAAAGTGACCGAATCCAGCGCCCCCAAGGTGGACACCACCAACGTGATGGGTCTGCGCCCCGAGGTGCTGGAACAGCCCATCACCCAAACGCTGGAACTGAACTATATGCCCTACGCCATGAGCGTTATCGTCTCCCGCGCCATCCCGGAGATCGACGGATTCAAGCCCAGCCACCGCAAGCTGCTGTACACCATGTATCAGATGAAGCTGCTGGGCGGCGCCCGCACCAAGAGCGCCAACATCGTGGGTCAGACCATGAAGCTCAACCCCCACGGCGACGCCGCCATTTACGACACCATGGTGCGCCTGTCCCGGGGCTACGGCGCCCTGCTCCACCCGCTGGTGGACTCCAAGGGCAACTTCGGCAAGGTGTTCTCCCGGGATATGTCCTGCGCCGCCCCCCGTTATACCGAGGCCAAGCTGGACGCCATCACCGCCGAGTTCTTCCGGGATATCGACATGGATGCGGTGGACTTCGTGGACAACTACGACGGCTCCATGCAGGAGCCGGCCCTGCTGCCCACCACCTTCCCAAACGTGCTGGTGTCCGCCAACCAGGGTATCGCCGTGGGTATGGCCAGCAACATCTGCGGCTTTAATTTGGAAGAGGTGTGCGACACTACCATCGCCCTGCTCAAGCATCCCACCCACGACATCGCCACCACCCTGAAGGCACCCGACTTCCCCACCGGCGGCGAACTGATCTACGATGCCAACGCTCTGAACGAAGTTTACCGCACGGGCCGCGGCTCCTTCAGGGTCCGGGCCAAGTGGCGCTACGTCAAGAGCGAGAATCTCATCGAGATTTACGAGCTGCCCTACACCACCACCGCCGAGGCGGTCATCGACAAGGTGGCGGAGCTCATCAAGGCCGGAAAGATCAAGGAGATCGCCGATATGCGCGATGAGACCGGCTTGGAGGGCCTGAAGCTGACCATCGACCTCAAGCGCGGCACCGATCCGGACAAGCTCATGGCCCGCCTGTTCAAATACACCCCTCTGCTGGACACCTTCTCCTGCAACTTCAACATCCTCATCGCCGGTATGCCCAAGGTAATGGGCGTGGGTGAGATTTTGGAGGAGTGGACGGCATGGCGTATGGACGGCGTGCGCCGGCGCACCTATTTCACCATGAAGAAAAAGCAGGATAAGCTGCACCTGTTGAAGGGCCTCAAGCGCATCCTGCTGGACATTGACCGGGCCATCAAGATCATTCGGGACACCGAGGAGGATGCGGAAGTCATCCCCAACCTGATGATCGGCTTCGGCATCGACGAGGTGCAGGCCGAGTACGTGGCCGACATCCGTCTGCGCAACATCAACAAGGAGTACATCCTCAAGCGCACCCAGGAGGTGGACTCCCTGCAGGAGGAAATTGACGACCTGCAGGATATCATCAACAGCCCCCAGCGCATCAAGAAGATCATCATCGGCGAGCTGGAGGACGTGAAAAAGAAGTACGCCCAGCCCCGCCGCACCGATATCATCTACGAGAATGAGGTGGAGGAGATTTTTGAGGCGGAGCCCGAGGTGCCCGACTACCCCGTTCACCTGTTCCTGTCCCGGGAGGGTTATCTGAAGAAGATCACACCCCTATCCCTGCGTATGAGCGGGGAACAGAAGTACAAGGAGGGGGACGGCCCGTCCCAGCAGTGGGAGGCCAACAACCGGGATGAGATCATCATCTTCACCGACCGGCAGCAGTGCTACAAGGCCCGCCTGAGCGATTTCGAGGACACCAAGGCCAGCGTGCTGGGTGACTATCTGCCCTCCAAGCTGGGCATGGATCCCGACGAGCGGGCGGTGTGGGCCTGCCTGCCCGGGGACTACTCCGGCCACGTGCTGTTCTTCTTTGAAAACGGCAAGGCCGCCCGGGTGGAGTTGTCCGCCTATCAGACCCAGACCCGCCGCCGCAAGCTGACCGGTGCCTACAGCGACAAGTCGCCGCTGGTCTGCGCCTTCCTGCTGAAGGAAGATTTGGAACTGGCCGTGCGCTCTACCGAGGGCCGCTGCCTTGTCTTCCACACCGCCGCCCTGAATCCCAAGTCTACCCGCTCCACTCAGGGCGTGGGCGTTATGACCCTGAAACCCAAGTACAAGCTGGAGGACGTGCGTCCCCTGTCCGAAACCCCCATCGTCAACGCCGCCCGGTACCGGGCCCGCTCGCTGCCCATCGCCGGCGCTCTGCTCAAGGACGTGGACCGGGGCGAGGAGCAGATGACGCTGCTGTAAAACGTTTTTCGAGGAGGCCACCATGAAGGAAATATCATTTTTGCCATTTTTTGTTGTTCTGTGTCTAATCTTTTCTGGTTGTTCCGAAATGGACACACCCGTTATTGCGACGCAGGACTATTCGTCTGTAAGCGAAGCATCAATCTCAGCTTCACTGCCTGAGGAAGACCTCGAAAAAGTCATATACGCCGACGACGAAACAATCCAGAGCTTTTTGACAAAATATAACACACTGTACCCCAACGAAGAGATTACTCCCGCCATGATCACAAAGGACTACCATCACGGAACAACACACGATGACCAAGTTGTGTTGAGCAACGAAGATTTTTCTCTTACAATCTCAAGTACATATGTAAGCGGTGGAGATGATGGTATCAGTGTCTTCATTGATAATGTTAAGAAGCTGCCATCCGATACTTGCAAAAACGCTGTATTCCATTTTTTGCAGGTATATGGTAGTGAGATAACAGAAGCTGATTTTGATGCGTATTGGTCAGAGCTTACCGATACCAGCTATTCTTCTCTTGAAAAATATGAAGGAATAGAATTCAATCTAAGCTATGGTCTTAATGGTGTTATTGGCTACGTAAAAATCACCGGTCCCGTTCAATAATTTTCGGAGGAACTATCATGGCCAACATGGAACTGTTTGCAAAAAACCTGCGAGACATCGGCTGGGACGTGGCCCGCTTTGCCACCGCTGCCGAAGCGGCCGACTATTTGGACGGCAAAATTGACGGCAAGACCGTGGCTTTCGGCGGCTCGGTGACCCTGCAGCAGATGGGCCTGTGCGAGAAGCTGGACCGCCACAACAAGGTCATCTGGCACTGGCGGGAGGCGGATCCAATGGATGCCCAGTGCTGTGATGTCTATCTCTCCTCCGTCAACGGCGCCGCCGAGACCGGCGAGCTTGTGAACATCGACGGTACCTGCAACCGGGTGGCCGGCACCCTGTTCGGCCACGAGCAGGTCTATCTGGTCATCGGAAGCAACAAGGTGGCCCCCGATTACGACTCCGCCCTGTGGCGGGCCCGCAACGTCGCCGCCCCCCTGAATGCCCGCCGACTGAACAAGAACACCCCCTGCGCCAAGGGTGATGAGATCAAGTGCTACAACTGCAAAAGCTCCGAGCGCATCTGCCGCGCCCTGACCGTTTTTTGGGACGTGCCCAAGGGTTCCCGGTACGAGATCGTTTTGGTGGATGAGGAGCTGGGCCTGTAATGCATAACGAACTGACTCAGGGCGACCTGGACCTGATGCAGAAGGAGCTGGACGACCGCCGCATCCGACTACGCCCCCTCCTGCTGGAGGAGGTCAAGACCGCCCGCGCCTTCGGCGACCTGAGTGAAAACTTTGAGTACAAGGCCGCCAAGCGGGAGAAAAACAAAAACGAAAGCCGCATCCGCTATCTGGAAAACATGATCAAAACCGCCCGTGTGGTGGCCTCCAACACCGACCCGGACGTGGTGGGCCTTTACGACTTCGTCACCGTTTATTTGGAGGAGGACGAGGAGGAAGTGGTCTATCAGATGGTCACCACCGTCCGGCAGGACCCCCTGCAAAACCGCATCAGCAACCGCTCGCCTTTCGGCGCGGCAGTGCTGGGCAAGCGGGTGGGTGACCGGGTGTGGGTGCAGGTCAACGACGACTACGGCTACTTTGTGGTCATCCGCGCCATCCAAAAAGGGCAGGACGACCCCGACATCCCCATCAACAGCTTTTGAAAAACCGGCGGCAGGTGGATACCTGCCGCCGGTTTTTGCTGTTTATCCGATTTTTATCCAGCCGTTCAAGGTGACGGTGCCGTCCTCGGCAAACTCCAGCTTGTGCGCCTCGTCCAGATTGCAGCTGGCCAGCACGGTCTCGCTGACGGGGTAGCACCAGTACTGCTGCCAGCCGTCTGTGGTGATGCAGTAGGTGCCGTCGGCCCGCTTGGTCAGGGTGACGGGGTTGGTGTTGTCGCCGTTGGGGTCATAGGTGCCCAAAATGCGCACCTCCTGCTCCGCCGTCAGGGTGATGGCGGGTTTCCGTTCGGGCAGGAAGCCCTCGGGCAGCAGGTGGGCGTTTTGGATGAAGTCCATGTTGGTGGCTTCCTGCTCGGCGGTTTCGTCGCCGTAGAAGGCGGCGCAGATGGCGTTGGAAATGGACCAGCGGGCGTCGCCAAAGCCGAAATTGGACAGCAGGATGATGTCCAAATCGTCCTCGGGCATCCAAATGTGCAGGGTGCGGAAGCCGCGGCTGCCGCCGTTGTGCTGGACGCGCCGTCTGCCGTGCCAGTCCCACACCTGACAGCCAAGGCCGAACACTCCCACACCGGAGGGGGTGAGGATCTGCTTCCAGCTGTCCTCGCTGAGCAGCAGCTTATGCTTCATGACGGTGTTCAGGCGGTAGACGTCCTCAATGTCGGCGATGATATCGCCGGCACCCATAAAGCTGTCGGGGTTCAGCCGGTCGTCGGCAACCAGCGTGTCGCCGTTGATGCCGTAGCCACGGGCCCGGTGATCAGCCAACAGACCCAGCCGGTCCACCTGGGTGTGCTTCATGCCCATGGGGGTGAACACGTTTTGCAGCATATAGTCCCGGTAGGCCATGCCGGACACGTTCTCCACGATCAGGGCGAGGATGGTGAAGTTGACGTTGGTGTAGCGGGTGGCGGTGCCCGGTTCGAAATTCAGGGGGAGCTTCACCATGTGGGTCACGTGGGCGCGCAGGTCGGGGTTGTGGTCGTTGATGAAGGTGGCCTCATAGACCCGCTCCTGATTGAAGTCCCGCAGACCGCTGGTGTGGTTCATCAGGTTGCGCACGGTGATGCGGCTGTCCGCCCCGGCCACCTCGGGCAGATACTTGCCGGGGTGGTCGTCAAGGTTGATGAGCCCCCTGTCCACCAGAGTCATAATGGCGAAGCAGCAGAAGGGCTTGGACATGGAGTACAGGGTGAAGACGGTGGAATTATCGAAGGGGACCTTATGCTCGATGTCGGCATAACCCTCGCTGCGCTGGTAAATAATTTCGTCCTTGTGGGTGACGCGGAGCAGGCCGGAGAACTTGTACAGCTCGCAGTATTTGTCCATATACCGGTTCATTTTTTCGGCGAAGGTCATTGGTAATACCCCGTTTCGTTTGGCGTTGGCATCATTATAGCACCCGACCTTGAAATTGCAAGGGGGTTTGAGAAATAAAAAGGCTCGCAACCATTGGTTGCGAGCCTTTTGAATGGCGATTACTTGTTGTTGAAGTAGGCGATGGTCTTTTTCAGGATCTCGGCCTGAGCCTCGCACTCGGCAGTGTCGAAGTAGTTGGTCTTAAACTGCAGCATCTGGGGCTGGATCTTCTCGGCCACAGGGCACAGACCCTTCTCATAGGTGTAGCCCTCGAAGAACTTCTCGCGGCCCAGGAAGGACTTGTTGCGGAAGGCGGGCTCCAGATAGGTCAGCTGCCAGGCGGAGTAGATACCGTCGCCGCCCAGCTCCATAAACTTCTTGCGGAAGTCGTACCAGGTGATCTTGGGGTTGACCATACGCACGGCCACGGCCCAGTAGGAGTGGACGCACTCGGCGGGGGTGTACTGGGGAATCAGCCAGTCGCAGCCGGCCAGAGCATCCTCCCAAATCTTGCCGCAGGCCATGCGCATCTGTACCAGCTCGTCCATGCGCTCAGTCTGAGCCAGACCCACGGCACCCACCACGTCAGACATGCGGTAGTTCCAGCCGAGAGCCACGTGGCGCTCGTACTTGGGATCCTGAATGTCGTCCTTGGTGATGCGGGCCTTGTTCATGGTGATGCTGCCATAGCCCAGACCGGAGATGCGGCGCAGCTGCAGAGCCAGGTTATCGTCGTTGGTGGTGACCATGCCGCCCTCACCGGTGGTCAGGTGCTTGCTGGCCTGGAAGGAGAAGCTGCCCATGTGACCGATGGTGCCGGCGTTGCGGCCCTTATAGGTACCGAGGAAGCACTGGGCGTCATCCTCAATGACGGTCAGGTTGTGCTTGTTGGCGATGGCCATGATGGCGTCCATATCGGGCATCAGACCGTACAGGGAGACCACGATGATGGCGCGGGTCTTGTCGGTGATCTTCTTCTCGATTTCTGCAGCGGAGATGAGGAAGGTCTTCTCATCCACGTCGGCAAAGACGGGGATGGCGTTGGCCTGCAGAACGGCCAGAGAGGTGGAGGACATGGTCAGGGGAGGCACGATGACCTCATCGCCCATGCCCACACCGGCAGCCTCCAGAGCGGTGTGCAGGGTGGCGGTGCCGTTGACGAAACCGACGGAATGCTTGGTGCCCATCTTCTCGGCAAAAGCCTTCTCCAGACGGACTACAAACTTGTAGTTGTTGGCGGACTTGAACTGACCTTCCAGAGACTCCAGGGCGTACTGACGCTCCAGCTCGGTGATACGGGTGATTTTCATAAAAAATACCTCCATAATTAAATTGATGTAAAAAAGGGCATAGTGGTGCCATACAGCAATTTAATGGAGGTTAGGACATATAGTGCAGGAAGTGCGCGGACACAATATACACAGACTTCATGCAGGGCACTCCCTTTCGTTAGATTTGCCCGGATACTCCGGACGGCAACATCATACATCGACACAGCAGGAAAGTCAATGGAATATTTGATAAAAACGGCGGTCACCGATTGGTGACCGCCGTGGTATTCAAGCTTTGGTGGGGATGCCGGCGTCGAAGGCGGGCATCAGCTTGAGCTTGAAGAGATTGGCCTTGTGCTTTTGGTCAATGCGGGCGCGGGTTTCGGGATCTGCGATTTCGCCGGTGCGGATATACACGTCCAGCTCGGCATAGGTGAAGCCCAGATTTTCCTCGTCCGTCTTGCCGCACAGACCGTCGATGGGGGTCTTTTCCACCAGTTCGGCGGGCAGCCCCAGCAGGTGGCCGATCTGCTTGACCTCGGTGACGGTCAGGTTGCTCATGGGGGAGAAGTCACCCACGGAGTCGCCGTAGCGGGTGGAGTAGCCGACCCAATCCTCGGACAGATTGCAGGTGTTGCACACCCGGCCGTTGCAGCTTTGGCTGACGGCGTAGACTGTGGCCATGCGGATGCGGGGGGGCAGGTTCTCCCGGGCCTGCTTGGACAGTTCCAGACCATCGGGCATGGCGGCGATGAGGGCGTCAGCGGCGGCCTTGATGTTGATCTCGTAGCGGCGGATACCAAGGTGGTCCACCAGCATATAGGCCTTGTCAATGTCGTGCTGCTCACCCCGGGGCATCAGCACGCCGATGACCCGGTCTTTACCCAGCGCCTCCACGCACAGGGCGGCGGCGATGGAACTGTCCTTGCCGCCGGAGATGCCGATGACGGCGTTGCAGTCCGGGCCGTTCTTGGCAAAAAAGTCGCGGATCCACTCAACGCATTCATTTTTGACTTTCAGCGCATCGAACATAGCTTGTCCCTCCAAATGGATTGTTTGGTCATAGTATACCACGGTGGCAACTATTTTTCAAAGTAAAGTTGCGAGAAATGCGATGACTTGTACCGGATTAACTGTTTTGTATTTTTTTAACCAGTTCGTCCCGTTTTGTTGACATCACGCCCTTAAAATAGTACAAATTTGGTGACAGCCCTATGCGAGAAAGGACGTGTTGTTATGATGAAACATAAGACCCTTGGTATGAACCAGAACTGGCGCTTCTGTTTGGGCGGCGAGTGGAAGGAAGAAAAGGTGGACGAGGTTTGCCTGCCTCACCCCGTTACTGTTACCCCGGCCAACTCCAGCGGTGGCCGCAACTATCAGGGTAAATGTATCTATAAAAAGATGGTTTTCATCCCCGAGGAATGGCGGGGCAAGAAGCTGATCTTGGAGTTTGAGGGTCTGATGGGTGTGTCCGACCTGTTCATCAACGGTCGGGCGGTGGCCTCCCACTACTGCGGCTATACTCCCTTTGTCATCGACCTGTCCGAGGAGCTGAACTTCGGCGCCGACAACGAGTTGGTCATCAACTTGGACAACTCCGACAACCCTGAAGTTCCCCCCGGAAAGCCCCAGTCCATCATGGACTTCACCTATGAGGGCGGCATCTATCGTGAGGCGAAGCTGGATGTCCACGAGCCGCTGTACATCACCCATCCTCTGCTGGCCAACGAGGTGGCCGGTGGCGGCATCTTCGTCCACTACGAGAATGTGACGAAAGAGAGTGCCGAGGTCTACGTCAAGGTGCACACCAAGAACGAGTTTGCCGAGGAGAAGGCATACACCCTGCGGGTGACCTTGCTGGATGCCGAGGGCAAGACCGTTGCCACTACCGATGTGCAGAACACTCTGGCCGCCGGCGAGGCACGCTATGACGAACCCTGCTTTGTGGTGGACAAGCCCAATCTGTGGAGCATTCACACCCCCTACCTCTACACCGTGCGCTGCCAGATTCTCTGCAACGGCGAGGAGCTGTACACCAAGGATACCGAAATCGGTATCCGTACCTTCTACTTCACCTTGGAGGACGGTGTTATCTTCAACGGCGAGTCCCACCATTTCCGCGGTGACAACTACCACCAGACCTGGCCCCACATCGGCAGCGCCATCCCCGGTGGCATGCTGGCCCGTGACATGATGAAGCTGAAGGGGATGGGCAGCGAGAACGTCCGCTCCCACTATCCGTTCAGCCACTACATCGACGACACCTGCAACCGCATCGGTATGACCATGATTGTGTCCAATCCCGGCTGGCAGTTTGTGGGCAACGAGCTGTTCCTGCAGCGTGCCTATCAGAACATGCGCGACATCGTGCGTTGGAAGCGCAACAACCCCTGCGTGCTGATTTGGGAGCCCATTCTGAACGAGGCCAAGATGACCTACCAGCAGTGTCAGGATTTGCACGATATCGTGCACGCGGAGTACCCCTACACCGACTGCTTCACCGCCTCCGACTGCGGCCCCACCGACATTACCTACTTGGACTACATGGTCAACATGATTGGCTATGACGATTACGAGCCCAACGACCACTGCGAGAACACCCCCAAGTGGACCCGTGAGTACGGCGATGCCCCGGACAACTTTGTGGATCACAACACCGTCTGGCGCACCAAGCGCGGCCACGGTGACTATCCCCAGGTGGAGTCCATCAACCGCCTGCTGGGTAAGTATCAGGATGCCGAGCTGCGAGATGCCCAGACCAAGACCTATGCCATGCTGTGGAACGATAAGACCCGCTGCGGCTACGGCATTTGGCCCGGTATCTCCCACCAGCGCGGCATGCACATCAACCCCTGCTACGGCGGCCATCTGGACCTGTTCCGTCTGCCCAAGTTCAGCTACTACTTCATGCAGTCCCAGGTGGACCGCGAGATGATGGGCGACGTGCTGTTCATTGCCAACTGGTGGTCCGACGTCAGCCCCGACGATGTGATGATTCTGTCCAATGCCGAGCGTGTGGAGCTGATTTGCGACGGCGTGCAGGTGGGCATTCAGACCCCCGACGTGAACGAGTACCCCGTCCCGCATCCGCCCTTTACCTTCAAGGGTGTGCGCAAGGGCTTCAAAAAGCGCTTTGACTACGATTACAATAAGCGCTCCACTCTGGAGGCCGTTGCTTACGTGGGTGACGAGGTGGTGGCCCGCACCTTTGCCTACTGTCCCGGCGTGCCCCGCCAGCTGGAGCTGGAGGCCGACCTGATGGATATGCCCCTGTACGCCAACGGCGGCGATGTGGTGGCTGTGCGCTGCAAGCAGGTGGACCGCTTCGGCGTGGTGTCCCCGGTGGCCGGCGATGTGAACCCCGTCTACTTCGAGGTGGAGGGCGAAGGCACCATCATCGGTGACGAAACCGTGCTGGCAAACCCTGTCTTCCCCGAGGCGGGCATTGCTACCGTGCTGATTCGCACCACCAAGAAGCCCGGTGATATCAAGATTAAGGCCAGCCTCTACTATGACCGGTTTACCGACGGCAGCCACGAGCGCTCCGCGGTGTATCCCGGCACCCTGACCCTGACCTCCGTCGCACCCAAGCAGGAAGAGCTGTAATCCAACAAAAAAACACCCCGCAACCGATTGGCTGCGGGGTGTTTTATTTTGCTTGGGTTGACCTCAGCTTACAGCTGGGGACCGGCGGCCACCAGAGCCTTGCCGGCGTCGTTGCCGGTGTACTTGGCGAAGTTCTTGACAAAGCGGGCAGCCAGATCCTTGGCCTTCTCGTCCCACTCAGCGGCATCAGCATAGGTGTCGCGGGGGTCCAGGATGGCGGGATCCACGCCGGGCAGAGCGGTGGGAACCTCGAAATTGAAATAGGGGATGGTCTTGGTCTCGGCCTTCAGGATGGAGCCATCCAGAATGGCGTCGATGATACCGCGGGTATCCTTGATGGAGATGCGCTTGCCGGTGCCGTTCCAGCCGGTGTTGACCAGGTAGGCCTTGGCACCGCTCTTCTGCATCTTCTTGACCAGCTCCTCACCGTACTTGGTGGGGTGCAGCTCCAGGAAGGCCTGGCCGAAGCAGGCGGAGAAGGTGGGGGTAGGCTCGGTAATGCCG
>JAFQHV010000002.1 GCA_017397835.1 Oscillospiraceae bacterium
AACCAGTGGTGCAGCGTGCTGCGCTGGGAGAAGACCTCCCGTCCCTTCCTGCGCCACCGCGAGTTCCTGTGGCAGGAGGGCCACACCATGCACGCCACCGAGGAGGAAGCCCGGCAGGAGACCGAGCAGATGCTCAACATCTACGCCGATTTCCTGGAAAACGTGCTGGCTATGCCCGTGGTCAAGGGCCGCAAGACCGACAAGGAGAAGTTCAACGGCGCCGAGGAGACCTACACCGTGGAGTGCATGATGCACGACAAAAAGGCGCTGCAGTCCGGCACCAGCCACTACTTCGGCGACGGCTTTGCCAAGGCCTTCGACATCACCTACACCGGCAAGGACAACACCCTGCACCACCCCCATCAGACCAGCTGGGGCGTGTCCACCCGTATGATCGGCGGCATCATCATGACCCACGGCGACAACAACGGTCTGGTGCTGCCCCCCCGCATCGCCCCCATTCAGGCCATGGTCATCCCCGTGGCCCAGCATAAGGAGGGCGTGCTGGACGCCGCCCGCGGCCTGTACGACCGCCTGACCGCCGCCGGCATCCGCGCCGGCATCGACGACTCTGACCAGTCCATGGGCTGGAAGGCCGCCGAGTACGAGATGAAGGGCGTGCCCCTGCGCGTGGAGATCGGCCCCAAGGACATGGAGCAGGGTCAGTGCTGTATCTGCCGCCGCGACAGCGGTGAAAAGGTCTTCGTCCCTCTGACCGAGCTGGAGGCCACCGTGGCAAAGCTCCTGGACGAGGTGCACGAGGGTCTGTACAGCCGCGCCAAGGCCAACCTGGAGAACAACACCCGGGTCTGCCTGACCGTGGACGAGGTCAAGGACTTCATCGACAACCAGGGCGGCTTCGCCAAAACCATGTGGTGCGGCGAGCTGGACTGCGAGCTGCAGATGAAGGAGCGGGCCGGCGTGTCCTCCCGCTGTATGCCTTTGGTGCAGGAGACGGTTGCCGACACCTGCGTGTGCTGCGGCAAGCCTGCCAAACACATGATCTACTGGGGCGTGGCCTACTAATTGATCAAATAAAAACCCGGATGCGACGGCGTCGCATCCGGGTTTTTATTCTTCTTCCTTTCAGGCCTCCCTTGTGCAAAGGGAGGTGGCACGGCTCCGCCGTGACGGAGGGATTGTTACAGCAGCTCCCACATGAAGTTTTCCAGCTTCAAGCGGCTGCCCACGTCCGCCCCCTCGGGCAGCAGGAACATGGTAATGGACAGCACCTCTCCCCCGTCGGTGACCAGTTCGGCGTAGTCGCCGTTGACGGCGCGCAGGGTATAATAAATCGCTTCCATGCCTGTCCTCACGAATCAATAAAGCTGCGCACCCGCAGTTCCACGCCAAGGTCGGCGGCGATCTGATAGCACCGGTCGATCTCATCTTTCGTCTTGTCCTTGTCCACGATGGTCAGCACCACCTTGTCCACAAAGGGGGCGGCGTCCCGGGCAAAGTCCAGCATAGCCTGATAGGCCGCCTCGCCCTGAACGGGGTGGCACAGGGCTACGTAGTCGGCGGCGTTGGTGGCGTTGAGGGAGATGGACAGCACGTTGATGCGGCCGGCCAGCTCCGGGCACACGTTACGCCCGTTGATGAGGTTGGCGTGACCGTTGGTGTTGATGCGCACCGGGGGCAGTTTGTCGCCGAAGCGGGCTTTCAGCTCATCCACCAGCCACAGCAGGTCGTCCAGCCGATAGGTGGGCTCGCCGTAGCCGCAGAAGACGATCTCCCGATAGCCGCACACGTCCCGGCCTAAAAAGCTGTCCAGCGCCTCCTGCCGGGTAGGCTCCCGCTCCAGCCACAGCGAGTCCTCGGTGTAGATGGATCCCTTCGCCTTGCCATGGCGCAGGCAGAACTCGCAGTTGCAGTTGCACTTGTTGGTCAGGTTGACGTACAGGGCGCCTTCGTATTCGTAGGTGATGGTCATGCCAATTCCTCCTCAACCGGGAATGTTAAAAAATCTGCGGGCGTTTTCCGTGGTAATGCGGGCGGCCTCTTCGGGGGTGATGCCCTTGAGCTCGGCGATCTTCTCGCTGACCAAATGAACGTAGCCGGAATCGTTGCGCTGGCCGCGGAAAGGCTCCGGGGTCAGGTAGGGGCTGTCCGTTTCGATCATAATATGCTCCATAGGCAGCCACTTGATGATTTCCAGCGCCTTACGGGCGTTTTTGAAGGTAATGACTCCGGTAAAGGACAGCATCCAGCCCAGCTTGACCAGGATCTTGGCATCCTCGATGCCGCCGGCATAGCAGTGGCACACACCGGGCACGTCCCGAAAGCTGCGGACGATGTCCATGGTATCCTTGTGGGCATCCCGGTTGTGGACGATGACGGGCAAGCCGGTCTTCCGGGCAATCTCCATCTGCTTGACGAAAACTTCCTTTTGCAGTTCGGCGGGGGCGTTGTCCTTCCAGTAGTAGTCCAGTCCGATCTCGCCAATGGCCTTTACCTTGGGGTGGTCGGTCAGCTTCAGGATCCCCGCTTCCACTTCATCGGACCAGGTGTGGCAGTCGGAGGGGTGCACGCCCACCGCGGCGTAGACGTGTTCGTGCCGCTCGGCAAGGGCCACGGCACCCTGAGAGGACTCCAGCGTGCAGCCGGGGTTGATAATAAGCTCCACCCCTTTTTCGGGCATGGCGGCGATCAGTTCCTCACGGTCCCCGTCATACAGTTCGGAGCCGTAATGTGCATGGGTATCAAAATACATACTGCATTCATCCTTTTGCGCAAAATGGCCCGCCGTTGGCGGGCCACAGCAAGTATATCAAAGGCCGGGGGCAATTGCAAGGGGTCACAGCACTTCCCGGTACATGGCGGCGGCATCCGCCTTGCCCACGTTGTCGGCCACGGCAAGCACTTCCACCTTGACGGTGCGCTCACCAAACCGCAGTTCCAGCATATCGCCCACCTTCACGTCGTAGCTGGCCTTCACCGGCCGGCCGTTGGCGGACACCCGGGCGTTGTCGCAGGCTTCGTTGGCCACGGTACGGCGTTTGATAAGCCGGGACACCTTCAGCCATTTATCCAGTCGCATAAACTTCCTCCTAAAACAAACAGACGGCAGGGAACCTTCCCTGCCGTCTTTGTTTGTGTCAATTACTTGGCAACGATGTCCTTCAGAGCCTTGCCGGCCTTGAATACGGGAACCTTGGAAGCGGGGATCTTGATGCTCTCCTTGGTCTTGGGGTTGCGGCCGATACGCTCGGCGCGGGCCTTGACCTCGAAAGCGCCAAAACCGACCAGCTGCACCTTGTCACCCTCAGCCAGAGCAGCGGTGATCACGTCGATGACAGCGGTAACAGCGGCCTCGGTGTCCTTCTTGGACAGGCCGGCCTTCTCGGCCACGGCATTGATGAGTTCAGCTTTGTTCATGGGAATATCCTCCTTCGTATTGTTCGGCAGCGCCTGCCGATTATGGATTAATATAACCTATCAGCGTGTGCCACGCTGTTAAGTTCCCTCGTATTGAGCCACCGTATCAATAAACTCGTCGGTGGCACGGGTCAGGGCCTTCTCCGGGTCCACACCCATGGCACGGGCCAAGCTCACTGCGGCAAACAGCATCTGCCCCACCGCCCGCTCGGCGTCGTCAGGGTTTTCGGTGGCCGCGACCCGCTCCGTCAGGATACCGCGGCGGGTCTGCACATCCGAACCGACGGTCAGCCCGGCCTTTTCGGCCTTCTTCTGCACCTTTTCCGCTCGCCACAGAGCGGGCAGCGCGCGGGCAACCGCCCGCAGCACGTCGGTCCGGGTCCGCTGACCCTTCTCCTGTTTCTTGAGTGCCTCCCAGTTGGTCAACACCTCGGCGGTGTTCTCCACCTGCACACACCCGAACACATGAGGATGGCGGAAAATCAGTTTTTTACATATGCCGTCTGCCACCTGGTCCAGAGTCAGTCCGGACAATTCCCGCTCAATGCTGGTGTGGAACACCACCTGCAGCAGCACGTCGCCCAGTTCCTCTTTCAAGTTGTCCAGATTCCCGGTGTCGATCGCGTCTGCCGCCTCGTAGGCCTCCTCCAGCAGATCCTTGCGAATGCTGGCGTGTGTCTGCTCCCGATCCCAGGGGCAGCCACCCGGCCCGCGCAGCAAATCGACGATTTGAACCAAATCTCCGACATTGTAAAAATCCTTATGCATAAAATCTACCACAGTTTTCTCTCCTCTGCAAGGGTTTTTTGTAAAATTTGTGTCAAAAATGCAAAATTTTTGCAATTTTCTCCCCTTTGGGCATGAGAAGCAGGTCCTCTTTGGAAATAGCCCGGGTAAGCAGAACCAGTGCAAAATAAACGATGACCGCCGCACCGATCGCTCCGAACGCCGCCACTGCGTTTCCCATACGGGAAAGGGTCTGCACCCCTGCATCCTGCGTCATACCCAGGCAGATCAGCGCCCGCTCCAGCAGTCCGTAAGCGGCCCAGGCACCCGCGCCCATGATCACGCCGGCCGCCGCCGGTTTGACAAAGACCCGTACGTAGCTGCCCACCTCAGGCACGATGTACTTCAACGCGATCAGATCCAGCACCAGCACCACCACGTAGCAAAGCAGGGTACCCACCGGAGCACCGAATACGTGTATTTCAGGGACGGACACCAGCAGGTAGTTGGCCGTCAGTTTGGCTGCACCGCCCAGCAGCGTGGTGATGATCGGCAGACTGACGTATCCGTGGGCCTGCAGCACCGCGTTGCACACCAAAACCAGGCACACGCAAACGGAGGCGGGGCCCAGGATGGCCAGCATGGGCCCGGTCAGCGCCACGTCGTAGTTGGGATAAAGCAGCCGCATGATGGGCCCGGAAAGGGCCAGCAAACCCACACCCATGGGAATGGACAGCAGAGCGGTGATCCGCAGCACCGAACCGGTGATCTGTGCCGACCCCTTTCGGTCCCCGCGCACCAGCGCAGCCGAGATAGCCGGGATGATGGCGGCCGTCAGCGCCGTCATAAAGGAGCTGGGCAGGTTGTACAGGCTGATGGCCACGGTGTAGTTGCCGTACAGCGCGCGGCTGGCCTGCTCGGTCATGCCCAGCGCATCCTGCAGCCGCCCCTGCACCAATGCGTTGTCCAGCACGTTGATCAGCGGCACCAGCGAAGTAGACAGCGTAATGGGAATGGCAATGCGCAGCAAATTCTTCAAAATCTGCCCGCCGGGCAGCGGCTTATCCTCGCTGACACAGGCGGTCCGGGCCCGGGTGCGCACGAAGTTGGTCACCATGTACACAAGGGCCAGAATGGTGCCCGCCGTTACGCCCACAATGGCGCCCGCCGCAGCCAGGGAGTTTCGCTCCTCCTCCATCGCCACGGGGAAGGCGGGGTTCATGATCAGGGCCGCCAGCGCCAAACCCAGCACCAGCTTGCAGAACGCCTCAATGATCTGGGACACGGAGGTGGGGGTCATATTCATATGGCCCTGTGCATAGCCCCGGAATGCCGACAGGCAGCCCACGCACACCACGGCAGGGGCCAGCGCCTTGATGCCGGGGGCGGCGTGGGTGTTGTTCATGGCGGCGGCCAGCTGATCTGCCCCAAACCACATAATGAGAAAGAACAAAATGCCCACGGTCAAAAACGCGCTCAGCGCCACCCGGAACACCCGCTGCTTCTGGTTGGGGCGGCCAAGGGCGTTGGCCTCGGACACCGTTTTGGACAGGGCCACGGGCAGGCCCGCCGTTGCGATGGTCAACAGCACAGCGTAAATGCTGTAGGCGTTATAAAAGTCCGTGGAGCCCGCATCCCCCAAAATATTAAACAGGGGGATCTTGAACAGCGCACCGATGAGTTTAACGATGGCGATACCGGCGGCCAAAATGGCCACTCCGCCAAACATAGTATTTTTGCGTTCCGACATAGTTTATGCCTCCCGAAGAATTTGCCCCTCAGCCAAACAGCAGGGGCAGGGCGTATTGCTCCACCTCCGCGCGGATACGCGCCAGGTCCAGCGTGCGGTACACCCCATTTTCATATATGACCTGTCCCCGGGCCATATTCATGACCACATTGTCGGGACGGGCGGAATAAACCAGATTTTCCTCCACCGCATGGCAGGGTGTCATGTTCAGGGCGGACCGATCCACCAAGATCAGATCTGCCGTCTTACCCGGAGCGATCATGCCGGTATCCGTGCGGCCCAGAGCCGCCGCACCGTTGACCGTGGCCATTTCCAGCGCGTCCCAGGCACCCATGGCCGTGGCATCCCGGCCCGCCCCGCAGGGCAGGCAGGCGGCCAGCTTCATATCGGAGAAGGGATCCGCCGCATTGTGGGATGCCATGCCGTCACTGCCCAGCGCCAAGCGCACCCCGGCCTCCTTCATGGCCCGGGTGGGGGCGATGCCGGAGCCCAACTTCAGGTTGGACCACGGATTATGAATGCAGGACACGTCCCGCTTTGCCATCAGCGTCCAGTCCTCCGGCGTGGTATAGACACAGTGCGCGGCGATGCCGCCATTGACCCACGCGTCGCATTCGTCCAGCGCCTGTAAGGGAGTTTTCCCATTGCGGTCAAGGCTCGCCTGATGCTCCGCAGCCGTTTCCGACACATGGGCGTGCATACGCAGGCCGTGGTCGGCGGCGTACTGCCCCATCCACCGCCACAGGGGGGCGTTGGAGGTGTACTCCCCATGGATGGAGGCATCCACCCGGATGCGGCCATTGTCGAAGTTGTGCCAGCGTTCGGTCAGGGTTTGCTGATTACGGCAATCTCCGCACCTGTCGGGCGAAAAATCTTCCGCCGCGCCAAAATACACGCCGCCGCAGGACAGGTTGGCGCTGATGCCCGCGCGCGCGATCTCCTTGGCGATGGCATCGGTGTGCATGTACATATCGGCAATGCAGGTCACGCCGGCGGCGATCATCTCCGCAAGGCCGAGCGCCGCCCCGGCGGACACCGCCCGGTCGTCCAGCTTTGCCTCGGTGGGGAAAATGCAGTCGTTGAGCCAGTGGTGCAGGTCCAACCCGCCGCCCACGCCCCGCAAAAGGGCCATGGGAACGTGGGTATGGGCATTTACAAAGCCGGGCATCAGCACCTTTCCGGTGCAATCGACGGTCCGCTCGAAGCTGCCCTCGGGCCGGCTTTGTCCCACGCAGGTGATGCAAGTACCCTCCACCGCCACGAAAGCGTGTTCCAAAACGGTACGGCTGCCGTCCATGGTCAGGACGCAGGCGTGTTCAAAAAGAATGGACATAAAGATTCCTCCAACTCTCACAGCAAGGACCGCGCCCGGTCATAGTCTTTTTTATGCACGTAGATATAATACTGGTAGGTGCAGTCCGCATTGACCCCAAAGCTGCCGGTCCGGCTGCGGCCCACATCGCCGAACGTTGCCCGGGCCGTGGGGTTAACCGCCTTAATCCGATAGTCAATACGGTTTTGCGCCAAGAGGTCCCGCACACGGGCCTGCTCCTGAACGGACCAGGTGGTCAACAGTTCTTTTCGGTTGAACAGGGTCAGCATATCCATACCCCCTTACAGCTTCTTCAGGCAGCCCCGCACCAGAGCGGAGAACTGCACCCGGGCGGCACGGCCGGCATCCAGCACCTCCTGCTCGCTTAGCGGCTGGTCCAGGATCCCTGCCGCCATGTTGGACAGCAGGGTGAACCCCAGCACCTGCATACCGCAGTGGCCGGCCACGATGACCTCCGGCGCGGTAGACATACCCACGGCGTCGCCGCCCAGCACCCGGGCGGCACGGATCTCCGCCGGAGTTTCGTACTGGGGGCCGTAGCAATAGAAGTACACGCCCTCCCGCAGGGTGATGCCCTGCTCTGCCGCCACCTGACGGGCCAGGTCCCGCAGGGCGGGAGTGTAGAGCTTGGACGCATCGGGGAAGCGAACGCCAAATTCGGGGATGTTGTCCCCCCGCAGCGGGGATTCGGAAAACATTTTGATGTGGTCGGTGATGAGCATCAGCTCACCCGCCTGCCAGTCGGTGCGCACACATCCGGCGGCGTTGGTGACGATAAGGGTCTCGCACCCCAGCAGGCGCAGAACCCGCACAGCGTAGGAAACTTCCTCATAGGAATACCCCTCGTAGTGGTGCATCCGGCCCTGCATGACGGCCACGGGTTTCCCCTCCAGCATACCAAAGACGAACCGGCCCTTATGCCCGGGGGCCGTGGAGGCTCGGAAATGAGGGATCTCGCCGTAGGGGATAATGACGGGATGTTCCACCGTGTCCCCCAGTTCACCCAGACCGGAACCCAAAATCATGGCGACCCTGGGCACAAACCCGCCCAGCTTGTCCGCAATATAGTCCGCACTCTGGCGGTACTGTTCAAAGGTGAAGCCCATTCGCCCCACTCCTTTCGCACATTTCTGCATGGTATAGTGTACACGAAACGAAGAAAAAAATCAATGCTAACCCGTTCCGACCATGACAATCAGCCCCGGGTGTGGTATGATAAGGACAACGATGGAAAGGAGGTGTTCCCATGGCTCGCTCTCTGCGGCGTTTAGCCGCTTTGACCGTCTGCCTTATCCTGCTGTGCTCCTGCGGCAATTCCGCTCCCAATCCTGCCGACGTGCAGTTTACGGCCATGGACACCTTTATGCACCTGACCGCTTACGGCGACAACGCACAGGCGGCTTTGGCCCGGGCGCAGCAGACCGTGATGGAGCTGGAGAAATCGTTGTCCGTCACCGACCCCGGCAGCGAAGTTTTCGCCGCCAACAACGCCAACGGTCAGCCCGTATCCGTCCACAGCGCCACGGCGGAGTTGGTCCGCTTTTCGCTTTCCATGTCCCACCGCACGGGCGGCGCCATGGACCCCACCGTCTACCCCCTGGTCCGGGCGTGGGGGTTCACCACCCGGCAGCACCGGGTCCCGTCACAGGCAGAGCTTGACCGTCTGCTGCCTCTCGTAGGCGCGGAGCAGGTGGTTTTGACCGAAGATACCCTGACCCTCTCCCCCGGCGCCATGCTGGATTTTGGCGGCGTGGCCAAGGGCTGGGCCGGCGACCGACTGGCCGAGGCGTTGAAACAGGCCGGGATCTCCTCCGCTATCCTGCGCCTCGGGGGCAACATTCAAACCATCGGCACAAAGCCGGACGGCTCGGACTGGGTGGTTGGCATTCAGGACCCGGACAGCGAGAATATGCTGACCCGCCTGTCCGTCCGCGACTGCGCCGTAGTCACCTCCGGCGGCTATCAGCGCAGCTTTACGGAAAACGGACAAACCTATTGGCACATCCTTGACCCCTCTACCGGCTATCCGGCCCGGACCGGTCTGACTTCCGTGACCGTCGTGGCCCCTTCCGGCGCCCTGTGCGACGCCCTGTCCACCGCCCTATTTGTCATGGGCCCGGACAAAGCCGCCGAGCACTGGCGGGAACACCGGGACTTTGATGCGGTCCTTGTCCGCGAGGACGGCTCCGTCATCATCACTGCCGGATTGGAAGCCGGCTTCTCCCTCATGGGCGGCTACGGGGACCGGGAGGTGACGGTACTGCGATGAAAACGAAGCATTGGATCCTGATCTTTGCCGCCGTGGCCCTCCTGTGCGCGGTCGCCATCGTTTTGTTCCCCCTGCCCCAGCAGGTCGCTTCCGCCGCCGACATTTATCAAAACGGCATCCTGATCCGCACGGTCCCTCTTGGCCAAGATGCCCGCTTCACCATCACCGCCCCCAACGGCGGGACCAATACCGTGGCAGTATCCGGCGGGCGCATCCGGGTGGAGCAGGCCACCTGTCCGGACGGCCTGTGTGTAAATCAGGGCTGGTCCCGGACGGAGGGGTATCCCATCGTCTGCCTGCCCCACGGACTTGTCATTCAGCCGAAAGGAGGCGACACTCCCTTTGACGCCGTTACAAACTAGCGCCTCGGTCCGGCGGTTGACCCGACTGGCCCTGCTGACCGCGGCGGCGCTGTCCATCCACCTGCTGGAGGGACTGCTGCCCAACCCCTTGCCCGTTCCCGGAGCCAAGCTGGGTCTTGCCAACGTGATCACGCTGTATGCCCTGTTTACCGCAGGTCCCGGGGACACTCTGCTGGTGCTGCTGGCCCGCATCCTGCTGGGCAGCCTGTTCTCCGGTCGCGGCACCACCTTGTTTTACAGCCTGGCCGGCGGACTTTTGTGCTTTTCCGTTGTGTGGCTGCTGCACCGAGTTTTGACCCGGCGGCAGCTTTGGGTCGCCGGGGTCATCGGCGGTATCTGCCACAATATCGGGCAAATTGCCGTGGCCATCGCATTGACCCGCACCCCGGCCCTGATCGTTTATCTGCCCTGGCTGATCCTGTGCGGTATGGGGACCGGCCTGTTCACCGGACTGTGCGCCCGCTTTTTGTTGGAAAAGCTGCCCGAAAAACTAAAAAAGTGGTAAGGAGCTTGGCTCCTTACCACTTTTTCGTTGTCTGATCAGGGCATACGGTAGCCACCACTGACGAACAAAGTCTGTCCGGTGATCCAGCTGGCATCATCGCCGGCCAGGAAGGCCACGGCGGCCGCCAGTTCCTCCGGCTGGCCCAGCCGGTGCATGGGCACCTTGTTCTCAATGGAGGCCTTCAGCTGCTCGGCAGGCACCGCCAGCATCATGTCGGTCTCAATAAAGCCGGGTGCAATACAGTTCGCGCGGACATTCTTGCGGCCCAGCTCCAGCGCCAGGGCGCGGGTAAAGCCCTGCAGACCGGCCTTGGTGGCGGAATAGTTGGTCTGTCCTGCGTTGCCGTAGGCGGCGGTGGAGGACACGTTGACGATGCTGCCGCTTTCCTGCTCCCGCAGCATGGGCACGATCTTGCGGCACATATTGTAGGTGCCGGTCAGGTTGACGTTCAGCACCGCCATCCAGTCCTCATCCGCCATTTTGTGCAGCATGCGGTCCTTGGTGATGCCGGCGTTGTTGATGAGGATGTCGATGCGGCCGAATTTGGCCACGATCTCGTCCACCACGGCACTGACCCGCTCGGTATCGGTGATGTTGCAGGCGTAGGCCACCGCGCGCTGGCCGGTGGGGTCCAACTCCTGGGCGGTCTTTTGCACCAGCTCGAAGTTCATGTCCAACAGCGCCACACCGGCGATGTCCTCTTCCAAAAAGCGTTTGGCGATGGCGGCACCGATGCCCTTGCCCGCACCGGTAACAATCGCAAATTTTCCAGCCAAATTTTTCATAATTAGTTTCTCCTTTCAATAATCAAATCCGTTCAAACAATGCAGACACACCCAAACCGCCGCACACAGGTCGGTGGTATAAAAACTCCGCAGAGAGCCGCCCAGCCGTCCGAAGGCCGTTCTCATTCCGTCTACAACAACTACTTCCCGATTCATACATGTTCCTCCTTTTTTGTTCCACGGCAACCCGAGTCAGGAACATCTTGACCCAAATGCCATCGGCTACCGCTTCGTCCTTTTGGTTAACCACCGTCACCTTCCAGCGAATCACTCCTCGCCGAGGGTCAGAGGTCTGCCGCTTGCCGTCCGGCTGCAGGTGAACGTGCAGACTGTCTCCGAAGAATACCGGCTTTTTGAAGTTCCAGCTTTCAATGCCCAGATTGGCAACGGTGTATTCCTCAAACAGGCCCAGCTGCATGTAAAGGCCGTTGGCCACTGACAGTGTGAGCAAACCGTGGGCAATGGGCTCCCCAAAGGCCGTACCCTTGGCATACTCCGGGTCGGTGTGCAGGCGATTGTGGTCACCGGTCAGACGCGCAAATTCCATCACATCCTCACCGGTGACGACGCAGCTGCTGGTCAGGTATCCCTGCCCCTTTTCGATATCGTCAAAACACAGGCTTCGCTCTTGATACTCTGCCATGGGTACCCCTCCTCAATACAGTGCGCCGGCCTCTTTCATTCCGGCCATCTCCTCTTCGGAATATCCCAGTTGCCGCAGGATCTCCTCGGCGTGCTGACCGGGGGCAAAGGGTTCACCGATCCCCAGCGCACCCTGAGAGCCGAGGCGAACCGGCGCCGTGGTGAGCATCCGCTCCGCGCCGTTCAGGCAGTGATAGGACTGAACATACTCATTGGCAAGGGCCTGCTCATCCTCAAACACATCGGCGAAGTGGCTCAATCTGCCGCACACCACATCCAGTTCCTTGAAGATAACCAGCCATTCCTCTACCGTCTTGGTGGCAAAGGCCCGCTCAAACAGAGGGCCGGCCCGATCCGCCCCCGCCATCAGGGAATTCATATCCGTAATGCCCAACGCCGCGATCTCGTCGGCAATGCCCAGGGCGCGGAACATTTTGTCCGCATAGCGCTCGTACTCAAAGATGGTGCAGCGCATCCACTGTCCGTCGGCACATCGGTAGGGCAGGTTCATAGGATTGCTGTTGCCAAATCTCGGTGCCGGGAAGGGGTAACTGTACGGCTTTTCCGCCATCATCAGGCAGCCACCGGACACCCAGATTCCGGCATTGTAGAGGGACATGGTGACAAAATCGCCACGGCCCGTCTTTTCCCGCTGATACAGGGCGGTCATCACGCCGCCAAACAGGATGGAGCCGGAGGTCACGTCGCCCATAGCGCCCCGGGTGTTCATGGGGTAGTTGCCGGGGGCATCGATCATCAGGTCCGCCAAAATGCCGGGCCGGGACCAGAAGGCCACGTTGTCAAAGCCGGGGGCATCGCAGTCGGAACCCTCGTAGCCATAGCCGGTGAGGGTGGCGTAGATCAGCCGGGGAAAACGGTCCTTCAAGCTGTCATAGTCCACGCCCAGCTTCACAAGGGACTGGTGCCGGGTGTTGGTCACCAGTACATCCGCATTCTCCAACAGCTTAAAAAAGACCTCTTTGCCTTTTTCCGTCTTCAAATTCAGGCAGATGGACTTCTTGCCCGCGTTAAAGATGTCAAAGGCCGGGTTTTCGTCGTCGCCCGTTCCCGTCATGCCCATGGCCGTCATACGCCAGGCATCGCCGCCGCGACCCTCGATCTTCACCACATCGGCGCCTAAATCGCGCAGGATTCTGCCCACCACAGGGGCCGCCACATAGGTGGCCAGCTCCACCACTTTTACTCCGTCAAGGGGTTTCCCCATGTTTTGCACCTCATTTTCCTTCGCAGCCTACAAGCCGCCATATTATAAGTACACTCTATCACACCGCTCTCTCCCGCGCCATTTCCAATCTGCAATGGGGTGGTATAAGCAAAATTTATAGCAAGTTCTTTCCCACAGTCGCCCGGCAAAAGCCGCCCCGCTCAAGCTCAAATTCCTCCTTGCGTTTTCTTATGCTGCATGCTACACTGATTTTGCAATTCCCAATCATTAATTTTTTTAATATCTTGGAGGTTGCCATGAATCTTTCGCAGCTAGAGCAGATTATCGAGGTTTCCGACACCGGCACCCTGTCGCAGGCTGCCGCCAACCTGTTCGTGTCCCAGCCCAATCTGTCCCTGTCCATTAAGCGAGCAGAGGAAGAGCTGAACGTCAAACTGTTCCACCGCAGCAGTACCGGCATGACCCTGACTGCCGCCGGGGCAGAGTTTGTGGACCGCGCCCGGGAAATTTTGCAACAGGTGGACGCCATGACCGCCGCCTGCCGGGCAGACAATGCCCGGGTATCTCTGGAGCTGAATTTGGTGTCCGTCAGTCACCGGGTGGTGGAGGTGGAGGTCGCCCGTCTGTTGCAGCGGTACGACCAAAACTTCGTCAAAATCAATCTGCTGGACTCCTCCGGCATCAAGCTTCTGGACCACGTGGCGCAAAGCCGGGCGGAGATCGGCTTCTGCACCGTTTACAGCTTTACCAAGTCGGTACTGATGCGGCAGCTGAGCTTGCGAAAGCTGGAATACCACACCATTGGACAAATGCGGACGGGCATTTACGTCAGCGCTTCCAATCCTCACTTTTCCGCGGAGGACACGCAGGTGGATTTTGACAAAATCCGCAGCCTGCCCTTCCTCCATCTGGCGGGCCGGGAATTCAACACCCAATCCATCACCGATTATCTCAAGCTGGCCAAGGGCATCCACCTGACCCCTCGCCACGAGATCACCGTCAACAACTTCAACGTGCTGCGCAATATGTTGGGCTTGGTCCACGGTTACGCCATCGCCGCCTATGTGGACGTCCCCTACGCACCGGAGGGATTCTATTCCGACGTGCGCTTCATTCCTTTCCCCGAGGGCATCGTCGAGGCGGAATTTGGTTGCATTCAGCGAGAGAACACCGTGCGTTCCCTGCTGGCCAACGAGTTGCTGAAAAACATCCGGCGCCGGTTCCCGTAAGGCGCGCAAAAACCCCCGCATTCCGGTATATCGGAATGCGGGGGTTTGTTTTGTTGGGTCAGAATTTGCGCCACACCATCTTGTTGACCACGCCGGTGTAGGACTGGATCAGCTTGACCACCTTGGTGGACACGTTCTCCTCCACATAGTCGGGCACGGGGATACCGTAGTCACCGGCGTTGTTCATCTCCACCGCCGTGGCCACCGCCTGCAGCAGACTGTCGCCGTCGATGCCCGCCAGCACGAAGCACCCCTTGTCCAGCGCCTCGGGCCGCTCGGTGGAGGTGCGGATACACACCGCCGGGAACGGCTTGCCGATGGAGGTGAAAAAGCTGGACTCCTCGGGCAGCGTGCCGCTGTCGGACACCACCGCAAAGGCATTCATTTGCAGACAGTTGTAGTCGTGGAACCCAAGCGGCTCGTGCTGAATGACCCGCTTGTCCAGTTGAAACCCGCTGGCCTGCAGCCGGTTGCGGCTGCGGGGGTGGCAGGAATACAGAATGGGCATATCGTACACTTCAGCCATCTTGTTAATGGCGGTGAACAGACTTGTGAAGTTCTTTTCGGTGTCAATATTCTCCTCACGATGGGCGGAAAGCAGGATGTACTTGCCCTTTTCCAAGCCCAGTCGGGCGTGGATGTCGCTGGCCTCGATCTGAGGCAGGTTGTTGTGCAGCACCTCCGCCATGGGGGAACCGGTGACGTAGGTGCGTTCCTTGGGCAGCCCGCAGTCAGCCAAATACCGGCGGGCGTGCTCGGAGTAGCACAGGTTGACGTCGGAAATGATATCCACGATGCGGCGATTGGTCTCCTCAGGCAGGCACTCGTCCTTGCAGCGGTTGCCCGCCTCCATGTGGAAAATGGGGATGTGCAGCCGCTTGGCCCCGATAACAGACAGGCAGGAGTTGGTATCGCCCAGCACCAGCACGGCATCCGGCTGAACCTCCACCATCAGCTCATAGCTCTTGGCGATGATATTGCCCATGGTTTCACCCAGGTCCTTGCCCACGGCATCCAGATACACGTCGGGATCGTCCAGCTGCAGGTCCCGGAAAAACACCCCGTTCAGGTTATAGTCGTAGTTCTGCCCCGTGTGGGCCAAAAGAGTATCAAAGTACTTGCGGCACTTGGTAATGACCGCCGCCAAACGGATGATCTCCGGGCGGGTGCCCACGATGATCAGCAGCTTCAGCTTTCCGTTGTTCTTGAAAGAAGCCATGGTTTACTCCTCCACTTTCTCAAAGAATGTATCCGGGTGATCGGGGTCGAATGGCTCGTTGGCCCACATCACCGTCACCAGATCCTCGGTGTCGGACAAATTGATAATGTTATGGGTGTAGCCGGGCAGCATATGCACCGCCTCGATCTTCTCGCCGGACACCTCAAAATTCAGCACCTCGTCGCTGCCGATCTTGCGCTGTTGGATCAAAGCCCGGCCGGACACCACGATAAAGAACTCCCACTTGGTGTGGTGCCAGTGCTGCCCCTTGGTGATGCCGGGCTTCGAGATATTCACGGAGAACTGACCGCAGCCGGCGGTTTTCAAAAGCTCCGTAAAGCTGCCCCGCTCATCCACATTCATCTTCAGGGGGACCGCTGCCTTCTCCCGGGGCAGATAACTCAGGTAGGTGGAGTACAGCTTCTTGGCAAAGCTGTCGGCCGGAATTTCCGGCATAAGCAAGGTGGTGGGCTGCGCCTTAAATTGCTCCAGCAGGCCTACGATCTCACCCAAGGTCACTTTATGGGTAATGGGCGCCGCACAGTAACGGCCACCGTCGGTCAGCACGGTATCGATGCCGTCAAACTCACAGCGGTGTTCCTTCCCCGCCAAAGCACACAGCATTTCCGCCACCAAATCATCAATGTACAGCAGTTCCAGCTGCACCGCCGGGTCGCTGACCGTGATGGGCAGGTCGTTGGCGGTGTTGTGGCAGAAGGTCGCCACGGCGGAGTTGTAATTCGGCCGGCACCACTTGCCAAAGAGGTTGGGGAAGCGGTACACCAGCACCTTCGCCCCGGTTTCCGCCCCATAAGCAAAGGCCAGTTCCTCCCCCACTTTTTTGCTTCTGCCGTAGTCGCTGTCGTAGCGGCCGATGCAGGTGGCCTGAATGGAGGAGGAGATCATCACCGGGCAGGTGTTGCCGCAGGCTTTCAGGGTATTCAGCAAAGTAGAGGCAAAGCCAAAGTTGCCCTGCATAAACTCTTCCGGGTTTTGTGGCCGGTTGACCCCGGCCAGATTGAACACAAAATCCGCCTTTTGGCAAAACCCATCCAACAGGGCGGGATCGGTGTCAATATCGTACTCGTAAATCTCATCGACAGCAAGGCCGGTGGTGCGGTTTTTCCCGTCCCGGATGGTTTTAAGGGTTTCCACCAGATTGCGGCCCACAAAGCCTTTCGCCCCTGTCACAAGGATGTTCACAGGATCACTCCTCAAAATCGAATTTCAGTCCTACAAGATCCAGCTCCTGCTGATATTGACTGACCGCTTTCGTGTTGGCGGCGCGGAATTCCCGGGTCGCCTTTTTCAGCCGACCGCGGCGGAGCAGCAGCACATCGAATATCCGAACCACCCAAAACACAGGCAGCAGGACGGGCAGCTTCCCCAAAATCGGATATTTTTTCTGCATTTCAGCGCGGGGCTGGAAGATCATGTTTCTGGCTCGGGCAACCCGCGCCTGCGCAATGGTCTTTCCCCCGCCGGCGTCTCTGGCCACGGCAGACAGGTTATGATCCGCTTTGGTTCCGTAAGCGCCGCTGCCGCACACCCGACCAATGATCATTTGGGTCGCTTGATCCCAGTCGCCGGTTTCAAACCAGGCCGCCACCGTTTTCGTTACATTTTCGTAGAACGTCAGCAAGCGCAGCTTCTTCAGCTCCCGACAGATATAAGTTGTGTCCAGTTTTGGGCAGGCCTGCCGGAACACCCACAGGTCTGCCAAATGGCGTAGGCCGATGCCTCCGTCCCGGTAGTGCTTGGCAAAGTGGGTAAACAGGTAGATAAACTCATCTTCCCGCTTCATGGCCCAGCGAGTGCCCCGCTGCTCTGTGGCAAGGCGCCAGCCGTCGCCGAAATAACGATGATAATCCTTGTTATAGGATGGGATCAATCGCTTGTGCAGTTCCAGCAAAAGTCCGCTCTGCTGCCAGATCAATTCGTGATCGCTTTCCGTCACTTCGGAAAAACCCAGTTCCGGCAGAAGGGGGCGGATCCGATCGTATTGCTCCACACGGATCAGAATGTCCGCATCGCCCATGGTCCGCAGCTCCGGAGAGGGGTACAGCCCCTTCAGGTTGCAGCCCTTCAGCGGCATATAGTCCACGCCCGCCGCGTCAAAGGCCGCGCAGGTTTCTTCGATCAGCTTCTGCTGCTGCTCGCTGTGGCGCAGGGACCGGCAGTAAATCTGAAACAGCCGCCCCATGGCAGGATCCGTCTGGGGAACGCCGCAATTCACCGCGCCCACGTATCCCGCCGCCGCCACCTGATGCCGCACCAGCTCCGGCCCGACAGCCTTCAGTTCGAACCCCTCCGGCAGGGCAAGCGTTTCCCCGGTCAGGCCGCTGCGCACAAGGGCCAAAAGACCCTGCTGCAGTGCATCCATCAGCGCTTCTCCCACGCCGCCAGCTCGTCCCGGATGTACTGCAGGCTCAACAGCTTCTCTTTCACCTGCTCCACGTTGAGCAGATCGGTGTTGTTGGAATTGAATTCGGTCAGGGTGTTGCGGGTCTTGTCGCCCTCTTTGAAGTACTTGTCGTAATTCAAACCACGCTTGTCGCAGGGCACACGGTAGAACTCACCCATGTCGATGGCATTGGCGCATTCCTCGTTGGTCAGCAGCGTTTCGTACATCTTCTCACCGTGACGAATACCAATGACGCGGATCTCGTGCTCGGGGGCAAACAGGCCGGTGACGGCCTTGGCCAGGGTCTCAATGGTGCAGGCCGGGGCCTTCTGTACCAGAATGTCGCCGGAAACGCCGTTTTCAAAGGCAAACAGCACCAGATCCACCGCCTCGTCCAGGCTCATGATGAAACGGGTCATGGAGGGTTCGGTGATGGTGATGGGCTTACCGGCCCGGATCTGGTCGATCCACAGGGGGATGACGCTGCCGCGGCTGCACATGACGTTGCCGTAGCGGGTGCAGCAGATCTTGGTCTTTTCCGGAGCCACCGTGCGGCTCTTGGCCACGATGACCTTTTCCATCATGGCCTTGGAGGTACCCATGGCGTTGACGGGATAGGCCGCCTTATCGGTGGACAGGCACACGATGTTGCTCACCCCGGCGTCGATGGCCGCGGTCAGCACGTTCTCGGTGCCGATGACGTTGGTCTTCACCGCCTCGATGGGGAAGAACTCGCAGGAGGGCACCTGCTTGAGCGCCGCGGCGTGGAAGATGTAGTCCACCCCGTGCATGGCGTTCTTCACGGAACCGGGGTCCCGCACGTCGCCGATGTAAAAGCTGATCTTTTCCGCCGCCTCGGGCATTTTGGCCTGAAACTCGTGGCGCATATCGTCCTGCTTCTTCTCGTCGCGGGAGAAGATGCGGATCTCCCCGATATCCGTCTGCAAAAAGCGGTTGAGCACCGCGTTTCCAAAGCTGCCGGTACCACCGGTGATCATTAACGTTTTATCCTTAAACAGTGACATAGTTAGCTCTCCTATCTATTTAACAATAATTTTTCAAATCGCTGTTTTGTCACACTTTGCTTTCTTTTTTCTTCAGCGTTTGCCGCAGCATCGTGGACGAAATTCCGTCCGTGTGGGGCAGGTACACGACGTCCACGCCGATCTCCGCCAACCGCTGTTCAATGCTGTTCCACTTGGCGCTTCCCTTCCAGTCGTCCCCGACAAACATCACATCCACGCCGTATTCCTTGGCTGCACGAATTTTCCCTTCGATGGCATAGGACTCCTGGGGCACGACCTGATCCACATAGCGCAGCGCCTGCACGATCTGCAACCGCTCTTCAAACGCAATGATGGGAACCACGCCCTTTTCGTTCGTCACCAGCTCGTCCGTCGATACCGCCACGATCAGCTTGTCACACAGCTGCCTGGCATTCCTGATGACATTCAGGTGTCCTATGTGGAACATATCGTAGACACCCGCGGTATAACCAACATTATACTTCTTCATATTATTCTCCAAAGTCAATATAGTCGGGTTTGTGCCGCAGCACCCGCTTTTCCACCGGCGGCAGCTGCATATAATCATTATAAATGCGCCTCAGCACGTAATCGGCATCATTGGGAACGCGGTACATTTTCCCCTCAAATTCCGCCAGTTTGCACGGCTCATACTTATCTTTGGGAATGGTTTGCTTTACCGGATCGTATCCGCTGCCGTAATTGATGTAATACGGGCAATTCCTGTTGGCATGGTGCAGCATCAGCTTCATCTGCACCCGGGTAAGGAACTTGATGGAAAACGGCCGGAGCAGGGTTCCCACCATTTTCTGTTTCTTCGTGTACGGCAAAATCACACCGCGCTTGAAGCAAATGGCGTTTGCCAGCGTTTTGATGACCTTTGTCCGGGTGCACTTTTTCTCTTCCGGCGCATCGTCAAAGGGAAAAATATCCACGTAGATCCCTTTTTCCGTATCGAGATGCTTCAGGCCCTCTTCCGCAATCGCCGTCCCCTTTTTCCGGACCTTCGCAAAAATCAACCAGTAGTTGTCATCCGTTTCGATATTATGCAGGAAATACCCGGGGTCCAACTGTGTTCTGCACAGATCGCAGAATTTGACGTAATCCTGCCGCGGCATGGCAATGTCCAAATCATCATCCCACGGAATAAACCCTTTGTGCCGGACCGCCCCCAGCAACGTACCCCCGACAAGGTAATAATGGATGTCATTGCTTTCACAAATGCGCACGATCTCATCCAGTATTTCCTGTTGTGTCAATTGCAGGCGGCGCAGCACCGCGTCATCAATATGTTCCCTGTATATGACGGCCATCACAAAGCTCCTCTCATTTGTCCTCCCCTGTTTTGCGCCGGATCACGCACTGACGCCTCGCTTTACCAGCTTCCGACATAGATTAACGACCATTTGCTGTTCCGTTTCATTCTTGCCAAACAGCCAGAACCCACCAAATGCCACCAACACGTAGGCGCAGCCCGCACACAGAAATCCCACGTAGATGTTCGGGATCCACGCACCGACAGCAAATCCCGCAGCCGCACCCAGTATCTGAAACGGCAGAATTCCGGCAAAAATGTTCCGGAACAGGTAGCCCACTTTAATGCCGATCGCTTTGGAGTAATAGAGATTCATCATCAGGACCTGAAGCAGGGTGGCAATACCGGTTGCCGCCGCCGCCGCAAGAATACCGTAGTGACGAATTCCAACTATGGTCATGCCGATATTCAGCGCCGTAGTGAGCATCAGCAGCAACGAGCGCACGTGCCGCTTGTTTTTTGCGTTCAAAACATTCAGCACCACCGCATTGGACATATTCAAAAACGACGGCGCAGTCAAAACGATCGCGATCACCCATGCCAGCAGATAGCGGTCCCCATAGACGATGGAAACGAACTGCCTGCCGCAGGCAAAAAAGCCAAACAGGATGGATCCGCTGACAAGCACGATGGTCCGGCAGGGCTGAACCAGCGTCTTGGTCAGATCCAATCCTTCCCGTCCCGAAACCACGTCTTTGGTGACCTGCGGCACGTAGGCGGATACCGGGATCACCGACAGAGACGAGAACACACTGAAAATGTACAGGCCCACCGAGTACAGAGCCACGTCCTCCGGGCCGGCCATAACGCCCAGCACGAACTTGCCCACCGTGTTGTTGGCCTGATTGACGATGGTTTGCAAAAACAGCGCCAGACACAGGGGCAAAGAAGTGCGCAGGATCACCTTGTCAAAATGACGGAAATTGATTTTGACCCCAAAATTTCTCTGACAATAGACAAACGTGTACACAACGACCAGCACGTTGATCGCCGCATCCACCATACAGATGATGACGGCTTGCTTGAATCGTCCGATCAAAAGCACCAGCAGCACGACCCGGGAAACAAGCTTGATAATGGCCATTGTGGATGCGTAGGTATAGTGCTCATGCGCCAGCACGATTCCGTTCAGCGTGTGTGCCACGAAAGAAGCGATCAGAAACACCGTGATCAGCACGAACATCTGCTTGCCGTCCACAATTTGCTGGGGTGTCAACGATTTGGCGTATATCGTGTCAATGGATGCGTAAAAGATACCGGAAACCAGCAAAATCAGCATGGAAAGGGCCGAGGTGATGGTCCATATGGTTGAAATGTTTTTTTCGATTTCTGCCTTGCCGTTTCCCTGTGCCCGGACCGCAGACAGATTTCTGGACAAAACCGTACCTGTTCCAAATTCCAGCAAAACCAGATAGTTTGCAAAAGACGACATGGTCTGATATACACCGTAGTCCGTATCGCCAAGCTGCCGAAGCATAAAAGAGGACAGGAACAGTCCGCTTATCATGCTGAGAAACGTATTCGTGTAGGACAGGGCAATTCCCAGCCCACGATTTCTGGATATCATGCGCATTCAGTTCCTTCCCAATAGCGTTTTAATTCTGTACTTCAATCTGAACTTCCAATTGTACTTCCGCGGCCCGGCCGCCAATATAAATCCCTTTGATCTGCAATCCTCCAAAAAGGCCGACCGCGCTTCTTTGAAGCCCTCTTTGATCTGCTTTTCCCGGAGGTTGTACGTCGCGCTCTCCAGATCAAGGGTCGTCAGCGCCACTTGACCGGCTATGGCCGAAACGGCCCGTTCCCCTTTTTCGGAATTAGCGATCAGCAGCGAGATCCCTTTATCTCCGTTGGCTACCTTCGAGATGCTCCGGTGCTTCCAAAAGTCCGCCAGAATAATGTCTGCGTAGTGGTTGTTGGCAAACTCACACTCCAGACAATAATCCCTTACCGAAATGTGCTTTTCAACAAAGCAATAAAAATAAGCATCCTCTCCGCGCAACCGAACGTAGGTGCGCCCGTTCTCCCCGCGCACGTTTACCGCGTGGGAACGCCAGCCAAACGTTTTTGGCCGAAAATCCACCCCGGCGACAGGTGCCTTGAGCTTCGCCGCCAGCCAATCCAGCCATTGCCGATACATTTTGTGGGAGGGCATACCGCCGCAGCTGAAGTCACAGGTGAGTAGCTTGTCATACTCTTTGCCCAAAAAGCGTTTCAACCCCGCGATCTGACAGGGCGCGCCGCAGTAGAGGACCGACTTGCCGCCCTCCAGCTGTTCCTTCACATCCCGGAACGAAAGGCCGACCAGGCTCTCTACATATTTGCTCTTTTGCAGCTGATCCAGCGGCACCTGCTCGCTGGACGTCATGACGACCTTTTGCACACCGTCCGCATAGGCGGCGCCATAGACGATTCCTCCCGCTTCAAGCGTCCGATCTGCAAGGGCGCGGAACACTCCGCCGGAGGAACTGCTGCGCACGATCCGCTCGTCGTCATGGATCGCCGCATATGCCCGCACCGGCTTCTGCTTATATTGCGGAGCATTGACCGGACACACCGTTTGGCAGCGTCCGCAGTTCAAACACTTCTCCGTATCCACGATCGGCCGATAGAAAAGCTCATCCTCTTTGACCGAAATGGCGTTGACCGGACATAGGTTGTAGCACGCTCCGCAATTGGAACAGCGTTGAAACACACCGATATTATTCATCGTTCAAAATCTCTTTCAGATAAGTAACGCCCCGCTCCCGTTCCCGGGCGATTCGTTCGTTAATCCCGGCGTATGCCGCCGGATCAAATTCCATGACATTTGAAATGCTATGTCGGGGGACCTGCAGCGTTTCCAGCAGGGACGACAGTCTGGACGGCGCCTTTGGGTTGATGACCGCCGCCACTTTCTTATTCAAATTCAGCGCCAGTGCCACACCGTGAAAGGAAGAGGACACCACCGCCTGCGCATGGTCGATCAAATAAAGAAACTGTGCCGGATCCGCATCGCATACTCTCCGGTTTGCCCACACGCTGGTATTCCCGGTGGGGCAAAGCGCCACGATCTCACAGCCCGTTTTGCTGCGCAGGGCCTTGAGTTGACGGTTCAGCTTCCGGTCCCAGTAAATCGCATAGACCAAAATGTACGGCTTCCGGACGGGGTATTCGCGGGCAATCGCTCTCCAGCTTGCACCGTCCGCAAGAAATGTGGGGTCGATGTGTACGTTCATCTCCCGCTCCACAAAGGGCCCGACCACATCCAGCATTTCCCGCTCCCGCACGGACAGCCTATCAAACTTGCCGACCAGCCCTGCAAAAGCATCCCGTTTCTCAGGCGGGATATCCGTTGTGCCCATGCTGGCAGCATAGGACAGCCGCCTGCACTCCGGCGGGAGAAAGTCCAAAAAGAACGCCGGCTTGCACAGCGCCGGATGCCAGATCTGGTCACTGCCCGCAAGGAAGTAATCCGCCCGAGGAACATTGGTCCGCAGCGCCTCATAGTCGTTGTAGTATCGAACATCGACGTGCTCTTTGATAAATCGGACCGAGTTCTCGTATTGCCGCCTTTTGGCCGGGCGATGATATAGATTAACGATGCTTTTCAGCAGTTTTTTGGGGTTCTTACTGAACGAAAGCGGAAAGTCTCTCCGCGCCGGCGGGGCAGGAATATCCCGGACAACAAAGCTGTCAAACCCAAGCCCGTTCAGGCCGTTTTTCATCCCGATCGCCTGCAGAACAGACCCATAGCTCGACCACTCACAATAGGTTGAAATACAAACTGTTTTCATCTTACCCCTCCTTTCCGCCTGTTCGCGTTTCGGTTTCAAGTTTTCTGCATCCGGGTCACCAAATGATTTCTGCCCGACTGCAAGGACCCTCTTTGTACAGCTCCGGGTTCGTTTCACCCCGTAGCAGCGCCCGGGCCAGTTCCAGCAGACGCTCCGCAGCAACCTCGGCATTCCACAGGCCGGTCATGGTTTCATAGGCGTTTTGCCCCAATTTCTTTCCGCGTTCCGGGTTATCCAGCAAAAACTTGACCTTCCGGTACAGCTCGTCCACGTCTCCGCTGCGGTAGGACAAGCCGTTTTCTCCGTCCTTAAGCAGGAAAGGAGCCGAGCCCACGGCATCACTTGCCAGCACGGCACAAGCACTGTTCATAGCTTCGTTCAGCACCGCGCCCCACCCCTCATTCCGATCAGAGGTAAGCAGATAAAGGCTTGTCCGCTCCATTTGGACCCGCACTTCATCGGCAGGCACGCCGCCGGTCAATTCAACCCGGTCCTGCAGTCCACAGGTGTCCACCTGCCGCTTGATCGTATCCCACAGCTCGCCGCTGCCGATCATCTTGAGTCGGAAGTCGTACCCCTCCGCCTGCAATCGGCGGGCAATTTCCACCGCAGCCTCCGGGTGCTTCCAGCCCAAAAAACGGCCCACCCACAAAAGGGTCGCCGGCTGCTTACGGTCCAACAGCGTCCCCACATCCTCGTAGGTCTTCACTTCCGGGAAATAGCCCCAACGATACGCTTTGTTGATAAACGTGCCGTTTTTAGCAAAATCTCCGGCGGTATAAGCGCTGGCACACAGCAGGTACAGGTTTTTGTGCCTGCCGTATTTCGCGTAGAATCGCGCCAAGTGAATGGGCCACTTCCACCACCGGTATCCGGCTTTATACAGCCGTTCCGAATATAAAAGGATCGGCTTTTTCCGTTTCAGTCGGCCGGACTGATATTCCCAGGACGCAGAGCCATGGACGACAACGTCTGCCTGCTCGATCAGCCGGAGTGCCCGCGCTCTCTGTTCGTCATCCTCATACGCTCTGACCACGAAGGAATAATCGTCGTTCAGGTCCCGATAGCCGTTGGCCAACCGCTCCTCCGGTATGGACTTGGTGGCAACGAAGCAAAAATCATCGCCGAGCCGTGCGTACAGCTCCAGGCAGAACGGCAGCTGATGTATGGACAGATAACTCGAAACAAAGGCGATCTTCATCCGTATCCTCCTACTCGCTTCGTCCCTGCAGCGGGTTTGCAAACAACACGCATATACTGAACACCAGCATGGCATAGGTAGCTCCGCCCACGAAAAACGCCGCTTCCGCACCGGTATACATGACCGCGCACAGAAAGCCGAGAAACGCCACTCGCTCAAAAGTCGGAACATCACGATGGGGCCGGTTGAGCTTCATATAGCTCTTCAGGAAAAACGCATAACCAATGCAGGTGGGTACGCCCACCGAAGCGGAAATGGCCAAATAGCCGTTGTGCAGATTATCGAACCGAAACCGTTCCATATTGCCAATCATAAACGAGCCGAAGGTCATATTTCCCAAATACTTGTTGTAAACCTCTTCTCGTCCGTTAAACAGCGTCTCGCCCATAAAGGTCAGCTCCGCCGCAAACGGCTGCAGCAATATGTAGGTCAGCGGGAGCAGCAGCGCCACCCAAATCCAGACACCGGACAGCTCCCGCTTGCCTGTGATCCAGACCAACACCAGAAAAACCACGAACAACAGCATCGCTGTACGGGCGCCGGTCTGCCACAAAAACCACGCCATGCAGGCCGCATCCACCGCGAAGATCACTTTAAGGAACACGTTTTTGAAATAAAAAACGCCGGCCACCAGACCTATGGCACAAAGGAACAGGTACATCGCCGTACGGTTGGGATTGGAATATCCCAACGTGATAACATCCAAGTAGACCGTTTCGTATTCGCCCTCAAAAATATTTCGCATATTGGAGTTGTAAAGCTGGATAAAAACCGCCGAAACCGCCAAATCGAAAATCAACACCGCCGTCTTGGCCCGGGCATCGATTCGAAACACGGCACTGTATAAAAACATCATGGGCAGAATGAGGAAACCCAGCAATTTCAGGCCAAGGCTTACCGCCTGCGAAGAACTTTGAATCACCGTAAAGGCGTATGCCACGAAGGAGCCCACGATCACCATCAAACCGCCGCCCAGCCTGGCCGGGAAGCGCTGCTCCACCCGTTTCACCACCGCCCAGCCCACGAACACGATCCAAAGGATCATCAGCACGCGGTTGGAAAGGGACATCCACCTTGTCATGCTTCGGGGCAAGGCGTACAGCTGTACCAGTGCGCAGACAGCCGATGCCATAATCGCATAATAAGAGCAATCAAGTGCTCGTTGTTGTTTGGTTGCTTGTAAGCGCACGAATCAGACACCCCTGTCCGAAAGTAATTGACGATACACGTCCAAATAGCCCTTTGCCATGCCTGTGGCATCATACTTCTTCCGCCCCAGCTCGGCAATCTCTTCCTTGTTGTGCTCCTGCCGCAACAGCCGGCGCACTTCCTGCGTCAAGCCGTCCACATCACCATAGGGCACAAAGCGGCTGTATTCCTCCAACGCAATGCTCTCCGGGCCGCCGGCCTCAAATCCCACCACCGGTGTACCGCAGCACAGACTCTCTGCCACCGGCATATTGAACGTCTCGCGCTTGCCCGTTACCACCGTAACATCGGCCAGTGCATAATACTCCGCCAGTTCCTTTTGGTCGGAGATCCGTCCCAGCAGCACCATATTCCCGGGAACCGCCAGGTCCTGCGGATGCTTTCCCGCGACCAAAACCAGCACATTTTCGTCTGCAAGCCGCCGAGCCAGCTCCAAAACAAAACGGCCGCCCTTTGGGTCTTGTTCGGCTGCGGTAAAAGATGCCGTCGGGTGAAACACGACCTTGGTTCCGTTTGCAACGGCATATTTTTCCCGCAGCGGCAGCCGCTCCCGAAACGCAAATGTATCCGTGTTCACACCGTTCGTGACCACACACTGCGGCAGCTCCGCCACGACGGGGGATCGACTCGCCCGCTGCTGCACCCAAGGGGATACCGAGGTCATGACCACATACCGGAACCCGGACATCGCCTTTTTCATCCTTCGCCAGGCGGCTGCGGTGTTATCCCGTCCCAGCTTTCCGCCTGTCGCCGAATAAACTTGGGGACAGCCTCCGCAGCCGGTCTGCCAGCGATCACAGTCATAGGCATGGGGACAGCCGCCGGTATAAAAGAATTCGGCGTGGTTGGTGATCACGGTAGGGATCTGTCGTTTCTTCAAAAGCTGCAGCAACGAATATACATTCACCGTAAATCCGTTGGTGCAATGCACGTGCACAAGGTCCGGCTTTTCTTTCCCGATGAGCCGCTTGATTCTGGCGGTGGAAACAGGCGCAAACCCATACTGAAATCCGTAAAGGTAGTTCAATCGCCGATACAGACCCTGCTCCCCGGGGAAGGAGGTCCTGAAATAACGAATGTTCCTGTTGGTGCCGGGGGCGCATGGTGCGCACAGGAGGGTCTCCCACCCCTGTTCCGACGCGTGGTCCGCAATATCGCCGATGATCTTGCCGGTGCTTCCGCCAACGGCACAGTTGATATGCATGATTTTGGGCACCGGTCTCACCTCCCGGCACGGCAGCTTACACCTGCCGACCGTTGATCTCTTTCATAAACTGCAAAATCTTCCCGGCTTGGGCCCGGGCGTTTTTTTCTTCAACCACAAATCGTCGGGCGTTTGCCCCAAAGGCAGCCAACTCCTCCGCCGACTTGCTCGCCAACGCTTCCAGCGCCGCGCGCAGCGTTTCCACCCGGTTGTCCGCCGCACGATACATATGCTCGTAATACTCCTCCGGCACGCCGGGCAGCGGTGTCATCAAAATCGGGGTCCCGGACAGCATATATTCGATGGTCTTGGACGGAAAGCTGTACTTGGTAAACTCATCTCCGCCATCCCGGACATTGACCAAAACAGAGGCCTTGCGCTCATACTCCAAAACCTGTTCCCGGCTCACCCGGCCAAAGAAGCGGATTCGCCCATCCTCTGCGGCCCGCGCTTCGATTTCCTGCGTCAAATCGCCGGAACCAAACAGCCAAAGCTGAGCGTCCTCTCGTTCCAAGGACGCAAAGGCATCCAACAGGTTTTTCAGCCCGTATTTTTCGTGCAGCGCGCCGGCGTACATGACCGCAAACCCCGGCGCCTTGTCCTCCGGCACCGTATCGGCTGCCAGCCGCGTATCAGCTATTCCCTCCACCACGGTGAAGGGTTTTTCCGGATTGATGACCTCGCTCATGGCCTGTGTCAGGTAAATATAGCCGTCAAACCTGCCCTGCACTTGCTCTGCCGCCTTAACGTACAGTCTGGACGCAGCCTTTTTGACCGTCCCGGTCTTGGACAGGTTAAACATATCCCGGGGCAGGTCCGGAATGATGGCGCAGCACTTGGTTCCATACCGCTTGCACAGGGTAACGATACTCTTGGAAACCGGTTGATAGGCTGAATAGATCAGCACCGTTTTTTCCTCATCCCGGTTCTTCCGAAGCCATCGCTTCAAGAGAATATGGCTGCAGACCCGCTGGCAAAGCTGTTTGAGGCCGGAAATGTTGATCGCGCCGATCCAGGTGGTCAGGTAGCCGGACTCCAGCCGTTCCTTGCGACAGCCCCAAACGAGATGCTTGCTTTTCGGGACGGCGGGAATGACCGGGAAGCTGATTGCTTCCAGATCCGCACCGTTCTCTTTCATTCCATTCAACAGCGCGGTTTCAAAGGCAAACGGGGCAATAGAGGGTTTGACCCGGAACTTTTCCAGCATGGGCATATAGGTCCCGGGGGAACAAATCGTACCAAAATACAAGTATTTCATCGTCATCTCCCCTCCCGTTCCCGCTTATTTTGCCAGTTTTTCTTTGTAAAGTTCCACATAGTTCCGGAAGCTGGTTTCTGCGCTGAAGTCCGCCTGCAAAACGGTGCAGGTATCCAGTCGTTTGACCGCCTCGCACAGGGCGTTCAAATCCCCTTGCTCTACCACCTGTGTCGGAGGGACGCTTTCCACGCTTCCTCCGGTCCGGTAGGTGATCACCGGGGTGCCGCAGGCCTGCGCCTCCAGATTGACCGTGGGATAAGTATCCTGATAAGTAGGATTGACAAATACGTCTGCCGTGGTATAGATGTGTGCCAACTGCTGCACGTCATTCGTCCGGGTAATGCCGGTCACGTTTTCCGGCACCAGTTTCATCTGCTCCGGCTTCAGGCCTACGACTACCACCCGGTAATCGTCCCCCAACAGATCTGCCAACTTGAACAGGTCGTTCAGGCCCTTGTTTTTGCCCCACGCAGAAGCGACCGCCAGAACCATTTTCTTGTCCGCGATGCCGTACTGTTGGCGAAAATCACCGTCCGTGGGGTGAAACCGGTCCAAATCGATCCCATTCGGAATGACCCGCACATCATATTCCCCCAAAAAGGACTGCTTTACCAGATTCCCAAGCCACCGGGATGCCGGGACGATGGTCATGTTCTTGACGGCGGTAAATGCGCGTTTTTTTTGGTCGTAATTCCTCTTGGAGCGGTCGTAACCCAAGCTGGCCGGATATACGTGGGTCTGCGGACAGTTGTGGCATCCGTTTTTCCATTTCTCACACCCGGCCACAGCGAAGTGGGAACAGTGGCCCGTAAAGGACCAGCAGTCGTGCAGGCTCCAAACGACCGGCTTATCCATCTTTTTCAGCGCCCGGAACAGCACGTCCACATTGATGTAGTAGCCATGCAAATTGTGCAGGTGAATGACATCGGGGTCGTACTCCCGCATCCAACGCACAAGGCGCCGGGTAGCCAAAGTGCTGTTAAACCCCGCATTGTCAAACAGGCGGCTCTTCAATCCGTCCAGTCGATTGCCCCAGTTGCTTGTAATGGCATAGGCGTACTTTTGGTACTGCTCCGGCACCTGCTCCCGACCATAGGCGATCTTGCACTCGTGGCCCTCTGCTTCCAGCACCCGGGCAATGTCCGTACAAATTCTGCCGGTGCTTCGGATCCCGCATACGGAATTGATCTGTAATACCTTCATAGCCGCTTCATCTGCCATTCATAATGGTTTGGTATGCCCGCTCCACGGCATAGTGCTCGTTGAGATAGGCAAAGCCGCGCTCACCCATGGCGGGCAGGTCGGCTGCCACCGCCGCGTCAAGCTGCGCGCCGAAGGCATCGGTGTCGTCGCTCTCGCACCACCAACCAAAGCCACCCTCGGTGATGACCTTACCGACGTCCGTGTTGGGATCGGTGCAGGCCAGCACGGGCAATTTGGCCTGCAGGTATCCCAGCAGGCGGCTGGGGAAGTTGGGAATGGTAAATCGATGATCCAGGAAGATAAGGCCCACGTCGCAAGCCGCCACCAATCGGTCATAGTCTTCTTTTGGCAGTCTTTTCAGCAGCAAGGCATTCTTCGGCTGTTCAGCCTGCAGAAAGGCCTCCAACTTTTTGAACTCCGTGCCGTCACCCACCAGCAGGAAGAACACGTCGGGATTGTCTTTCTGCTTCTTCAAACACTCTATAACAAAGGGGATGCCCTGGGGACGCCCCAGATTGCCGCCGTAGACAAACACTTTTTTGTCCCGGGGGATGTTGTACTTGTCCCGCAATTCGGCCCGCACCTCCGGGTTTACGGACATATCCCGTATCTCAATCGCGTTGGGGCAGATCTCCACCTTGGCGGGGTCCACCTCGGGGTTGTGGCGCAGCACGTAATCCACGTTGGCCTGGCTCATACAGCCGATGCGGTCGGACAGAGCGTACAGCTTCTTCTCCTTGCGGCGGAAGTGGCGGTAGAGGATGCCCTTCACGCCGCTTTTGGTCATCATGCCGATGTCCACTGCATTTTGGGGAAAGATATCCTTCAATACCAGATAGCTGTTGGCTCCGTCCCTTTTTTTAATGAACTTAACGGTGTCGCAATGGGTGATGGGGGGCGTGGGGTACAGCACCAGATCGAACTTCACGTCGGAAAAATATTTCTTGATCGCACTTTTGTAGATGTGGGGCAACAGCACCGTGGTAATGCCCTTCTCAATCAAATTTGCCTTTTTGTTGTTTCCGGTCTTCACGCGCAAAACGGTAAAACCCGCCTCCTGAGAGCAGGCTGTTTCCCCATTCTCGCGCCGCTCCACCGCGCAAACCACATACACCCGATGTCCTTTGTCCCGCAGTTGATGAAGCAGATCCAGCGAAATGGAATGGCTTTCCATATCCGGCATGGAACTAATTGAAACAAACAATATATTCATATTGGATTGACTCCCATCATAGTCGATTCCCCGTATCACTTCTTTGCGCTGTCCCCGCTGATTTTCTTGACCGACAACCCCTGCTGCTTGCCTATATACATGGCAAGCAGGCCAACAACAACCGCCAGGGCCGCCAAAGCAATCACCCAGGGATAGTATTGCTTGTACAGAAACAGCGAGATCTTCTCCCCGGTTTCGCCGCCGATTATCAGCGCCACGATGAAGGGTACCACGGGGACGAAGCCGCCGAAGAAAGAAACAAACATCATCACGCCGTATAGCTTGTTGAGTGCGTTATACAGTTTTTTCACAGTCTGCTTACCTCCTCCGCTTTATAGCAGCCCAAGCACCGGGATGAATCCGGCCAAAATCGCCGCAGACAGGAAATAATGAAGCAAAATCCATATCATATTCTCTTTTAACGTAGCCGAAAGGTCGGCTTCCGCAATGCCCATGGCCGTGTATACACAGGCGCAGTAAGGCGGGGTCACACCATGGGTCGCGCCGCAAATGCAGGGCAGCATACCGGCGGCAAGCATGGGATTTCCGCCCGCGGCGGCATAGATCGCAATAAAAATGCCGCCAAAAATCTTCACCTGAGTCGATCCGGGGATCAGCATACCCAAAACCGCAGTAAACAGCGGCAGGATAAAGGCCAGTGCCACCACGGGCAGATTCAGTCCGCCAATATAGGTTCCAATGGCCGTTTCCACGTTGATGTCGGCAAGCACGTTGCTCACAAAGTATGCAAACAGCACCAAAGAGGACGTGGGAACCACCTTCGTCATGCCGGTGCAAATCTGGCCAAACACATAATTCGGGGTGAACTTTTTGATGATTTTCTTGCCGGACAGCGCCATACCGCAAAGAACGATCAGCGAAGGAATGAACAACAGAATGCTGCTGTTCAGGGCACTTGCCCCCGCCCCCAGCCGCTGCTCGAAAAATTCGGCATAGTTACTGGTCAGCAGGAAGGGGAGCAGCACAATGACCGGAAGAAAAATCGCTTTCCAGCCGCTCTTCAGCGCAGCCCGCAGGCTGGGCAATTCCTCTTTCTTCATGGCCTCGATCTTGTAGTGGCGGCACAGGAAATAGAGCGTCAGAATCCGCTGCAGAATAAATATGGCCGCAATACCCCACAGCAGCATCCAGTACTGGGACATGGTGTAGGTTTCGGGATAGAGCTTATCCAACGCGGTAAACGCAATGGCGATCATGCCCGCCGGGGGAATCATATTGCCCATGGTGCTGGCGTGCGCCTCCACATTGGCCGCCAGATGGGGCGGGAATCCGGATTGCTTCATCGCCGGGATGGTAAACACGCCCGTAGTCGCCACGTTGCCCGGACCGCTTCCGGACAGAGAACCCATATACGTACTGCCGATGATGGCCACAAATCCGGCACCGCCGCGCAGCCGGCCAAAGACAGACAGGATAATTGCAATACAGTCATCAATGATCGTGGTTTTCGACAGCAGTGCTGCGGACACCACAAACACGATGATGACATACATACTGGGCTCGGTAAGCGCATCCCATACATAGACGCCCACCTTAGTCCATGTACCCGTAACCGCTACAAGGACCACAAACGCCGCCAGCATACACTCATATAACGGCCTTTTTAGTACAGAAAACCCCACGATCGCCACAACAAACACAATCACCAGGTACAGAAATTCAATTGGCATTCGGCTGTTCCTCCTTTTACAGATCCAGCGGCTTAATGTCCGTCAGCAAATCGTGCCGCATCATATCCTTGCCGTCGCGGCCCACGATTTTCACCGTCGCCGCCATGCGATCGTGCTTGGCCACCAGCTCCTCGTAAGTATCGGCATAAATGGTGACACTCGCCACACGGTCGCTGCTGGAAATGGCGTTCACGATTTCCGCACCGGGCCACTTAAATTGCCAGAACTCCGCAATCGTGCCATCCTGTTTCAATTCCTCAAACCCTTCAAGATGATCAAACACCCCGGGGTGTGCATACAGGAACTCGTTGGTGATCAGCTTACTCTCGGGCTTGATCGGCCCCACCTCCACCGGCAGGCCCAGCGTGAGATCCACCACCGCCTTGATCGGGTCAAATCCGGTTGCCGCCTTGATCAGCAAATACTTGGCGCCGCCACCCGTCCGGGCGCAGAACTCCAAAACCGACTCTTTTTTTCCGTTGGTCAGCATCTGAACCAACATCGGCGTGTCTTTCAGGCCAAACGCCGTGGCAATTTTCTGCCCGATTTCCGCAACACGCGCGATCGTTGCCCGGTCCACTGCCGCAGGATAGCGGGTACGGAAGGCCAGGAACCGATCCTTATAATTGACTTTCTCGGTGTTGGATACGCTCAGCAAATGCGCCGTACCATCCACGACCTCAAAGTCAACCGTCAACTCCGCACCCTCGACAAATTCTTCCACAATGACTACGCCGGAACGGGAGATCTCCGCCGCCTCGGCAAAATACTGCCGCAGCTCATCCAAGTTGGCCGCCTTGCGCACGCCCTTGGAGCTATAGGCATCCACCGGCTTTACCACCAGCGGATATTCCATCTGCCCAATTTTCTCCATGTCCAGTTCTGCCATAAAGGCGTGCTTGGACGTGGGGACACCGTTTTTGCTGAAAATATCCTTCATGTGTCCCTTATCCGAAACCTTGCACGCCGTATCATAGTCGATATAGCAGGGCAGGCCCAATTCTTCGGACACCTTTGCAACCGTAAGCAGCACCTGATCGGCGCAAACCGCAAGCAGAATATCCACTTTTTCCTCTTCCGCGACCTTTCGCACCGCCGCCACATCCAAAATATTGACCCGCACAAACTTGTCTGCATAAGGGATCGCGATGGCGTTTGGATTGTTGTCCGCCAAGACCGTTTCGATCTTTCTTTCCCGAAGCTGATTCAACAAAACGACTTGCGAGCAGCTTCCCGCAAGAACCAAAGCTTTCATTCTTGTTCACCCCCATTATCTTCGTTTGTACCAACCGCCACTGGCACATCTTTTGCGGTAATGGCATCGTTCTTTTTGAACTCGATGCCCTCGCTTTTCAGCACCACGGCGACCGTTTTGAACAAAATCTTGATGTCAAACCACCAGCTGTAGTTCTCGACATATTCCAGATCATACTCGATTTTTTCCGTCCAGCTCAGGTCGTTTCTTCCGTTGACCTGTGCCCAGCCGGTCACGCCGGGCCGCATATTCAGACGCCCGCGCTGCCGCTCGGTGTAACGCTCGATCTGATAGGGCAGCGTGGGGCGCGGACCCACAATACTCATGGTTCCGTTAAGTACGTTAAACAGCTGCATCAGCTCGTCAAGGCTGGTCTTACGCAAAAGCCGACCCACTCTGGTAATGCGGTATTTGGGTTCCAGCTGATTGCCGTTTTCATCCAAGCTTTCCTCCGGAATGCGCATGGTCCGGAACTTGTAAATCTTAAACACCTTGCCGTCTTTGCCCGCCCGATCCTGTGTGAACACAGCCGGCCCCTTGGAGTCCAGTCGGATGGCAATGGGAATAACGATCAAAACCGGAACTGCAATCAGCACCAAAATCGCCACGGCAGCAATCACAAAGTCCGCCGCCCGTTTCACAAATAACTGTACGCGTCTCATGGAACCATTCCTCCAATTTCTAGGATCGGATCACGCAAAACAACCTCGCACGATCTCGATGACCCGGTTCTGCTCCTCTTCCGTCATCTTAATGTCGCTGGGCAGGCACAGGCCGCGCTCAAAGATATCCGCGCCCACGTCGGCGCCGTCTGCCGCGGCAACGAAATCGTTGTCCCGGTAGATGGGCTGCATATGCATGGGCTTCCAGATGGGACGGCCCTCGATATTCTGCGCCGCCAGCGCCTCCAGAATCTCGGTGGGGCAGGTTTTGCCCGGCTCGGACACAAAGCTCGCTTCCAGCGGGCCGCGCGTCTGCTTGCACATAGCACCCCTGTCGATGATCATACAGGACAGCCAGAAGTTGGGCACCGCCTTGTCCTTCTCGTAGGGGTTCATCTGCACGGGCAGGTCGGCAAAGGCCGCCTCGTACCGCTCAAAGATGGCGCGCTTGCGGTCGATATGCTCCTGCAGGTAGGGGAACTGGCCCCGCACCACACCGGCAATGACGTTGCTCATGCGGTAGTTGTAGCCAACCTCCTCATGCTGGTACCAGGGAGCGTTCTCCCGGCTTTGGGTGGACCACTTGCGTGCCTTGTCCGCCGCCACCTTGTCGTCGGTCAGCAGCATACCGCCGGAGGAGCCGGTGATAATCTTGTTCCCGTTAAAGGAAATGGCGTTATATGTACCAAATCCGCCGGTCTGTTTGCCCCTGTAGGTAGCGCCCAAAGACTCGGCCGCATCCTCAATGAAGATGGCGTTGTGACGCTCACATACAGCCTTCAGCTCGTCCAACTTGGCGGGCGTGCCGTACAGATGCGCCGCCACCACCACCCGGACCTCCGGGTACTTTTCAAAGGCACGCTCCAGTGCTGCGGGGTCCATGTTCCAGGTGTCCGGCTCCGTGTCGATAAAAACAGGGACGGCCTTCTCGTAGACCACGGGATTGACCGTAGCGGCAAAGGTCATGTCGGTGCAGAACACCCGCTCGCCGGGCTGCACGCCCGCCAGCTTCACCGCCATGTGCAGCGCGGCAGTACCGCAGGCAAGACCCACTGCCTGCCCGCAGCCCACCCATTCGCAGGCCATGCGCTCCACTTCATTGATGTTGGCACCCACGGTGGACATCCAGTTGGTGTGGTAGGCCTCCGCCATGTAGGTCAGTTCATCACCGTGCATGGTAGGTGTGGCCAGCCAGATCTTCTTGTTCGGTTCGGTATTTGCCATGTATACCCCTCCGTCACGGGGCTAAAAGCCCCTAAATTCGTCAATTCTGTAAAAAAGGCAATAACGCCCCCATGGTATCAAGGTATTATACTATACAATCTGACAAAAAGCAAGGGCGGCTTTTCCCTGTCTGCCGCCCTCGCTTTCGCTTGCGGCCACATAAAATCCCGATTCCGGTCTTTCCTTCGCGAACAATAAATCGTAACATATTTTTCTTGACAAAATCGGTCTATTGTTGTAGATTCATATTATGGTCGATAGTAATAGACCAAAGGAGGCAACGCAACATGGAGGAACTGAAACTGTGTGAGAGCGATTATCGCTTTATGAGCATTATCTGGGACAACGAGCCGCTGTCCTCCCGGGCGCTGGTGGATCTTTGCGCCCAAACCCTTGGGTGGAAAAAGTCCACCACCTACACCGTGCTGAAAAAAATGTGCGAAAAGGGGTTTGCGGACAATACCGAGTGCACCGTTCGCGCACTGGTTCCCAAAAACAAAGTACAGGCCTTTGCCAGCGAGCATTTCGTGGCGCACACCTTTGAGGGGTCGCTCCCCGGTTTTCTTGCCAGCTTTTTGGGGGGCAAAACCATCTCGGAGCAGGAGGCGCAGCAGCTGAAGCGGCTCATCGACGAACACAAGGAGGGGTGAGTATGAATTTTATCTCCCACGTACTGTTCCCCGCCATTTTGAACATGAGCCTGACCGGCTCCATCGTCATTCTGGCCGTGCTGGCCATCCGATTTTTCCTGCGCAGGGCGCCCAAACGATGGTCCTACCTGCTGTGGCTGGTGGTGGCCTTCCGGCTGATCTGCCCGGTGTCCCTGCCCGCCCCCATCTCCCTGATGGGCGCGGTGGATGCCCCCGCCACCGCCGGGGGTACCATCGAATACATATCCCGGCCCGTCGTTCCGCTTCAAACGCCCGCCCCCGCCCCGGTCCTGCCCGACCCCGGCACCTCCGCTCCCGCCACAGGTACCCCGGCCACGTCCGTCTTCTCTCCCGCCCCCGTTTCCATCGTGGATATCCTCGCGGTGGTTTGGCTGGCGGGCATGGCACTGCTGCTGATCTACAGCGTGGTGTCCTGCCTGCGCCTGCGCCGCCGCCTGTCCCGTGCCGTTATCCTGCGCGATAACGTGTGGCAGTCGGACCGGGTGCAGTCTCCGTTTATCCTCGGCTGTTTCCGCCCCCGCATCTACATCCCCTTCGGGTTGGATGAGCAGACACTGCATTACGTTCTGACCCATGAACATTGTCATTTGAAGCGCGGCGACCACATCGTCAAGCCTCTTGCCTTCCTGCTTCTCGCCGTTCACTGGTTCAACCCCCTGTGCTGGCTGGCGTTCCACCTCATGGGTCGGGACATGGAGATGAGCTGCGACGAGCAGGTATTGGCCCGGGAAGACGGTGATCGCAAGGTATACAGCACCGCTCTGCTGTCCTTTGCCGCCAACCGCCGGTTCCCCGCCCCCAGTCCCCTTGCCTTTGGCGAGGGGGAGGTCCGCCCCCGCATCACCAACGCCCTGAACTGGAAGCGACCCAAGATATGGGTCACCGCGACCGCCGGCATCCTTTGTGTCGTGGTTTTGCTTCTGTGCGCCCTGAACCCCCGGCCCGCAGTCGGGCGGTACGCCAGCATCCTGGCTTTCGTGGAGGAAACACTGTCCATGGAGAAAACCGCCCAGTACTTCGTACTGGACGGCGAGCCCATCCACGCCGGCGGCGCCCCCACCGCCACCGCCAACGTGCTCGATACCAAGGTCAACTCCCTGAAAAAGATGGGGGATCTGTCCGGCCTTGCCCCGGACGGCGTGCTGGAGGCGTGGGAATTCTCCTATCTGCTCGCTCTGGATGCGGACCCCAGCCAGATCGTCCTGGCGGGCGGGCAGTACGCCGAGGACGAGTGGTATAATCTGGACGGATATTTTAACATCATCGCCCTGCGCTACGACGACGGCAGCTGCGACGTTTTGGGTTACGAACGTCAGGGCGGCGACAATTATGACTTCAAGGGCGAGCGCAGTTACGAAGAGGCCCTCCACGACTGGTACGTAAACAAATACGACCGCACCGCCATCTCCCCGCCCTACGTGGTGGAGTGGACCGACAAATTCGGCACCAACCTCGCTCGCCGCTATGATGGCAAGGACGGCTGGTGCATCTATATCCCCATCAACGTCTGGGAGTACGACGGCATCGACAGCTGGCGCTCGGCCTACGGCACGGGAGCCGGACTGAGCGTGCTGACCGCCACGGTCACGCTGGAGGAATGGCTCCAAACCGCCCGGGAGGACGGCCTGACCATCACACCCGAGGGCCGCCGCTATCGCGTCGACCGTGAAGACGGCTGCTTTTTCCTGTACTCCTACGCCAACCCGTTGGTGGTAGACGTCCGGTGGCCCAACACCCCCTCCTGGAACGACTACGCACCGACCGCTGAGCAGGAGCGCGAGGAATTGCTCCGCATGGCCCGCAGCCTTGTGGAACACCCGCTGCCCGTCACAACCTACTGAACCACAAACAACGGCCCGCGTTTCCTCTGTTACGACAGAAGAAACGCGGGCTGTTTTATGTTTATCCATGCAAACCGTATTTCACCTTGATCCGCTCCAGCTTTTCCAGCATGGGTTCCGCTCCAAACCACAGGAACAGCCACGTGGCGATGGCGTGGACGCAGTCTACCGGAAACCCGGTTGTGTAGTAAGCCGCCAACGTCCCGAGCTTCAGCTCCAGTCCGGCCATCACAGCAGCGGCAGGATTCATGATCCCGCCGTAAATCAGCACCGCCGAAAGCGCGCCAAAAGTGCACAGGGCTACCCGGCTGCGGCACAGCCGTCCTTTTCGAAACGACTCCCCCGCCAGAAACCCGATGATACCCATGGCGAACATCTGCCAGGGCATCCACGGTCCCTGTCCAAAGAGCATATTGGAACACAGCATGGTCACGGCTCCCACCAAAAACCCGGTCTCGCCGCCGAACGCCACACCAGCGATCACCGTCAGCGCCAGCACAGGCTTGCACTCGGGCAGCATAAAAAAGGCCGCCCGACCCGCCACACCGATAGCACACAGGCAGGCGATCAAAACCAGCTCTCTGGTTCGGGGTTTTCTGCCCTCGAACATCAGCGCGAAGGGCGCCATCATTTCCAGCAGGAGCAGCAGCGCGACCACGCGGTATTGTCTTCCACCGAGCCAAAACTCTCCCGCAAACAGGGTCGCGGGAATGAGGAGCAACATCAGGCTCGCCGCCAGCTTGGCACGCCGGGAGCATTTGCGTTTCTCCCCTGACATTGGAATAGCAACGCGGCCGCGTTCCGTTTCCTCCGGGCGTGGCGCTAAGGGTTCCGGGCAAATCGGTTCCCCGGGCACCGTGCCGCCGCAGGCGAATATTACGTCCTCTGCGGTTACCGCTCCTTCGATCACTCCCCGGCTCATGCGGTTGGCGCCGGTGGTGTAAAAGCGGTTGCCGGAGAAAAAGTCCCGCGGCGTTCCCTGTGCAGCAACGCAGCCGTCAAAAAACAGAGCGCAGCGGTGGGCGTACCGAGCGCAGAACTCCACGTCGTGACTCACCATGACGATGGTCACGCCACGGTCCAGCAGCGTCTGAAGGATCTGCGCCAAACTTCTCTTAAACTCCGCATCCAATCCCTTTGTGGGTTCATCCAGCAAAAGGATCTCCGGATCCAAAAGCAGGCCCTTCGCCAGCGCCAGCCGCTGCTGTTCGCCACCAGACAGGTCGTACGGATGCCGCTCCAACAGTTCTTCCAGCCGGCACAGCTTCACCACACAAGCGACGCGGGACTCCTGCCCCTTTTCGGACAGCAGTTCCTCCCGAACGGTCTTTTTGACGAACATGCTCTTTGGATCCTGTGGCAAAAAGCCGACCGTGCCGCAGACCTCAACCTCTCCCCGGTAGGGCTTGCGCAGTCCTGCCAACAGTTTTAGCGTGGTAGTCTTGCCTGCGCCGTTGCCGCCCAAGAGAGCCAAAAACTCGCCCCGCACAACCTCCAGCGACAGTCCTTTGACCACATCCGCGCCGTCGCGTTCATATCGAAACCAGCTCTCGCTGACCCGAATGACCGTCTCTTCGGGATACGTAAATGTCCGTTCAGCGGGCAGAGATTTAAGCTCGTTCTCCTGCGCAAATCCGGCCAGCCACTCCCGGCCCTCCCGCACCGTCACCGGGCAGGGCGCATCCGTATCCACCGCTCCCCATATTCGCATGGGGGCCGGCATGGCAAGGAACATAGGGTGGCTCATTTCCCTGAGCCACTGTCCTACCTCCTGCGCAGGGCCGGAGCAGATCAGCTCGCCCCGGTCCATGACCATCACTTCAGTTGCCAACGGCAGGGCATCCTCCAGACGATGCCCCGTGAGCAGGATGGTCGTCCCCAGCTCCCGGTTTATCTTCCCCAGCACAGAAAGAAACTCCGCCGCGGCGACGGGGTCGAGCTGGCTGGTGGGCTCGTCCAAAATCAGCAGGTCGGGCTGCATCACCATCACCGAGGCCAGGTTCAGCAATTGTTTCTGTCCGCCGGACAGTTCCGTCACGTTTTTATAAAACCAATCCTCCATGCCAAAGAACGCAGTCATCTCCGCCACCCGGCGGCGGATCACCGAAGTTTCGCAGCCCAGCGATTCCAGTCCGAAGGCCAGCTCGTGCCAGACTTTATCGGTCACAATCTGATGTTCCGCGGACTGCCGGACAAAGCCGATGCGCCGGGCCTGGGTGCGGGCATCCATCCGGTCCAGCGGTATACTGTCAAAGTAAATGTCGCCGTCGCGCTGACCGTGGGGAGCCACGGCGGGTTTCAACTGCCGCAGCAGGGTGCTCTTGCCGCAGCCGGAGGGGCCGCAGAGCACCGCGAAAGCGCCGGAACGAATGGAAAAGCTCAATTCGCGCAGCGCAGGAACTGCCTGCCCCGGGTAGGAGAAACTCAAATTTTTGACTGTAACAAGTTCCATGTCCGTTCCTCCCTCCAGCACAATACGACCGGCGTGAAACACAGCGCCAGATAAACACACCAAAAGCCGACCGTCGTCGGCGCAACGGAGGCACCGTTTATGGCAGGATAGTACCGCCAATCAGCGCCACCCAGCAGCCAGCCGGAGCCGAGACACAGTGCGCAGGCTCCAAGCCAGATCAGCATCCTCTTGTCCCGACTGTCCATGCGATAGATGGAAAAGGCCGTCCGACCGGGCAGTCCGTACCCCCGGCTTTTCATGCTGTCTGCGGTTTCCACGGCGTTTTCCAGGCTCCATGTCACCACGATGGAAAACACCGTCACCAGCGTTCTCATTCGGCGCAGAACGCCGCCATCTTCCGGCAGGGTCTCCCGAACGATTTGGAATTGCTGTCTAAATTTCGGCACGAAGCGCAGGGTCATGGATAACACCAAAGACAGGGCGGGGATGACACGGCCAAAGAGATAGACCCATTTATCCGAGGTCATCACACAGGTGGTGCAGGAAAACCAGAGCAGCACCGCCATCAGCATCCCGGCAGAAGCCAACCCGAACAGAATGCTCTCCAGCGTCAGGGGATTTCCACCGGGCAGATACGTCAGAATGGTCACTCCCTCGTGATTGAAAGCCGGGTTGACGACCGCCGCCAACAGGGCTATGGGCAGTAACCTCAACAGAGATTTCCCAAGTGTCGTCCCGCCCCGCAGAACAAACACACAGGCAGTGGCCCCCGCCAGAGAAATGCCAAGACAGGCCGGGTGCATCCAGCACATGGAGAACAGAAGAACCAACGTGAAATAAACAAGATTTACCACCGGATGGCAGGCGGAAAAGGCGTCACGGCTCCTCATTGGCTTTCACCGCCGCCCACGTCCGCACCCAGATCGCAGGTGTAGAGCCATTCGATCACATCGCCGCTTTGCACCGGATACTGGCTGCAGCCATAATTGGGAAACCGGCCGTTGACCCGGTACTTCCAGCCGGACAATTCTCCGCAGTCAAATTCATAGAGATTACCGATGCCCTCGATGTAGGCGGAATTATAGATCGGGGTGTCCTCAAACTCCATGTGGATCATCTGCTGCTTGCAGGTGCGGCGCAGAATATGAAACACGCTCTCGCCTTCGTTAAATTCCACCTGCGTGGGTTCCAAAAGCCAACCGTCCGCAGGCACAAGGGCCTGCTTGCCCTGGGTTAAATCGTCCAGCTTGTTCAGAATGGTGGCGCAGCTGATGGAAATGGTACAGGTATTCCCCGCCGGCTCGCTCGGAGCCTGTATGCCACAACCACCCACCAGCAGGCAGGTCAAAAGGGCCGCGATCATCGTTTTCCATCTCATAGCTGTCATCCCCCCAGCATATGGCACACACTCAAAAGATTGTAGAGCATCTGGGCCATCTCCGCCCGACTGACATATTTGTTGGGTTGAATACCCCACGCGCTGTTATCCCAGATCCCGGAGCGGCAGCAGAACGCGACACTTGCTCTGGCCCAGGAGCTGACTGCGGGATAATCGCCAAACAGAGAAAGGGTGTCCGAAATCTTTGCCTGTGTTAACCCGGTCTCCATCCCGCACAGCGCGGCTGCTTTTGTCACCATGACAGCAGCCTGTTGGCGGGTGATGGTGCCCTCCGGGTCAAATTTGCCCGCCCCGACGCCGCTGACAATGCCGTAGCGATGGGCCGTTCCCACAAAGCCGGCATACCACGCCGTTCGAGCAACATCCCGGAACGCGTTCCCGCTTATGGGTGTCAACCCCAACGTCCGAACGATCAGGGTGGTAAACTCTCCCCGGGTCAGGGCGGTATCGGGGTCAAACCGCCCGTTTCCCTTGCCTGCGGTGATGCCCCGCTGTGCCAGCGCCTCAATGGCGGTACGGCTTGGGTGCCCCGCAATATCCGAAAAGGTCCTGCCCGGATCCGTGCGCTTCGGGGCGAGAACGTCGGGATGCTTTCCGGGCAGACCACTCACGGACTCACCCGACACGCAAATGGTCACATCGTCCATGTGGTAGAGCGAAGCTCGCCCCTCCGTGGCCCGAACTGCAGCGGCAAGGGCATACAACCCCTGTTCTGAGGCCATCTGGTCATTTCCGCTCTGACCGTATGCGTGGATAAAGCTGCCATCGGAACGCCGGAAGGACAGCAGCCCATCCAACAGCGTGTTCCCGCTCCCGGTCAGAGGGGCATAGTTCGGCCCCAGTCCCAACTCACACAAGGCGACCAGCACCTGGGCCGTACTTTCCAGCGTGTCGAAGCTTCCGTTTCGGTTCTGCTCACCGGACAGATAGTCCAGCGCCTTTTGAATGGCGGCGGCGGCCTTGGGCTGGCTTTGGTAACTGGCAAGTGCCTGCAACGCCATGCCCGTCAGGTCGGGGTCTGATGTGTCGGTCAGGCTCCAGCCACCATCAGGAAACTGCCGGGCGAGAATATAGTCCACATATCTCTGCCGCACCTGCCCCATCTCATAGTCCCCGCAATCCAGTGCCAGCAAGGCGTAAATGGGGCCGTTGACTCCCTGCCAGACCACCTTATCGAAGTCCCCCAGAGGAGCCAAAAGATCATATCCCGCCACGTCCGTGGGATCGGCGCCAACGGCGGTCAGGGCAAGGACAAGGCGGGAATACTCGGTGTATTTGCGCTGATGCAGCACTCCGCCGCTGTTTTTCACCGTCTGCTCTACCCGTTGATAATAGCCATCCCAGTAGTCCTGCGGAACGTTACAGCCGCTCCGGGCAAGGCCGATCACCGCCCACTCTCCGCCGACGGAACCGACCGCAGGCGCAGGGACCGCTGTCAGCATATAGTCGGCGCTGGTCTGAACCGCTTGGCCGATCCGTTCTGTTCCGGCGGCGGCAGGCAGCACAAGGCTCATCAGCAGTGTCGACAGGACAAGCAGGCCAACGCATCGTTGTCTGAGGCGATTCATTCAAGACCCCTTTCCCGTGTGCGCTCAACGACCTGCCTGCAGCCCCGCAGCACGTGGTCAAAACTCTCTTTTTGATGGGGGAGCAGGCAGCGGCTGCAGTCCTTGATGCCCTCCCCGGTATAGCAAAAGGTTCCGCCGCATTCTTTGCCCAAAGCGTAGAGCGGGCAGTAACAGAACAGGCAGTTAAAGTCGTTGGGGTCCGCTCCCGCGTGACAGGGGAAATAGGGGCAGGCCGTATTGGCAAAAAAACTACTGTTATCCATATTATCCTCCTTGCTCCGTGGGGCGGACCCCTCCAAACTTATTCCATGACCTTTTCCATAAAATGCATCAGGATCGCGGCCACTTCGGCACGGGTGGCTCTGCCGCCGGGGTCCAAAACGCCGCCGCCCTTGCCGGATATGAGGCCCTGCCCGCAGGCCCACTCCAGTGCTTCCCTGGCCCAGGGGCTGACCCGGTCGGAGTCCACAAAGACGGACAGCTCCGCGCTCTTGGACACATCATAACCCTTGACCTTGGCATACTGCCGCAGGATCACCGCCAACTGTTCCCGGGTAACGTCATCCTCCGGACCAAAGGTGCCGTTTCCGTAACCGGCAATGATGCCGACGGAAACCGCCCAGCTGATCGCGTTGGAATAGTACATTTCATGCTTCACGTCGGGGAAGGAATGATTTTTAAGGAAGTCCGGATTGCCGTCCAAATTGTGAAGGATGGTCATGATCATGCCGCGGCTGCCGGTGGTCTCCGGTTCGAACGTGGTCTCGCCGGTACCCACCATCAGCCCCTTTCCATAGACGAAGCGGATGGCATCCTTTGCCCAGTGTCCATCCACGTCAGCAAATGCAAACAAAGGCTCCTGAACCTCCGGCGTATCCGGCTTGGGCTCTTCCTTGTCTTCCTCCTTCCCGGAATCGGAGGGTTTCGTGCTTCCGCCCTCATCGGGAGTCGGATCCGCAGTATAGTCGGACACATAGTACCACACCACTTCATCCCCGCTCTTCAGTGTGCGGTCATTCATACCCACGCCGGGGGCCGTACCGTTCACGGTGTATTTCCAGCCGGAGTTGGGGCCGGCATTGAACTCCTCCCAGGTGGTACCGTCTTTGGTGATGGAGCTGATGTATCCCCCCTTGTCCACATAGCTGAATCCACTGCGGCTGTCCAGCACCTGACGGAACAGCTCGCCCACGTCAGCACCCTTATCCACGGTAACGCGGTGCCTGCTGATCCAGGTCGTCTGATGGGTCTTCAGCGTGAAATAGACTTTGATGGTGCCGGAAACGGAGCCGCCTCCACCGGAACTGCTGCCTCCGCCGGGTTTGCCCCCCGCATAGGCAGGGGCGACCTCGTTGGTGCTGAAGTCGTAGACGTTGTATGCCTTTCCGGTCTGAGCGACCGCATTGGCCGCCACCAACGCCCGGAACGCCTGCTCGGTGGAATAGCTGTTGACCGCCGCGTTGTTGGTATAGCCGAATCCGCTGTGATCCGTCAAAGCGAACGCCAACAATCCATCCAAAGCGCTGGTTTCATTTTTGATGAATCTTGCATCGGTGTCCGGGTCGACGCCCAACGCAGACAAGGCAATAACCACCATGGCAGCCGTATTGGAGTCGGCTCCGGTGCCGTAGGCATCAAAGCTGCCATCCTCTTTCTGGGCGCGGGACAGGAAGGAGACGGCCTTGTCCACGGCAGCGGTCGCCGCATCCTCTTTTCCGTAATAGAACGCCAGCCCCGCGATCATGTTAGCCGTGGTCTGAATGCTGTCGCCCCATTCGCTCCAGCTTCCGTCTTCCGCCTGATTGCCCAGCACAGCGGAAAGGATGGACCGCTCCAGATCCTGCGTGCCGTAGTCGCCCTGATTCAGTGCCGCAAGGGTATAGGGGGCAACCCATGCGCTGGAACTGTGGCTTTCCATGCTTTTCAATCCGGCTGCTGCACTGACGGGGCTGCCACTGTTCTTGGGATAGAGCTTCTGCGGATCCGCACCAATGGCCTGCAGAGCAAGGATGGCTTTGGCGTAGTCTCCTTCTTCGGCTCCATCAGCGGTAACGGAGGCAATGGCGGAGTCAATATAGATCTGCTTGGCGGTGTCAGAGGTTTTGGACTGCCCTCCGGAAACCGTATCCTCATAGGCGGCCATATCCAAAACGACCCACTCGTCGGAATCGTCCGTATATCCCGCAGCAATGTTAGCCAGCAGCTCCTCCACGGAAACAGTGGAGGGGGCCGGGTCATCGTTTTCTTCCTCCTCCGCATCAATCGCCACAGCGTACAGAAATTCGGACTGCCAGTTTGCGTCATAGGGCGTCTGCACCCGGACGTAGGCGGTCAGGTCGGTGACGTTCGCCGTGGTCCGTCCGATGGTTCCGTCCCCGTAGTCACCGCAGGCACCAAGATAATTGCCATTGGCATCGTATGTGTAGGCGATGCGTTCCTCTTCCCCAAAGTCCAGCGTTACCTCGCTGACCTGCGTGTCGGGACGGATCACGTACAAATCAACGGCGCGCTCCTCGGTCCTGATGGGGTTCCAGTTGGCATCGTATTCCGTGACCACAGTATAGGTATAGGGCGTTTCGGACTTGGATACAGGCAGCCGTGTCTCTCCGAACAGGGCCGCAAAGGGTGCGTACGGCGCAGGGGAAGGCAGGTCGAATGCCACAGCGTACAGAAATTCGGACCGCCAGTTTGCATCATAGGGCGTCTGCACCCGGACGTAGGCAGTCAGGTCGGTGACGTTCGCCGTGGTCCGTCCGATGGTTCCGTCCCCGTAGTCACCGCAGGCGCCGAGATAATTGCCATTGGCATCGTATGTGTAGGCGATGCGTTCCTCTTCCCCAAAGTCCAGCGTTACCTCGCTGACCTCCGTATCCGGGCAGACCACGTACAGATCAACGGCGCGCTCTTCGGTCTGGATGGGATTCCAGTTTTCATCGTACTCGGTCACAACGGTATAGCTGTAGTCAGTATCGGACTTGAGCACAGTCAGCATTTCTTCCCCGCCCTTGGCCGCGAAAGGAACGGGGGGTTCTTCCGCCGCAAAGGCCGCGGAAGGGAACAGTCCCAACAGCATGGTCAATACCAGCAGCCAGGAGCAAAGTCTCTTCTTCATAAAAAGCCTCCTTAAAAGAATGAATATATAAACGCCAACGTGTGGCGCGAAGCGGGAACGACCGGCTTTCAAACGAAAAAGCGGATGCAAAAATGCATCCGCTTTTGTCATGGACAAAACAAGCGGCAGTATCAAGATACCGCCGCTTTACAGGCACGAAAACACCCCCCCGGGTCGAGAGTGTGATCCTTTGTAGGTCTTCTGACTCGTATGTTCAGACAGTGTTTCTGTCAGCGCGCGCACTTCGCCTTCCCAGCCGGGCCTTTCCCGACCAGTGACCTGCTTTCGCAGAAAAAGCTGCGCTCCATACTTACAGCACGAATTGAGAGCACGGTTGCTCCCCGGTCGTGTTCAGGGTTCTAACCTGATTCCCTTGTTCAGCGAACAAGAATACGTGTCCCACCAAAAAGCGGGGTCGCGTATTTGCCACAAAAGCCGGAGCAATATTTATTTTTCAGGGGATGTTCCCCACCGCAGAGTTTATCACTTTGTTCCGCCTGTGTCAATTGGGCAGATCCTTTATTCTGCCCGATGCCGCACACAGCGCCTGCCGCCGGTCCCGCGCTTCATTCCCGCATTCCCCTTTCAGGCTCTGTTTCCACTCATTCTCAGCCCAAACGCCGCAGCATTTGTTCGGGGTTGTCCGCATATTCCAGCGCTGTCTGCCGTGTGATTCGGCCGCTGCGGTACAGATTCAGAATGGACTGATCCATGCTGAGCATTCCCTCTTCCGCACCGGTGGCAATGGCCCCGGCGATCTGATGATTTTTGCAGTCCCGGATCATGCTGCGTATGGCGCTTGTCATATGCATGATCTCGAAGGCGGACACTCTTTCTCCGTTCACACCGGGCAGCAGCTGCTGGGATACGATGGTATGCAGCACCGCGCTGAGCTGGATACGAATCTGCCCCTGCTGATCGGCAGGAAAGGCATCGATCACGCGGTCGATGGTATTTACCGCACCTTTGGTGTGCAGGGTAGCCAACAGCAGATGGCCGGTCTCCGCCGCCGTCATGGCGGTGCGGATGGTTTCCAGATCTCGCATCTCCCCCAGCTGGATCACATCGGGAGCCTGTCTCAAACAGGCCCGCAGGGCAGACAGGTAGTCCTGCGTGTCCACCGCGATCTCCCGCTGGCTGACGATGCTTTTCTGATTGCGGTGAAGAAATTCGATCGGATCCTCCAGCGTAATGATGTGACAGGCGCGTTGACGGTTGATCCGGTCAATGAGGCAGGCCAGCGTGGTGGACTTGCCGCAGCCCGCCGTGCCGGTAACCAGCACCATGCCGCTGGACAGGTCTGCCAGCGACATGACCCCCTCCGGGATTCCCAACTGCTTCCAGTCCGGGATGGAAAAGGCCACCACACGGATCACCGCCGCGCAGGAACCACGCTGGCGGTAAGTATTCACACGAAAGCGCGCCAGCTTTGCCACAGAGAAGGAAAAATCATCGTCCCCGGTGCGCACAAACTCGTCCATCTCCCGCCCGGCCATAGCGTAGATCTCCCGAATCAGCGCCTCGCCCTGGGCGGGCATGATTTTCTCCTCTCCAATGGAAACCAGCTGTCCGTCCAGCTTGATGCTTACCGCCCCACCGGGGACGATAAACAGGTCGGACGCGCCCTCCTGCACCGCCCGGGTCAGATAGTCCATCAATCCGGCCACCGATTATCCCTCCTTTTCCCCGTCCCAGACGGGCATTTTGTCATCATTTTGCCACAGATCAGCGCTCTGCGCCTGCCAGCGCAGCACGGTATACTCTGTCCCCGTCACCGCCACTTCCACACACAGCCGCTGTGTCTGTGAGATGGGGCAGGAGAAGCGGTACACACCGTTGTCCTCCTCCACTGCGTCAGGGATCTCTCCGGCTCGGATCTCTGCCAGAATCCCATGGGCCGCGCTGTCAGCCTCGTAATAATCGGCCACTGCCTGTCGAACGCTCTCGCCCACCCGTCCGTTGGCCTGTACCGTGGCTACCGACAGCAGAGTAAACACGGTCAGACACAGCACCGCAAAGATGGTCAGCAGGGAGCTTACCCCCACCAGAGGAATGCCCACAGTCCTTTTATCCCTCATCCGCCGTCACCTCCTGCCAGCTTACCGTCAGTTCGGCCAGCAGTTCATCATCACCGGTAACCGTGATCCGAGCGCTGCTCATCAATGGCGGCGTGGGCCGGAATCTGACAGACAGGATAAACGCTCCCGCTCCGTCGGTCTGCTCCCACTGCTCATTGTAATGGATGGCCCAGCGCTGCTCGTCCGCCCGGCCGCCCATGATCTCAGCCGCCGCGGCCAGATCTCCGCCATTGTTCTGAAGAATGGCCGCCGCGCTTTGGACCTCTGCCATGGCAAGGTCGCAGTTGCGGTTGTGTTTTGAGGTGCTGTCCGCCCAGGCAAGACCCCGCAGGCAGACCGCCGCCGCCAACGCAAAAATCAGCAGCATAATGACTTGCTCTATTGCACTAAGGGGTGCCTTGCTCCTCATGACTGCGCCCCCTTTCCCGGTTCCGGACACAAAATCAGCATATGCTCTTCCTGCTCCTGCACCAGCTTCACGTACAACAAGCCGTCCCGCTGTTCCAATTCTAGGCTCTGCGCCTTCAGCAACCGTTCCCCGTCCCGGGGTTCAAATTCCGCCCGGGCAGCACAAAACAGTTCCATCAGCCAGCCGTCATAGCAGTAGACCCGGGTCACGTAGTCCGCCCCGTCCACCTGTTCGGTGACAGCCAGAGCAACCACGCCGCCAAAGTCCCCCACCTGCACCGCACCTGGCGCAGGGGCCTGACGCACCTTGGAGGCCACATACTGCAGTCCCGTCCGGCTGTTATAGGCGCAGTCATCCCTCCGGGTCAGGCGGCTGTACACCCCCGCCCCGGCAAGCAGAACGCCCAAAACGCTGACCGCGAAGAGGCTCAGCAGCAAAAATGCCGCCAGCGTTGGGATGGCTTGTCGTCTTTTTTCTTTCATGTTTCCTTTACCAATACCGTAATATCGGGCATCAAATTGCTTGCGAAGGCTTCATAGAACACGGCATAGTTCTCCCGATCGATCCGGATCCCGCTTTGGGCTGCCAGTTCATCCAGCGTGGCGGGGTATTCTCCCCGGCTGGCATAGCTGGCTGCCGCCGCCCGGCGCAGGCTCTGCTCCAGCTGCAGGCGTCCCTGTTCCCGCTGCCCCGCGTCCAGTTCATTGACCGCCGTGAAAAACCACAGCAGTACGGTCAGGACAGCGACGGGGAGCAGCACGGCAAAACGGTTTCTTCTTGCGTTTCTCATGGCCCTCACCCGATTCCAGTCATAATGTGTATCAGCGGCAGCATCACGGACAACAGGATAATGCCCACCATCACGCAGGTGACCACCACCAGCACTGGCTCCACCCGGGCAACTGCATTTTCAAGCTCCGCCTCGCCCCGCTCCAGCTGCCGCTCGGCGAGCTGTTCCATGACACGCTCGCCCTGCCCGCTGCGGATGCCTGCGTCCAGAACCCGGCTTTGGGCTGCGGCAAGAAGACCACTCTCCCGCAGGGCTTGGGCAAGACCGTCTCCCTGTTCCACTCGCCCAAGACACTGCCTGCCTCGCCGGACAAGGCTCCCGTTGTCCGCAAGTGTCAGAGCCAGTTCCAGTGCCTGTTGCTGGGTCATGCCGCTGCCCATTCCCATGGCCAGCGCCTGCAAGAATCGGGCCACGGCGATCCTGCCGTTTACGCCCCTGTCTCCCCGCCAGGCACGCCACAGGGCGGCAAACCTTTGTCCAAACGCCGGCCACAGACTGAACAAAATCAGTCCCACCGCCATCACCCCGACCAGTACACACAGCGCGGGCAAGGCCGCGCGCAGTGCCTGTCCCAGCCGCAGAAGTCCTCCGGCCACACCGGCCAGCCGGCTGCCCAGTTGGGCGTAAACATCGTTGAACACAGGCAGCACCCACACGAGAAGCACCACCACCACCGCCAACATCACCGCCAGCAGAACAGCAGGATACAGCAGGGCCGCCCGCAGCCGCTCGTCCATCCGGGCCCGGCTGCGATAGTGCTCGCCCAGCGTCTGCAGGGTCTGTTCTGTCCGTCCCACCTGCTCTCCGACGTTCAAAAGGCCACACAAATAGCCGGGAAAGCAGGCCTCAGCGGCAAACACCCTGCCCAGTCCAACCCCCTCATCCGCCCGGGCCGCCATGCGGTGCAGCAGGGCGCGGGTGTCCCTGTTCTGCTCATCCTGCGCCAGCAGGGTCAGCGCGTCCGCGCCGCCGATCCCCGCATGGTACAGGTGGGCAAGGGAGGTACACAACGTGCCCAGTTCTTCATTTGTCAGTTTGAGAACTTTCATAGTCCCTCCTCGTTTACAAAAGCGGACTTGCCGCACAGCTGCCGCAAGCCCGCTTCGGGCAATGCCTGCGCCATGCCGCGCAGATCATCAGTAGAAGTATTTGGCGGTGTAATTCTTACCGTCACCGATATAGTCCATAATGGCCTGACTGCCCTTGCCGGAGGAGGCGAAGGTGGGGTCCATGCGCTGCCAGGCCCGACCGTCGAAGTAGATCGCGCCGTCCACCCAGCCGGTATCCTCCGACCAGACGCTGATCCAGGCGTGATACGCCGTGCCGGCGTATCCCACCACCAGTTTGCAGGGGATGCCCTGGCTGCGCAGCATACCGGTCATCAGGGCGGCATAGTCAAAGCAAATGCCGCTCTTTTTCTCCAGTACCTGATCCAGCACGGGCAGATAGCCGCTCTTCACCGTGGCGGCCAGCTCCCGGTCATAGGTCATCCCCTTGACCACATAGTCGTATACGGCGGCCACCTTTTCCAGGGGATCGGTCCGCTGCGCGGTCAGTTCCACCGCCTTGGCCACGGTATGGGGGGCCCCGTCAAAGTCCACATACTGGTTGGAGTGCAGAAATGGGGCAAATTCGTCCTTCAGTTCCACCTGCGTGGTCAGGGACAGCACAGCGGCATACTTGCTCCCCTCCACGTTCTTGTAGAGGGTGATCTGATATTTCCCATTCCCGTCGGACAGCGGGAATGCCGCCCAGGTCTGCGCTGTAAGGTTATATGTATAGGTGGTGGTTGGCCCCTTGACCTGTGCTTTCAGCCGCAGCTGGGTGGGCTGGGTATAACACACCATAACATATCCGTCGGCTGTGTTGGAGTAGTCGATGGCCCCATTGTCGTTGCTCTTGACCAGCATCCCGGAGGCAACTGCAGTGGTGGTAACCGGCAGCGCCGCAGGGGCCTCCGCCAGGGCTACCGCCTCGTCCTCCAGTTCAACGGCAGCCACAGGGTCAACCTCTGCCGCCACATATCCCTGCGTGGTTTCGGCACAACCGGCCAGAACACCCCACAGCATCACAGCGGCCAAAAGAGCGGCCAGAACCCGCTTATTGTTCCTGTTCTCACCCACAGTTGTTCACCTCATTCTTTCAGGCAGACAGCTCCGGCAGGGAATACCCCCTGTTTCCGCCTTAATTGTAGCATTTTTTGTCGTTCCGGTAAAGGTTTTATTGTTTTCGCTCTTGAAAGAGCAGCATCTCTTCTGTTATGATGATTATATAGGACGGCTTTGACCTGTCAGGAGGGGAGGCACGCATCATGTCGGATATTCTTACCGTCAAAATGCTTGGCGGTTTCTCCATCGAGCGAAACGGAAACCGCGTGGACGACCACAGCAACCGTATGCGCAAGGTTTGGCTGCTGCTGGCCTATCTGATATACTCCCGCAACAGCCGCGTGACTCAAGACAGCCTGATCTCTCTGCTGTGCGGCTCCGGCAGTGACGATGCCGCCGATCCCAGCGGGCGCATCAAAGCCATGTTCTACCGGGCCCGCACCATGCTCAATCAGCTGGACGCGGATGCCGGCCACCAACTCATCCGGCACAAGGGCGGCAGCTACAGCTGGAACACCGACGTGCCCCTGTGGCTGGATGTGGAGGAATTTGACCGACTGTGCAGTACCGCCGCAGAGACCGCAGACGATACTCTGCGCCTTGAGCTGTATGAGCAAGCTCTCTCCATCTACGGCGGAGACTTCTTGCCCAAGCTGGCCACGGAACCGTGGGTCATGCCCATCAACACCTATTATCACCAGATGTACCTCTCCGCGGTACAGCAGACACTGAACCTTTTGGAGAAACTTGACCGCTGGACCGATGCCGCTGCTCTGTGCGAACAGGCCCTGTCCATCGAACCCTACAGCGAGGACCTCTATCAGCATCTTATGCGCAGCCGCATCGCTCTGGATGACCGCGCAGGCGCCCTCACCGCCTATGAAGAGATGAGCGAGCTGCTCTTTTCCAACTTCGGCGTGATGCCCTCGGAAGAAAGCCGTCAGCTCTATCGGGATGCCGCCCGCGAAACAGGGGGCGCCACGGTCCCGGCCGGAACGGTGCGCGAAATGCTCAAAGAGCCGGCAGGCGCCAAGGGTGCCATGCTGTGCGAATACGACTTTTTCAAGCTGCTTTATCAAGTGCAGGCCCGCAGCATCGTGCGCAGCGGCGACACCGTCCACATCGCTCTGCTCTCCCTGCACGGATACGGCAAAAAGGAGCTTGCCCGCCGCAGCCTGGACACCGCCATGGACAATCTGCAGGACACCATCATCCACAGCCTGCGTCAGGGCGACATCGTAACCAAGTGCAGCGTGTCCCAGTTCATCATCATGCTGCCTCAGGCCAACTATGAAAACAGCTGCACCGTCTGCCGGCGCATCATTCGCGCCTTCGGTCGGCAATATCCTCACTCCCCGGCCTCCATTCAGTTCAGCGTTCAGCCGCTGGAGCCGACGGTTCCGGTGCCGTAAACGTGCCGGTCAGCACCCCCTGCACCACCCAGCGGTGATCGTATCCATTCCCGGTACAGGTGGACAGGGTGATCACGCTGTCCTCCACCGTTGGGACAATTTCTGTTTCAATGACCGAGCGCCGGGCGCTGTAATCCAAAAAGGCCTGCTTCTTTTCCGGCGTGTTTACATCCAGGCGGTAGGTGTAGCCCACCACCTCCGCCTCAAAGGCGGCGAAGATCTCGTAGCGGCGCACGCCGCTGTCATCTATGATATAAATATAGGGATTTGCTTCATAATGGCTCTGTGTTCGGTATTGTCTGAGCGACCCGAACATGGAGCCGTTTTTCATGTTGTGAGCGTAGACGATGGTGTTGAAATCGCTGAAGTCCGAACTCACCTTGCACTCCAGAAAAACGGACCCGGCGGCGTTGCGTTTCCCCTGCCAGGTGTGGTTGAGATAATACTGGTTATCCTCCCCCTGCAGGAAGGGATAGTCCAACTGGGTGCCCGGAATGCTGATCCATCCCAGTACGTCGGTGTTGGTCTGCCGCAGACCTGCCAGATTCACATCCCACAGATAGGCCGCCTGCTCCTCCAGCGGTCTTTGCTCCGGCTGCTCCGACTCCGGCGGCAGCGGATCCAGAGGGGTCTGCACTTCAGGCAGCCGGGTCTGCTCCGGCTGAAAAAGCCCTGCGGTCTGGCGGGCCTGTTCCCGGCTTTGCTGCGTCTGCCGGTAGTCTCCCGCCTGCCGCAGCAGCAGCGCGCCGCTGGCCACAAAGACCACGGCCAGCACGAGCATCAGCACTTTGCGCATATTCCCCACGGCGCAGACCTCCTTTCATACTCCCCTTCAGATTACACCGTCAGCATAGCACAGCCCGGTTACAAATCCGGTTATATTTTTCTTGTCCGCATTCAAAAGTTGGTTTTCTTTGTAATGGGACACCCCCGAGTATACTCGGGGGTGTTCCTGCGCTTATTCGTTTGTTCGGTCAAAGTCCTTGACTCAGACGGTCCGATGCTTTTTGTCTTCCACTGCCAGCCAGGCCAGGCCAATACCGGACAGCAGAGCCAAAGTCACGTACAGACCCAGCTTATCGTCGGTCTTGGGTACATCAGCCAAAGGCACTTCCTCATCGGGAATGTCCACAGGTGGCTCGGGCAGATCGGGCTCATCAATCAGGGGAACGTCGTCATCGGGAATATCGATGGGTGCGTCGGGTTCCACGGGATCGGGATCCGGAGTCACAGGGTCGGGGTCGGGAGTGACGGGATCGGGATCCGGGGTCACAGGGTCGGGATCGGGAGTGACGGGATCGGGATCCGGGGTCACAGGGTCGGGGTCGGGAGTGACGGGGTCAGGATCCGGGGTCACAGGGTCGGGATCGGGAGTGACGGAAGGCCGGTAGGGCGCGCGCCTGGAGTAGGTGTTGGTAATGGTGATTTCCGCGGCCTCGTTGGCGGTCACTTCCACCTCACCCTCGCCGGTAGTGCTCAGGCGATAGCCGGACACGGCGGCATTTTCCTCGGTGACGGTGTATTTACCGGGATTCAGTCCGTTCAGGGTGTAGCTGCCGTCGGTAAAATCGGCGTAGGGGACGACCTGTTCGAAGGAGTCAGGGCCAACGACCCGGAAAGCCAACCCGCTGGTGGTGACCGTCCTGCCGGCGAACACTTTGTTGATGGTCAGAGCGCCGGTTCCGTCATCATAGGTATTGGTGTACAGGGCGTCCTCGCCCAGAGACAGATGGATCACGCTGCTGCCGCCGGCAAATGCGGCGGTCACTTCGGTTTCTCCGTCATGGAGGACGGACACCTTGTTTACCGCGTACTCCCAGCCAAGACCGACCTGCGTAAATCTCAGCTGCACCAGAATGGTATAGGCCGTGGGGTCGTAGGTCATGCCCTCAACGCCGCCGGCCACCTCGGTCAGCGTGTAGACGAAGCTGCCGGGAATGGTGGCATCGGGTTCATCTTCCCAATTTTTCAGATCCTTGACGAAAGGAACGGCAAACTCAACCTTGCCGGAACCATCGTTTCTGGCGGTGTAGGTGTGCTTGATGCCGTTGGCATTTTCGCCCAAATAGATGCTGCCAGAGCCATCGTTGAACCGGGTCGTGTCCGTCAGCTCGAACGTGAAGTCGTTGGCGGACAAAGTATAGGGATCCCCAGCCACAGCCTTGTCAAAGGTGAGGACGAATTGGCCTTCCCACTCTTCCATAACGGGGGGAGGGGGCGGCGCCTTTTTGGTCCAAGCACCGGTGATGACCACCGCCTTAGCGGGCATAGTAAAATCTTCCTTGTCCCAGCCGGAGAAGGTATAGCCTTCTACCCAGGGCTCGTCGGCCACGGTGACCGCGGCGCCGGCCTCATAGGAGACGGCAGCAGGCAGTTCAGGGGCGTCCTTGGGAACGTCGCCGGTGTACTCATAGGATACGGGATACTTGGGTTCGGGGTCCTTTTCCCAGGTACCGGTAATGACCACGGCCTCGGCGGGCATGGCGAAGTCGTCCTTGTCCCAGCCGGAGAAAGTGTAGCCTTCCAGCGTGGGGGCATCGGCCACGGTAACGGTGCTACCAGCCACGTACTCGGCGGTGGCGGGCAGTTCAGGCGCTCCAGCAGGAACGTCGCCAGTGTACTCGTAGCTGACGGGGTACGTGGGGTCGGGCAGTTTGGTCCAGCTACCGGTGATGATCACGTCTTCGGCGGGCATGGTAAAGTCTTCCTTGTCCCAGCCGGAGAACTCGTAACCGGGCAGCTCGGGTTCATCGGCCACGATGACCGCGGCACCTTCCAGATACGCAACTGTCTTAGGCAGAGCAGGGGCGTTCTCAGGAGCCTCGCCGGTGTACTCATAGCTCACGAGGTACTTGGGCAGGGCGGTCCAGGAACCCTTGATGATGACATCCTCAGCGGGCATGGTGAAGTCGCCCTTGTCCCAGCCAGAGAATGCGTAACCTTCCAGGGCAGGCTCACCGGCCACGGCGACCGCCTCACCGGCCTCGTACTGTTTGGCCTCAGGCAGCGCGGGCGCGCCCTCGGGGATCTCGCCCTCGTACTGATAGACCACATTGTATTTGTTGGGAGGGATAATGGTCCAGGAACCGCGGATGACCACGTTTTCGGCAGGCATTTCGAAGTTTTCTTTATCCCAGCCGGAGAAGACATAGCCCTCCAGATAGGCGTCGGTAGCCACGGTGACCGCGTCACCCGCCTCGTATTCCGCCGTACCGGGCAGGGCGGGGGCATTCTCGGGAACATCGCCGGTGTACTCATAAGTCACGGTGTACTTGGGAATGGCGGTCCAGGAACCATGGATGACCACGTCCTCGGCAGGCATCGCAAAGTCGACCTTATCCCAACCGGAGAAGGTGTAGCCTTCCAGCGCGGGCTCGTCAGCCACAACGACCGCGGCACCGGCCTCGTACTCCTCGGCACCGGGCAGGGCAGGAGCATCGGCAGGAATCTCGCCGGTGTACTCGTAGGTCACAGAATACTTGGGGATCGCGATCCAGAAGCCGGTGATGATCACGGCCTCGGCGGGCATGGCGAAGTCGTCCTTGTCCCAGCCGGAGAAAATGTAACCCTCCAGCGCGGGCTCGTCAGCCACAGCCACAGCAGTGCCAAAGGCATACTCGGCAGCCTCGGGCAGTTCAGGAGCGTTCTCGGGAATTTCGCCGGTATATTCGTAGCTCACGGGATAGAGGATCTGGCTGTAAACGTAGGTAACAGTGGTGTCGGCGGTGATGGTGCCGCTAACGGGATCACTGTCCTCAGCCAAAGCCTTGAACTCATAATGCTCGATTTCTTTCTGCTCGGTCTCATAGTCCTTGCCGTACAGGACATCCGTCTCCACGATCCGCTCGGCGATGTCCGCACCCTGCTCATCCACATAGTTGACGATCAGATCGAATCGGGGCAGGATGCCGCGGATGTCGGGGACATTGAATTCGGCCTCGACGGGGGTCCCAGCCTCGCCCACGGTGTAGTCCAGGGTGGTCACGCCGTTGGCGGGGGTCAGGATGGTATAACCCTCGTAGTCGGGATCCGCCTCAATGGCAGTGGGGTCGATCTCCACCTGATAGGTGATGGTGTAGGTGGTGATCCCCTCGGAAACAATGGGGGTGTAGTCGGCCAAATTCCAGGTCTCGTCGGTATAGGAATTGTTGATGCCCACCAGGGTCACGCCCTCACCCATGGGATCGGTGATAACAGTGGGGATAGTCACGGTGGTAATGACCTTGCCGGCCTCGCCGGTCAGGTCCACGGACAGGGTATCGGCAGAGCTGTTGATCACGCGATCAAAATCGCTCAGCACGTTATTTTCGTCTTCATAGTTATACTGCACCGCGATGGTGGCTGCGGAGATATCCTCCAAAATGTTGTCGATATCGTCGTAGTCCTCTCGATCGGTCTGGGTGCCGGTGTCGTCACCGCCGTAGGCGACCTTGGTGGTGGAGGTGCTGTTCACATTGCCGACTTTGGCGGTGGGAGCACCATCGCTGAACAGGATCAGAGACTGGTTATCAACGGGGATGCCCGTCAGCGCGGCGCTGTCGTTCAGCAGGTTGCGGCCCAGGACCAGACCGGCCTCGATATTGGTGCCGCCGTTGGTCAGATAGGTATCGTCCCAGTAAGCGCCGTTGCCGGTCCTCAGGGCGTCGACCAGCGCCTTCACGTTGGCCAAAGCGGTGGCGTTAGTCACGTCCACCCAGCTCTGAAGGGTCACGGCATCGGTGCCGAACACAACCACGCTGACCAGCCGCTTGTCGCCGTCGTTAACATCTTCCACATAGCAGTCCAGGAAGTCGGCCACAGCTTTCTGCAGCGCCTCAAGATGCGTATTCGGCTCCTCGTAACGGCAAACAGGATTGCCCTGCACGTGCCAACGCCTTCTCTGGCCGCAGTTGACGCAGGTGTTGCCGCCCCAGCGACTCTGGTAAGAATTGCCGCTGCCGTCGGGACACAGGTTGCTCTCGCCCTTGTGGTCGGCGTGCCTCTCGCTCTTGCCGCAGATTCCGCAGCCGTCAGGCGCCTCGTCCATGGAGTTGGACACGTCCAGCACCAGGGTGACCGCACCATGAGTGGCACCGCCCAGCTGTACGCTGGTATCCTTCGTTTCCACGGTCAGGGTAACGTCGTAGACGTTCTCGGTCCGGGTGACGGCCGCCTGCTTGGACAGATGGATCTCCCAATCCTCGGCGGTGCCGGCGGACCCGTTCTGCTTGTAGTAGGTATCCTCGTAGTTCTTCACCAGCTGGGGTTCGCCCGCAGCCAGCACACCGATGTTGATCATGCCGATGACCATCACAAAGCTCATCAGCAGGGCCAAAGCCCTTTTTCCAAAAATTTTCTTTGCCATTATTTCGTTCTCCTTTCTTATTGGGGGAGCGAAATATCGGCGGCCGCGCCGGCATAGCCTGTTGGCCTTAGCCCGCTTGCTTTGCGTCCCACCCTTTCGGACGGTTTGCCACTTATCGAATATTTCTTACATTTTCCTTTTCTTGCTTTTCAGGATGCTTTTTCTTTTGTTTGGATGGCGCTGTCCATAAGCAGGATCAGCTCCAGTACGCTGCGGAAGCTTTGCTCCCGCCGGCCCTCCAGCCAGGTAACGCACCCCTGCCAACTTGCGTGCTGCCGGAAGAGGATCTTCACAGCGAAGGTGGCCAGCTCTCCCGACCTGTGCTGTTCCGGGGGCGGCCCCGTGTTGTGATCGGGAGGGGTGATAAACGTGCGGCCGGCGGTGAAGGATGCCGGGAGGTTCATCCGGTCCAGCACCATCTCCATTTCCAGCAGGAGCTGTGTTGTGCTTTGAAACGACAGCCCCTCTTTCATATACAGATTGTAAATGCGTCCCGTGGGCACTTCGTTTTCGTAGGAGTCGATACAGATCGTGGTGGTTCTGTACTCTTCTCCCCAGGCGCGATTCACTTTCAATGGCACCCCTCCTTCCTGCGGTGGCTTCCTGTTTTATGACTTATATATACCATCTCACGGTTACAGATTGGGTTATATTTTCCGCTCCTGCATTCATTTTTTATTTTTTCTTTTTATGTCCAATGAAATTTACCTTTCGCACTCTTGCACCCCATCCCCCCTTTTGTTAATATGTAATTGTAGTATTATCCGATACAGGAGGAATGACCATGGTTTCCCGACTGAAGGACACCTTGCTGCTGATCGGCGATGCCAACAGTGACCGAGCCAAACTGCGCGAGATCTTTCACTCCGGCTATGACCTGCTGGAGGCAGAGAACACCGCACAGGCGCTTGTTCTTTTGGAACAGAACAGCAGCTGTATCGCCGCCGTTTTGGCCGATCTGCCGCTCTTTTCCGGTCCCGATGTGCACATGCTGGTCTCCCAATGCCGGCAAAACGCACAGGAAGAGATCCCCCTGATCCTGTTCATTGCTCCCAGCGACTCCGGAGAGTGCGAGGAGCTGGCCTTTGCTCTGGGTGCCACCGAGGTGGTATCGCGCCCCTACAAGTCCTCCGTTGTCCAGCGCCGCGTTCAGACCATCGTTGAACTGTTTTTGCACAAGTGCCATTTGGAAAAAATGGTGGAGGAGCAGAGCCAGACCATCCGCAATACCAATCAAGTCATGCTGGACGCCCTATCCGCTATCATCGAGCACCGCAGCACAGAATCGGGCAACCACGTGCTGCGCATCCGCCGCTTCACCGGGATTTTGCTGGAGGAGGTCGCTTCCTCCTGCCCGGAATACGAGCTGACTGCGGAAAGCATCGGCATCATCACCAGCGCCGCCACCCTGCACGATATCGGCAAGATCTCCATCCCGGACTCCATTCTCAACAAGCCCGACCGACTCACTCAAGAGGAGTATGACGTCATCAAAACTCATACCACCGTGGGTGGTCAGCTGGTGGAGAACCTGAGCGGCATGGGAGATGCGGAGTATCTGCGCTATGCCTACAACATCGCCCTGTACCACCACGAGCGGTGGGATGGCGGCGGCTATCCCAAAGGGCTGCGCGGAGACGAGATCCCCATCTGCGCGCAGGTAGTGGGCATTGCCGATGCCTTTGACGCACTGACCTCGCAGCGGGTATACAAGCCGGCCCTCCCCTATGATCAGGCCATCAATATGATCGTCAACGGGGAATGCGGCGTGTTTTCTCCCAGGCTGCTGGAGTGCTTTAAGCGCGTGCGCACCCAACTGGTCAATCTGGCCCACCAGTATGCGGACGGATATTCTCCCAAGTCCGACCACATTACCATGCCCCTGCCCGGACCTGAGTGGAAGCCTCACAGGCTGGATTCCCTGCAGCTGTCTCAGGTCAAGTATCAGGCCCTGCTGCACCATCTGAACGACACGGTGCTGGAGCTGGATCTGGACAACAGGTTATATCACGTGGTCTATAACCCCAACCCGGATCTGGACGCGATCATTCCTTTCGCCCCCTTTGACAGAATGATAGACCAACTGCGCCACTCCAACATCCACCCGGAGGATGTGGACACAGTGGAGGAGATGCGCTATTTCCTGACCGAGGACTTTTTCCGTCTGAATCTCCGCCGCAAGACGTTCCGCCTGCGCGTATTCAGCCCCACTGCGCAGGAATATTATCTCTACGACCTGACCTTCCTGCGCGTCAACACCGACAATGCCGACCAGCATATTGTGATTGCCATCTGGCACCGGTCAGAGGACGAGAGCATCAGCCAAAGTGCGGTCGTATCCTCCGATGTGTACGCTTCTCCGGCCCTTTACGGACTGGTCAGTACTGCTTTGCGCTGCCTGTGCGACCCGGCACACACCATCGACGCAGGAGCGGACTTTCTGTATGCCCTGACCGGCTATACCCAGCAGGAGATCGCCCAGCAATTCGACTCATCCCTGCTCAACCTGGTCTTCCCGGAGGACCGCCCCTCCTTCCTGAGTGCAATGAGCAACCAACTGCAGTCCGGTGGGACGGCCGACACGCAGTTCCGCCTGCTGCGCAAAGATGCGCCCCCACTTTGGGTGCTGGACCGCAGCCGGCTCTATTTGGAAACGGACGGTGGGGAGTACCTCTATCATGCCATCCGAGATAATTCCCAGCTGCACGAGACCATCGACCGCCTGCAGAAAGAGGCGGAACGGCATCAGCTGCTCACCCGTCAGAGTGAGGGTATCATCTTCGACCTGGATCTGGACACAGATACCCTGACCTGCTCCTCTCGCTGGAGTGAATTCTTCGGCTATGAACCTCTTTCCCGGAATTTCCTGGCCAGCCTGTCTCAAAGCAGCCACTTCCATCCGGACGACTTCCCGGCTCTGTACGTCTGGGCAGAGGCCCTGCGCCAGGGTGAGGACACCCCGGCCTACCAGGAAGTCCGTATCGTCAACAAGGACGGGAAGTACATTTGGTGCCGCATCCACGCCCAGCTGCAAAGCAATGCCAACCACATCGTGGGCATTATTTACAATGTAGATGAGTACAAGCGCACCACACTGGCCCTGAAGGAACGGGCAGAGCGAGACTCCCTGACCAAGCTGCTTAACAAGCAGTCCACCCAGCAGCTGGTGACCGAATACCTGAATGCCCAGGATGCCAACCATCTGTCCGCGCTACTCATCCTTGACCTGGACAATTTCAAAACGGTCAACGACAGCTACGGTCACCTCTACGGCGACGCGGTCCTGACCCAGGTCGGCGGCTGTCTGCGCAGTCTGTTCCGGGCCAACGATATTATCGGCCGCATCGGCGGGGACGAGTTCCTGGTTTTCCTGAAGGACCTGCCCGATACGGACATTGTAAAGGACCGCTGCGACCTGCTGCTGGCCTCTCTGAACAAGCTGCTGGCCCGGCTTATGCCCGATCTGGAGAAGGTGTCCTGCTCCATCGGTGCCGCCATTTCCCCCACTCACGCATCCAATTATGCCGACCTGTTCCAGCGGGCGGACGAAGCACTGTATTGGGCCAAGAAGCGGGGCAAAAACCGCTACAAGATCTACAGTCTCCGCGATAAGCTCGGTTCTCTGCTGGACAACACCACCTATGTGAACTCCCGCATCGATTCGGACGAGCAGGCCAACATCATGGACAACTCCCTGATTCGCGTTGTATTCCGCTCTCTGTATGAAAGCAACGATATCGCGACCACCGTGGACGAGTTGCTGAGCCAGATCGGCAAGCAGTTCAATGTCAGCCGTGCCTATATCTTCGAAAACAACGAGGACAACACCGCCTGCAGCAACACCTTTGAATGGTGCAACGAGGGGGTGGAACCCCAAATAGACGTTCTGCAGAACATCAGCTACATCACGGATATTCCCGGTTGGCCGGATGTATATGACGAGCATGGTCTGCTCTATTGCTCGGACGTGACGGAACTGGCCCCCACCGCCCGAGCCATTCTGGAGCCACAGGGCATCAAAAGTATGCTCCACTGCGCCATTTTGGACAATGGCGTATTCCGGGGCTACATCGGATTTGATGACTGCGTGTCCAACCGTATGTGGACTCAGGAGCAGATCTCTTTGCTTCAGTTCCTGTCCGAGGTGCTGGCCCTGTTCCTGCTGAAAAAACGCACTCAGGATAAGGTAACCGAACAGGTGAGCAACCTACAGCGCGTGCTGGACAGCCAGGACGCCTGGATCTATGTGATTGATCCGGACACTTATGAGCTCAAGTTCCTGAACAAAAAGACCCGCGCCCTCGCACCGGACAGTCGGGAGGGTACGCCCTGTTACCGCGCCTTCATGAGAAGGTCCACCCCCTGTGAAAACTGTCCCCTCACCGCCCCGCATCACACCTGCGTTATCGAAAACCATAAACTGGGGGTGCTGGTGCGGACGCAAGCCACTCAAATTTCCTGGGATGGGAAAGACGAATATCTGGTTACCTGCTATGACATGAGCAAGGGACAAAATACTTAAGCGTTACAGGCTACGGGCAACTCCATGCTCTTGGTCTGTAACCCAAGAAAATCAAGACGCCGGACAGGAGATTGCCATTTCCTGTCCGGCGTCCTTTGTGCCTTTGCGCATATTCTGCCGGTTGGGGCAGCCGCTTGACTCACATTTCGACCCATGCTATTTGAAAGAAAAACAACAAAAACCACCGTTTTCAATTGAAAACGGTGGTTTTTTGGAGCTGCTGGGCAGATTCGAACTGCCGACCTCATCCTTACCAAGGATGCGCTCTACCTACTGAGCTACAGCAGCAAAGGTGCTCCCCGAATGGGGAACTATAAATAACAGCTAACGCTGATATTTTACGTGGCGACTCGGAAGGGACTTGAACCCTCGACCTCCGGCGTGACAGGCCGGCGTTCTAACCAACTGAACTACCGAGCCACATATATCGAGCAATCTCTCGCTTGATTGTAAATGGCAGGGGCAGAAGGAATCGAACCCTCGGCACGCGGTTTTGGAGACCGCTGCTCTACCTGCTGAGCTATACCCCTATATAGCAAATGGTGGGCCTTCACGGGCTCGAACCGTGGACCGGCCGGTTATGAGCCGGCTGCTCTAACCAACTGAGCTAAAGGCCCATATACCGTCACACGGATGTTTACAAATGCGGTTTGCCGCCGTGGAATTCACGGCGGCAAGCCGTTTTGATTGGCTCCCCCAGTTGGACTCGAACCCACGACACCGCGGTTAACAGCCCCGTGCTCTACCGACTGAGCTATGGAGGAATACGGAAAGGGTCTGGTCTGGTCA
>JAFQHV010000022.1 GCA_017397835.1 Oscillospiraceae bacterium
AACACCAAAGTCCTTGAGAGGGCTCAGCCCTCTCAAGGCAAAATGCGAGTGTAGCTCATCTGGTAGAGCGCCACCTTGCCAAGGTGGAGGTAGCGAGTTCGAGCCTCGTCACTCGCTCCATTTTTTTGGGGCGGAATACCGCTCCATGCGGTGCCATAGCCAAGTGGTAAGGCAGAGCTCTGCAAAAGCTCCACCCCCAGTTCAAATCTGGGTGGCACCTCCAATCAAAAGCGACCTTCCAAACGGGAGGTCGCTTTTCTGTATCTATTGCAGCGCAACGATTTGCTGGTTTTGTTTTTTGGGATTTCGAGATATATTTCGCTCCACTTCTCCCCTGTCTGCACTGCTCAAAACTGGCCTCGCGTGCCGTTTCGTACCGTTTTGTACCGTATCGTGACGCATAAAATGGTGTACAACTGGTGTACAAATCGGTGTACAAATGCTGTATGTCTGACTTTGATATAAAAATAGATGGGCACAATGCTGTTTGGATAGGCCTTAACAAAAAATCTCCTGCTGATTTCCGAGCTTCAAAATCAGCAGGAGATTTTTATTGTATTGGTTTAGGAACTAGTTTATAGCAATCGGACTGCATCTGCATTTGATAGATTTTTACCCTTGTACCCTTGAAGTGAGTGCATATCTGTTGTTTGTATCTTTCATCTGCTTTTGCACCCAAATATACCCCCGTTATGTAGTTAGCAAGGTTTATTGCACACTTTCCTTTATCGCCTAGAATAACCGTTAACTGCGACAAGTCGTCAACCAAGCGCCACTCTTCTTCATATGCCCAGGCGGCGGATTTGTGAAGGGTTGCATTATATATCTCGGCACGTGCTGTTGCCGAACCCTTATCCGCAAATGTTCCCACAATAAAATTGCGTTCTTCTGAATACCGCACTCGATTCAAGAGTTTCTTGAGGTTTCCTCTGTTAAAATCATACTCAATGCAAAACCCGGTATGATGATGTGCATAATGACTCCACATGAGTATTGAGTCTTTTAGTTCCGAAAAACACAAGACTCTGAGTCGCATTTTAAGGTCTTGAAAAGGGTCATTAACGATGTGCATCAGAGCTTCTTCTATATCTGCTGACACTTCGCCATGCAGTGCAGTTTCCAAGATTTCACGAAAAGAAGTCGCACTTAGAATTTCTTGCTTTCTCTTGCGAATACTCTGCTTTTCTGGATCAGATAGCGTTTTCATCTGTAACAACGACTCATAGCAAAGATTTCTTCCGGTTTCTGCATTTAGAAAACTGTTATCAACAACCAAATCGCAATCATACGGGTCGTTGAACGAGCTTGGTGGGGATAGAAAAAGAATTCCGTCATATAAAGTCTGTTCCCAGCGAGGTATCATCTCTCTTTTGGGCGAAACTAATCTAGGGGTCTCTTCCTCAATAAACTCGCGGTATTTGTAGAGTTTTGGAATTTGCATTTGTATCTCCTATTTGCTTTCCGTCAGTTTTTGATACATCTTCATCAGCTCTGCCACGCAGGAGGTTTCTGTGGTGGTCTTGATGTCGAAACCATACGCCTGCATAACTGCCTTGTCGTTCTGCTGGTGCGCCTTACGCAGTTCCGGCGGCATGGCCACCTCGTCGTAGAGGTCGGCAAGGCTGGAGTCGGGATACAAGGCGCGGGCGTCAAGGATGGCCTGCGCGGTCTGCTCGATTTTGGCCTTTTGCGCGTCGGTGGGTGTCGGCCACGGGAAGTTGTTGTAGACGGCAGGGGTGTAGCGGTAATCACTCTTTAAGCGACCACCCACAACACGCATCCACGCCATATGAACGTTGGAAGTCATAACACCGAACAAATACAAAGTTGCTGTTGGAATAAGCATATTTGCATCACCACAAATGACATCTTTGCTCATATAGCCAAGCGGGATATACTTTCTGTTCTCAGAAGAATGCCTTGGCACAATCAAATAATCTGTATCGGGCTGTCGTATTTGGGTAAAGAGCATGGGTGTCATGGCATCTTTCTGTACCGAGGTAGTGGGACTTTTAGACCGCAGTTCCGCTACTCTCTCAAGACGTTCCCTAATAATAGGTACATTCCGATATTCGGAAGGAGAAACTCCTTTAAGCCATAAGCAATACCGAATTTTGTTATTTATAAACTCCTCTGCACCAACGAATCGTTTAATAAACTTTGCACATTGCGGATATTGTTTTATAAGGGTTTCTCGATCTTCTTCAGTAATAAATAAATTGCCGCCGTCGGTAGCTTGGCTTCCCTTGACAATTTCAGGCAGTCCATTTGTTAGCTGTTTGCCGCGGGAATCAATAGCCACATTGGGTGCAGATATCAAATAGCCGTTTATGTGGTCGACAATTTGAAATCTATCATTTTCGTATAAAAGTTTGTGCTGCTTAGATTGACAACATGCGAATCCGATAATGACACAATGAACAGCCGCTTTGTCTTTTGCTTCGCTTGTCCACACAAAGGACCTGTGCGCAAAGATAAACTGTACCGATTTTTCAAAAAGCGGTTTCCAAAGAATTCCCACAGACTCACCTTGGGAAACGGAGTTTGTAGATACAAATGCGGCATGTATATTTGTTCCCTGCATAAACTCGGTGGCTTTGACATACCAGCCACAAACATAATCCAACTTTCCACATTTGGGAATATCTTTACAAACATTCTCCAAATCTGCCGCCTGCTCCTTTGTACGATGTTGATGTCCCACAAACGGCGGATTGCCCATGATGTAGTCCAATTCTGCCTTGGGGACAACGCTCTCCCAATCCATCCGCAGGGCGTTGCCTTCAACAATGTTGGCGTAGGATTTCAGGGGCAGGAAGTCCAGGGACATATGGACAACGTCCTCGGTCTCTTTCATCATCTGACTTTCCGCAATCCAAAGGGCGGTCTTGGCCACGGTGACGGCGAAGTCATTGATTTCAATGCCATAAAACTGGCCGATAGACACCTGGATAGGGTTGTCCATATCCAAAACGATTTGATCCTCGTTCAGCAGTGCCAGTACCTCGTTCTCCATCCGCCGCAGGCAGATGTATGTTTCGGTCAGGAAGTTGCCGCTGCCGCAGGCGGGATCAAGGAATATCAGCGAAGCTAGTTTGCTTCGCTGGAAGCTGTACAGCTTCGCGTTTCGTGTCTTTCTAACCTGTATCTGCTTGATTTCTTCCAGTTCCTCCCGCAGTTCGTCCAGAAACAGCGGGTCAATGACCTTGTGAATATTCTCGATGCTGGTATAGTGCATACCACCGGAACGACGGGTTTCGGGGTTCAAAGTGCTTTCAAACACAGCACCAAAAATGGTGGGACTGATGGCGGACCAGTCGAAGTCTGCGCTGGCTTTGTCCAAAATCAAATCGACAATATCATCGTTCAGTTTTGGGACGATGATGCTCTCGTCGGCAAACAGACCGCCGTTGACGTAAGGGAATGCGGCAAGGTCGTCGTCCATATAGGGGTCGCGGTCCTCGGTCTTGGTGTCCAGCACCTTGAACAGGTCAATGAGGGCACGGCGTGCGTCGCTTTTGTGATGCTCTAAATAGTGGTGGAACATACCATGAGGACCGAAGATGCCCGCATCCTCGGCGTACAGGCAGAACACCAACCGGACGCACAGGGCGTTCAGACTTTTCAACGTTTCCGGGTCGCCGGGGTCTTTGTACTGCTTCAGCAGTGCATCATACAGCACGCCAACCAACTCGCCAGCCTTCAGAGATACTTCCATCTCTTTTTTGATTTGGCTGTCCCCAGTGTCTACGAGGAACTGCAGGCGGTAATATTCCTTTTCAAGGTCGGCCAACTTGATGACCTCCGCCTCGCCAGTGGGACGCTCCATATCGTAGACGTGGAACTCGGCAAAGTTGCAGGTCACAATCCAGCGGGGCCGCTGGGAGTAAGGCAATTCGGCGGCGTAGCGCTTGGCCTGCTGGAACGGTGTCAGCATAGAGCCGTCAGCCTGTTTGATGGGTTTGTTCAAGTCCTTGCCAATGCCCTTCTGCTCAATGAGGACATGGGTGGACGGAATAAAGCCATCGATGAAGGAAGTGTGGTCGAGCATGATTTGGTCTTCAAAAGTAATGAACTTATCCGGCTCGGTCACGCCATAGACCTTTTGGAGCAGGGCAAGCCAAAAGGTCTGACTGTGACCTTTCTCATAGCCTTTGCCTGCCCAGTCTGCGGCGAACTGTTTTGCGGCAGCTCTGCGTTGTGCATCTGTCATAGCGTCTTCCTCCAGTCGAATTTCCGTGCGTGATTTTTTATATCATAGCACAGACTTAAAAATTTTTCCACACCCTCACAGCAATCTGAAAAACACAGGGAAAATTTAGCTCCGTGTGCCGTTTTTTCATCATTTTTTTGGTGTACAATTGGTGTACAAATCATCTTTGTTGCAGCTAACCATTGTGCCGCAACGGATACGCAAAAAAGGAAGTAGCCTGCAAAAGCTCCACCCCCAGTTCAAATCTGGGTGGCACCTCCAATCAAAACCGACCTTCCGAATGGAAGGTCGGTTTTTTGTTGCTTTTTCCGCCAAACCTACTATAATAATTGATAGCAACTGCCGCTGGCGGCAAGGAGGAACCCCTATGCGTGAAGTCAACGTCAATTTGATAACCGACGCGGTGGAGCGGCTGTGCACCGCCGCCAACACCCACCTGCCCGCCGACGTGAAGCAGGCCATTGAGTCCTGCCGCGCCCGGGAGGACGGCATGCTCGCCTGCGGCGTTCTGGACGGCATCATCGAAAATTACAAGCTCGCCGACACCAAACACCTCCCCATCTGTCAGGATACGGGGGTAGCCTGCGTATTCCTTGAGCTTGGTCAGGACGTGCATCTGGTGGGCGGTGACCTGCGCACGGCGGTGGACGAGGGGGTCCGCCGGGGCTACACCAACGGCTATCTGCGCAAGTCCGTGGTGGCCGACCCCATCCGACGGGGCAACACCGGGGACAACACCCCCGCTATGCTCTATTTGGACATCGTCCCCGGTGATGCGGTCAAAATCACCGTGGCCCCCAAGGGATTCGGCAGCGAGAACATGAGCGCCATTCGGATGCTCAAGCCCTCCGCCGGACTGCAGGGCATCATGGATTTCATTTTGGAAACCGTGGAAACTGCAGGTCCAAACCCCTGTCCCCCCATCGTGGTGGGCGTTGGCATCGGCGGCACCTTTGACAAGGCGGCTCTGCTGGCCAAACAGGCTCTGCTGCGGCCCCTTGATGTGCCCAACCCCGATCCGTACTATGCCGATTTGGAGCAGAATCTGCTGAATAAAATCAACGCGTTGGGCATCGGCCCCCAGGGGTTCGGCGGTAAAACCACCGCCATCGGGGTCAACATCGAAACCATGCCCACCCACATTGCGGGTATGCCCTGCGCGGTGAACATCAACTGCCACGTGACCCGCCACGCAACGGAGGTGCTGTAATGGAACACCACATCACCCTCCCCCTGACCGAAGAAATCGCCCGCACCCTGCGCGCCGGTGACCGCGTGTACCTGACCGGCACCGTCTACACCTCCCGGGATGCCGGGCACAAGCGTATGTGCGAAAGTCTTGCCCACGGAGAGTCCCTCCCCTTCGACCCCGCCGATGCCACGATCTATTACGTGGGCCCCACCCCGGCAAAACCCGCACAGGTCATCGGCTCTGCCGGCCCCACCACCAGCGGCCGCATGGACGCCTACGCCCCCACCCTCATGGCCGCCGGTGTCCGGGGTATGATCGGCAAGGGCGCGCGCGCGGACGAGGTAGTGGAAGCCATGAAGCAGCACACCTGCGTGTACTTCGGCGCCATCGGCGGTGCCGGGGCCCTGCTGGCCAAGTGCATCAAAAAGGCCGAGTTGATTGCCTACGAAGATTTGGGTGCCGAGGCCCTGCGGCGGCTGTACGTGGAGAATATGCCCCTGTACGTCATCATCGACAGCCGGGGAAATAATCTCTATGAAGAGGGCCGCCGGGCCTACTTGAAACAGCGCGGATAAACCGCACGGCGGCAGGTAACAGCTTGATCCAAAATCCCGACTCGGATGAGTCGGGATTTTTTGTTTCCCCGCCCCTTTTCTATTGACATCCCTCCCACTTGGTTGTATACCAAGTACTAGAACGATCAAGGAGGCGATCATGCCATGGCCGAAATCAAAACCATTGCCGGCGAACTGGTTGGTAACAAGTACAAACCGGGCTTCCAATTCAATTTCACCATCGCCGTTCCCATGGTCGATGTACAAGAATTCGCCCTGTTTTTGGAGCACGATCGGCAGAACGATGCCAACCTCAATTCCATGCTCACTCTCGCCGACGAAGGCAAAGCCCCCTACTGCATCTACATCGGCATAAACCCCGGCAAGCTGACCATGCCCGACGGAACAGTGCGCGGTATGCGCATGAACAGCTACGACCTGTTTGACCGGGAATACGCCGACTTTGTGGTGTTTGAATTGATCCCCTACATCACCAAAACGTATGGACTGAATATCTCCCCCTCCCCTGACATGCACATGGTCAGCGGCGGTTCCTCGGGCGGAATCTCCTCCTTTGTGATGGCCTGGTTCCATCCCGAATATTTCCACCGAGTTTATATGTGCTCTCCCTCTTTCCTTGCCATGGGACGAGGCAACGAGCTGCCTTACTTGATCCGCAAATACGAAACCAAGCCCCTGCGCATTTACCACGAATCCTCGGAAAACGAGCCCAACGACTACTTTGGTTGGAGCCGTGGCATCGACGAAGAAACGGATAAGGGTCTGGTATTCGCCGGCTATGACTATCGATTCGAGCAATTCAAGGGCGAGGGTCACAGCAGCCGTTATCGCAATGAGGCAAACGCCTACAAGCGAAACGAGTGGATCTGGAAGGATTACGCAACCAAGGCCATCGCAGCGCAGGCCAATTCCCCCAGAGTCAGCAAGGTCATTCCCTTCGGCAGCCGGTGGGAACCGTGCGATGCGTTCCCCACGAAAGCATCGTTTGATATTCCCGATGCAATCCGCACTTACGACCACGTGGTTCCGTCCTTTGACAACCTGACGTGGTATGCCGCCGATCAAAACGACGACATCGTATATCTGTACGTTGCAGACGAGGGGATTTCACCTGAAAAGCGAATCCTCCACGCAACCCTCCACACCATCCCCAGAATCTACCCCAAGGGCGCCATCGCCATGGCGACAGACGCCGTTGACCGGCTCTATGTGCTGACCGCCATCGGTATCCAGTGTGTCCGCACCTTTGGGCTGATTGACGTCATTCTCGACCTTCCCGATGACAGCGCACCGGTCGATATCGCCGTTACCGATGCTTTGTACGTAAAAACGGAACGCAGTATTTACCGCAGACCCCTGTGCCCAGATTGCATCGATTTTGAACAAGCGACGAGAAAATATACCAGCTATTACGATTGATTCCCCGCCCGCGTTTACTATCACACGACCAGCAAAACATCCCGGTTCGTTTGAGCCGGGATGTTTCTTATAATATAAAATATTTTCGATTTTTCTGTTGACAAACCGTTCTTCTACTGGTATACTACTCAAGCAAAACAAAGCAGGAACGGTTCCCGTCCTCACCCCAAGCCATTGGGCCCAAGGGTCAACATCGTATCTTCGCACCGGGTTTCCGGTGGTAGTTTCGTTGTGCGGGTGTCGTTTCGGCAGCCGCAATTATTTTTGTCTGGAGGTGCTTTCCCATCGCTAACACAGATCATCAGCTCAACGAGGAAATCCGCGACAAGGAAGTTCGCCTGATCTCCGAAACCGGCGAGCAGCTGGGCATCATGTCCGCGCAGGACGCCCTGAAACTGGCCGAGGAGCAGGGTCTTGACCTGGTCAAGATCTCCCCCAACGCCGTCCCCCCTGTGTGCAAGGTCATGGACTACGGCAAGTTCCGTTTCGAACAGACCAAGCGCGAGAAAGAAGCACGTAAGAACCAGCGCGTGGTCGAGATCAAAGAAGTCCGTATGTCCCCCAGCATCGACGTCAACGACTTCAATGTCAAGCTGCGCAGCGCCCAGAAGTTCCTGGGCGAGGGCAACCGTGTCAAGGTCACCGTCCGCTTCCGCGGCCGTGAGATGGCCCACACCGAGATCGGCCAGGACTTGCTGGTCAAGTTCGCCGAGGACTGCGGTGAGATCGCCGTTCTGGACAAGGCTCCCAAACTGGAAGGTCGGCATATGTCCATCTTCCTGTCCCCCAAGTCTGCGAAAGAAGCAAAAAAATAAGAAAAGGAGTTTTCTGTTATGCCCAAGATCAAAACTCACAGCGGCGCCAAGAAGCGCTTCTCCCTGACCAAGTCCGGCAAGGTCAAGCGTGCCCACGCCAACAAGCGTCACCTGCTGAACGGCCACGGCAAGACCACCAAGCTCAAGCGCGGTCTGCGCAAGGGCGCCTACGCTGACAAGACCAACGAGGCCGCTGTCAAGCGTCTGATTCTGTACAAGTAAGAGGAAAGGGAGGTAGACAACAATGGCAAGAGTTAAGGGCGCGATGATGACGCGCAAGAGAAGAAACAAGATCCTGAAGCTGGCCAAGGGCTACTGGGGTTCCAAGTCCCGTCACTTCAAGATGGCCAATCAGGCTGTCATGAAGTCCCTGACCTACGCTTACACCGGCCGCAAGCTGAAGAAGCGCGACTTCCGTCAGCTGTGGATCACCCGCATCAGCGCCGGCGCCAAGATGAACGGCATGAACTATTCCACCTTCATGAACGGTCTGAAGAAGTCCGGCATCGCCATCAACCGCAAGATGCTGGCCGAGCTGGCCGTCAACGACAAGGCTGCGTTCGCTCAGCTGGTCGAGACCGCCAAGAAGGCTCTGTAATTCATCCATCCAAAACGCCCGTGTTCCAAATGGAACACGGGCGTTTTTTCGTCTCCCCCACCACCGTTCCTTTCCCTTCGTCGTCTTAATCTAATTTTAATTATTATATTTAACAATATTTTATATTGACATTTGTTGTTTTTGAAAATATAATGTGGTTTGCAAGATTTGTTTTCGTCAAAAGGAGCCTCCTATGAACCAGCCAAAAAGCCAACAGGCGTCTTCCCTTCACACTCCGGAAGTCTCAACATCCGGCAGAACCCCCTATGATGCTCTGCGTCCCTGGTCCGCCATCACTCATGGGGCGGGTGCGCTGCTGGCCGTCATTGGAACCATCCTGCTGCTGCAAGGCGCAAGCTTTCCCTTTGAAGTATTCGGCTTCGGCATTTACGGCTTTTCCATGATCGCTCTGTACACCGCCAGCACCCTATACCACTGCCTGCGCACCCGAGAAAACCTGCGGCCTTTCCTGCGCAAGCTGGACCACAGCAGCATCTGCCTGCTCATCGCCGGCAGTTACACTCCCATCTGTCTGCTGACGCTGTGGGACTGCTGCGGCCCGGCGCTTTTGGCGGGCGTTTGGTCGTTTGCACTGGCGGGGATCGTCCTGTCCGTTGCGTGGATCTCCGCTCCCCGCTGGGTCAGTTCGGTGGTCTATCTGGCTATGGGCTGGCTGGTGATCTTCGCCATTAAGCCACTCATCACGCGCATGGCCCCCTCCGCCCTGTTTTGGTTGGTCCTGGGCGGAGTCCTCTATTCCGTGGGCGGCGTACTCTACGCCCTGAAATGGCCCGGGCGGAACAACTCCCGCTTCGGCTGCCACGAGATTTTCCACCTGTTCATCCTGCTGGGCACCGTCTGCCAGTATATGACCATGTGGATCATCAAAACGGCATAACAAAAAGCCTGCTACCGAGGTAGCAGGCTTTTTATTATGCGAACTTTCGTCCACCCAGCACTTTCCCCATAAGCCAGGCGGAGAAGATACCCACCAGCGCACCGGCCAGCACATCCGTGGGAAAGTGGACGCCCAAATACAGCCGGGACAGCCCCATCAACGCGGCCGCAAACATGGCGATTTTCCCCATCCAGCGACGGGGCAACTGCTTGCGCCAGGTCCACGCAGCGGCAAAGGCCGCACAGGTGTGCCCGGAGGGGAAGGAGTGCATATCCCCCGGCGCAACCATATGCTTTAATCCCTCTACCACCAGCCAGGGGCGGGTACGGTGGAGCAGCGGTTTGAGCAGGCCGTTGCACAGCAAAAATCCCATGGCCAGCGCCGCAAGGCCCAGCGCCCCCGCCCGGCGGGTGCGGCGGAACAGCAGAAACACCGCGCACAGCACCAGCCACAGCATGCCGGCGTTGCCCAGTTTGCTGAATGCCATGACCGGGCCGTTCAGCCAATCAAACCGCAGCCACTGCTGAATCCACAGCAAGATCGTCCCCTCAATTTGAGTCAGATAACCAAACAAATTCATTTCCTCCTCCCGGAATATCCGCCCCGCTATTGACCGCGGAGCCCGGCGCGTTTATAATATAATAGTGTTGGTTTCTCGGACCGTTTCGTCCATACCAGTATAACCTATTTTTGAAGTTTGGACAAGCGTTCATGCCTGTCTTTTCGTTGGGAGGTTTTTTTGTGAAATACATTGTCTGCCTATCCGGCAAGCCCTGGAGCAGTATTCCCTCCCGCACTCAGCATTTAATGACCCGGATGAAAGGTGTTCAGGTTCTGTTCTTCCAGCCTGCCGCCAACCGTCGGGACCGCAGTTGGCGCAAGCCCGGCCGCAAGGTCCGGCCCGAGGTGACCGTCTACACTCTGCCCCCCCTGGCCACCCGGGAAGAGCGGCTGCCCTTCTTCTTCCGCTGGGGACAGCGCCGTCAGGCCCGCTACATTCAGCGTCTTTTGGACCGTCAGCGCGTGCGCAACTACCTGCTTTGGACCACCTCTCCCGTTCACGTACACCTGCTGGACCGTCTGTCCTACGACGCACTGGTCTACGACTGTGACCGGGACTGGGCCGATCTGCCCGAGCATTGGGAGGGCAGCCTTGCCAAAGCCGCCGACGTGGTCTTCGCCGCATCCCCCAACCTGTTGGAGCAGCTGTCCCCCTGCAGCAGCAACATCGCACTGCTGCCCAACGGTGTGAACTATTCTCTGTTTGCCAACACCAGCACCACGCCCACCCCCCTGCTGCCCAAAGTGGACACCCCCATCTTTTGCTGGTCCGGCGTGGTGCACGAGGATCTGGATCTGTCCCCGGTGGTCTACACCGCCGCCCAGCGCCCCGAGTGGACCTTCCTGTTCGTGGGCCGCACCGAGAAGGATAATCCCTTTTTGGAGCGGCTGCGCCGCTTCCCCAACGTGATTTTTGCCGGTGAGCGGCCCTTGATGGAGCTGCCCGACTGGCTGGGGCGCAGCGATGTGTGCATCAACCTGCTGCGCCGTGACGCCCCGGACAGCGACATCATCCCCAGCCGCATTTACGAATACCTCTCCACAGGCAAGCCGATCGTGTCCATGCTGTGGCCCGAACAGGTGGAGCAGTTCCCCGATGTGGTCTATGCCGCTTACACCGAGCAGTCCTTTGCCGCGCTGTGCCAGCGCGCTTTGGATGAGGACCGCTCCTGGGTGGCCGACCGCCGCCGCGCCTACGGTGAGCAGGCCGCCTGGCCCAAGCGTGCCGAAGCGGTGCTTCAGCTGCTGAACACCACCGGCCTGTTGTAAGTTTCACCATGCCCCGCCCCAAAATTCGCCCCCCCTTGTTCAAGCCTACGAATTTTCGTTCTGCCCTTGCAAATTTGTACTTTTTTCGATAAAATAGGTACCAAGTTATGATGAGGAGGCTATCGGTATGCTGGTTGTTTTTTCTCGTATGAACTGCCTGTGCGCCTGCGGTCTCTTTGTGTCTAAAATCGCCGTGTAAGCCCTCGGCTGTCCGCACCCTGCGGGCAGCCGGTTTTCTTTTGACGGCACCGCTATGGAGGTATGATCATGAGCAAAAAAGTCGCTGTTATCATGGGTTCCGACTCCGACTGGCCCGTGGTAAAGGCCGCCTGCGCCCAACTGGAGCAGTTCGGCATTCCCTTTGAGGCCCACATCCTCAGCGCCCACCGCACCCCCGCCGCCGCCGCGGAATTTGCAAAGAACGCCCGAGCCAACGGCTTCGGCGTGCTCATCTGCGCCGCCGGCATGGCCGCTCACCTGGCCGGTGCCTTCGCCGGCAACTCTACCCTGCCCGTCATCGGCATCCCCATGAAGGGCGGCGCCGTGGACGGTTTGGACGCCCTGCTGGCCACCGTGCAGATGCCCAGCGGCATCCCCGTGGCTACCGTGGCCATCAACGGCGCCAAGAACGCCGCCGTGCTGGCCGCCCAGATGCTGTCTATCTATGACGACGAGCTGGCCGCCAAGCTGGACGCCGCCCGCGTGGACATGGCAAACCAGATCGCAGAAAAGGAAGCAAAGCTTCAGGCTGAACTCAACGGCTGAACCATCCATTTTGTCAATTAAATTTCGGGAGGAATTATTTATGAATTACGAGCTGCTCTACACCGGCAAGACCAAGAACGTCTACGCCCTGCCCAACGGCAACTGCCTGCTGCTGTTCAAGGATGACTGCACCGGCAAGGACGGTGTGTTCGATCCCGGCGAGAACTCCGTCGGTCTGACCATCGAGGGCGTGGGTGACGTGAACCTGCGTATGTCCATCTATTTCTTCGAGAAGATCAACGCCGCCGGCATCAAGACCCACTACGTCAGCGCGGATCTCGCCAACACCACCATGGAAGTCCTGTCCGCCAAGGTGTTCGGTAAGGGTCTGGAAGTCATCTGCCGCCGCAAGGCCGTGGGTTCCTTCTTCCGCCGCTACAACCAGTACTGCACCGAGGGTCAGGATCTGCCCTATTACGTGGAGACCACCTTCAAGAACGACGAGCTGGGCGATCCTCTGGTCACCAAGGACGGTCTGGTGGATCTGGGCGTTATGACCGCCGAGCAGTATGACTCCCTGAAGGCTCAGACTCAGGCCATCACCAAAATCGTGGCTGACGATCTTGCCGCGAAGGGTCTGGAGCTGTACGACATCAAGTTCGAGTTCGGCTACGATGCCGACGGCAACGTCATGCTCATCGACGAGGTCGCCTCCGGCAATATGCGCGTGTACAAGGACGGCGAGTATGTGGATCCCATGACCCTGAACAAGCTGTTCTTCGCCTGATCCGCCCATAGGAGAATCGATACATGGGTGGCTTTTTCGGCGCAGTTTCCAACCGAGATGTAACGCTCGACGTGTTCTTCGGCGTGGACTATCACTCCCACTTGGGCACCAAGCGGGCCGGCATGGTCAGCTACGATGCCGAGGCGGGCTTCCACCGCGAGATCCACAGCATTGAGAACACCCCTTTCCGCACCAAATTCGAAAAAGACCTGCACGAGTTCAAGGGCAACATCGGTATGGGCTGTATCAGCGATACCGACCCCCAGCCTCTGCTGGTCCGTTCCCACTTGGGTCTGTACGCCATCTGCATCGTGGGCATCATCAACAATGCCGAGGAGCTGGTGCAGACCTACTTCTCCGACCACGGACACCAGTTCATGGCCATGAGTTCCGGCAAAGTAAATTCCACCGAGTTGGTAGCCGCGCTGATCAATCAGCGGGAAAACCTGGTGGACGGCATCCTCCACGCCCAGGAGCTGATCCGCGGCTCGGCCACCATCCTGATCATGACACAGGACGGCATTTTGGCTGCCCGCGACCGGCTGGGCCGCCTGCCCGTGCTTATTGGCAAGCACCCCGACGGCAGCCACTGCGTATCCTTTGAGTCCTTCGCCTATCACAAAATGGGCTACGAGGATGCCTACGAGCTTGGCCCCCGGGAAATCGTGGCTCTGACCCGCAGCGGGTTCGAGACTGTGTCCCCCGCCGGCAGGGAGATGAAGATCTGCGCCTTCCTGTGGACCTACTACGGCTATCCCAACTCCAACTACGAGGGCCGCAACGTCGAGGTCATGCGTTACCGCAACGGCGAGATCATGGCCCGTGACGAACTGGCGGCGGGGACGCTCCCCGACGTGGACTTCGTCGCCGGCGTACCCGACTCCGGTGTGCCGCACGCCATCGGCTATTCCAATTGCAGCGGCAAGCACTTTGCCCGTCCCTACGTAAAGTATACCCCCACGTGGGCCCGTTCGTTCACCCCCGCCGACCAGCGCCTGCGCAGCCAGACCGCAAAAATGAAACAGATCCCCGTGCCCGAGCTCATTCAGGGCAAAAAGCTTCTGTTTGTGGACGACTCCATCGTCCGCGGCACCCAGCTGCGGGAAACGGTCGAGTTTCTCTACGAGTCCGGCGCCAAGGAAGTGCATATGCGTTCGGCCTGCCCCCCCATCATGTATGGCTGCAAGTACCTGAACTTCTCCAGCAGCAAGTCCGAAATGGAATTGCTGGCCCGCGCCACGGTGCAGGAGCTGGAGGGCGATGAGGGTCAGAAGCATCTGTCCGAATACGCCGATGCCGGAACCGAGCGCGGCAAGTGTCTGCTGAAAACCATCTGCAATAAGTTCGGATTTGACTCCCTCGGCTACCAGTCCCTGGACGGTATGCTGGAGGCCATCGGCCTGGACCGGGACAAGGTGTGCACCTACTGCTGGACCGGGGAAGAAAACTAACCCCCTGCAACGAACTTCTGAAAAGGAGCGATTGATATGGATCACAAGAATTCCAAGTCCGAGTCCTACGCCGCCGCCGGCGTGGACATCGTGGCCGGCTACCGCGCTGTCGAGCTGATGAAAAAGCACGTGGCCCGCACTCGAAACGAGGGCTGTTTGGATGACGTGGGCGGCTTCGGCGGCTGCTTCGGCCTGCCCATGGCCGGCATGGAGGAGCCGGTGCTGGTCTCCGGCACCGACGGCTGCGGCACCAAGGTCAAGCTGGCCATTCTGATGGACAAGCATGACACCATCGGCATCGACGCCGTGGCCATGTGCGTCAACGACATCATCTGCGTGGGCGCCCGCCCCCTGTTCTTCCTGGACTACATCGCCTGCGGCAAGAACGTCCCCGAGAAGATCGCCGCCATCGTAGGCGGCGTGGCCGAGGGCTGTGTCCAGTCCGGCGCCGCCCTCATCGGCGGTGAGACCGCCGAGCATCCCGGTCTGATGCCCGTGGAGGACTACGACCTGGCCGGCTTCGCCGTGGGTATCGTGGACAAGAAGAAGATCATCGACAACACCCGGATGAACGAGGGTGACGTGGTCATCGCCCTGCCCTCCACCGGCATCCACTCCAACGGCTTCTCCCTGTGCCGCAAGGTGTTTGACATCGACAACAATAATCCCGAGCTGTACGTAACCCGGGACGAGCTGGGCGGCAAGACCATTGCCGAGGCGCTGCTGACCCCCACCAAGATCTACGTCAAGCCCGTGCTGGCTCTGCTGGAGCAGGTGGACGTGAAGGGTATCAGCCACATCACCGGCGGCGGCTTCTACGAGAATATCCCCCGCTCCATCCCCGACGGTCTGTGCGCCAAGATCGCCAAGGCCGACGTGAAGGTGCTGCCCATCTTCGATATGATCGCCAAGTGGGGCAACATTCCCGAGCGCGATATGTACAACACCTATAACATGGGCGTTGGCATGACCGTGGTGGTTCCCGCCGCACAGGCGGACACCGCTCTGACCGTGCTGAAGGACAACGGCATCGACGCCTACGTCCTTGGTTCCATTATCAAGGGCGAGGAAAAGGTGATCCTCGAATGAAGAAGATCGCTGTCCTCGTTTCCGGCGGCGGCACCAATCTGCAGGCGCTGATCGATGCCCAGTCCCGGGGCGAGATCGCAGGCGGTGAGATCGCCGCCGTCATCGCCTCCACGCCGGAGGCCTACGCTCTGGAGCGTGCCGCCAAGGCCGGCATCCCCGGCTTCGTTATCCCCCGCAAAGGGTTTGACTCCAACCGCGCCATGACCTTGGCTTTGGTGGATAAGCTCAAAGAGCTGAACATCGACCTGGTGGTGCTGGCCGGCTTCATGATCATCCTCACCGAGGAGATGGTTCAGGCTTTCCCCAACGCCATCATCAACGTCCATCCCGCCCTGATCCCCTCCTTCGCCGGCCCGGGCTGCTACGGCCTGCACGTGCACGAAAAGGCGCTGGAGTACGGCGTGAAGCTGTCCGGCGCCACGGTGCACTTTGTCAGCGCCGAGTGCGATGGCGGCCCCATCATCAGCCAAAAGGCGGTGGAGGTCCTGCCCGACGACACCCCCGAGGTGCTGCAGCGGCGCATTATGGAGCAGGCGGAGTGGAAGCTCCTGCCCCAGGCCGTGTCCCTGTTCTGTCAGGACCGCCTGCAGGTGGAGGGACGTACCGTCCGGGTCCTGTAACCAACAATTTGACCGCGTGCGATATGACTGACGGAAGTGGAATTGACCACAGGGAATACCGCATAAGAACTGCCGACCGTCTGGGCGCACCATGTTTCTTGCATCGGTGCGCCCTTTTTTAACAGAGAAAGGAGAAACGACCATGCAGCTTTTGGACTTTAACAACATCCTGCAAAACCACGCCTACCCCGGCCGCGGCATCATGCTGGGCCGCTCCGCCGACAACCAAAAGGCGGTCATCGCCTACTTCATCATGGGCCGCAGCGAGAACAGCCGCAACCGCATCTTCGAGACCACCGAGGACGGCATCCGCACCAAGGCTTTTGACGAAAGCAAGATGGTGGACCCCTCCCTCATCATCTACCATCCCGTCCGGGTGCTGAACGGTGACACCATCGTCACCAACGGCGACCAGACCGACACCATCCGCGACTTCATGCTGGAGGGCAAGAGCTATATCGAGGCTCTGCGTACCCGCTGCTACGAGCCTGATCCCCCCAACTACACCCCCCGCATCTCCGGCGTGGTGAACCAGGACGGCTCCTACTGCCTGTCCATCCTCAAGTCCGCCGACGGCAACCCCGACTGCAACCACCGTTTCTTCTATGAGTACGATGCCCCCGTGGCCGGCACCGGCCACTTCATCCACACCTATCAGGAGAACCTGGATCCCCTGCCCTCCTTTGAGGGTGAGCCCCGCAAGGTGGCCGTTACCGCCCCCGATGCCAAGACGTTGGCAGGCGAGCTGTGGGCCAACCTGAACGGGGACAACAAGGTGTCCCTGTTTGTGGAGTATATCGACCTCGCTACCGGCAAGCGCGACAGCGTCATCATTAACAAGCACAACTAACCCAAATCAAAAGACAAGTCTTTTGATTTGAGTTAAGTTTGCGGCCCCCTGCAGCGCACTCGCTGCGCTCGCACGTTTGTGGGCCGAGAAGTGTTTTTTCCGACGCACATGTCGCCGAAAAAAACATTTGTAATTCTTTCGCCGCTGCGGCGGCGAAACAACAGGACAACGACAAAAATCTATCTTTTGGAAAGGCATGTGACTTAAATGACCGAACTGGAACTGAAGTACGGCTGTAACCCCAACCAAAAGCCCGCCCGCATTTACATGGAGGGCCGCGAGCTGCCTCTGACTGTCCTGAACGGCAAGCCCGGCTACATCAATTTTATGGACGCCCTGAATTCCTGGCAGCTGGTCAAGGCCCTGAAGAAGTCCACCGGCCTGCCCGCCGCCGCCTCCTTCAAGCATGTCTCCCCTGCCGGCGCCGCTCTGGGCAAGCCCCTGACCGATGTGGAGCGCAAGATCTACTTCGCCCCCGAGGGTGACCTGTCCCCCATCGCCTGCGCCTACATCCGCGCCCGCGGTGCCGACCGCCTGTGTTCCTTCGGCGACTGGGCCGCTCTGTCCGACACCTGCGACGCCGATACCGCCCGTTATCTGGCCGCCGAGGTGTCCGACGGTGTCATCGCCCCCGCCTACACCGACGAGGCGCTGGAGATCCTGAAGTCCAAGCGCAAGGGCGGCTACAACGTGGTGCAGATCGACCCCGATTACGAGCCTGACCCCGCTGAGCGCCGCAATATTTACGGCATCTGGTTTGAGCAGGGCTACAACGACCTGTCCATCGACGAGAAGATGCTGGAGAACATCGTCACCGCCAATAAGGAGCTGTCCCAGGACGCCAAGAATGATATGCTCCTGTCCCTCATCACCCTGAAGTACACCCAGTCCAACTCCGTGTGCTACGTCAAGGACGGCATGACCATCGGCGTGGGCGCCGGCCAGCAGAGCCGCATCCACTGCACCCGTCTGGCGGGCAACAAGGCCGACATCTGGTGGCTGCGCCAGCATCCCAAGGTGCTGGGCCTGCAGTTTGTGGACGGCATCCGCCGCCCCGACCGTGACAACGCCATTGACATCTACATCTCCGACGAGCACGACGACGTGCTGGCCGAGGGCGTGTGGCAGAACACCTTCAAGGTCCGCCCCGAGGTGCTGACCGAGGCCGAGAAGAAAGAGTGGATCGCCAAGATGAGCAGCGTGACCGTCGGCTCCGATGCCTTCTTCCCCTTTGGCGACAATGTTGAGCGCGCCCGCAAGTCCGGTGTGCAGTACATCGCCCAGCCCGGCGGCTCCATCCGTGACGATCAGGTCATCGCCACCGCCGACAAGTACGGCATGGTCATGGCCTTCACCGGCATCCGCCTGTTCCACCACTAAGGTTCCCATAGGGGGGATTTCTTCCCCCCCTATGTACAAAATCGCCGCGCCGCAAGCGGCACAACGCTTTTGATACCCCCCTCGCCTTCGCCCGCGAAGGCGGCCCTGGCCGCTACGGCCGGGGGCAGTGGTGTGCTGCGCAGGCACATGTCCTGCTCCGCACGATTTAACCAATTCGCCGTAACCGGCGAACTCTGCGAGGCTTATTAACGAGAGGAGCATACGCAAACATGAAAGTATTAGTCGTCGGCGGTGGCGGCCGTGAGCACGCCATCTGCTGGAAGCTGGCTCAGTCCCCCCGGGTGACCGAGCTGTTCTGCGCCCCCGGCAACGCCGGTATCGCGCAGGTCGCCACCTGCGTGCCCATCAAGGCCACCGCGGTGGACGAGATGGTCCAATGGGCCAAGGACAACGCCATGGATTTCGTCATGGTGGCCCCCGATGATCCCCTGGCTCTGGGCATGGTGGACGCTATGGAGGCCGCCGGTATCCCCGCCTTCGGCCCCCGTGCCAACGCCGCTATTATCGAGGCAAGCAAGGCGTTTTCCAAGGAATTGATGAAAAAATACAACATCCCCACTGCCAAGTATGAGACCTTTACAGACCTTGATGCCGCTCTGTCCTACATCCGTGAGCAGGGCGCCCCCATCGTGGTCAAGGCCGACGGCCTGGCTCTGGGCAAGGGCGTGGTGGTCGCCGCTACCGTGGCCGAGGCGGAGACCGCCGTGCGCGAGATGATGCAGGACAAGAAGTTCGGCGCCTCCGGCTCCACCGTGGTCATCGAGGAGTGCATGGTAGGCCCCGAGGTCACCGTGCTGGCTTTCTGCGACGGTGAGCATCTGGTCCCCATGCTGTCCAGCCAGGACCACAAGCGCGCCTACGACGGCAACAAGGGCCCCAACACCGGCGGCATGGGCGCGTTCTGCCCCTCCCCCAACTACACCGCCGAGGTGGCCGAGTTCTGTCAGAAGAACATCTTCCTGCCCACCGTCAACGCCCTCAAGGCCGAGGGACGTCCTTTCAAGGGTGTCATCTACTTCGGCCTGATGCTGACAAAGGACGGTCCCCGTGTGGTGGAGTACAACGCCCGCTTCGGTGACCCGGAGACCCAGCCCATCCTGTCCATGCTGGACAGCGACCTGCTGGACATCTTCGAGGCCTGCGTCAACGGCACCCTGGACAAGGTGGACATCCGTTGGAAGGACGGCGCCGCCTGCTGCATCGTGCTGGCCTCCGGCGGCTACCCTGTGTCCTACGAAAGCGGCTACCCCATCTCCGGTCTGGAGGAAGCCGCCAAGCTGGCCACCGTGTTCCACGCCGGAACCAAGGTCAATGACAAGGGTGAGATCGTCAACGCCGGCGGCCGTGTGCTGGGCGTGACCGCCACCGGCAGCAGCCTGCCTGAGGCCATCGAGAAGGCCTATGCCGGCTGCAAGCCCATCTCCTGGACCGATATGCACTTCCGCACCGACATCGGCAAAGTTTGATATCAAAAACAGCGGCAGACATCTGTCTGCCGCTGTTTTTTCTTTCAGGGATTGACTTTTAAGATTTAAGCTTTGGGAACTGACCCTTTAGGCTTCGGCTTTGGGGTCGGTTTCTTTTTTCGCAAAAATGACCTGTCCCGTGGGACAGGTCATTTTTTGTACAATTTACTGTTGTTCTTTTTCCGCTTCCCGGACGAACTGATCCATGGCGTTGCTCTGCCGATCCATGCACAGGGAGATGTTGCCCAGACTTTGGCGCACCCGGTCCAAATCGCCGGCGGCGTGGGACACGGTATTCTCTACCACGGTGCGCAGCTCGTCATACTCCCGGCGCACCTGCAACACCCACTGGCGGGTCTGCTCCTGCACCCGGTCGGACTGTGCCTTGGCCTCGTTCACGATGCCCTGAGCACGCTGATGCGCCTCCAACTCAATGCCGGCGGCACGCTCCTTGATGGCAACGTAGGCAGCCGCGTCGGGTTCCAGCTCGGCCACCCGGCTACGCAGCCGCTCCAGCTCCGCCTCCAACTCCGGCACCCGATCCGCTTTCTCGGCCGTTTCCCGGGCCTGACGGCGGCAGTCGTCCCGCTCGCCGGTCATAGCAGCCAACGTTTGCTCGGCCTGCTGGGCGCGCTGCTGCGCCTCGTCCCGCTGGGCGGTGACCGCAGCCAGCTGGCTGTTCAGCTGCTCCAAAGCGTGGTTATGCTCGGCAGCGGCGCTGGTCAGATAATTGATCACGTCCTTGCGGTTAAATCCGCCGAACGCCGAACCTCTGAACCGGTTGTCCATAGGACACCTCTCTCCCGCCCAAAAAGGGCGTAAAAATCATATTCTGCGCTTATTCTATCACACTCTGTCGAAAAAAACAATCATCTTTTCACTCCACCGCCCTTTTCGCGAAAAAACGGCGTTTTTTCTGCCTGCAACGGTTGCAACTTTTCCAGTATTCATGTAAAATAAACTGATTGAATATGCCGTCGGGAGGTGCGCCAATGTCCGGTCAAAAAGACAATTCCACAAAAACCATCAGCATCGTCATGGTCATCACCCTGCTGGGCAAAGTTCTCGGTCTGCTCCGCGACCGCCTGCTTGCCGTCCACTACGGCACGGGTATGGAGGCCAACGCCTTCTACACCGCAAGCCGCATCCCCCGGGTGTTTTTCGATGCCGTGTTCGCCAGTGCCATCGCCGCCTGCTTTATCCCTGTGTTCAGCGAGCATCTGACCCGCCACGGCAAGGACAAGGCCATGCGCTTCGGCGGCACCTTCCTGACCGTAATAGCCGTACTGACCGCCGCGTTGAGTGTGGTGGGCGTGGCCGGCTCCGGTGCACTGGTCCGCCTGTTTGCCGACGGCTACGATGCCGAGACCACACGTTTGGCCATCCAACTGACCCAAATCATGTTCCCCACGGTATTCTTCACCGGCATCGCTTTCTCCTTCGTGGGTATTCTGCAGTCCATGGACGAGTTCAACATCCCCGCCCTTATCAGCACCATCTCCAATCTGGTCATCATCGGCTACTTCGTGCTGTTCGACCGGCGATTTGGGATTTTCGGCCTTGCCGTGGCCTTTTTGCTGGGCTGGTTCCTGCAGGCGGCAATACAGCTGCCCGCCCTGCGCCGGCGCGGGTTCCGCTACTATCCCGGTTTTGACTGCCGCAGCGAGGGAATGAAAAAAGTATTTGCCCTGATGCTGCCCGTCATGGTTTCCACCTGGGTACAGCCCATCAACCTGACCATCAACTCCCGCTTCGGCTCCCACCTCTACCACGGTGCCGGCGTGTCCGCCATTGAGATTTCCACCAACCTGTACCTCATCGTAGCCGGTGTGTTTGTACTGTCGGTGACCAACGTCATCTTCCCCAAGCTGTCCCGACAGGTCGCTCAGGGGGAGGAGGATGCATTCCGGGGCACCCTGCGCGACACCGTCCACTCCACGCTGTTTTTCGTACTTCCCATGTCCGCGGGCCTTGTGACCCTTGCCCGCCCGCTGGTGTCCTTCATCTACGGCGGCGGACAGTTTGACGCATTTTCCGTAGACATCACCGCCAGTGGCCTTGCGTGGGTCAGCTTGGGCATGGTGGGTTACGCGGTACAGAATATCCTCAGCCGGGCCTATTTCGCCCGTCAGGACGGCCGCACCCCCCTGTTGGCCGGTGCTGTATCCATCGCCATCAACCTGATCCTGTGCATCCTTCTGACCGACCGACTGCAGGTGGCAGGTCTTGCCATCGCCTCTGCCGTGTCCTCCACCGCGTACGCACTGTTCCTGCTGCTGCCTTTGGAGCGAGCGGGCCGGGTATTCAACGCCCGTTTTTGGCTGGACCTGGGTAAAATGCTTCTTGCCACCCTGCTCATGGCCCTTGCGGTATATGCCGCCGCCCGCGGACTGGGCGCGGTTCTGCCGGCGGGCAAGCTTGGCGAGCTGCTGATCCTCGGCCTGTGTGCCGCAAGCGGTGCCATCGTCTATTTCGCCGCCGCCGCCGTTTTGAACCTTCCGCAGGTACAGCCCCTCCGTCGGCTGGCCGCACGCTTACTGAAACGAGGTTAATGCCATGGAACGAATCAAACGTATTTTACAGGCCAGCTTCCTCTGCCGCGCCCTGTTTGCCTGCTGTGACTGGGTGGGCCGGCAGTGGTCGTCCAGCCGGGTGGTACAGGCGTACCTGACCCCCTCGGACCTGAGCGTACGCGCTTCGCGCAGCAGTGTGTTTGCCCTGTTGTGGGACAAGCTGCACGGCCTTGTCTGCTGGCTGTACGACAAGCTGCGGCTGGAAACGCTGTTCGCCGGCAGCGTGCTGACCCGGCTCTGGTTTTGGTGCGCTCTGACCATCACCCTGGCCCCATTCCTGCCCACCATGGCCACGGCCGGTCTTGCCTGTCTCTGCTTCGTTTCGCTGCTGCTGGCCTTTGCGCGGGACCGGGCTCGCCGACTGCAATTTACCGCCATCAATAAATACGTGCTGCTGTATGCCGCCGTATACGCCGTGGGCACCTTGGCCTCCGTTTCCCCTTGGTCCAGCTTGCTGATCGGCCTGCTTACCATACTGTTCACCCTGTTCGCCCTGGTCCCCGTCAACGCGGTGACCGGCCGCAAGCAGCTCATTGGGTTGGTCCGCCTTTTGGTGCTGGCCGGTGCCGCAGTCAGTCTGTACGGTCTGTATCAGTTCGTGTTCCGCACGGGTTACCAGTCTGCCGCCTGGGTAGACAACAATATGTTTGAGGGTATCAGCTTCCGGGTCCCCTCCACCTTCAACAACCCCAATATGCTGGGCCAGTATCTGGTACTGATGATCCCCCTGGGCGGCGCGTGCCTGATAAACGACTTTGCAAAGCCGAAGCTTCGCTGGCTGTGGCTGGCCTGCTGCGCGCTGATGTGCGTGTGCATTTTGCTGACCTTCTCCCGCGGTGCCTGGCTGGCCCTGATGCTGGCCGGTTTGGTCTTTGCCGTGTTGCTCAACCCCCGCCTGCTGATGCTGACCCCCTTCACCCTGATCGCTCTCTATTTTGTGATGCCGGACACCATTCTCCAGCGCTTTGCCAGCATCGGCGATCTGGCCGACCGCTCCACCTCCTACCGCGTGTCCATCTGGTTCGGCACCCTGCGCATGCTGGCCGACTACTGGCTGTGCGGCGTGGGTCCGGGTGATGCGGCCTTCAACACGGTCTACCCCATCTACAGCTACGACGAGATCGTGGCTCCCCACAGCCACAATTTGCTGCTGCAGATCACCGTGGATGCCGGCATCTGTGCGTTGGTGCTGTTCTGTGTGATTTTGTGGGTGTATTTCCGCCGCCTGTGCACCGCCATCCACGCCACCGCCTGCAAGACCGGGAAGCTGCTGCAAATCGCTTTCCTGTCCGGTGTCGCCGGCTTTATGGTTCAGGCCATGACGGACTATTCCTTCTATAACTACCGGGTCATGTTCCTGTTTTGGGCCTATTTGGCGCTTGGCATGACAGCGGCCCGCTGGAACGAACTGACCAAGGAGGCAGAAGGATGATCAAAGTACTCAACATCATCAGCGACACCAACATCGGCGGCGCGGGTCGGGTACTGCTCAACTACATGAGCCGAACCGACCGGGAACACTTTGACGTGTCCGTCGCCGTACCCCGGGGCAGTTTGCTGAAAGCCCCGCTGGAAGATCTTGGCACCACCGTATACGAGGTCCCCGGTCTGGCCGACCGCTCGTATCACAAAGACGATGTAAAAGCGCTCATCACGCTGATCCGTCAGGTCGATCCCGACATCGTCCACACCCACGGTGCCCTGTCCGGCCGAATCGCCGGCCGCCGCTGCGGCAAGGTGGTCATCTACACCCGGCACTCCGCCTTCCCTGTCCCCGCCAAGCTGAAGTATCCTCCGGGCCGCTGGGTAAACAAGTGGGTCAACGAGTATTACTCCGACCACATCATTGCCGTCAGCCCGGCAACGGCGGAAAACCTGACCGATGCGGGGATCTCCCCCAAGCGCATCACCATCATGATGAACGGCGTGACCCCGGTGGCGCGAAAGTCCCCCGAGGAATGTGCCGCCCTGCGTGAGCGTTGGGGCATTGAACTGGACGACTTCGTTCTAGGCATTTTGGCCCGCGTCGAGCCGTACAAAGGACACCTGCATATCCTTGAGGCCATGAAACTGCTGGCCGAACAGGGGAAAAAGGTGCGGCTGCTTGTGGCCGGCACCGGCAGCTTTGAAGCGAAACTCAAGGCAAGCGCGCTGGAAATGGGCGTTTCTGACCGGGTTGTCTTCCTTGGGTTCCAAGGCGACGTTTCCGCCGTGCTGTCTGTGCTGGACCTGCAGCTGAACGCCTCCTACGGCACCGAGGCGTGCAGCATGGCCCTGCTGGAGGGACTGAGCATGGGTCTGCCCGCGGTGGTCAGCACCTACGGTGGAAATCCCTGGCTCATTGACGACGGCGAAACCGGTCTGCTGTTTGAAAACCGCAACAGCGCGGCCCTGGCCGCCTGCATTGCCCGCCTCATGGACGAGCCGCAGACTTTGGATCGCATGAAGGCCCGTTGCGTCGAGGTATTCTCCCAGCGGTTTACCGCGGAGATTTTTGCCCAAAATACAGAAAAGGTATATTACAACGTGCTGGAGGGAAAAAACCATGAGTGAGAAAAAGAGAATCAAGTGGAAGCTGAACCTGTTTGACATCGGCCTGCTGGTGGTGGTTCTGGTGGCCGCAGCCGGCCTGCTGGCCTGGAAGTTCGTGGGCAGCCGACAGACCGCCGTGGACCCCAACAGCGGCTTGAGCGTTCCCAAGGGGATGCAGGTGGTGCACTATGTGGTGGAGCTGGAGCAGGTCCACAAGGAAACCGCCGATATGATCGCTTTGGGTGACACGATCTACGAACGCACCAAGAAAGAGCTGATGGGCACCGTTGAGTCGGTGGAGGTTTCCCCCGCCCGGACCCTGACCAAGAACGAGCTGCAGGGCACCTTCCAGTTCGTCGAAGTACCGGAGCGCTACAACGTGCTTATGAATGTCACCGCCCAGGCAACGGACACCGAAGAGGGCATCGTGCTGGAAAGCGGGCTTGAGGTCCGTGCCGGCACTTCCGTGCGTGTATTCGGTCCCGGATACTACGGCGCAGGTTATATCCTGTCTGTGGAGAGAGGTTGAGCATGATGAAAAAGCTCATTGATGAAAACGGCCGTCTGTTCGGCCTGATCAGCGTGATCGACGTGGTGGTTGTGGCTGTAGTCGCCGTGCTGGCCTTTGCCTTGTTCACCAAGGATACCGCAATGCCCATCGCCAGTGTTGCCGACCCCATGCAGACCATCCGGTATGAAGTCGCCATCAGCAACATGCCCGCGGGCCGGCTGGAAAGCCTGCGCGTTGAGGACCGGATCTATGACAAAGAGACCGGCAACCCCATGGGTGTTATCAAGGAGATTCGGTCCGAAGACTGCTCCATCTCCATTCTCAAGGCGGACGGAACCTATACTATCGCCCCCATTGCCGATCGCTACAATGTGACCCTGACCGTGGAGGCGCCTGTCCGCGTGGACGAGCGGGGTCACTATTATGTCAACCGCACCAACATTCTGGCCGTGGGCTGGGGTTTGGATCTCTACACCAAGACCAGTCTGTTCGGCGGTACGGTTCTGGAGATCAAGTAAATGGCCAACAAGATTTTGATGGTCACGATGGGGTTGGATATCGGCGGTGCCGAGACCCACATTGTCGAGCTTTCCAAACAGTTGAAAACCATGGGGCACGACGTTGCCGTGGTTTCCAACGGCGGTGTCTACGTGGATGAGATCACCGCCGCCGGCATCCGGCACCACAGCGCACCCCTGAACCGCCGCAGCTTAGGCTGTATGCTGCGCTCACTCGCTGCGCTGCGCCGTATCATCCGCGAGGAAAAGCCGGATGTGGTCCATGCCCATGCCCGCATTCCCGGCTTTCTGTGCGGCCTGCTGCGGCCGCTGATGAAGTTCCCCTTCGTCACTACCGCCCACTGGGTGTTTGAGACCGGCGGCGCACTGCGCCGGCTGACCAACTGGGGCCAGCGTACCATCGCCGTGTCCGACGACATCAAAGCATATCTCATACGGGAGTACGGCGTGGCCGAGGACCATATCCGTATCACCATCAACGGCATCGACACCGACAAGTTCTCCCCCGACGTGCCCGGTGCGGACGTGCAGGCCAAGTTTGGTCTTGATCCCACCCGCCCCATCGTTTCCTACGTCAGCCGCATGGATGCGGACCGCGCCCTGGTAGCCCGGCAGCTCATTGAGATCGCACCCCAACTGGACAAACAGGTTCCCGGCGTGCAGCTGCTCATCGCGGGCGGCGGCAACGTGTTTGACGAGCTCAGCGCCATGGCCGAACGGGTCAATACCGATTTGGGCCGCAAGGCGATCACCATGACCGGCCCCCGAACCGACATCAATCGCATTGTGGCGGCAGGTCACATCTTTATCGGTGTGTCCCGGGCCGCACTGGAGGCAATGGCTGCCGGCAAGCCCGTCATCGTGGCCGGCAACGAAGGCTATCACGGCCTGTTCGGCCCCGACAAGCTGGAGCAGGCCCGTCTGGGCAACTTCTGCTGCCGTGGGCTGCCCCTGTCCGATCCCCAAACCCTGCTGGAGGACGTGGTACAGGCTCTGTCCCTGTCCGAGGAGCGCCGTCACGGACTTGGTCAATACGGTCGGCAGGTCATTTTTGATTACTACTCCGTGCGCCGCATGGCGCAGGACTGTCTGGATATGTATCTGCAGGTTATCCCGCCCCGCCGTGTACTGATGAGCGGCTATTACGGCTTCTCCAACGCCGGGGATGACGCCATCCTGCAGTCCATCCGTGACAGCCTGCAAAGCTCTGACGAGAACATCGAGATCTCCGTTCTGTCCAACGACCCCGCCCAGACCGGCAGCCGGTACAGCGTCAACGCCATTCCCCGTTTCAACCTGCCCGCCGTGTGGCGTGCGGTAGGTCGGTGCGACGTGCTGCTCAGCGGCGGCGGCAGCCTGCTGCAGGACCACACCTCTACCCGCTCCCTGCTGTACTATCTGTCCGTCATGACCCTGGCCCGCCTGCGCGGGAAAAAGGTCGCGCTGTATGCCAACGGCATCGGCCCGGTCAACCGGCCCGCCAACCGCCGCCGGGTGCGCCGCGCGGTGGAAAAGGCCGACCTTGTCACCCTGCGGGACCACAACTCCCGGCAGGAGCTGGAAGCCATGGGCGTTGCCCGCGTTGACCTTCACGTCACCGCCGACCCCGTTTTCTCCATGAACTGGGCCGACGACGCCCGCGTTGACGAGATTTTGCAAACCGCGGGTCTCGCTCCCGATCAGCCCTTTGCCATCATCTCGGTGCGCAGCTGGTCCGGCATGGGTGACTTCCCCGCCCGGCTCGCCAATGTATGCGATCACCTGAACACCGCTCATGGACTGCCCTGCCTGTTCGTGCTGATGCAGCCTCATCTGGACCGGGATATCAGCCGCCAAACCATTGCGCAGATGCACACCCCCGCGCGGCTGCTGGATCAGCCTCTCACCCCCGCCGAGATCATGGGCGTCATCGCCCGCAGCCGCCTGTGCCTTGCCATGCGCCTGCACACGCTGATCTTTGCCGCCCGCGCCTGCGTTCCTTTGGCCGGTCTGGTCTACGACCCCAAGGTCAGCAGCTTCCTGGCCGAGCTGGATATGCCCTGTGCCGGCAGCGTGGCCGACTTTGATGCAGACGGAGCCATCGTTCAGCTGGACCGGCTGATGGCCGATTACGAAACCCGCAAAGCGGACTTGACCCGTCGCTCGGAACAGCTGACACAGGCCACGGAGCAAAACCGTCACCTGCTGCTGGGCGTACTGGAAGCCAAATAACAAACAAAAAGGCAAGAGGCATAACGCCTCTTGCCTTTTTATTTACCGTACCCCAAAAAATGCTTTTCCGTCCTCATCCATGTCCCGCAGACCGCAGTAACAGAGCTGCTCGTACCACAAAAGCCACTGTTGCTGTTCCCCGGTAAGATCGGCCCGGTCGTCGGTCACGCGGCCATCGGCCGTGACGTACCCCGCAGGGCTGACCACGGGTATTTGCGCGCTGAACTGCAACAGGAAGTTCAGCCAGCCGCTTTGGGGCAGTCCGGCCAACTGCGCCACCTTCGCTCCCAGGAAGTTGGAGCTGAGCACCACGTCCCGCTGCTCCGGAATGTCATAATTGGTCCAGATGAAGAACGGCACCGCGTACCGCTGCAGATTCTGCTCCACCGTCAGCTCTGCGCCGGTTTCCACACCGGATATTGCGTTGAGAAGTTCCTTTTTCAAAGACGGCTGATGGTCACCGAAAAACACCACCATGGTGGGTTCCTCCACCTGCTCATAATGCTCAATGAGCCGGCGCAATGCATCATCACTTTCCCGAACCAGTGCAAGGTACTGGTTTGCATCCGGGTCCAGCCTCTCCTGCTCCTCGGACAGGGTCACCCACGGGGGCAGATTGCGCCATCCCTGCGCATAACCCGAGTGGTTCTGCATGGTCACGTTGAAAATAAAGACCGGTTCACCGTTCGCTTCCTCCGTCAAGGAAAACACCTTTTCATAGTTGCTGCGGTCGGAGATATAGCCGCGCACGTATGCTTTTTCTGTCACGTCATCTTCATAAAGCTGGTTGTCGAACTCCATGTGATCGTACACGATGGGCCGATTCCAACCGGAAGCGCGATAGGGATGAAATGCCGTGGTTTGATATCCCTGCCTCCCCATCCATTCGGACAGGGCAGGGACATTATCTTTCACGTAGAGCTGATAGGCCACGCAGTGGGGCGGCAAAAACGCGTTGGACAACCCGGTAAGAAATTCAAACTCCGTAGCCGCCGTTCCCCCGCCCGTCACCGGCGGGATGAGCCAGCCGCGCACCGTGTTTTTCTCCATGCCGTGCAGGAAAGGCGTAGGGTCCTCGGACACCTCCAGTCCATCATAGATCGTCATATCCGCAAAGGCCTCGTTCATCACCACGATGAGGTTGGTAGGCCGCACCGCCTGTTCGTCGCGCTCCACCGCCGGGAATCGTTCCGTCAGTTCCACCAATGCACGTTGAGAATAATCCTCCGGCTTTTCCACCCGGCTGTACCGCAGGGCAATGGAAAAATTAAATAGGAAGCCGTTTTTCCGGGTGTTCCACTGCTGCGTGTAAATGTTCAGCGCCGGCAGCATGCCGCTGAAAAAGAATAACAGCGTATAAGCCACAACGGAAACCGTCAAAATGGCACCGCCCACCCGAGGCAGTGCTTCTCGTTTCGTTTGGGCCGGACAGACCGCAACCAGGAAAAGATAGGCCGTCAGCACAATGGCCGCCTGCTTCATCCACAGGTCCGGTGTTAGGTCAAAGCCATCCAGCACGTTGACCGCCGTGCGCCAGCCGCTCAGATCCGCCGGGAACAGGATCCTCCCCCGGAACCGCAGCACGTAATGGTTGACCACCCCGAACAAGCCGCAGACAAGTGATGCCCCGACCGCCGACCGCCGCAGCCGCCCCAGCACCAGCCGGAACACAGCAAAGATGATATAATACCAAATCAGATTAAACAACAGCTGCCACCCTTCAAAATCCCGGGCCACGCTGTTTTGGTTCAGCAGTTCCACAGTCCAAAAGGTAAACCACGGCCCAAGCAAAAACACCAGCCTGCTCAGAAAGCAGCCCGGCCGACGGCACATATCCTCCCACAACTGCGGGAACGTTTTGCCGAATAAAAGCTTGTACATGGTTCCTCCATCCAATTCCGTTTCGTATAGCATACTCCTTCCTCTCCCGTTTGGCAAGGGGCAGCGCTCCGTATTTATTCATGAATATTCACTATATTATGCATAAACGTTAGGTATTCACACCATAAAAACGTATTTCCCCCAAAATCATGCGATGTTTATAACCGGAACCCTATTGACGGAGGCCAAAAAAGGGAGTATAATCCAATCGTTATTCAATCGGCGGTATGCCGCCGAATAAAAAGGAGAGTTATCATTATGAAGAAAATCATCGCTGCTGCCATGGCTCTGGCCATGGTGCTGGCTCTGGCTGCCTGCGGTCAGAAGCCTGTTGAGTCCGATTCCTTCACCGCCAACCCCGGCAAGCTGACCATGGCTACCAACGCCGCGTTCCCCCCCTATGAGTACCTCGAGGGCGGCGAGATCGTGGGTATCGACGCCGAGATCGCCGGTGCCATTGCCGAGAAGCTGGGCCTGGAGCTGCAGATCGACGACATGGAGTTTGACTCCATCATCGAGGCCGTCAAGGGCGGCAAGGCTGACATCGGTCTGGCCGGCATGACCGTCACCGACGAGCGCAAGGAAGCTGTCGACTTCACCGCTACTTACGCCACCGGCGTTCAGGTGGTCATCGTGACCGAGGACAGCGCCATCACCTCCGTGGACGACCTGTTTGTGGAGGGTGCCAACACCACCATCGGCGTGCAGCGCAACACCACCGGTGACCTGTACTGCACCTGGGACATCCAGGACGAGGGTCTGGGCACGGTCGAGCGTTACAGCAAGGGTGCTGACGCCGTTCAGGCTTTGAAGACCGGCAAGGTCGACTGCGTGGTCATCGACAACGAGCCCGCCAAGGCTTTCGTCAGCGCTATTGAGGGTCTGAAGATTCTGGATACCGAGTACGCCATTGAGGACTACGCCGGCGCCATGAACAAGAACAACCCCGAGCTGTACGACTCCGTCAACGCCGCTCTGCAGTCCCTGATTACCGACGGCACCGTTCAGAAGATCATCGACAAGTACATCCCCGCCGAGTAATCAAAAAAAGAAGATCGCTTATTCAAGGGGTCCAGTCCGCTGGACCCCTTGTTTACCGTAAGGAGGTTTCTTAATGGGACCCGGTCCTGCAAAACTTTGGCCCACAGTGGCCCCACAGTGGATCCTTGACCTGCCCGAATGGCTGGAGGAGTTCTGCTACGACATTTATAAATGCTTCATCTTTGACAACCGCTACGAAATGTACATCGAGGGTCTTGGCAACACCTTGCTGATGACCCTGCTGGCCCTGCTCATCGGCGTGATGCTGGGTGTCGTCGTATCCCTCGTGCGCGTTACCTGGGACAAGAACGGCGCCCAAATGCGCGGCCCCGGCAAACTCATTCTGGCCGTGTTCAACTGGCTCTGCAAGGTGTACTTGACCGTCATCCGCGGCACCCCCGTGGTCGTCCAGTTGATGATTTGGTACTTCGTTGTATTCTCCACCAGCCGGAACGGCCTGATGATCGGCGCATTTGCCTTCGGTATCAACTCCGGTGCCTATGTGGCGGAGATTTTCCGCGGCGGCATCATGGCCGTGGAAACCGGCCAGATGGAGGCCGGCCGCTCTCTCGGCTTTGGCTACGTGGCCACCATGCGTCACATCATCCTTCCCCAGGCATTTAAGGCCGTTCTGCCCACTCTGGCCAACGAGTTTATCGTACTGCTCAAAGAAACCGCCGTTGCCGGCTACGTCAGCGTTTGCGACCTGACCTACGCGGGCAACATCGTGGGCGGCAACGCGTTCGACTATCTGCTGCCCCTGCTGCTGACCGCGGCGATCTATCTGGTCATGGTGATGTTCTTCACCTGGCTGGTCGGCAAGCTGGAAAGGAGGCTGCGTACCAGTGAGCGATAATGTCATTATCAGCGCCCAAAACGTGCAGAAGTACTTCAAGGGCGGCGAGATCAAGGCTTTGGACGGTGTATCCACCGATATCCGCCGCGGTGAGGTGGTGGTGGTCATCGGCCCCTCCGGTTCCGGCAAGTCCACGTTCCTGCGCTGCCTGAACCTGCTGGAGGTACCCACCGGCGGCAGCATCCTGTTCAACGGCACGGATATCACCGATAAAAAGGTGAACATCAACCGCCACCGCCAAAAGATGGGCATGGTGTTCCAGCACTTCAACCTGTTCCCCCACATGACCATCCTGCAGAATATGACCCTGGCCCCCATGCAGCTTTTGAAAAAGAGCCGTGCCGAGGCCGAGGAAAAGGCCATGGCCCTGCTGGAACGTGTGGGCCTTGCCGACCGCGCCAATGCCTACCCCAGCCAACTGTCCGGCGGACAGAAGCAGCGCATCGCCATCGTGCGCGCCCTGTGCATGGAGCCGGAGGTCATGCTCTTTGACGAACCCACCTCCGCCCTGGACCCCGAGATGGTGGGCGAGGTGCTGGACGTTATGAAGGAACTGGCCCATGAGGGTATGACCATGGTGGTGGTCACTCACGAGATGGGCTTTGCCCGCGAGGTGGGCAGCCGCGTGCTGTTCATGGACGAGGGCAAGCTGGTGGAAGAGAACACCCCCGACGAATTCTTCGCCAATCCTCAGAACGAGCGTACCAAGCTGTTTTTGAGCAAGGTCCTTTGAGTTACAAACCACCCCGAACAAGTTGTTCGGGGTGGTTTTCATCACCGGGAAAGGAGGTCCGACCATGAACTGCCCGGAACAGACCCGCACCGTCCGCACCGACTCCGGCCCTTTGACCTACGTACTGACCCGCAAACCCATCCGAAACTGGAATTTGCACGTGCGGGATGAGCAGGTTTTGTTGTCCGCCCCCATGCGGGTGAGCAATCTGCAGGCCGACCTGTTCATTCAGGGCCGGGCCGATTGGATCTTATCCGTCATGGCCCGTCAGCGGCAGACCGCTCATCACTCACTGGCGCCCATGCCCCGAACCGAGTGTCTGCAGATCCTGTCCGCGGCACTGGACCGGGTACTGCCCTTGGTAACTGCGTTGGGTATCGCCCGGCCTCAATTGCGCCTGCGTAAAATGCGCAGCCAGTGGGGCAACTGCCACTATCAGCAGGGATACATCACCCTGAACGTGGCTTTGGCCGGCTGCCCGGAGGAGCTGCAGGACTATGTGGTGCTGCACGAACTGGTCCACTTCCTCCACCACGATCACGGGCAGCAGTTCAAAGCAACCATGACACAACTGATGCCCGACTGGTGGATCCGCCGCCGTGAATTGAAAGCATATGTCCCAACCTAAAAATCCCCGGTACATTCCTTGGTGTACCGGGGATTTTTTGTGCCCGGCACACCGTCGCATTTGTTGACGAACCGCGTGAAAAATGGTATACTGATAAGAACCAATTATCGTGGAAGGGTGTGTCTATGTATGTGGATCGCCGACGGTTGGAAGGATTATGAACTTATCGACTGCGGGCGGGGCGAAAAGCTGGAGCGCTGGGGCGACCAGCTTCTGGTTCGTCCCGATCCTCAGGCCATTTGGAACACCCCCCGCTCCCATCCCGGCTGGAAGCGCAACGCGGGCCGCTATGCCCGCTCCTCCACCGGCGGCGGCGCGTGGGAGAACAAGTCCATGCCCGAGCGGTGGACCGTGGATTACAAGGGCCTGACCTTCAACGTCAAGCCCATGAACTTCAAGCACACGGGCCTGTTCCCCGAGCAGGCCGCCAACTGGGACTGGGCCGGGCAGCTCATTCGCTCTGCCGGCCGCCCCATCAACGTACTGAACCTGTTTGCTTACACCGGCGGCGCCACCGTGGCCTGCGCCGCAGCCGGTGCCAGCGTGTGCCACGTGGACGCGGCCAAGGGCATGGTCCAGTGGGCCAAGGAGAACGCCAAAAGCTCCGGTCTGGAGAACGCCCCCATCCGCTGGATCGTGGACGACTGCGCCAAGTTCGTGGAGCGGGAGATCCGCCGCGGCCGCCGGTACGACGCCGTCATCATGGATCCCCCCAGCTACGGCCGCGGCCCTACCGGCGAGGTGTGGAAGCTGGAGGAAAATCTGTATCCCTTCGTAGAACTGGTCAGCGGCGTGCTGAGCGACAACCCCCTGTTCCTGATTTTGAACTCCTACACCACCGGCCTTGCTCCCAGTGTGGTGACCTATATTTTGGAAACCATTATCTCCAAAAAGTTCGGCGGTCACACCGAAAGTCAGGAGCTGGGCCTTCCGGTCAGCGAAACCGGTCTGGTGCTGCCCTGCGGGGCCACCGGCCGCTGGCAATGCAAATGAGGTAATCCAATGAACGACCCCATCATCAAAACGGAATCGCTGCGCTTTTCCTACACCAACGCCGAGGGTGAGTCCCCCGTGGTGCTGAACGGCGTAGACCTGCAAATTGAAAAAGGATCTTTCGTGGCTGTGCTGGGCCACAACGGCAGCGGTAAATCCACTCTTGCCAAACACATGAACGCCATCCTGCTGCCCTCCGGCGGCAAGGTGTACGTTGCGGGCACCGACACCGCCGATGAGGAAAAGCTGATGGAGATCCGCCGCACGGTGGGCATGGTCTTCCAAAATCCGGACAACCAGATCGTTGCCAACGTGGTGGAGGAGGACGTAGCCTTCGCCCCGGAAAATCTCGGCGTTGCCCCGGAGGAGATCCGCCGCCGGGTGGACGAGGCCCTGCAGGCCGTTGGTATGTACGAGTACCGGGAACACGCCCCTCACCTCTTGTCCGGCGGACAGAAGCAGCGCATCGCCATCGCCGGCGTCATCGCCATGGAGCCCCAGTGCATCGTGCTGGACGAGCCCACCGCCATGCTGGATCCCGTAGGCCGGGCTGACGTACTGCGTACCATTAAGCAGCTCAACCGCACCAAGGGTGTCACCGTGGTCATCATCACCCACCACATGGACGAGGCTGCTCAGGCCGACCGCCTTGTGGTCATGGCGAAGGGCAAAGTCGTGGCCGACGGCACACCCAAAGAGGTGTTTCAGAATGTGGACGACTTAAAGGCAGTTGGCCTGACCGTCCCCGATACCACCGAGCTTCTTTGGCAGCTGCGCCAATGTGGGCAGGACGTCCCGCTGGATGCGCTCAGCGACGAGGAGTGTGCCCGCGCCCTCTACGACCTTTTGAACCCCTGACCCTCTCCCCCCTTTCCGGGCGCGACCCGCTGGGCGTGCACCACACCAAAAAGGATGGAAGCTATGCAGCCTATCATCGAAACCAAACAACTGACCCATATTTATTCCGAGGGAACGCCCTTTCAGCGGGCGGCCCTGAACGCCGTGGACTTTACCGCCTATCGCGGTGAGTACCTTGGCATCATCGGCCACACCGGTTCGGGCAAGTCCACCCTCATCCAGCATTTGAACGGCCTGTTGAAGCCCACCTCCGGTCAGGTGCTGTACGAGGGGCAGGATATCTGGTCCGACCCCAAGCTGACCCGGCAGACCCGGTTCAACGTGGGGCTGGTGTTCCAGTACCCGGAGTATCAGCTGTTTGAGGAAACCGTTTACAAAGATATCGCCTTCGGCCCGGGCAATATGGGCCTTGCCGCCGATGAGATCGATGCCCGTGTGCGCCGCGCCGCCGCCTTCGTGGGCCTGAAGGAGGACCTGCTGGACAAGTCCCCCTTTGAGCTGTCCGGCGGTCAGAAGCGCCGGGTGGCCATCGCCGGCGTTATCGCCATGGAACCCAAGGTGCTGATTTTGGACGAGCCTACCGCCGGACTTGACCCGGTGGGTGTGGAGTCCGTCCTTTCCAACATCCGTGACTACCATCTGGCTCACAATGCCACCATCATTTTGGTGTCCCACTCCATGGAAGAAGTGGCCCGTTCCGTAGACCGCCTTGTGGTGGTCAACGACGGCTCCATTCCCTTCCAGGGCACCCCCGCCCAGGTGTTCCGCCACGGGCAGGAACTGGAAGACATGGGCCTTGGCGTGCCTCAGATGACCCGGGTGTTCAACCGCCTGCGGGCCATGGGCGCCAACATCGACGGCTCGGTCTACACCGTGGAGCAGGCCCGTGCGGCCATTCTCCGGGCAAAGGGGGTGGGCTGAATGGCACTAAAAGACATTACGCTGGGCCAGTTTTTCCCCGGCAATTCCCCCCTGCACCGCATGGATCCCCGCACCAAGCTCATCGGCATCGTGCTGTATATCGTGGCCCTGTTTTTGGCTAAAAGTGTGCTGACCTACGGCATCCTGTTCGCCCTTTTGGCCACCCTGATCGCCATCTCCCGGGTCCCCTTGAAGTCCATTCTGCGCGGCATGAAGCCGGTGGTCTTCATCTTGATCTTTACCGCAATTCTCAACCTGCTTTATACCCCGGGTGAAACCGTTTTGCTGAAGTGGTGGATCTTGACCGTCACGCTGGAGGGGGTGCGCACCGCCATCTTCATGGTGGTACGCATCATGATGCTCATTACCGCCACGTTCCTGCTGACCTACACCACCTCCCCCATCCTGCTCACCGACGGCATCGAAAACCTGCTTGGCCCCCTGAAGCGTATCCGTGTTCCCGTTCACGAGCTGGCCATGATGATGTCCATCGCTCTGCGCTTTATTCCCACGCTGATTGAGGAAACGGACAAAATCATGTCCGCCCAGCGGGCCCGGGGCGCCGATTTTGAAAGCGGCAGCCTGCTGCGCCGCGCAAAAGCTTTGGTCCCCCTGCTGGTCCCCCTGTTCATCTCCGCCTTCCGCCGGGCCGATGAGCTGGCGGTGGCTATGGAGTGCCGCTGCTACCACGGCGGCGAGGGCCGCACCCGTCTGCGCCGGCTGACCTACCGCGCTTTGGACCGAGTTACCATTGCCGCTGCCCTTTTCCTGTGCGCGGGCATTTTCGTCTTGGGTCGGTTCGGCCTGTAATTTTACCGCAAAGGAGGCGTGTGCCTGTGCGAAATATCGCTCTAAAACTGATGTACGTCGGCACCGCCTATCACGGCTGGCAGGTGCAGAAAAACGCCGTCACCGTGGCGGAAACGCTGGAAAAGGCACTGTCTACCGTGGTGTGCCACCCGGTCAAATGCACCGGTGCGGGCCGCACCGATGCCGGTGTCCACGCGGAGGTCTATATCGCCAATTTCCACACCACCTCCACCATTCCCTGCGACCGTATCCCCCTGGCGGTGAACACCCGTCTCCCCAACGACATCGTGGTGGTCAAAGCCACCGAAGTCAGCGAGGACTTCAACGCCATCGGCTCCTGCAAGCAGAAAGAATACACCTACCGCATCTACAACAACCGCCTTGGCAACGCCTTTTTCGTAGACCGGGCGTGGTTCTACCCCAAGCATTTGGACGAAACCGTGATGCAGCGGGCCGCCGATCAATTTGTAGGAACCCACGACTTTCGGGCCGTGCGTTCGGTGGGAACGGAAACGAAAACCACCGTCCGCACCGTCTACTACTTCGACATCACCCGGGACGGCGACATGATCGAGTGCCGGGTCAACGCCAACGGTTTTCTATACAACATGGTCCGAGCCATGGTGGGCACCGTGGTTTACGCCGCCGAGGGCAAGCTGGCCCCGGAGGATATCCCCGCCATCCTGGACTCCGGCAACCGCACGCTGGCCGGGCCCACCGTCCCGCCCGGCGGTCTGTACATGACCAAGCTGTGGTATGACGAAGACGTTTTGTAATCACCCTGCGGTGATAGCCGCGCAGATGGGAGCATAGGTATGAAACAGCCTGACCGCGCCGGCAAGGCGCCAAAAAAACCAAATTTCCTCGTACGGCTGCTGGCCCTTGCGCTGACCGCCGTGCTTATCCTGGGTGCCGTTTCCCTTGTGGTCTTTCGGGAGCAGCTGAATCTGGACGCGCTGCGCCGTTGGCTCCACTATCGTTCCATCCAGACCGGTCAGACCGGACAGACCGAACCGTTCACCCACGGTGGCGGCGACAGTTTGGACATCGCCTGTCTGGAAGACGGGTATCTGTTCTCTTCCACCGCCGGCGCCCACTACTACGCGTTCAGCGGCAAGGAACTGGAAAGCCACGTTGTCCACACCGAAAAGCCGGTCCTGTCCGGTTCCAACCGTTTCGGCGTGACCTACAACGCAGGCGGTGATACCCTGTATCTGTTCGGCGGCGGGAAACAGTCCCGCACCTATTCCCCCGAAAGCGGCGGAATCCTTTCCGCCCGGGTGACCAACAGCGGTTGGGTTGCTGTAACCGCCCTGCAAAGTCATTACCGCGGTGCGGTTACCGTTCTGGATAACGAGCAGCAGCCCGTCATCCGTCTGAACTACTCCAGTGCCTTTGTCTGCGATGCTGTGCTTTCCCCCGACGAGCGTACCGTTGCCGTAGTCACCCTGTCTCAAACCGAAGGTTCCGTTCAAAGCACGCTGCACCTGCAGCGGGTCGATGCATCGGAGCCCTTTGCGAGCGTAGTTTTGGACGGGTTCGTGGTGCTTGACATGGACTTCGACTCCAGCGGCATCTGGCTGCTGGGTCAATCCTCTCTCATTACCCTTTCCGCCAAGGGAACCGAACAGCACGAGTATTCGTTCGACCCGGATCACCTGAAAGGGTACTCCCTGGACGGCGATGGATTTGCGGTGTTTATGCTGGGCAGATACCGGGCCGGTGCCGCCAACCAAGTGATCACCACCGACCACGACGGCACCGTTTTGGGTCAGCTGCCCCTGAAGCGTCAGGTCCTGTCCCTGTGCGCCCGGGGTCGTTACGTCGCCCTGCTGGACGGACATGAGCTGAATATTTACACCCGGAACCTGTCCCTTTACGACACGTTGGACGACACCCAAAGTGCCCGCCACGTGGCCCTGTGCGAAGATGCAGGCGCCCTGCTGGCTGACAGTCAGGAGGCTTGGCTCTATATCCCCTCCTAACAGAGAAAGGATCTGTTGTTATGACTCAACTTGCCTGGATCATTGACCTTGCCCTTGCGGCGGTTTTGCTGGTATCGTTCCTCCTCGGACAGCGAAAGGGTCTGATTCTGTCCCTGTGCGGTCTGGCCACGTACTTTGTGGCCCTGTTCGGCGCACGCTTTTTCTCCCAGCAGCTTTCCCCGCTGGTCGCCGATGCCATGACCCCCCACATCACCACCTGGGTGCAGGAGCACGCGGGTGGCTTTCTGAACGGCACTTTGGATTCGTTTATGAACGCCAATGCGGCGGGCGACTCTCCTCTGTTCCGTGCCCTTCAGTCTCTCGGCCTGCTGGACTCCGTCCGCGACACACTTTCCCAGCAGGCGATCCAGTCTGTGACCGATGCCGCCGGCATTTTGGCCCATTCCATTGCCGAAGTGGTGGCCAGCGTCCTCATCTTCATCGTGGCATTTTTACTTATCCTGCTGGTCTGGCACCTGCTGTCCCGGCTTCTGAACCAGCTTTTCCGCAATCTGCCCATTGTCCGCGGACTCAACCGTCTGCTGGGCGGTGTCTTCGGTCTTTGTCAGGGACTTGTCATCCTGTTCCTTATTGCCTGGATCCTGCAGCTGTTTGGCGAAACCATCCCGGCCGACACAGTGGAGGCCAGCACCATACTTAAGTTCTTTATGACCTCCAATCCCATTTCCACATTTACCGGGATTTAACACCCACCCCATTCACGACAAGTTCACAATTTTGGGGTATGGTATGATATAGTTACTCTACTCTCCTGAAAGGAGTATTTGCAATGCAACCCACTATCTGCAGCCGCTGCCAAAAGCACGTGGCAGTGGTCTTTATCACCAAAGTTGAAAACGGCACCGCCAAAAACGAGGGTCTGTGCCTGAAGTGCGCCAAGGACCTTGGCATCAAGCCCATCGACGACATGATGCGTAAAATGGGCATTTCCGACGAGGATCTGGAAAACCTGACCACCGAGATGATGTCCGCCTTTGGCGGCGCCGAGGGTCAGGACAGCCTGCTTCCCAATGCCACCGAGGACGGCGACGAGGATGACGGACGCACCGCCACCTTCCCCTTCCTGAACCAGCTGTTCGGCGGCAGCGCCCCCGCCCCGCAGGAACCCGTCCGTGAAGAGTCCCACCAGAACCGCAGCGGTGAGGGCAAACCGCAGAAGTCCAAGCACAAGTTTTTGGACAGCTACTGCATCAACCTGTCCCGCCGGGCCGCCGAGGGCAAGCTGGACCGCATGATCGGCCGGGACCGGGAGCTGGAGCGGGTCATTCAGATCCTGAACCGCCGTCAGAAAAACAACCCCTGTCTGATCGGTGAACCCGGTGTGGGCAAAACCGCCATCGCCGAGGGTCTGGCCATGCGCATCTGCAGCGGCGACGTGCCGTACAAGCTGAAAGACAAACAGGTCCACCTGCTGGATATGACCGCCCTTGTGGCCGGCACCCAGTTCCGCGGCCAGTTTGAAAGCCGCATGAAGGGCTTGATCGAGGAGATCAAAAAACTGGGCAATATCATCCTCGTTATTGACGAGGTCCACACCATCGTGGGTGCCGGCGATGCCGAGGGTTCCATGAACGCCGCCAACATCCTCAAGCCCGCCCTGTCCCGGGGCGAGGTGCAGGTCATCGGTGCCACCACCCTGACCGAGTACCGCAAGCATATCGAGAAGGACACCGCGTTGGAGCGCCGCTTCCAGCCTGTCATTGTGGAAGAGCCGTCTGTGGAGGACACCGTGGCCATCCTGCGCGGCATCGCCCCCTATTACGAGAGCTTCCACCACGTGACTATTTCCGACGCCCTGTGCCGTCAGGCCGTGCTGTTGTCCGAGCGGTACATCACCGACCGCTACCTGCCCGACAAGGCCATCGACCTGATCGACGAGGCCTGTTCCACCGTCAACCTGCAGAACGTGGCTTTGGCCCGCAAGGCGGATGTGGAAAAAGAACTGGCCGATCTGGCGAAAGAGCGCGAGGTACTCACCGACAATACGGAAGATGCTGCCTACCAGCGCCTTGCGGTCATCCGCAGCACCGAGCTGCGCCTGCAGGAGGAGTTGGACCGCCTCAATGCCGAGGCGGCTCCCGCCCTGACCGACGAGCATCTGGCCCGGGTCATCGAATTGTGGACCAACATCCCCGCCAGCCAGATCTGCCAGCAGGAGTACGAGCGGCTGGCCAAGCTGGAGCAGCGCCTTTCCGATCACGTCATCGGTCAGGACGAGGCGATCCGCTCCGTATCCGCCGCCGTCCGCCGCGGCCGCGTAGGCATCAGTCCCAAGCGCAAACCCGTGTCCTTCATCTTCGTGGGTTCCACCGGTGTGGGCAAGACCGAGCTGGTCAAGCAGCTGGCCCGCGACCTGTTCAGCACCCCGGAGGCGCTCATCCGTCTTGATATGTCCGAATTTATGGAAAAGCACGCCGTGTCCCGCATCATCGGCTCTCCTCCGGGTTACGTCGGCTACGACGAGGCCGGTCAGCTGACCGAAAAGGTCCGCCGAAAGCCGTACAGCGTCGTGCTGTTCGACGAGATCGAAAAGGCCCACCCCGACGTGCTGAACATCCTGCTGCAAATTCTGGACGACGGACGCATCACCGACGCCCAGGGCCGTACGGTGAATTTTGAGAACACCGTCATCGTCATGACTACCAACGCCGGCAGCAACACCAAGGTGGGCAGCGTGGGCTTTGGCCGCACCGCCAACGAGCAGAACAAGGAACGGGCCATGAAGGCCCTGCAGGACTTCCTGCGGCCCGAATTCATCAACCGCGTGGACGAGATCATCTGCTTCAACCAGCTGACCGAGGAGGACTTCCGCCGCATCGCTCTGCTGATGCTGAACGAGCTGAAAGCCTCCATGGAAGAAAAAGGCATCACCCTCATGTGGGAAGACAGCCTCATCGACTATCTGGTGCGCAAGGGCCACTCCGTTACCTACGGTGCCCGCAACCTGCGCCGGCTCATCCAGCGGGAGCTGGAGGATGCCATCGCCAGCCGCATCATCGAAAGCTACCGCGACCCCGTCACCCACCTGAAGGCCGTGGGCGGCGAAGACAAAATCGAACTGTTCAGCCTGTAACACAAAACACCCCGGACAATGTCCGGGGTGTTTTCATGTGAATTTCCGCTTTAAGTGTTCCCACAGCTCGATGGCCTTGAATTTGACCACATAGCCGCCGCTTTCCCCGGTGATGAGAGCCGTCTGTCCGGGGGTGAAGCTGCCCGCCTGCTCCGCCGCCTCGATTTCCTCGGTCACCGAGCCAAGGCACAGGGGCGGAAACACCACGCACCACCAGTTTTGTCCGCTTCCCTCGCCTATGACGACCTGCAGGGCGGTATAGCTGCCCGCGGGCAGCGCAAAGTCTTGATACTGCTTTGTTGGAAACCAAACTTCCTTTACAGCCGTGGTGACCGGATAATCGTATCCCTGCTCCCGCACCACCTGCTGCCCCGCCTGCGCCAACCGCGCCAGGTTGTCCTCAATGCTCTTCCGTGCGGTTTCCGCATCTGCACCGTCGGGGTACAGGTCTGCCGCCTGTGCCAAAATGCGGTCCCGGACCTGCAGCTTCAGCGCCTGATCGGCCTCGCTGTCGGAGTTTGCGATAACGTGCAGGCGGATGACGTTTTCCGCCAGTGCCCCCTGCTCCCCATCCAGCCACATTCCCGCCAGCATCGCAAAGGCCACCGCGATCATCAATGCCGCTTCCCAGCGGCGAAGCCTGTTGGACATAAAAAAGTCACCGTCCACCGTGTATTTCCTACAGTGTGGACAGTGACGTTCTTTTTTATACGGTTTGGGCCAAAAAAGTTTCCGGGTACAGCTTCAACAATTCGGCCTTTGCCTGCTGAGCCGCCTGCTCGTTATCGAACAGGCCATACACAGCCGAGCCGGTACCGCTCATGACCGCACCCAACGCCCCACAGTCGATCAAAACGTTTTTCACCTGATTGACCTTGTCGGCACATCGCTCGGGCAGGGCATCCTCAAATACGTTGTACAGCCGCCGGGTCACACCGGGCAGGTCGCCCTGCTCCAGTGCACGCAGCATCCCCTCCGTATCCGGATGGCAACGCAGTCGCACTGAGTCGATTTTTCCAAACAGCGCCGGGGTAGACACGGAGAAGTCCGGTTTGCACAGCACCGCCCAGCACTTGGGCAGGGTGGGCAGTTCCCGCAGAACTTCGCCGCGCCCCTCAGCCAGAGCGGTGCTGCCCAGCACGCAGTAGGGTACGTCAGATCCCACCCGCTCACCGATTTTGGCCAGTTCCGTTAACGACAGGCCCGCGTTGTGCCGCAGGTTCATGCCCCGCAGCACGGCGGCGGCGTCGCTGCTGCCGCCGCCCAGACCGGCACAGACAGGGATGATTTTTTTCAGGGTAATGTCCAAAGGCTGGGCCGGAATATCCAGCGCCCGCCAAAAGGCCAGGGCCGCAGCAGCCGCCAGATTGCGCTCGTCACAGGGCAGGAACCCCACGTTGCTGCTGACCCGCACTCCCGCTCCCCCGCCGTCGGCAAGGGTCAGGGTATCGCACAGGTCCACCGACTGCATCACCATACGCAGGTCGTGGTAGCCGTCTTCGCGCTTGCCCAGCACGTCCAAAGTCAGGTTGATCTTCGCCGGTGCCTTTACCTCTACGGTCTGCATACGCTCACCTCCGTTTATCAGCGGATCTTCCGCGCCTCCAGATAGAACCGCTTGTCGTTGGCGTGGCCCATGGAGAAGGTCTTGCGGGGCAGCACGCCGTCGTGAATGACCGTGGGGAACAACTCCTCCTTGCCCATGGCAGGCAGCAGGAAACCAACGGCATCGGGGCGGCGGGACAGCTCAGCCACCACGTCCTCACCGTGTATGTAGTCGATGCCCGCCTTCTTGTTGGCGGCCATCCAGCGATCCAAAAAGCTCTGCAGCGTTCCCACCGCCAGTTGCGCTGTGGGGTTGGGAACGGTGACGGCACCTTCGCCGTCGCGGGTGATGTACTTGAGTACGTGGCCCTCGCCCTCGCCCTCATGGGCGCCGGGGAAGGCATCCTTCAGGTCATCCAGCAGCTGCCGGGGATCAACGCCGAACAGCACCCGGTGGATGGGTTCAAACTGCAGGGACTCGTCATGCAGGTCGCACAGCTCCACCAGCGCGTAGCGGGCAGGCAGGTCGGCCCACTGCTCCGGGGCGGTCAGCTTCTTCTGCCGCTCGTAACACTCCTTGGCCGTGGCCAAAGAGTGATTGCCGTCGCCCACGGCAAACAGCATCACGGACACGTCGGCACCCACAGAATACTTCTGCTGATAGTTGGCTGCATCGCCCAACTGCTCCAGGGCGGCGGCGAACGTCCGCTTCTGCTCCTCGCCCATAAGCCAGCCGGTGATGTGGCCGCCGTTCTCCATCAGTTCAAAGTCATAGACCCGCTCCATCTCGCCGGTCTGCTGCGCCAGAGGAGGCAGGACGGAGCCGGTACGGTCATCGCACAGCAGCATGACGTGGGGCAGCTCCACCGGGGCGTTCTTTCGCACCGCCACACGGGGCGGGATGCGGGAGAGCACCGTGCCCTCGGTGGCGCGGATCAGGGCGGGAGAACCCGGCTCGTAGTCGTACTGCTCCAGATCCACCATGCCCACCACGCCCCGGCGGGTAGCACCGCCGTGGAGCTTGCGCTCCACGTAGATCAAGGCATCGGGCAGCACGCGGAACCGGTCGCCGCGCAGATAACCGGTCATGGTGGAGTTGATCTCCATAATGTCGGTCTCCACGTTGGGACCCTCCAGACAGCTTTCCGGCAGAATCAGCTTCAGTGTAGAGGGCTTGTCCCCCACGAAATCCGCCACCCGCTGCCAGTACTCCGGCTGGGAGGTGTACTGGTCGCAGGCCACCACGCTCCACCGGGTCATGTCGCAGTCCCGGGGCAGCAGAATATCGGCCGGCTTGAAGGGCAGGCGTTCAAACAGCTTGTCCATAGTTACTCCTCCTCAGGTAAGGGCGGCACGGATGGCAGCCAGCAAATCGTCAAACTCCTCATAGGCGGCAAGGTCGGGGTTATCCGCCTTGATCTTATCGGTGCTCTTAAACAGGAAACCGGCCTTGCTGGCCCGGATCATACCCAGGTCGTTGAAGCTGTCGCCGGCGGCGATGGTGTCAAAGCCGGCGGACTGCAGGGCCTTGACGGTGGTCAGCTTGGACTGAGGGCAGCGCATACGGTAGCCGGTGATACGGCCGTCCCCGGCCACCTCCAGCGTATTGCAGAAGATGGTGGGCCAGCCCAGCTTTTCCATCAGGGGCTTTGCAAACTGCTCAAAGGTATCGCTGAGGATGATGACCTGTGTCTCTGCCCGCAGAGCATCCAAAAACTTCTTGGCACCGGGCAGGGGGTCGATTTTGGCGATGGTCTCCTGAATTTCTTTCAGGCCCAGGCCGTGCTGATTCAAAATATCCAAACGCCAACGCATAAGCTTATCGTAGTCCGGCTCGTCCCGGGTGGTGCGCTTGAGTTCGGGAATGCCGCTTGCCTCGGCAAAGGCGATCCAAATTTCGGGGACGAGAACGCCCTCCATATCCAAACAGACGGTATACATATCAAATCACTCTTTCTTTATGATTTCAGACTGTTTACGAAGTGCTCGATGCGGCGCAGTGCCTCGGCCAGATCCTTCATGGATGCGGCGTAGCAGGCACGCACGTACCCCTCGCCTCCGTGGCCGAAGGCAGTACCGGGGATGACGGCCACACGTTCCTGTTCAATGAGCCGGTCACAGAACTGCTCGCTGGTCAGGCCGGTGGACTTGATACAGGGGAAGGTGTAGAAGGCCCCCTTCGGTTCAAAGCAGTCAAGCCCCAGCCTGCGGAAGCCGCTGACCAAAAACCGGCGGCGGCCGTCGTACTCGTCCCGCATCTTCTGAATGTCCTTGTCGCCGTGGCGCATGGCCTCGATGGCGGCGTACTGGCTGGTGGTGGGGGCGGACATAATGCCAAACTGGTGCAGCTTGGTCACGGCGGCGATGATCTCTTTCGGGCCGCACAGAAAGCCCATGCGCCAGCCGGTCATGGAGTACGCCTTGGAGAAACCGTTGACCACGATTGTCCGCTCGTACATACCGGGCAGCGTGGCGGGGGAACAGTGCTGCTGCCCGTAGGTCAGCTCGGCGTAGATCTCGTCGGACAACACCATGATGTCCGTACCCTGCAGCACGTCGGCAATGGCCTGCAGATCGCCGCGCTCCATAATGCCGCCGGTGGGGTTATTGGGGAAGGGCAGTACCACCAGCTTAGTCCGGGGCGTGATGGCTGCGCGCAGCTCCTCCGGCATCAAGCGAAACTCGTTCTCCGGCTTGGTCTGTACCATAACGGGAACGCCCCCGGCCATGGCCGCCAGCGGTCCGTAGCAGACGAAAGAGGGCGTAGGGATAATGACCTCGTCCCCCGGTGACAGCAGGCTGCGCATGGCAAGGTCAATGCCCTCACTGCCGCCCACGGTGACCAGGATCTGCCCGTTGTGGGCATAGTCCAGATCAAACCGCCGCTTCATATACTCGCTGATGGCCCGGCGCAGGTCGGTCAGTCCGGCATTGGGGGTGTACTTTGTGTACCCCTTCTCCAGCGAGGTGATGCCCGCCTTTCGTATATGAAAGGGGGTAATAAAGTCCGGCTCTCCGATACCAAGAGAGATGCCGCCCTCCATCCCGGCCAGCAGGTCAAAATACTTGCGGATACCGGAGGGTGGGATGGATTGAACTGTTTGGTTGAGAATCTTGGAATAATCCATCATTCGAAGACAAACCTTTCTTGCTGCGCACTCCAGCTGCGGAAACTCTTGTGCTGTTCCTTATAGCGGTTGAGAATGAAGTGGGTGGCGGTGCCGGTAACACCGTCAATGGGCGCCAGGCGACGGGCAACGAACTCCGCCACCTCCCGCAAGGTGCAGTCGGACAGCAGCACTACAAAATCATAGCCGCCGCTCATCAGATACAGGCTCTCCACCTCGTCGTACTGCAGCAGCTGGTCGGCAATGGCATCGTAGCCGTCGGCAGTTTGGGGCGTGACATTCACCTGGACCAGGGCGCTTACCCGCTCAGGCTCCACACATTCCCAGTCGATCAGGGCCTGATAGCCGCGGATAACACCCTCCTTTTCCAGCTTTTCGATGGTGCTGTCCACCTCTGTCCGGGTCATACCGGTCATGGCGGCCAGCTGATCCCGGTCCATGGTACAGTTCTTCTCAAGTAATTTCAGCAACTTCTTCATTTGCAATGCCTCCATACCATTATGGTGTAATGATTTATTATACACCACCCGCACCGAAAAAACAATCCTGCGCAAATACTTTCTTACCGTCCGTCCCGGGTATAAAAAAGCGGAGCACGCTGTGCGTACTCCGCTTTTGGTGCGTCTTAGCCGTAGATCAGGGACTCGGCGTAGCGGGTGGCAATGACACCCTCGGGCTCGCCGGACTTCTTGGACTCGGTGAGGATATGCTCGATGGTGTTGTAGATGTTGTCCACCTTCACCAGCACCTCGTCCTTGTTGTAGGGGCCGTCCACCTCGGCAGCCGCGTTGATAACGCCGCCGCCGTTGATGACGAAGTCGGGGGCGTAGAAGATGCCGCGGGCTTTCAGGGCCAGACCGGAAGCGTCGTCCAGGATCTGGTTGTTGGCGCCGCCGGCCACCGCCTTACACTTCAGGTTGGGGATGGTGTTGGGATTCAGGATGGCGCCCATGGCGTTGGGAGAGAAGATGTCGCACTCCTGAGCCATGATGTCCTCGGTGGCCACGACCTTGGCGCCGAACTCGGCGGCGGCCTTGTCGGCGATGGCCTTGTTGCTGCGGTTGGCGACGATCAGCTTGGCGCCGCTTTCGTGGAGCAGGCGGCACAGGTCATAGCCGACCTTGCCCAGACCCTGCACGGCGATGGTCAGACCGTTCAGATCGTCGCTGCCCAACGCCACCTTGGCCGTGGCACGGATACCCTGCCACACGCCGCGGGCGGTGAAGGGAGAGGGGTCGCCGCTGTTCATGGGCAGGCCGCACAGATACTTGGTCTTGCGCAGCATGACCATGGCATCGTCACAGGTGGTGTTCACGTCCTCGGCAGTGATGTAGTCGCCGCCCAGGTTGTTGACCGCCTCGGCAAAGGCCTCGAACATAGCCTCGGTCTTTTGAGAGGGGTCGGCGATGATCACGCCCTTGCCGCCGCCGTGAGGCAGGCCGGCAACCGCGTTCTTGTGGCTCATGCCGCGGGACAGGCGCAGCACGTCAAACAGCGCGTCGTCGTAGCTGGCATAGGGGAACAGGCGGCAGCCGCCGATGGCGGGGCCCAGATTGGTGTTGTGTACGGCGATGATGGCCTTCAGACCGGCCTTCTCGTTGTTGACGAACAGCACCTTTTCATGGCGGTAGTTGCTCATTTCAGTCATTGCATTCATTATTAAGAACCTCCTTGGATTCGAATAAACGCTTGGGATGGAAACAGTGTAGCAGTTGGTTTTTTATTTTTCAATACACAAGTGTGAATTTTTTGTATTTTTTTGGAATAAGCGACCGGATTACCTGCCGTACTCCCTACCGATGGTCAACACCTTCATGTTCAGCTCCACCATAGCCGCTTTCTTGGGCGGAACCATACTGTTGACCACGTTGTCCACGCCGTTGAAGGACAGCTCGGGGTGGTTCTGCAGCAGGTTGCCCACAAGGACCATGTTGGCCAAGGAACCGGCACCGGCCTCCCGGGCCAGCTGGGTGGCGGGAACGTAGAACACCTCCACGTCGGTGCGGGTGACCTTTTCCTGAATGAGGGTGCTGTCCACATAGATCTGACCACCGGGGGCCACGGTATCCACGTACTTCTGCAGAGAGGGCAGGTTCATGACTACCAGCACGTCGGGGGTGGTGATGATGGGGGAACCCACAGGGGTATCGGAGAGAATGATGTTGCAGTTGGCGGTACCGCCGCGCATCTCGGGACCGTAGGAGGGCAGCCAGGAGACCTGCAGGTCTTCCTTCAGGCCCTTATAAGCCAGGAACTTACCGGCAAACAGGATGCCCTGGCCGCCAAAGCCGGCAATGAGGATCTGAGTGGTTTTCATCTTACTTGGCCTCCTTTGCGGCGCTGCGGTCCTTGTAGACCCCCATAGGGTAGTAGGGCAGCATATCGCTGTCCACCCACTTCAGGGCCTGCTCCGGGGTCATTCCCCAGTTGGTGGGACAGGCGGAAATCACTTCCACCAGGCTGAAGCCCTTGCCCTCCACCTGATTTTGGAACGCCTTTTTGATGGCTTTCTTGGCGTTCATCACGTTCTTGACGTTGTTGACCGCCACGCGGGTGATGTATTCCGGACCCTCCAGCGTGGCCAGCATCTCGCTGACCCGGATGGGCCAGCCGCATTGGTTGACGTCGCGGCCGTAGGGAGAGGTTTGGGTCACCTGACCGGGCAGTGTGGTGGGAGCCATCTGACCGCCGGTCATGCCGTAAATGGCGTTGTTGACGAAGATGATGGTAATATTCTCGTTGCGGGCCGCGGCGTGGACGGTCTCCGCCATGCCGATGGAGGCCAGGTCGCCGTCGCCCTGATAGGTAAAGACGATGTTGTCCGGGCGGCAGCGCTTGATGCCGGTAGCAACGGCGGGGGCGCGGCCGTGGGCGGATTCGATCATATCGCAGGTGAAGTAATCGTAGGCCATAACGGCGCAGCCGACGGGAGCGATACCGATGGCCTTGCCCTCGATGCCCAGCTCGTCCAGCGCCTCGGCCACCAGACGGTGGATAATGCCGTGGGGACAGCCGGGACAGTAGTGCAGGGGCAGGTCCGCAAGGGACTTGGGTTTATCAAACACGACAGCCATCTCAGTACACTCCTTTCACAGCATTCTCGATACCGGCCAGCACTTCATCGGGGCTGGGGACCATGCCGCCGCTGCGGCAGACAAGGCCAACGTGCCGCTTGCAGTTGGTGGCAAGGCGTACGTCCTCGATCATCTGACCCATGCTCAGCTCCACGCAGACAAATCCACGAACCTTCTCCGCTGCCTGCTCCAGTACCTTCTTGGGGAAGGGCCACAGGGTAATGGGACGAATCAGGCCAACCTTGATCCCCTTCTCACGGGCAGCAACCACGGCGTTCTTGGCAACGCGGGAAGCGATGCCGAAGGCCACCACGCAGTACTCGGCGTCCTCCATCATGTACTCTTCCCACATGGCCTCGTTCTCTTCCACCAGCTTATAGCGCTCGTAGCGTTCAAAGTTCTTGCGCTCCAGCTCCTCCGGCTTGAGGTAGAGGGAATTGACCACGTTGTGGGGTCGCTTGCCCTCGTGACCGGTCAGGGCCCAGGGTTTGTCGTACTGGCGGATCTCCTCGTCCTCGAAGGTGATGGGTTCCATCATCTGACCGATGGTGCCGTCGGCCAAAATCATAGCGGTCATGTTGTACTTGTCCGCCAGATCAAATCCTTTGATGGTCAGGCTGGCCATCTCCTGCACGCTGGCGGGAGCCAGCACGATCATGCGGTAGTCACCGTGACCGCCGCCCTTGGTAGCCTGGAAGTAGTCCGCCTGACTGGGCTGGATACCGCCCAGGCCGGGGCCGCCGCGCTGGACGTTGACCACGAAAGCGGGAATGTCGGAACCGGCCAGATAGCTCAGGCCCTCAGCCTTCAAAGAGATGCCGGGGCTGGAAGAGGAGGTCATCACGCGCATACCGGCAGCCGAGGCGCCGTAGACCATATTGATGGACGCGATCTCACTCTCCGCCTGCAGGAACACGCCGCCGATCTTGGGCATCTTCTTGGCCATATAGGCGGCAATTTCCGTCTGGGGGGTGATGGGATAACCGAAGTAGTGCCGGCAGCCGGCGCGAATGGCGGCCTCGGCAATGGCTTCGTTACCCTTCATAAGGACTCGTTCTGCCATGATAGATCCTCCTTATTTCTCCACGGTGATGATACAGTCGGGACACATGGTGGCGCAGAAGGCACAGCCGATGCACTTGTCCTCGTTCACCATCACGGCGGGAGAGTATCCTTTCTTGTTGATGCTTGCGGTGTCGATGGCCAGACAGCCCTTGGGGCAGGTGCTGACACACAGGCCGCAGCCCTTGCACAAATCGGTTTTGAATGTAAGCTTTGCCATTGTGCGTTCCTCCTGTTTCTCACTTTATATCAAAGTATTTTTCCTGTAGTTTCAAGCCAAACACGGACTGCCCCATCTGTGCAGCCAGCTTCTCTTCTGCCGTGGTCAGCCACAGGGGAAGACCGGAGAGCCGGCACAGCTCGTCCAGCTGCGCTTTGGATTCGTCCAAAATATCTCGGGTCGTCTCGTTGCCCAGATTGGTGTTGTTGACGATGCAGGTAAAGGGCAGGCCGCAGGCGGCCTCAATTTCCCGCATGACCTCCAGCGCTTCCTGCGCCGTGGTGGTCAGGGGCCGCAGGAAGTTGACTACGAATACCATGCGGTAGTTATCCTCTTCCTTAATGTACGGCACGTAACGGCCCAGAGCGTAGGCCCCCCGGTCGTCGCCGCCGATGTCCATGACACCGTAGGTACTGCGGTCCTGCACCAGCCGATAGGTCTCGGCAGGCAGGGCGGGCAGATCCACGTTGGAGTTTGCAAACTGGGGCGAGATCAGTTCCACCCCCGCCGCTGCCAGCACCGCGGCGCTGTCCTTGGTGCGGAAGTAGGGGTTGACGATATCCAGATCGCCAACGCAGACCGGTTTTCCCTCCTCCGCCAGGCGCAGGGCATAGTTGACGGCGAGGTTGGTCTTGCCGCTGCCGTAGTGGCCGGCAAACAGGGTCAGGCGCTTATGTTCCATACCCCTGTCCCCTTACAGCTTGTTGCGGATGATCTTGCCGCTGATGGTCTTGGGCAGCTCGTCGCGGAAGACCACGATACGGGGGTACTTGTAGGGTGCGGTACGGGACTTGACGTACTCCTGGATCTCTTTCTTCAGCTCGTCAGTGCCCTCGGTGCCCTTGACCAGCACGATGCTGGCCTTGACCACCTGGCCGCGGACCTCGTCGGGTTCGGCGGACACGCCGCACTCCAGCACGTAGGGCAGCTCCATGATGGTGCTTTCGATCTCGAAGGGACCGATGCGGTAGCCGGAGGACTTGATGACGTCGTCGGCACGGCCAACGTACCAGTAATAGCCGTCCTCATCACGCCAGGCAAGGTCGCCGGTGTGATACATACCGTCGTGCCACACGTGGTCGGTGGCCTCCTGATTGCGGTAGTAACCGGAGAACACGCCGCAGGTGGGCGCCGGGTCGGTGCGGATGACGATCTCGCCGTTGACACCGTCGGCAACGGGGTTGCCGTCGGTGTCAACCAGGTCGATGCCGTAGCCGGGCACGGGCTTGCCCATGGCACCGGGCTTGAGCAGGGTGCCCATGAGGTTGGCGATACCCAGGGTCATCTCGGTCTGGCCGAAGCCCTCGGCAATGCGCAGGCCTGTGGCTTTCTCGAACTGATAGAACACCTCGGGGTTCAGGGCCTCGCCGGCGGTGGTGGCGTGGTGGATGGAAGAAAGATCGTACTTGCTCAGATCCTGCTTAATGAGCATCCGGTACATGGTAGGCGGTGCGCAGAAAGTAGTAATGTTATACTGCTTAAACATGGGCAGGATCTTCTCCGCGTCGAAGC
>JAFQHV010000023.1 GCA_017397835.1 Oscillospiraceae bacterium
GCTGCTCCCGCCCCCGCGGCCGCTCCCGCTCCTGCCGCCGCCCCCGCTGCTCCCACCGGCCCCGTTGCCGCCGCGGTCATCATGCCCAAGGCCGGCATCAGCGTGGAGAGCTGCATCATCGGCTCCTGGCAGAAGAAAGTCGGCGACCAGATCAAGATCGGCGACATCCTCTTTACTTATGAAACCGACAAGGCCAACTTCGAGTGCGAGTCCACTGCCGAGGGTGAGCTGCTGGAGATCTTCTTCGGTGACGGCGAAGAGGTGACCTGTCTGGAGAACGTCTGCGCCATTGGTAACAAGGGCGACGACACCGCCAGCCTGCGTCCCGGCGCTGCCGCTGCCGCCCCCGTGGCTGTGGAGGCTGCTCCCGCCGCTGCCGCCGCTCCCGTGGCCGCTGCCGCTCCTGTGGCTGCTGCCGTGGTCGGCGCCCCCGTTTCCCCCCGCGCCAAGAAGCTGGCCGAGCGCGCCGGCGTTGACGCCGCTCTGGCTTCCGGCACCGGCCCCAACGGCCGCATCATCGAGCGCGATGTCCGCCGCCTGATGGAGGAGGGCGTTCCCGCCACCGCCGCTGTGGAGGCCGCTCCCGCTGCCGCCGCCGCTCCTGTGGCTGCCGCCGCTGCCGCTGCTGCTCCCGAGGTGGAGTACGAGGACGTGAAGTTCTCCGGCATCCGCCGCGCCATCAGCAAGTCCATGAAGGAGTCCCTGTCCGGCATGGCTCAGCTGACCCACAACTTCTCCTTCGATGCTTCCGCCATCATGGCCTACCGCAAGCTGCTCAAGGCCGCCGGCGACGACTATGCTGGCATCACTCTGGGCGACATCATTCTGTACGCCGTGTCCCGCACCGTGCTGTCCTGCCCCGATCTGAACGCTCACATGCTGGATGACAACAACATCCGCCTGTTCAAGCACGTTCACCTGGGCGTGGCCGTGGACACCCCCCGCGGCCTGATGGTCCCCACCATCTTCAACGCCGACCAGAAGAGCCTGCTGGAGATCTCCAAGGAGGTCAAGGAGCTGGCCGGTGCCTGCCGTACCGGCGCCATCAGCCCCGACAAGCTGACCGGTGCTTCCTTCACCGTGTCCAACCTGGGCGGCTTCGGCGTTGAGTCCTTTACCCCCGTTATCAATCCTCCCCAGACCGGCATCATCGGCGTGTGCACCACCGTGCAGCGTCCCCGCATGGGCGCCAACGGCATCGAGCTGTACCCCGCCATGGCTCTGTCCCTCACTTACGATCACCGCGCCGTGGACGGCGCTCCCGCTTCCCGCCTGATGATGGAGCTGTGCAAGAACCTGGAAAACTTCACCACCCTGCTGGCTAAGTAACAAAGGAGGATTTGAAACATGGAACTGTTTGATCTGTTGGTCCTCGGCGGCGGCCCCGGCGGCTACCTGTGTGCCGAGCGTGCCGCTCAGGGCGGCATGAAGGTGTGCCTCTTTGAGAAGAAGGCTCTGGGCGGCACCTGCCTGAACGAGGGCTGCATTCCCACCAAGACCCTGCTGAACTCCGCCAAGATGTACCGCCACGCCACCGAGAGCGCCGACTTCGGCGTTACCGCCGAGAACGTCAAGTTCGATCACGCCAAGGTCGTGGCCCGCAAGAACAAGGTCGTCAAGACTCTGGTGGGCGGCGTCGGCGCCACCATGAAGGCGAACAAGGTCACCGTCATCACCGGTGACGCCGTCATCGCCGGCCGCGACGGCGAGGGCTTCGCCGTTGAGTGCAATGGCCAGCGCTACGTCGGCAAGAAGCTGACCATCGCCTCCGGCTCCGAGACCGTGGTGCCTCCCGTACCCGGCCTGAAGGAGGGTATCGCCTCCGGCTTCGTCACCACCAACCGCGAGGTGCTGGATCTGACCGAGCTGCCCAAGCAGATGGTCGCCATCGGCGGCGGCGTTATCGGCCTAGAGATGGCCTACTACTTCGCCAGCGTTGGCGTGCCCGTCACCGTCATCGAGATGATGCCCAAGATCGCCGGCGCCACCGACCCCGAGATCTGCGCCCTGCTGCAGGAAGCCTGCGAGAAGCGCGGCATGGTCTTCAAGCTGTCCTGCAAGGTGCTGGAGATCAAGTCCGGCTCCGTGGTCTATGAGGAGAACGGCGAGAAGAAAGAGATCGCCTGCGACAAGGTGCTGCTGGCCGCCGGCCGCAAGCCCGCCACCGCCGGCATCGGCCTGGAGACTCTGGGCATCGAGATGGACCGCGCCGCCATCATCACCGACCGCCATATGTGCACCAACGTCTCCGGCGTGTACGCCGTGGGCGACTGCAATGCCAAGATCATGCTGGCTCACACCGCCTACCGCGAGGCTGAGGTGGCTGTCAACCACATGCTGGGCAAGAAGGACGAGATGCGTTACGACGTCATCCCCTCCGTTATCTACACCGATCCCGAGGTTGCCAGTGTCGGTCTGTCCCTGGACGCCGCCAAGGCCCGCGGCATGAACGCCAAGGAAGTCAAGCTGCCCATGATGTACGCCGGCCGCTACGTGGCCGAGGCCGAGAATCCCAACGGCTTCATCAAGCTGGTCGTAGATCAGGACCGCAACCGTCTGGTGGGCTGCCACATGGTCGGCAGCTATGCCTCCGAGATCATCATGACCGCCACCATGATGGTGGATACCGAGCTGACCCCCACCCGTCTGCAGAAGCTGGTCTTCCCCCATCCCACCGTGGCCGAAATCATCCGTGAAGCTATTTTCCACATTTAATTAAGGAGGAGAATTACAATGCCTAACAGTCTGTATGTCGATCCCGTAAAGGTGCGCGCCGCCGGCGAAGTCACCTTTGAGAGCATCCCCGTCAACCAGTACAACAAGTCCATCAAGGACGAGCTGAAGGAGAAGAACTTCACCAAGGCCGACCTGATCCGCATCTTCCGCGACATGACCGTCCTGCGTGAGTTCGAGACCATGCTGAACCTGATCAAGACTCAGGGCGCTTACAACGGCGTGGAGCATACCTATCCCGGCCCTGCCCACCTGTCCATCGGCCAGGAGGCCGCCTGCGTGGGTCAGTCCTACCTGCTGGACGAGAACGACTTTGCCTTCGGCTCTCACCGCTCTCACTCCGAGATCCTGGCCAAGGCCCTGTCCACCATCCAGAAGATGAGCGACGAGGACCTGATGAACGTCATGGAGAACTTCCTGGACGGCAAGTGCCTGCGCGCCACCCAGAAGCTGGGCGAGACCAAGGACGTCAAGGAGCTGGCCATCCGCTTCATCCTGTACGGTACCCTGAGCGAGATCTTCGCCCGTGAGACCGGCTTCCACATGGGCATGGGCGGCTCCATGCACGCCTTCTTCCTGCCCTTCGGCATCTACCCCAACAACGCCATCGTGGGCGGCTCCGCCACCATCTCCACCGGTTCCGCTCTGTACAAGAAGCTGAACAACAAGAAGGGTATCTGCGTTTGCAACATCGGTGACGCTTCCATGGCCCGCGGCCCTGTGTGGGAGGCTATGAACTTCGCCGCCATGGATCAGTACAAGACCATTTGGGAGTCCCACAACGACGGCATGCCCATCCTGTTCAACACCTTCAACAACTCCTACGGCATGGGCGACCAGACCCGCGGCGAAACCATGGGTCAGGGCTGCATGAGCCGTATCGGTTCCGGTATCAGCCCCACTCAGTTCCATGCTGAGACTGTGGACGGCTTCAATCCTCTGGCTGTGATCGACGCCATGCGCCGCAAGCTGGAGCTGCTGCGCAACGGCCAGGGCCCCGTCGCTCTGGAGACTCTGACCTACCGCTTCTGCGGCCACTCCGTCTCCGACCAGAACGCCTACCGCACCAAGGAAGAGATGGACGACTGGAAGAACTACGATCCTCTGACCACCTATCCCGCCGCCCTGATCGAGGCCGGCGTGTGCAAGCAGGCCGACATCGACGCCATCCTGGAGGAGACCCGCGAGCGCATGACCCTGATCTGCAAGTACGCTGCCGATCCCGAGTTCAGCCCCTACTGCGACTTCAACAAGGATCCCGCCGTTGTGGAGCGCCTGATGTTCTCCAACCAGAAGGTTGAGAAGATGGACGACCGCGAGCCCGAGTTCCTGGTTCCCAAGGAGGAGGCCGAGGGCTACAAGAAGATCAAGAGCAAGAGCCGCAGCCCCATCGGTCCCGACGGCAAGCCCGTTTCCAAGATGAAGCTGTACAACCTGCGTGACGGTCTGTCCGAGGTCATCTGGGACCGCTTCTACGAGGATCCCACCCTGGTCGCCTACGGCGAGGACTGCCGTGACTGGGGCGGCGCCTTCGCTGTCTACCGCGGCATGATGGACGCTCTGCCCCACAGCCGTCTGTTCAACTCCCCCCTGGCCGAGGCTTCCATCGTCGGTACCGCCGTGGGTTACGCCCTGTCCGGCGGCCGCGCTCTGGTGGAGCTGATGTACGCTGACTTCATCGGCTGCGCCGGTGACGAGATCTTCAACCAGATGTCCAAGTGGCAGTCCATGTCCGCCGGCATCCTGAAGATGCCCATGGTCCTGCGCGTGTCCGTCGGTTCCAAGTACGGCGCCCAGCACAGCCAGGACTGGACCGCTCTGTGCGCTCACATCCCCGGTCTGAAGGTCTGCTTCCCCGCCACCCCCTGGGAGGCCAAGGGTCTGATGGAGTCCGCCCTGAAGGGCACCGACCCCGTCGTCTTCTTCGAGAGCCAGCGCATCTACGACGTGGGCGAGCAGTTCCACGAGGGCGGCGTGCCTGCCGAGCGCTATGAGATCGAGTTCGGCGACACCAACAAGGTCCGCGACGGTAAGGACATCACCATCCTGACCATCGGCGCCACCCTGTACCGCGCCATGGACGCTGCCAAGGAGCTGAGCGAGAAGTACGGCATGGAGGCCGACGTCATCAACATCCACTCCCTGGTGCCCCTGGACTACACCAAGATCGTGGAGTCCGTCCGCAAGACCGGCCGTGTGGTTCTGGCTTCCGACGCCTGCGCCCGTGGCTCCTTCCTGAACGATGTCGCCGCCAAGATCACCGATCTGTGCTTCGACGATCTGGACGCTCCTCCCGTGGTTGTGGGCGCCCGCAACTGGATCACTCCTCCCTACGAGTTCGACGAGTTCTTCTTCCCCCAGGCCAGCTGGATCCTGGACGCTATCCACGAGAAGATCGTTCCCCTGGCCGGCTACACCCTCAAGAACGGTGTGTCCGAGGCCGAGGCTATCCGTCGCTCCAAGGCCGGCGTGTAATTCAGCCTCTTAAAACCGCATAAAAACCGGCGGGAGGAATTCCTCCCGCCGGTTTTTTCTTCTGCAGTGCAAGAAGTGCTTTTCTTTTGCACTCGTTTGCGGTATAATAACTGCGTTAATCTCCTACAGAGAGGATGTATCCTTATGGCAACCCAGTACTGGAGCTATGAAACGCTGGACCGTCTTTGTATGGACGCGTTCACCAACCCTAAATTCGGTTTTACCCGGGAGCAGGCCCGCATCATCACCGACGTGCTGCTGCTGAGCGACCTGTACGGCATTGAAAGCCACGGCATGCAGCGTATGGCCCGCTACCACAAGAGCATCGAGCGGGGCATGATCAAGCTGGGCGTGGAGTCTGAAGTGGTCTTTGAGACCCCCGTTTCCGCCGTTATCGACGGTCACGACGGCATGGGCCAGCTGATCGGTCACAAGGCCATGACCATGGCCATTGAAAAGGCTAAAAAAGCAGGCATCGGCATCGTCACCGCCCGCAACTCCAACCACTACGGCATCGCCGGCTACTATGCCAAGATGGCCTGCGATCAGGGCCTGATCGGCATGTCCTGCACCAACACCACCGCCATCATGGTCCCCACCTACGGCCGCATGGCCATGATCGGCACCAACCCCATCGCGGTCGCCATGCCCGCCGAGCCTTACAACTTCTTCTTCGACGCCTCCACCACCGTGGTCACCCGGGGCAAGCTGGAGATGTACAACAAGCTGGGCAAGCCCCTGCCCGAGGGCTGGGCTTTGGACAAGGACGGCAAACCCTCCTCCGATGCTGACGACGTGCTGAAGAACATCACCACCAAGAACGGCGGCGGTATCATGCCTCTGGGCGGCGATACCGAGGATTTCGGCGGCCACAAGGGTTACGGTTTCGGCATGCTGTGCGAGATCTTCTCCTCCATCCTGTCGCTGGGCACCCCCTCCCACCTGACTACCATGAACAACCGGGGCCTCGTGTGCCACGGTTTCGTGGCCATCGACCCCAATATCTTCGGCGATGCCGCCGCCATCCGCGAGCATCTGTCCAACTACCTGCAGGAGCTGCGCAATTCCCCCAAGGCCGAGGGTGCCGAGCGCATCTACACCCACGGCGAGAAGGAAGTGGAGGCCTACGCCGACCGCATGAAAAACGGTATTCCCGTTCTGGACAACACCATGGTGGAGGTTCAGGACCTGTGCGAGTATCTGGGTTTGGACTTCGCCGGCTACTTCGGCGACTACCAGCCTCCCAAGAGCGATTTCAAGGGCAACACCTTCTGACCTCACAGTACGGCAAGCCGGTCCGCGTTCAAACGTTGTTATACAAAAAGGCCCGAGAGCATTTGCTCTCGGGCCTTTCGTTATGCGGATCAGATCAGGTTCTGCTCGGTCTCGGGATTGAACAGGTGGATCAGGTCGGGGCGGAAGCTGAAGCCCACGTCGGAACCGAAGGCGAAGCCGCCGCGCAGCTCCTTGGGCAGGTCAGCGGTCTGGGCGCAGATGATGACATCCTTGCCGTCGGCGTTGACGTGCAGGTGGACCTCGGAACCCATCATCTCGGACACGTCCACGGTGCCGTGGATCACGTCGGCACCCTCGTTCTTGAGCTGGATGTGGCTGGGACGGATACCCATGACGATGTCCATGGTGTCCACGCCGGCAGCGGCCAGCTTCTCATTCTGCTCGGCAGTCAGCTCCACAACGGCGCCGCCCACCTCGACGGTATAGGCACTGCCGTTCTTGACCAGCTTGGCGTTGAACAGGTTCATCTGGGGAGCACCGATGAAGGTGGCGACGAACAGGTTCTCGGGATGGCTGAACACCTCCTGGGGAGTGCCGATCTGCATGATCCAACCGTCCTTCATGATGACGATACGGTCGCCCAGAGTCATAGCCTCGGTCTGGTCGTGGGTCACGTAGATAAAGGTGGTGTCGATGCGCTGACGCAGCTTGATGATCTCGGCGCGCATGGAGTTACGCAGCTTGGCGTCCAGGTTGGACAGAGGCTCGTCCATCAGGAAGACCTGAGGCTCACGGACGATGGCGCGGCCGATGGCCACGCGCTGGCGCTGACCGCCGGACAGAGCCTTGGGCTTGCGGTCCAGCAGCTCGGTGATATCCAGGATGCGGGCAGCCTCGCGCACCTTGGCGTCGATCTCGTCCTTGGGCAGCTTGCGCAGCTTCAGGGCGAAGGCCATATTGTCATACACGGTCATGTGGGGGTACAGAGCGTAGCTCTGGAACACCATGGCGATATCGCGGTCCTTGGGCTCCACATCGTTGACCAGGCGGTCGCCAATGTACAGCTCACCGGCAGAAATCTCCTCCAGACCGGCGATCATACGCAGGGTGGTGGACTTACCGCAGCCGGAGGGACCGACCAGAACGATAAACTCCTTGTCGGCGATGTCCAGGTCAAAGGCGTGGACAGCCTCGAAGCCACCTTCGTAGATCTTCTTCACTTTGTTCAGGGTAACACTTGCCATAATTACTGACCGCAAGAATTTTGCCTCCGCAAAATCCCCTCGTGAACGGGGAGCGGCCCCGTACACATTACGACAGGTCTCCACACTGCCGCACCGCCGGTCAAGCGGATCTTCCTCCTTCAATTCAGCACCGCGGCCCTATGGTAATGGAGTAGAACCGAAGCACCGTGATATGAGGTGCCCGGGCGGGCATACCGCCACAGACTAACCGTAAAAATTTTAGTACATCCCGACCCCCTTGTCAAGGAAAACAGGGGTGTCGAGATGTATTTTTGACCTATTGCACAATTTTAGGGGGTCGGTTCTGTGACAAGCAACCGAGCAAAGGCTTCCGCCCGGTCAGACCGGGTCACATTCCGCCGAACCACCAAATACAGCTCCGGCAGTTCATACCCCTCAAAGCTGCGGACAAGTGTCGTCTGCCCCATGGGATAGACGCCGAGATTTTCCTCCCCGTCCTGGACCTGCAGATACTCCAGCATAACGGCATCACTCACGACCACGTCCAGTTGGTCGGCGGCCAAATAGCAGGACAACTGGGTCATGGCATCGGTGCCGTATTCGCCCTCCAGGCTCATCAGTTCCAAATAGTTCAGCGGCTCACCCGCCTGCTCGCCCAGCAGCTCCATCTGAGGTTGCACCAGCTCGGCATAGGGGGCAACCACGCCCACGTGCAGCCAATTGCTGCGGATGGCGTTGTCGCGCATGGTCAGGCCGATGCTCACCACCGCCGCCACCGCCAGCACCACACCCAGAATGTGAGGCCAGTAGTAGGTGGCAATATGTCTGATTTTTTCCTTTTTGCTCATGGCGGCAAACAGCTGTTTCGCTCGCAGTTTATCTTTTTCCATGGGGAAACGCTCCTTATCTTTTTACATGAGTATATCCCTCCCGGCAGCAAAAGGCAAGTAAACAATCTGTAAATTGGCCGTTTTCCGTTGCAAAACCCGCGCGCAGGCTGTATAATGTAGAAAATTCGATTGAAACGAGGATGTGTTTATGGGAGGCATTTTCTCTTACGACTCCAAGCTGATGCAGATGCTGGACACTCTGGGCAACACCATCATGCTCACCGCTCTGTTCATTTTGTGCTGCATCCCCATCATCACCATCGGCGCGGCCTTTACCGCCCTGTTCGCCGCCTGCCGGGCCCAGACCCGGGGCAAGGGCTGCTTCCGGGCTTACTTCAAGGCATTTAAGGACAATTTCCTGCGGGCCACCCTGCTGTGGGTCCTGTTTGCCGCCTTGATTTATCTGTGCATCGGTGCCGCCATCAACCTCTACCAAATGGACGGCAGTCTGGCCGTGTTCATCATGGCCGTGGTGGGCGGCAGCCTGCTGCTGACCCTGCTGACCATGTGCCTGCTGTTCTACTCCCGGTTCGAATGCACCTTCCGCCAGCTGATCAAAAACGGTGTGGTCATGGTCCTGTCCTTTCCCGTCCGCAGCCTGCTCATCGCCCTGCTGTCCTGGCTGCCGGTGCTGGGCTTTTTCGCCTATCCCGACTACGTTGCCGCCCTTGGTATCGTGTGGGTGACGCTGTACCACGGCACCGCCGGGGCCGTCTGCGTGTGGTTTATGAAGCGCCCCTTCGCCCGTTTGGCAGAAAAGCTGCTGGGCGTGGTGGAGAGCGACGTCATCGACGAGCCGGCCCACGGCCACTGATCCCTACATACAAAAACGCCTGCACCCAACGGGGTGCAGGCGTTTTCCTTTTTAGCAGTCGATCTCGAACAGCTTACGGGGATAGTTGGTCAGGTTCTCCGCGCCGCCCTTCTTCACGCACACCACGTCCTCAATGCGCAGGCCGGTCTCGGTCTTGGCAGAGCCAAGGAAGATGTCCGCGCAGAACGTCATGTTCTCCTCCAGCACAAAATCGGCGCTGGTCTCGATCCAGGGAGCCTCGCCCTCCATGGTGCCGTTGCCGTGGAAGGGCCCGTATAGCAGCCAGTCTCCGTAACCCATGGCGGTCACGTTGTCGATGTGGGCCTGCGCCACGTCACAGGCACGGGCACCCACCTGCAGGGATGCGATGGCATCTTCCTGCGCCTTGTAGCCCACCTCGATGAGCTCACGCTGCTCGGGGGTGGCCTTACCGAAGACCACGGGGCGGCCGATGCTGGAGGCGTAGCCATCCACGCGGGCACCGATCTGCAGGAAGGTCATATCGCCCTTCTCGATCTGCTTGTTCCGGGGGCGGCTGATGGCTTGATTGGAACCCTTGCCGGTCAGCACCCACAGGGGGTAGGACTCCCGTTCGGCGCCCAGCTCGTGCATCTTACCCAGGGCCAGGCCCACCACCTGCTGCTCCGTCATGCCGACCTTGATGTTGGCCAGCACGTAGTCGAAGGTCTCGCGGGTGATTTTGGCGGCGGCACGCATACAGGCCAGCTCGTTCTCCGTCTTGCGCATACGCAGAGCGTTGACGATGTCGTCGGCTTTCTCCACCTTCACGTCCAGCGATCCGCTCAGCGCCTCGTACACGCCGATGGTCATCAGGGGCAGGCCGGCCACGCCGAAGCGGCAGATGGGCTTATCGCCCCATACCTCGGCAAACACGGAGGGAAAGGTGTCCAGTTTCTTGCCGGGATACTCCGGCTCGGAGGACTCACGAAAGGCCTTCAGCAGACGGATGTCGGGGATCTTGGAACGGTCGGCGGCGTAGGTGTAGCTCTCCGGGCCGATGAGCAGCAGCGGCTTACCCTCCCGGGGGATCAGCACACCGGCCGTCTCAAAAGAGGGCCAGTAGTTGGAAAAATAGCGCACGTACTGGGGCTCGGCCTCGTTGCCGTAGGCCAGCAGCAGGTCGTAGCCCTGTTCGGCCATGGCGGCCTGAACGTTTTTCACTCTCAGGTCAAATTCTTCCTGAGGAATAAAAGGCAAATTCATAACTTACTCCTTTCCGCACAGCCACCGGGCGGGGTTTTCCACCAGCAGCATATGGATCTGTTCGTCGGTAATCCCATATTCCTCCATCATGGGGACGATGTTGGTCAGTACGTGGTCATAGCCCCAGCCGCCGTAGGTGTGCAGCAGGTTCTTCAGGCACACATCGCAGGACAGCAGGATCTGCTCGCCGTACCCGGCGTCCAGCAGCTTTTTCAGCAGGCTCACCCGGTCGGTGTCGTGGACGAACAGGCCGTAGCCGGAGTTGCGCACCTCCCGGCGAGTGTAGTACTCCTTGCCGAAGTTGTCAAACTCCACGTACACGCCCTTTGCAAGCAGGGCGTAGATGTACTCCTCCCGGTTCTCCACGTCGATGTGGCTGATGCAGATTTTTTCGGGAGCTACACCCGCCTTCAGCAGAATATCGGAGGCCTCCAGACCGTTGGTAGTCCAGGGGTTGATGTGCACGTTGATGGCCGCTCCGGTGTCCATGCTGGCCAAGGCGGCGGCACGCAGCACCCGCCGTTCCTTATCGTCAAAGATCTCGCTGATGCCGATCTCGCCGATATAGCCGGCACGCACACCGTCCACACCTTCCTCCAGTTCCTTCACCATCAAGTCCGCGATCTGCCGCTCGGTCATGGCGGCCAGCTCCTTGGGGTGGGTGGAACCCACGTAGAAACCGGTGCCCATGATGATGTTCAGGCCGGTCTCCTCGGAAATGCGCTTGAGGGCGGCGGGGTCACGGCCGATGCCGTCCAGCGAGGCATCCACCACCGTGTTGCCTCCGGCCTTTTTGAAGTAGCCCAGCTCCTTGACAGCCAGCGCTTCGCTGTCCAGCAGGAGGTTGTCCTTCAGAGCGTAGCAGTCCCGGCTAAGGATGCCGAGGTTCCACATCTCCACCTTTTGGGTGGCGGGGTCATCCACACCGTCCACGGGCAGCGCCTGGTAAAAGGCGGTCAGGTCCAGCAGCACGTGCTCGTGGCTGGTAACGACGCCCAGTTCCTCCCGGCCGATGGGGCCGGTCACAGCAGTCGCATTCATGTCGCTTCCTCCTTACAGGGGCAGATCGCCGTTTTCCTGCATCCAGCGAACGGCCACGTCATAGGCTTCGTAGTCCAGGTCGGCCATGGTATTGGTGTGCAGCACCACGCCGTCGATCTCACCGGCAAGCAGCTTCTCCTTGGCCCAGTTCAGCTGCCACTCCACCGCCTCGCCGGTGGCCTGCTTCTGTTCGCCGAAGTTCCACAGGTACACGCCCACCATGCGCCGGGTGTTGGGAGTCATCTTTTTGAAGATCTCGAACTTCTCGGGGATGAGAGGCACGTCCTTCTCACACCAGGTCCACATGATGATGCCGTCAAAGGCATCCATATAGGGCTGGAACGCCTCGTCCTCCTCCCGGTCCTTGCCGAACTGGAAGGTGTACAGCACCATCCATGTGTCCATGGGGCGCACACCGTTTTCGTGGAACTTCTCCCGCATCTTCAGCAGGTTTTCCAGCGGCACGTTCTTATAGCGGTCGCCGGACTTAAAGTCGTCAAACACCGCGCAGCCGATATTGGGGAAGTCCTTGGCATCCTCCAGAAAAACGTCGATGGCACCGGTATCTCCGGCAGCGGCGATGCTGGGGTTGCCAAACTCCCAGCCCACTTTATTCAGGGTGGTGAAGGACTTGTTGTACTGTCTGCGGTTGACCCCTTCGTGCCTATGCTCACCGTCGGGCACCATAAATACGTTCCGCACACCCAGATAGAGGCAACCCTCCATAGGGGTCATGCGGGAGATGCCGTCGTTGCCGTACATATTGTTGTAGTATCCTTCGGGATGGCCCCACAGCCAGAATTTATCACGCAAAACCATATCCATTCCTCCTTGCATTTTACGAAACACCATGGTACTATGCACTTATGCATCATAAGTTTATCATATCTATCGGTTACAACAAGCGATAAATGGGTATCAAATATGGAGGTTTGCGTATGTCTGTGGACAATCAATCTCTTTGCGAATTGGCAAATCACCTGCATCTGACCATACTGACCTACCGCCGGGCGGCGGTGGACACCTCTTGGTGCGGCGAGGTTTGCGGCGCCCCATTCTCTTATCTCTACTACATCGTGGACGGCACCGCCGAGATCGAAACCGACGAGGGTGTCTTGACCCTGACCGCCGGCAACTGGTATCTGCTGCCCTCAGGCTGTTCGTTCCGCTACCGGTGCGACAAGCAAATGGATCACGTCTACTTCCACCTGACGCTCAGCGGTGTGGAGCAGCTGGACCTGTTGGGGCAGTGCGAACGGCCGCTGCGCCTCAGCTTCGAGGGCGTACCGGAGCTGGTATTCGACTGTTTGAGCGGAAAGGGAGATGTGTTCAGTGCCCTTTCCGTCAAAAATTTTGTCAGCCGGGTGCTGCTTTCCGCCCTGAGCGAGCACCAAATCACCCTGTATCCCCACAAGCTGTCCCCCGTCATTTTAGCCGCCGTCGAGTTCATCAACAACAACCTGTCCGCCCGGCTGAAAACCACCGAGGTGGCCGAGTATTGTTTCGTGTCCAAAAGCACCTTGACCAAGCATTTCCAAAAAGAGCTTTCCGTGTCCGTGCAGCAGTATCTCTACGACATCCTGCTGTCGGAAGCAAGCCGTATCCTGCTGAAGGAAAATCTGTCCGTGCTGGAGGTCAGCGAGCGGCTGGGGTTCTCCGACCAGTTTTACTTCGCTCGGCGCTTTAAGGCCAAGTACGGCGTACCGCCCAGCAAATACAAAAAAATCTTTTCCTGAACGACACCGCCAAACCAATCGTTTGGCGGTGTTTTCGTATATCCCGCCCCATGGCCGCATACCCTGTGGAGGGGTGAATGAATTATGAAACATTGGAAAACCTATGCCCGCTGGATCGCGTTGAGCGAGGCCGTGGGCGCCTTATCCGGCTGGCTGACCCGTGACGGCGTAAAACTCTATACGCAGACCGTAGTCAAGCCTCCCCTATCCCCGCCGCCCTGGGCGTTTCCTGTGGTTTGGGGTATCCTGTTTGCCCTGATGGGGGTTGGCGCGGCCCGCGTGGACCTGTCCCCCGCCGGGCGGGACCGCACCCGGGGGCTGGCCCTGTTTGGGGTCCAGCTGGCCGTCAACTTCTTCTGGAGCATCATCTTTTTCAATCTGCAGGCATTCGGCTTCGCGCTGGCGTGGCTGATTTTGCTGTGGGTGCTGATCGTCTGGATGCTGCTCACCTTCCGCCGGGTAGATCCCCTGGCCGGCTGGCTGCAGCTGCCCTATGTCCTGTGGGTCAGCTTTGCCGCCTACCTGACCGCAGGAGTTTGGCTCCTCAACCGCTGACCCCTTGCCCCTGCCCGGCAAAGGTGGTATAATGACTGTAAGCAGTCGTTATACCACCTTTTTGTACGTAGGAGCGCTTATGAAACTCTATTGCTTGGGGGACAGCCTGACCTTTGGCTTTGGCGTGTCCCGGAATATGCGCTGGACCATGCTGGTCCAGCAGGAAAGCGGCTGGCAGCTCATCAACCGCGGCATCAACGGCGACACCACCGGCGGGATGCTCTCGCGCCTCGGCCCGGAGGTGCTGGACCCCATCTGTGCCGACCCCGCCGGCCGACTGGACAGCCGGGTGCTCTTGATGGGCGGCAGCAACGACGTGTTCTTCGGCGGCACCGACGCCGCTGCCCGGGCCAACATGGCCGCCATGTGCCAGCGGCTTATGGGCGAGGGTCTTGCCCCCTACGTGGGCATCAGCCTGCCGGTGGATTGGCCCAACGCCCCCCGCCAGTGGGCAGAGGTGGTGGACTTTCAAAAGTCCGCCCGCCTTATGCAGGACTACTGCGCGTGGCTGCGGCAGTTCTGTGCCGCGTTCCGCCTTCCCATAGTGGACTTTGCCCGGGACTTCACCAACCCGGACGGCAGCGCCGTCAGTGCCCTGTTCCACGACGGTCTCCACCCCGATGCCCGGGGCCACCGCCTGATGGCCAACCGGCTGCTTGCCACTCTGAACGCCACCCCGGTGGGCGGCGTTTCCCGACGGGACGTACCGTAACATACACTTGAAGATATGGGGGTTTTGTACATGTTGAAGCGTCACGTTCTTCCCTGCGCCCTTGCCCTGCTGCTGGGTCTGCTGTGTGCCTGCGGCGCACCGGCAGCCTCCTCCGGTCCGGACGAGTCCGCCGTGTCCACGCTGGCCCCGGCAGACGTCTCCCTGCCGCCCGAGCCGGTGGTCCTGTACGCCAATCCCCTGACCGGCGAAGCCACCGAGCAGGACATCTCCCAAAACCGCCCGATCGCCATTATGCTCAACAACCTGAAAAAGGCCCTGCCCCAACACGGCGTGGCCGATGCCGACCTGATCTACGAGGTGTGCGCCGAGGGCGGCATCACCCGCATGATGGCTGTGTTCCAGTCGGTGGACGGGGTAGGCGATCTGGGTTCAGTCCGTTCCTCCCGTCCCTACTACGTAGAACTGGCTGCGGGCCTTGATGCCATCTATATCCACGCCGGCGGCAGCGACGGGGCCTATTCCTCCATCAAGCAGCTGGGCGTGTTCAACATCGACGGAGTCAACGGCCCCTACGGCGGCACCATGTTCTGGCGGGATGCCCAGCGCAGAAAGACCGCCGGTTTTGAGCACAGTCTGTTCACCGGCGACACCCGCATTGCCGAGCACCTCGGCGGCAAGCTGGCCTCCAAGCGGCAGGTACATAACGAGGGCTACTCCCTCCCCCTGACCTTTGCCGCCGACGGCACCCCCGCCGCAGGTCAGGCCGCCGGTACCGTCCGCGTGAAGTTCTCCAACAACAAGACCGGCGTGTTCACTTATGACGCCGAGCGAAACGCCTATCTGGTCAGCCAGCACGGCGCCCCCTACGTGGACGGCAACACCAACGAGCAGGTGGCCGTGACCAACGTGCTGGTCATCCAAACCCACATCAACGTGATCCCCGGCGACAAAGAGGGCCGGCTGAATGTGGACCTTGTGGGCAGCGGCAGCGGCTGGTTCGCCTGCGGCGGCAAGGCCGTCCCCATCACATGGGCCAAGGACTCCGCCTCCGCCCCCCTGACCTACTTCACAGCCGATGGCCAACCCCTGACCCTGGGTGTCGGAAGCAGCTACATCAACATCATCGACACGGACAACCCCGTTACCTTTGGCTAATGAAATAAAAACACACCCCCTGCCGCATGGCAGGGGGTGTGTTTTTATTTTTTCTTTCCGTTCGGATCGTTCAGCAGGCTGTGCTTGATATCCCACAGCTTCTGGGACAGGTCCACGTAGTAGTTGTGGGGGTTTTCAAACCGCTTGACCTCGTCCCACAGAGCGTCCACCTGCCGCTGGCAGTGGGCGCGGCTGGTCTGCAGGTCGGGGACGTCGTACACCAGCTCGCCGTCCCGGAACACCTGCACCAGCAGGGGGCGGGCCTCAAAGTCGGTAAAGGTCTTGCGTTTCCAGGTGGCATCGGGATCAAACAGCTCCAGGGGCCGGCTTTCGTCGATAAACTCGTCGTGCAGGCAGATCAGATCCGCTTCCGCCTTGCCGGTGGCCTTGGAGAAAATGCGGTACACACTTTTGAAGTGGGGTGTCGTGATCTTGGCGGCGTTCTCGCTGATCTTGATCTTGGGGATGATGTTGCCGTCCTTGTCCTCCACCGCCGCCAGCTTGTACACGCCGCCGAACACCGGCTCGGACCGGGAGGTAATGAGCCGCTCGCCCACACCGAAGGTGTCAATGCGGGCACCCTGACGGATCAGGTCGCGGATGATGTACTCGTCCAGCGCGTTGGATGCCACGATCTTGCATTCGGTCAGGCCGGCCTCGTCCAGCATTTGACGGGCCTTTTGGGACAGATAGGTCAGGTCACCGCTGTCCAGTCGGATACCGCACTTGGTAATCCCCTTGGGCAGCAGCACTTCCTTAAAGGCCCGGATGGCGTTGGGCACGCCGGACTTGAGCACGTTATAGGTGTCCACCAGCAGGGTCGCGTTGTTGGGGTACAGCTCGCAATACGTCCTGAAAGCGGTGTACTCATCGGGGAACATCTGCACCCAGGAGTGGGCCATGGTGCCCGTGGCAGGTGAGCCGTAGCGCTGGTCGGCCATGGTGCAGGCGGTGGCGGCGCAGCCTGCGATGTAGCTGGCCCGGGCGCCCAGCAGAGCGCCGTCAGCACCCTGCGCCCGGCGGGAGCCGAACTCCGCCACCGGCCGCCCCTCCGCCGCGCGGACGATGCGGTTGGACTTGGTGGCGATCAGGCACTGGTGGTTCATGGTCAGCAGAATGAACGTTTCAATAAACTGCGCCTGAATGGCCGGGGCGCGGACCGTCAGGATCGGCTCACCGGGGAAGATGGGCGTGCCCTCCGGCACGGCCCAGATGTCGCCGGTGAAGCGGAAGTTGCGCAGGTAGTCCAAAAAAGCCTCGTCAAAGCAGCCCTTGGTCCGCAGGTACTCAATGTCCTCTTCGTCAAAGCACAGGTTCTGGATGTAGTCCACCACCTGGGCAAGGCCGGCCGCGATGGCAAATCCGCCCTTGTCCGGCACATTGCGGTAGAACATATCGAAATAGCAGATCTGGTCCGCCATATCCGCCCGGAAATAGCCGTTGGACATGGTCAGCTGGTAGAAATCGCACAGCATGGTAAAGTTGGTTCTTGCTTTCATTTGAATGGTGCCTCCTTGTAAGCGGCTGTGCCGCAAAGGTGTCTTGTCACCACATTATAACTCATGTTTACCGAAAAATCAAGGCGCACCCGCAGGTGCGCCCTGATTTTTACTTCTGCTCAAAATACACGCCGTAGTGGGCCATGATGGGTCGGGTCTTGCAGAACTCGTTAAAGTCCCATTCCAGTCCCGCCTGCTTCAGCCGCTCGATCTGCGCCATGGAGCCGATGGGATAGGCGATATCGAAGTTGTCCAGGAAGTTCGGGTCTTTTTTGACAATGCCCGCCTGAATGTCGTTGGTCAGGTCGTGGGCCTCGATGCGTATGCCCTTGGCCAGCACCATGAAGTCCACCACGTCCATCAGGAACTTGCGCTCCACCGCAGCGTATTCCGGCTTGCCGCCCAGGTCGTTCATCATCAGAGGGTCGGCGATGCGGTCATAGAGGCAGCACTTACCGGTGAAGGGGTAGTAAGTAAAGGTGTACTGCTTATCCACCAGAGTCTTGCAGCTGTCGCAGAACTCACTCATGTTCACCTCGCGCTCCGGGACAGACCCCTCAGCCAGACCGATGAGGGAGCGGGACACACCGAAGCGGCGGTCATCCCCCGCCGCATCCAGCACGGTTGCACCGATGTCCAGATTGCCGCACAGGGCATCACAGTGGGTGCCGGCAGGCAGCCGAGGGTGGTTGGCCACAATCAGGGGGACAAACAGCTGGCTGGTGTAGGGCCAGGGGCCCTTGGTGGCCAGATTGTAGTCGTTGTCGCAGCTGCCGTGGTCGGAGGTAAAGATGATAGTGGTGTTCTCGTACACGCCGTTGCGCTTCAGGGCGTCCACCAATCGGCCCACCAGACGGTCCACCTCTACAATGACCTCGGCGTAGGCCTGCCGCTCCCGCATACGCTCAGCATCCAGGCAGTCCAGATTCTTCAGCACCTCCGGGGGATTGAGGAAGGCGCAGCGCACCGCCTCCACAGAGGGGGTGTTCTCGCTCAGGGGCTTGTGGATGATGGGGGGAATCTTGTCCGGGTCTACGGTGCCGGACACCTCCTTGGGAGGCAGATGGGGGGAGTGGGGGGACCAGAAGCCACAGTACAGGAAGAAGGGCGCACCCTCCTTGTCCGGGGCAGCACCATTGGGCGCCTTGCCGGTGGCGACGTAGCTGTCCAAAAACTCCTCGGCCCGGTCGGTGGTCCAACGGTCAAAATACTCCTCCTCGGTGTACTTGAACTGCTTTCCGTCACGGCACCAGCCCCAGCCGTTGGTCACTTCCGGGTGCTTTTCCCGCATCCACAGGATGTACTCGTTGTCCTTTTCCTCGCTGAACCGGCGGACATACTTCATGTGCATGTCGTTGTCGGGGTAAAGCTCGATGCTGCCCATGCCGGCGGTCATATAGCCCTGCTCGTGGAGCCGGTCGGTAAACAGAGGCAGGTCCTTGCCCTCCACCTCGTTGGTCCAGTAGCCGTGGCCGGACACAAACTCGCCTGTGGCGATGGCGGCTCGGGCAGGGGCACACACGGTGGAGGCGGTGATGGCGTTATCAAAGACAACACCGTGTTCCGCCAAAGCGTCAATGTTGGGGGTGGGGACAAAGTCGGCGCCGTAGGCGCCAAGGAAATCGGGGCGCAGCTCGTCACACAGGATCATCAGCACGTTGCGCTGGTTTTGGTTGCTCATTTCTTGGTTCCTCCTTCGGTTTGCGCGGCCCCTTTCAGCCGCTGGCTGTATTTACGGGCCAGCTCGGCTAACCCTTCGCCGCACCGGTCCAGAAAATCACGATACCCGCAGTACACGCTGTTGTCTGCCGCGTAGCAGATCTCCCGCCGCATCCGGGGGCAGTTGCCGGCACAGAACGTATCGTAAGGGCACGCCTCGCAGAAGGCGGAGCGGTCCTGGGGCCGGTCAATAAACTCCTGCACGCCGGGCGCGGACAGCACTTCAGAAACCGTCTCCTCGGTCAGATTGCCCAATCGGTATTGGTCGGTGCAGTAGAAATCGCAGGGGTAGGCGCTGCCGTCCGCCTCCACCACCAGCTGGGGGCGGCACACGCCGTCCATGCCGCAGCCGGTAGGTCGGCCCAGCACCAGAAGATTGACCACGTCGTCAAAGAACTTCACGCTGCGCCACTTGCCCCGGCTCATCTCCTCCCGCCACAGATCAAACAGGGTGGTATAGAAATCCGCAAACCGCTTGGGGGTCAGCGCAAAGGGGCTTGTCTCCCCCTCCATCTCACCCAGACAGGGGGTGAACTGCACAAAGCGCACATCCAGCTTCTGCAGCTGCTGCCAAACCTGCCGGGGATGGCGAGCCACTGCATTGGTCAGGGTACACAGCACGTTGTACTCCACAGCGTGCTTATCCAGCAGCTCGATCGCGCGGGTCACCTGCTTCCACGTTCCGCGGCCCTGCCGGTCCTGCCGCACGTCGTCGTGGCAGTCCCGCAGCAGGTCAAGGGACACACCCACAAGGAAGTTGTGTTCCTTCAGGAATTTGCACCAATCCTCGTCCAGCAGCGTTCCGTTGGTCTGCAGGGCGTAAGTCACCTGCACATCCTGCCACCCGTCGGCGATGGACACAAAGGTGCGGTAGAAATCCAGTCCCGCCAGCGTGGGTTCCCCGCCCTGAAAGACGAAGTGGACCTTGTCCCCCGGCTGCAGCTCCGCTGCTGCGTTGGCAAGGATCGCTCCCATGGTCTCCGGCTTCATCATGCCGAAGCACGGTGTGGCACGGTTTTGCGCCACGTCGGTATAAAAACAGTATTTACAGCGCAGATTGCACAGAGAAGATGCCGGTTTCAGCATGATACTGACCTGTTTCATCCCACTGCCCCCCTTCTTCCGGTCTTTTTCTCATTGTAGTCTTGGCCCTGAGGGAAGTCAATGTACTTTCGCCCCCACTTTATGGACTTTTCAGCCCTTTTCCCGATTAAACCGCGCCGCAGACGGTTATAGTATAGCTACCAAACTTACAAGGAGGGCGCTTATGTCCACAGATCTTGCCAGAAGCCAAACCTGCCTGAACCTGATGCGTGCCTTTGCCGGAGAGAGTCAGGCCCGTAACCGCTACACCATGGCCGCCTCCGCCGCGAAGAGCCAGGGTTTTCACGTGCTGGAGCGGCTGTTCCTCTTCACCGCCGAACAGGAGCTGGCCCACGCCAAGCTCTTTTACCGTCACCTGACCGAGCTTTCCGGCCGCGCCCTGACGGTGGACGGCACGTACCCGGTCGACCTGCCCAACGACAGTCTGTCCCTGCTGCGGGCCGCCCAGCACAACGAACTGCAGGAGTGGGAACACGACTATCCCGCCTTCGCCCGGGTAGCCCGGCAGGAGGGTTTTGACCTCATCGGCAAGCACTTTGAGACCATCGCCGACATTGAGCACACCCACGCCCAACGCTTCGGCCGCTTTGCCGACCTGCTGGAAAACGGGGAGTTGTTCTTTTCTCCGGACAAAACTCGCTGGGTGTGCCTGAAGTGCGGCCACGTCGTCGAGGCCACCCTCGCCCCGGCCCACTGCGACGTATGCCACCACGTGCAGGGATACTTTCTGCGGGAAGATATCCGGCTGCTGTAACAAAAGGAACCGCGCCCTGCCGTTTGCAGGGCGCGGTTCCTTTTTCACTTATAAAAGTCCCATGTCGGAAAAGGGGAACAAAATACATACCGCTTTGCCCATGACGTACCCTTCGTCAACCGTGCCGATGGCACGCCCGTCCGTAGAGGCGTTGCGGTTGTCGCCCATGACGAATACGTGGCCTTCCGGCACTTCGTAGGTCCGGATGCCGGAGCCATTCATGTTCCGCTCCCGAATATAGGGTTCTTCCAACCGCTCTCCGTCTACATAGACCTCGTCGGTGGCGTAGTTGATCTCAACCGTCTGCCCCCCGGTAGCAATGACCCGCTTGACGATCGCCTCACCGCCCAGCAGGGCCGTCGTCGCGTCATCGGTCTTGTTCAGCACCACCACGTCCCCCGCCTTGGGTGTGTAGCCCAGGGACCACAGCAGCAACAGGTCGCCGTCGTGGAGGGTATCCAGCATGGAGCCGCCCTCCACCCGGGTGATGCGGCAGACAAAGCCAAACAGCAGCACGATGGTCACCACCGCCACCACGAGGGTCTGCAGCCAGTAATATATGTTGTGAGCCGTGGTTTCGCCGGGCTGAACGGCCTGCTGATTTTCTTCCATAGGATCTCCCTCCGCAAACAGGATAGCCGTAAGTATTATATGCGTTTTCTGTCAGGATTGCAAGCTGAGAACACTTCCAATTCCCGTCTGCGCCTCCCGCCGCTGGCAGGAGAACAGCAGCACTTGCCGGTCCAAGCGGGCCAGCACCTCCAGCGCCGCAGTCATGCGCGCATCGTCAAAGGTCAGCAGGGCATCGTCCAGCACCACCGGCCCCGCATCCTCGTTCGGCAGGCACAGCCTGCACACCGCAAGGCGCACCGCCAGATAGATCTGGTCCGCCGTGCCCCGGGACAGGGCCAGCGTGGACCGGGGCAACAGGCCGTCGGCGCTGCGGGCGGCGGCCTCAAATTCCCGATTCAGCGCCACACCTTCGTACCGTCCGCCGGTCAACTGACCAAGGATCTCGCCCGCCAGCTGATTGAGCTGCGGCGCAAAGCGCTGCTGCAGGGCATTGTTGGCCTCATCCAGTGCGGCGATGGCTCCCTCGATGGCGGCGTATTCCGTGCGGCGGCGGTCCAATCGGATGCACAACGCCTCGCGCCGGGCCTCCAGTTCCGCCCGGTCGCCCACCGAAAGCATCTCTCCCTGCGCCAGTGCCAAAGCAGAGCGGGCCGCAGTCAGATTCCCTTCCACCCGGGCCAATTCATGCTGTGTCTGTTCCAGGGTGTTGACCGGTTCATAGAGCTGTTCAAGGGTGTCGATCTCCTGTGCGCCCTGAGCCTTCAGGTCGTCGCAGCGGCGCTGCGCCTGCTCCAGCTCGCCCTTCAGCCTTTGGGCCGCACTGCGCAGGGCAAGGCCTCGGTCGATAGCGCGCTCACACCCCTCCCGCCCGGCGGTCTCCGGGGCAAAGGCACGGACGAAGTTATTGAGCGTTTCTTCCTCCGCACTTAACCGCTGCCGGGCCTGTTCGTACTCCTGCCCGTTCTGCCGCAGGCGGTTCTCCGCCTGTTCCAAACGGCTGCGCATTCCCTGCCGCTCCTGCCACAGGGCGGCCAGGGCAGCGGCGGAAGAGGCTTCGTATTGCGCCAAAACCTCCTGCGCCCGACGGCGGTAACCTCCGGCAGCCACACTCATGGGGATAAACGCTCCCACCGCGGTCAGCACCGCCACGCCTGCCCCTATGGCAGGCCCAACGGCACCGTGCAGCACGGGCAGGGGCAGCATACTCACCCCAACGCCCAAACATAGGGCCACGGCGAGGCACACAAAGCGCAAGCGGGAAAGCGTGCGGCTCTTGCTCTGCATCTGCTGCACCAGCTGGCACAAATCGTCCATTTGGCCACGGGTCAGTTGGAGCAGCGGGTGATCGGGACAATCCCGGGCCGCCTGCTCGCACTCAGTGGCGGCGGCGGAATGCAGCGCACGCTGACGCAGTTCCTCTTCCCGCAGGGCATCCAACCGGCCAAGGCCCTGACGGGCATCCAGCAGTTCCCGTTCCGTCGGAACGGCGGCCAACTCTCGCTCCGCCCGGGCCAGTTCATCCGCCAGATTTTGCCGTTGCCGCTCCGCCTCGGCGTAGCGGGCGTTCAGCTTGCGGACGGCAAGGCGCTTATGGACGTGCAGTTCCCCCTCCAGCCGGCGCTGCTCCCCTTCCAGACGCGAAATGTCCAGTTGAGCCCGGGCAAAGCGGTCGTGCGTATCCTCCAGTTTGGTCAAAGCGGCATCCAGTCCGGCCAATTCTTCCTCCATTTGAGGAATCAAGCCGCTTTTGTTGTGCCTGCGGCGGCGCAGCCACTTGCCCAAGGTTTCCCTCGTGTCACTGTAGGAAACGTCCTCCTGCCCGGAGGAGAACAGGGCGGCGATGCGCCGTTCCAGTTCCGGTGTGCCGTCAATGGCCAGGGTGGGAGCCTGTCCCACGAAAGCAGAACGTTCCCAAACACCCCGACCCACACCCAGCAGAGTCTGCCCGCAGGTTTCTCCGGTCAATCCGGGGACAGGCTGCTGCGTGTCGGAGTAAACGGCGGAAAAACCGCCGAACGGGGTATTGCCCTTGGCAAAGCGGCGCAGGGTGACGTCCCGGCCCTGCCATTCCAGCTCCACCTCACCCTCCATAGGCGCACCGGACCACGGGGCATAGCGGTTTTTCTCCGCCAAAAAGCCTTTTTTGTCCCGCTGACTGGTCTCCACACCGTAGAACATGGCCCGCAGGAAGCCGCACCAAGTGGATTTGCCCGCCTCGTTGGGCGCGTATATGACGTTCAATCCGTCTGTCAGGGTCAGCTCCGCCCGCTCCAGTTTGCCGAAGGTGGCGGTCATTCGTTTGATCCTCATGGCGCCACATCCTCTCCGTGCTCCAGGGCGGCAAGGCCGAAGCGTACCGCCAGCAGCAGCTGTTCGTTCTCCGGCTCCCGCTCGCACAGGGGGGCCATAGCCTGCAGAAACAGACCGGTCAGATTGTCCTCTCCCGCCCGGGACCACAGGTCCTGCGGCGGTCGGGTGCGATCCTGCACCTGCGCCGCCCAGGCCCGTTCGCTCACCGCCTGCTCCAGCATGGACAGGGTTGCGGCATCCATGGCGTACCGCCCGGTCAGCCGAACCCGGCAGACATGGCGGTGGGCATCGGCCGGCAGTGCCGCCAGCACAGCAGACACGGGATCCTGCACATCGGTCAGGTCCACGTCGATGATCTCATAGCGGCGCTGACACAGGGATACAAAATCCGCCTGTACGGCGCCCCGATCCACCCGGACCATCAGCACGCCCTTGTCCCCCAACTCATCAAAGCCGCGCCCCTCCGGGCAGCCGGGGTAGGCCCAGCAGGTGTCCCCGCTGCGCTGCAGGCCGCCGGTACGGTGGATATGCCCCAAAGCCAAATAATCCAGTCCGCTGTCTGCGATCTGAGCCGGGGTGATGGGGGCATACCCCACTCCCTCGGTATTGGCATGCAGGGTCATCAGGTGGATGCGTCCATCCTCCGGAGCGTGAAATCCGGTCAGCGGCGATTCCTCCTGCCGCTCGGACAAAAAGGCCGCGCCGTAAACCACGCAGTTCAGCTCCGGCAGTTCCACCGCCTGCACGACTTCAGAGGAAAAAATATGCACGTTGTCCGGCCAAATGGGCAGGGCGTAGGGCGATGCCCCGTCAAAGGGATCGTGGTTGCCCGGGGCGATGAACACCCGTGCCCTGATCCGTCCCAGCTCCTCTGCCAGCTCCCGGGCGGTGTCCCGGTAGATCCGTCCGCTGTCAAACAGGTCACCTGCCAGCAGCACCAGATCAACCTTTTCCTGCACCGCCAGATCCGCCATGGCCTGCACCAGCCGGCGCTGTTCGACCCGGCGCTGTGCCGCCTGCTCCGGGGACAGACCGGCAAAGGGGCTGTCCAAATGCAGGTCGGCAACATGTAAAATCTTCAGCACGGGGACACGCCCCCTTTCTTAATTCTCCTGCACATCGACCCGGCGCACCGCCACACACTGCTTGGCAGCGGTGTCGATGGCAAACAGGCACGCATCCAATCGGCAGGGGCCTGCGGCCTGCTCAAACCGACGGGGGATGCCGCCCAAAAACAGATTGATGGAGTCCTCCGGCCGCACACCCAGCACGGACCGGGCCGGGCCGGTCATGCCCAGGTCAGTAACGAAGCCCAAACCCTTGGGCAAAATCTGCGTGTCGGCGGTGGGCACGTGAGTATGCGTGCCCCACAGGGCCTGTACCCGCCCGTCCAGATACCACGCCATGGCGCCCTTTTCGCTGGTGATCTCCCCGTGGAAGTCGCACACAACGATGTCGGCGTCGCAGCTGCCCAACAGGCGGTCCGCCTCGGCAAAGGGACTGTCCAAATTGCTGTTCAGATGCAGGCGTCCCATCAGGTTCATAACGGCGATCCGCAGGCCGTGCGGGCCATCGTAGACACCAAGGCCCCGTCCCGGCAGCTTGCCGGGGAAATTGGCAGGCCGCAACAGGTATGGGTCAGAGTCCAGCCGGTCGGCGATCTGCATTTTATTCCACGTATGGTTGCCAAGGGTGACCACGTCTGCCCCGGCGGAATACATATCCTCCACCTGACGGGGCAGCACCCCCACTCCGGCGGCGTTTTCGCCGTTGACCACCGCAAAATGCACGTCGTATTCCTTTTTCAGACCGCGCAGACGGCGGCACAAAAAGTCCAAGCCGGACTCACCCACCACGTCCCCCACAGCCAGCAGATTCAGCAGCATTTCACAGCCTCCCTTTCGTTTGTCACATACTATAAATCATTATATTGTATTGTGACAAAAAAGACAACGGAAACTTCGTTTTGCCATATCAGTTTACTTTGCGGACTGTCCCAAAAAGCGGACAAAGAAACCCGCCCCGCAGAATACTCTGCAGGGCGGTTGGATGTACGGATTTACTTGGCGTATTCCACAGCCTTGGTCTCCCGGATGAGGTTGACCTTGATCTGACCGGGGTACTCCATCTCTTCCTCGATCTTCTTGGCGATGTCCCGGGCCAGCAGGACCATCTGATCCTCGTTGACCAGCTCCGGCTTGATCATGATGCGCACCTCGCGGCCGGCCTGAATGGCGTAGGACTTCTCCACGCCGTGGAAGGAGGAGGTGATCTCCTCCAGCTGCTCCAGTCGCTTGATGTAATTCTCCAGATTCTCGCGCCGGGCACCGGGACGGGCGGCGGAGATGGCATCGGCCGCCTGGACCAGGCAGGCCACGATGGTCTTGGCCTCCACGTCATTGTGGTGGGCCTGAATGGCGTGGATAACCTGCTCGTTCTCGCGGTACTTGCGGGCCAGCTCCACACCGATCTGGACGTGGGAGCCCTCCACCTCATGGTCAATGGACTTGCCCAGATCGTGCAGCAGACCGGCACGCTTGGCCTGGGCCACGTCGGCACCGATCTCGGCGGCCAGCAGGCCGGCCACGTGGGAGACCTCGATGGAGTGGTTGAGCACGTTCTGACCGTAGCTGGTGCGGTAGCGCATACGGCCCAGCAGCTTGACCAGTTCGGGGTGCAGGCCGTGGACGTTGGTCTCGAAAATGGCACGCTCACCCTCGGCCTTGATGGTGGCGTCCACCTCGCGCTTGGCCTTCTCCACCATTTCCTCAATACGGGCGGGGTGGATGCGGCCGTCCAGAATCAGCTTCTCCAGCGCCAGACGGGCGATCTCCCGGCGGACGGGATCGAAGCAGGAGACGGTGATGGCCTCGGGGGTGTCGTCGATGATGAGGTCAACGCCGGTCATGGTTTCCAGTGTACGGATGTTGCGGCCCTCGCGGCCGATGATGCGGCCCTTCATCTCGTCGTTGGGCAGGGGGACAACGGAGACGGTAGCCTCGGCCACGTGGTCGGCGGCACAGCGCTGGATGGCCAAAGAGATGATCTCCCGGGCGCGGGTGTCGGCCTCTTCCTTGAAGCGGGCCTCGATCTCCTTGACCTTCATGGCGGACTCGTGGGTGACCTCGGCCTCCAGCTGAGTGATGAGGTAGCTCTTGGCCTCTTCCGCGGTGTAACCGGAGATGCGCTCCAGCATTTCCAGCTGGCTGCGCTTGATCTGCTCGGTTTCGGCCTGAACGGCGTCCAGCTTGGCCATCTTTTCGGTCAGCTGCTCTTCCTTTTTCTCGATGTTATCGGTCTTGCGGTCCAGCGTTTCCTCTTTCTGCTGCAGGCGGCGCTCCTGCTTCTGCAGGTCGGCGCGGCGCTCTTTCTCTTCCCGCTCGTACTCGTTGCGGGCCTTGTGGATCTCTTCCTTTGCTTCCAGCAGGGCTTCGCGCTTTTTGCTTTCAGCGCTTTTGTACGCATCGTTGACAATGCGCTTGGCCTCGTCCTCGGCAGAGCCGATCTCACGTTCAGCCGCGGACTTGCGGCGGTTCCAACCGGCGACGATACCAATCACGCCGAATACGACACCGCCAACGACGGCGCCGATAATGTAGGGCAAAAATGCATTCATTGTATGTTAACACCTCCTATATTCAGACAATGAAAATAAAGCCGCAGGGAACTGCCCTGCGACAAGTGAAAAACAAGCCCTTCGCGTTTTTCATAATTGTCCACTTATATTCTAATCGTACATCGCCCGTATGTCAAGGATTATTACAGTAATGTGCAAAAGTAAAACCACCCCTTGCAAAGGGGTGCGCAGGCAGGTATAATGTAGGGGAAATCTAACAGAAAAGGAGTGCTGCCCCATGAACGCTGTTGCCGCTCACGTGACCGGTTTCCAGCACATCGGCCTGCCTACCAACGATCTGGAAAAAACCATCGAGTTCTACAAGTCCCTCGGTTTTGAGGTTGCCTTCGCCACCGAGATCCCCTCTGACAAGGTCGCCTTCCTGAAGCTGCAGAACGTCTGCATCGAGAGCTACCAGTCCACCGGCGAACCCTGCGCTGTGGGCAAGGCGGGCGCCATCGCCCACATCGCTTTGGACGTGGACGATATCGAGGCCGCCTGGGCCGCCGTCAAGGCTGCCGGCCACACCCCCCTGGAGGACGAGATCCAGTTCCTGCCTTTCTGGGCCAAGGGCGTAAAGTTCTTCAATATTGAAGGCCCCAACGCCGAGATCGTGGAGTTCAGCCAGGTGCTGTGATCCCCCGTACACACAAAAACACCCGACAGCGATGGCTGTCGGGTGTTTTTACATTTCTTACTGCGCCAAAGCCAGATCGCCGTCGCGGATCCAGCCGATCTTGCGCATGACCCAGCCGAACAGGCCGCACAGCACCGCGGGCAGCACGATGCACACCAGCACCAAACCGATCCAGTCCATAGCCGTAGGAACAATGGCTGCGGCGCCCTTGGCCGCCGCCTCCGCGCCGGGGGTCAGCCAGCCGGTCCACACGCCGATGGGGCCGCACAGGCCGCAAGTGCCCATGCCGGAGTTGATGGCCGCGCCGTTCATCTGCAGTTTGAACACACAGCTGGCGATGGGGCCGGTAATGGCGGAGGTCAAAACGGGGGGCAGCCAGCACACGGGATGGCGCACTAGATTGGGCATCTGCAGCATGGAAGTGCCCAACCCCTGACTGACCAGACCTCCCCAGCGGTTTTCCTTGAAGGACATGACCGCAAAACCCACCATGTGGGCGCAGCAGCCCGCCACGGCAGCACCGCCGGCAATGCCGGTCAGTCCCAAAACGGAGCAGATAGCTGCCGAGGAAATGGGCAGGGTCAGGGCGATACCGACCAGCACGGACACCGCGATGCCCATCCAGAAGGGCTGGAGGGTGGTGGCCCGGTCGATCATCGTGCCAAAGGCGGAGGCCGCCGTACCGATGGGGGGTGCAATCAGCTTGGCCAGTGCCACACCGATCAGAATGGTCACACCGGGGGTGACCAGGATATCCACCTTGGTTTCCTTGGACACGGCCTTGCCGAACTCAGCGGCGACGATGGCAATGACCAGAACCGCCAGCGGGCCGCCCGCTCCCCCCTCGGCATTGGCCGCCCAACCCACGGCCGCCAGAGAGAACAGCACCATGGGGTCCGCCTTCAGGGCGTAGCCGATGGCCACCGCCATGGCCGGGCCGGACACCGCCATGGCATAGGTGCCGATGTCGATCAGGTACTGTACGCTCAGCTGCTGGCCCAGCGTCTTGATGATCGTGCCGATCAGCAGGGAGCAGAACAGGCCCTGTGCCATGGCGCCCAATGCGTCGATGCCGTAGCGCTTGAGGGATATCTCAATGTTCTTGCGTTTGAGAAATGCTTTCATACTCTCACCTTTCTTCTGTCGTTTATATAGGTGTCTTGACATCTCATGGGTATTGTATCACCCTTCTCCCATTTGTCAAGAAGAAATCAACAGAAAAGCCTCCGCATCCTTAATGGATGCGGAGGCTTTTGGCACGTAAAACGGAGTTGGGATCAGAATTCCTTCTTCAGCTCCACGCCGTTGGCGTCCTTGTCCAAAGAACCGGTCAGCAGACGGATGAAGTCGATCAGGGCCCAAATGCCGCCGCCCACACCGGTGCAGACGGTCAGCACGATCTTGATGATGCCGTACTTGGTGTAGCCAAGATAGAAGTCGTGAATGCCGATGGAGCCCAGGAAGAAGGCCAGCAGCACGGCCACCAGCTTGGACTTCTGCTCGCCGCCCGCAGCGGCCTTGGCGGTAACCGCCGCGCCGCAGTTGGTGCAGATGGCGGCGCCGGGGTTGACCTCCTTGCCGCAGTTGGCGCAGAACTTGCTGCCGTCGCCCTTGGCAAAGCCGCAGCTCATGCAGGCCACCGCGTTCTCGTTGAGTTCGTTGCCACAATTCTTGCAATACATACCTTTTTCCTCCTAAACAGACAATAATTTTATGATCCAATTTATAATTGCTATGCCAGCAATTACTTTCAATAGTACGGTGTGTGCCTTGTGTCTGAAATCAAACAGCACGTATGCCGCGACGTACGGCATGAAGAAAATCATCACGTTGTACCGCGCCGCCTGCAGGAAGTCCAGCCGGACAAGCGCCCGGAACGCCCGGGTCATCCCACAGCCGGGGCACGGAATTCCAAACAGTTCCAGAAATACACAGGTAATACCGAAATAACTCAGCAGGCTGTATGCCGCGGCAAAGTACGCCGCGATCAGCACCAAGCCGAGCAATCTGCGCCGTTTGCTGCGTGCCATAGGGAGAAAATTATCCCTTCTGATTATAGTCGGCACACATCAGGTTGGCCGCCTTGAACAGCTTGTGGATGTAGATGAACGGGCCGACAATGATGAGGCTGCCGATCACATTCCACAGCCAAAAGTCCGCTGCAGACAGATTATATGCGATACCTCTGCGGTTCAGTTCCCTGCCAATGCGGTTGGAAATCTTGTGGAACCAAACCACAGCGCCGATACCAAGGGTAATGGGCGCAACGATAAAGTACAGCAGGCAGTAGTGCATGGTCCGCTTGCCGTCATAACGGCTGGCCACGATGTTGATGTCATTGCTCAGGGACGACATCACGACCAGTCCGTAAATTCCGAAGGTGAGCATGGACAGAAGAATAAACTTGACAAGGCCCTTGTTCGTCTTGCGCGGTGCGACCGGTGCGTTTGCGGCCTGGACCGCACAACCGCACTTTACACATACGGCTGCGCCTTCGTTGATCTCCGCTCCGCAGTTGCTGCAATACTTCATAGGACACCCCTCCTTGAAAATTTGTAAAAAAATTACAATTTGATTGTATCTTTTCCCTCCGCCGCTGTCAATACGCGCCCGCACATTTTGTCGAAATAACCATAAAAACGACCTGTCACAGGGACAGGTCGTTTTTATCGATCATTCCTCCGGCAGCATACCAAGCTGCTTCAGCGATTCTTTCACCCGGTCAAAGGCAGCCTCGTCAGGGCAGAGAATGGTGTGCAGGTGGATTCCGTCGGTCAGGGCGGACAGCGGGGTCGCCCCCTGCTCGGCCACCAACCGCACGAACTGCGCCACGTCGTAGCGGCTGGTCAGCTGCAGCGGCCCGGTGATCTGACCGTAGACGGGATGCTCCACGATGACGTCCACCACGGTGCAGCCCTGATCCACGATGGCGTTGAGCTCCCGCTCCATCTGCGCGGCGGTATGGCGGCAGGCAATGGTATACTTCATTCCGGCGGCGGGGGCGGGCAGCACGTATCCTCTGGGGGTGGCCGAGATCTCCATGCCGCCGGCCCGCAGCAGAGCTACGTCGCCCACGATGATCTGTCGGCTGACGGAAAACTTCTTTGCCAGTACGGTGGCGCTGACCGGTCCCTGCGTCTGCTCCAGACATTTTGCCACGCCGCGTCTTCTTTCTTGCGCGTCCATAAACAGCCTTCTTTCTATACGAAATATCGTTAAATATACTATATCACGGATAAAAACCCGTTGCAAGCGCGATATTTTCGCGAATATGGCAGGAAACCTTGACTTTTCCCGCTACTGTTTATAAAATAAGGATTACTGCAAATATACTTTTCTATAAAGGACTGAATAACTATGGCTAAGGACAACAAAAAGCAGGTGGAACAGATCACCGATATGGAGGTAGACTTCACCCAGTGGTACACCGACGTGTGCAAGAAGGCGGAGCTCATCGACTACTCCTCCATCAAGGGCATGTTCATCTACCGTCCCTATGGCTACGCCATTTGGGAGAACATCCAGCGCACGCTGGACGATATGTTCAAAAAGACCGGACATCAGAACGTGTCCATGCCCATGCTGATCCCCGAGTCTCTGCTGCAGAAGGAGAAGGACCACGTGGAGGGCTTTGCCCCCGAGTGCGCCTGGGTCACCTACGGCGGCAGCGAGAAGCTGGAAGAGCGCTACTGCATCCGCCCCACTTCCGAGACCCTGTTCTGCGAGCATTTTAAGAACATCATCCACTCCCACCGCGACCTGCCCAAGAAATACAACCAGTGGTGCAGCGTGCTGCGCTGGGAGAAGACCTCCCGCCCCTTCCTGCGTCACCGCGAGTTCCTCTGGCAGGAAGGCCACACCATGCACGCCACTGAGGACGAGGCCCGTGCCGAGACCATGCAGATGCTCAATGTTTACGCCGACTTCATGGAGAACTATCTGGCCATGCCCGTCATCCGCGGCCGCAAGACCGAGAAGGAGAAGTTCAACGGCGCTGAGGAGACCTACACTGTGGAGTGCATGATGCATGACGGTAAGGCGCTGCAGTCCGGTACCAGCCATTACTTTGGCGATGGTTTTGCGAAGGCATTTGAC
>JAFQHV010000024.1 GCA_017397835.1 Oscillospiraceae bacterium
ATTTCTCTTTATCTTCTTTTTCTCTCCTTAATGCAGGACCCCGTGCCACATGGCACGGGGTCCTGCATTGTTGTTATTCCATGGTCTCCGGTGCAAACAGATGCCGGTAGTAGTCCTCATCCAAAATCAGGGCCGAGAACCGGAACCGGTCCCGCACATCCTGTATGGTCCGGGCCACATACGCCTCGTCATCGGGGCGTCCCTCCTCCCACGGGGTAAACTGCTCCTGCGGGAAGCGGTAGCTCCCCCGCTCGGACAGGAAGCTGTAGTTGGAGAAAATGACCAATCCCGGCGCATCGGACAGGATATCCCGGCCTGCCAGCAGACGGGAATCGTACTCCAGATCAAACAGGTTGGCCAACGTAGGCATCACGTCCAGACTGGAGCAGTACTTATCCACCTGCACCGGCTGTTTCATTTCGCTGTTCCAAAGGATCAGGGTGCTTTCGTACTTTTCGAAGTCGGGGTCCACCGGGTGGCCCAGCAGCTCGCTGATCTCTTCATCCTGCAGTCCGTAGGGGTAATGATCGCCGGAGAGGACGATGACCGTATCGTCCAGCTTCCCTGCCGCCCGAAGCTGTTCCAGCAGGTATCCCACCGCCCGATCCAACTCCACCTGACTGGCCAGATAGGCCTTTGGTCCCTCGGTCAGCGTGCGGTCGTCCACCAGATCCCAATGCTTGGCAGACATATCGTTCTGCTCCCGGTTGTAGTTCAGATGTCCGCTGAAAGTCAGGTAGTACACCATGAATCGGTCTTCATACAGGTACTGGGGCAGGCTCTTTTCCATCATCTCCAAATCGGAGGCCGGCGAGGTCCGGGCCACATTCAGGCCGTTGCCCACGCCGTAGTACTCATACCCCATGTTGGGATAGGATTCATCCCGCCCGTAGTAGGTATAGGTATTGTTATGGTAGGCCAGCGTGCGGTAGCCGCGCGCCTTGAACCGGTGTCCAAAGCCGAAGGGCATATCATTTTCCGCCGACTGCAAATAACTCCACGTGCCCGCCTTGGGAATCAGTCCCGTGGTGGTGACGTATTCCCCATCCGAGGTGGAAAGTCCCCACAACGGCGTATAGAAGTTGTTGAAAACGAACCCTTCCTGACTCAGGCGGCACAGGGTCGGCGTTAACTCCGGATCCAGCGCCAAGGTGGAAAAGGCTTCCCCCACGATCCAAATCAGGTTTTTGTCTTTGAAGTAGCCGGTCCACTCATTTTTCTCCGTCGGCTCGACACTTGCAAAGTATTCGTGCATGGCCAGCAGGTCGGGATCCTCTTCCTCTGCGATCAGGGCGTCGAAGTCGATGTCCATGACCCAGTCGTTTTCGTTCAAAATCGGGCGCGGCGGCTGTTCCTGCACCTCGCTTTTACTGCCCGAACTTCCAAGGCTGCCGTTCTCCGGGTCCAGCACGCTCTCCGCCCGGGCGCCGAATACGATGCGTATCAGTTCCCGCCGGGTGTTGGTCAGCACGCCGAAATTGGTCACCATCAGTTCCGCGGCATCCGATTGCTGATAGATATGGTAGAGGGTGACCGGGCCGCTGTTTACGTGGAGGATCAGCAGCGTGATCGCCATCTGTACCATCAGTGCCGCCGTCGCCCACTGGACCGCATCCCGGCGGCGGGGGTTCGCGCCGTCCAAGAGCCATCTGCGGCCCACCACCGCACCGACAAAAGGAATAGACAGCATCAAAATAGGAAACCAGCTTTTCAGAATATTCCCCAGCGCCATACCGCCGAACTCCCCGGCCACCATGGGTGTGCGCACCAGCGAGGACAGGGACATAAAGGTTTCAAACAGTCGGTAGTACACAGCCTGTGAGGCCAGCCACACGCAAAGGACCGCCGTCACGATCAGCAGGACTCTCTGCCCCGTCTTCGGTTTGACCGCCGCACACCACAGGCCCAGCAGCAGCGCAATGGGCACGGTAAACAGGGCGGTAACGATAAGCCCTCGGACCGGGATCACGCGAAAGCAGTACAGCTTCAGGAAAAACTCCTGATACACAAGACTTAAAAAGAAAAACAGGGACGGTTTTGCCAGCCGCTGCCAGCGCCGCATCCGTGTCCGCCACGCAGGCCGGCTCAACACATTACAGGACATAAACTTCCCTCCCTTTCCACTCTTTGAAACATATTTTACTCATTTTTCCGCTCAATGTCAATTTCTTCGATGCGCCGGAAATACCCCCTCAAAAACACACTTTACCCTTGCCCGCCCCGCCAAACTCTGTTATGATATAGGTGTATTTTCTTTGCTTTTGGAAGGTGAATGGCCATGCCCGACACGAACGATCTGCTGCAGCGATTGCTGCACGCCTGCAACCCCGGCACCACGCTCGTCCCTCCCGCGGACCCCTCCGATCTGCGCTTTGTGGGTGCAGAGCATACCCGTCGGCCCCACTATCTTTTTTCAAAAAAGCACAAGCTTTGGACGACGAAGCACAGCGATTACTACTATGCCTTTCACACTTGCGAGTTGACGTTTGATTCTTTGGCCAAGTGCCATATCGCCGCTGTAGATGCCGGTACGGCCCGGTTCGATCCGGCCGCCAAGCACAGCACCACCCGCATCACCGCCGTCATTCTTTGTGACACCGCCCAGGCCGATGCGCAGGAGGCTCTCACCCATTTCAAAAAGCGGGTCGGCTGCTTCCTGTCCCCCAAGGCACGGCTATCTTACCGGCTTGCCGCCGTTGATCGCTCCACCGGCGAGGTAGTGTGCAATCGTCAGGCCCGCAAGCTGAAGTCCGCACTGCAGGCCGCCCTGGCCCGACCCGTCGAACGTTCCGGCGACCTTTGACACCATGGCAAAAATCCTCACTGATTGGAGGGGCTGCACCACATGAACCACGTTCTGCAGGAAAAGATCAAGGAGGCCTTGTCTTCTGTCCTGCCCATCACATTCATCATCCTGCTGCTCAGTGCGACCGTTACCCCGATCCCGGTCGGTATGATGGTCATGTTCCTGGTTGGCACGGTGATGCTTATCCTGGGCACCGCCCTATTCTCCCTCGGCACCGACATGGCGATGACCCCCATGGGCGAGGGCATCGGTGCTCAGCTGCCTAAAACCCACAAGGTATGGTTGGTTTGCCTGATCACATTCCTGATCGGCGTCCTCATTACCATGGCAGAACCGGACCTGCAAGTGCTGGCCGGGCAGGTTCCTTCCATCCCAAACATGACCCTGATCCTGACCGTTGCTTTGGGCGTGGGCGGTTTCTTCGTACTGGCCGTCCTGCGGACTCTGTTCGGCATTCCGCTGTCCCGGCTTTTGGTTTTCTTCTACGGGGCCGTCTTTATTTTGTCTGCCTTTGTCCCCGGCGAATTCATTGCCGTGGCTTTTGACTCCGGCGGTGTGACCACCGGGCCCATTACAGTCCCCTTCATCATGGCCATGGGCGTTGGCATTGCCTCCATCCGCGGCGACCGAAAATCACAGGATGACAGCTTTGGTCTGGTCGCCATGTGCAGCATCGGTCCTATTCTGGCTGTGTTGATTTTGGGCATCTGCTTCAAAGGCAACGACCCGTCCTACACCCCAATCTCCCTGCCCGAAGTGGAGGACACCCGACAGGTTGCCATGGCGTTCACCCATGCCCTCCCCGACTACATTGGCGAGGTCGTGGCCGCACTGCTGCCCATTCTGTTCTTCTGCGCCATATTCCAGCTTGTCTTCCGCCGATTTACCACCCACCATCTGCGTAAGATTTCCATCGGTTTTCTCTACACTTTCCTCGGTCTGTCCATTTTCCTCACCGGCGTAAATGTTGGCTTCATGCCCGCAGGCCACTATTTGGGCAGCCAGATTGCAAGCCTTGAATTCAGTTGGCTCATCGTTCCCCTGAGTATGGTTATCGGCTATTTCATCGTAACCGCCGAGCCTGCCGTCCACGTGCTGAACAAGCAGGTGGAGAGCATCACCAACGGCGGTGTGTCCCAGCGGGCCATGATGCTGTCGCTGTCGATCGGTGTGGCAACTTCGCTTGGTCTGTCTATGGTGCGGGTGCTGACCGGTATCTCCATCTACTGGCTGCTGATCCCCGGCTACGCCCTGGCCATCGGCCTGACATTCTTCGTCCCCAAGATGTTTACCGGCATCGCGTTCGACTCCGGCGGTGTGGCCAGCGGTCCGCTGACCTCCACCTTTTTGCTCCCCTTTTCTATGGGCGCTTGCGAGGCATCCGGCGGCAACATCCTGACCGACGCCTTTGGAATCGTATCCATGGTGGCCATGACTCCGCTGATCACCATCCAGCTGCTAGGCCTGATTTACTCCCTGCGCAGCAAAGCGGCTCAGGCGGAAATCCCCGTTGTCGATGACAGCGATGACGATGACATTATCGAAATCAAGGAGGGTTCACTCCATGACTGATCAACAAACCAGTACGGCGATCCACCTGGTCATTACCGTGGTTGACCGCGGCCGCAGCGAAAAAGTGGTTTCCGTCTGTACCGAGGCCGGCATCCCGCTTCATTCCGTCAGTCTGGGGCACGGCACGGCACGAACCGAAATGCTGGACCTGCTCGGGCTTGGGGAAACCAGCAAAGACATCGTCTTTTCCTTTGCTCCCGAGTATGCTGTAAACCCCCTGCTGAACCAGCTGGCAGACCGATTGAAAATGCGCTATCCCGGCAAAGGCATCGCCTTTGCCCTCCCCTTGAGCAGCGTCAGCGGCCGGATGTACCGCGCCCTGACCGAAACCGAACCTTCAGACACAGAAAGGATGATAACCGATATGTCCTGTTCCGGAAAATATGAGTTAGTTGTCGCGCTGACCAACCGCGGCTATACCGACCTTATCATGGAGGCGGCCCGCCAGGTGGGCGCCCCCGGCGGCACCGTGCTGAATACCCGTGGTCTTGGAACCGAAGAGGTAGAGCAATTCTTGGGCATCTCCATTCAGGCCGAAAAAGAGCTTGTTTTCCTGGTGGTCCCCAGTGAGAAACGCCAGGATATCATGCAGGCCATCGTTCAGGAAGCCGGCCTGAAAACCCCCGCCAAAGGCATCGTACTGTCCCTGCCGGTCAGCCACGCCATCGGCCTTGCTTAACACCAACCGAAAAGAACCCCTGTCCGACAAACTCGGACAGGGGTTCTTTTTTATTCAATCAAGGGATAATCAGCCGATTTCCGCGCTCAAGGATCTCATCCACGGTTTGAGGGTCCAGCTTCTGCCTCAGTCGTGCCACACCCTCGCACATATTTGGTGGGCGGTGGTTTCTGCTGTGGCAGTCGGAGGCCAGTATCATATTCTGCTCCCGGCCCATTATGTGGACCAGCTTGCACCCGACAAAGGGACGCTGCAGAGCACCTGCACTGATTTGAACCGGGACGTCCATGCCCTCTACATGCTCCAGTACCGCCCTGCGCTGAGTATAAGAATAGCGCTCCAAATGAGCCAGCACAGGAGTGATGCCCATGTTCAGCAGGTTGTAGATGGTGTTCAGCACCTGATCCGTCCACTTGGTTGCAGGCAGCTCCAGCAGCAGGTTGCGTGTGGAGCCGATACAGAGCTGATCCACATCATCCCAAAGTTTCATATTGGGACGCCATGCGACTTCCGCACCAAGAATCAAATCCGGCAGTGCTTCCCGTTCCTGTTCCGGCAGAGCGTCAATGGCCGCCTGCAAGCGCGCCATAGCCCGCTCTCTTCGGGCAAGGAACTGCTGTGTTTCCTCCCGGTCACGGTAAAAATGAGGCGTCAGCACCACAGCCGTCACACCCTGCTCTGCCTGCCTGCGCAGCATTTCGATGCTGATTTCCGCCGTAGCGGCACCGTCATCCATTCCGGGCAGAATGTGGGTGTGAATATCAACCATTGTCTTCATCGGCACTTGCTTCGTACGCCTGCGCGTTTGCGGCGCCGTAACCATACCTGCCATAACCATGCTTGCTGTAACCGTATTTCCCGTAACCGTAACGATAATAGCGCTTATACCGGCGCTTGCCGTAGCCGTAATAGGACCGCTCACGCTCCAGACCGTTGAGCACAAAACCCAGCACCTTGACCTTGGCGTATTCAAGCTGATCCAGCGCACGGGTCACGGCGCCGCGCTCGGACTGATTGGCGCGAACCAGGAACAGGACACCGTCGCTGCTGGGCGCCACGACCACGGCATCGGTAACCATGTTGATCGGAGGCGTGTCGATAAAGATATAGTCGTAACGTTTTCTCAATTCCTCCAGCAGGACCTGCATCTTGTGCGAGCCCAGCAGTTCAGAGGGGTTGGGGGGAATGCTGCCGGACAAGATCACATCCAGATTGGCCGTTTCGGTGGGAAGGATCGCCTGATCCAACAGTGCCGGATCCATCAGCAGATTGCTCATACCCACCTTATTGCCCAGTCGCAGCAGACGAGCCAGCTTGGGTCGGCGCAAGTCACAGTCAATAATAAGCACTTTACAGTCGGTCATGGCGTAGGAGATGGCCAAATTCACCGCCGTCATACTCTTGCCTTCGCCCTGAAGTGAGGAGGTAACCACCACGACTTTGCTCTTGTTTTCACCGGTCAGTGCAAAGGACACGTTGGTGCGCAGCGTTTTGTACGCCTCCCGCACGAAAAAGTCGCTGTCGGGGGTAAGAAGATTCTTGCGTGCTTCCTGCATCTGCTGGCGCTTGATCTGCTCCTGCTTTTTCTTGTCACGCAGTATCATGTGTTATCCCCCTTCCGTTTGGCTGTCTTGGTATCAGTCCGGCCTTCTTCCGTATCCTTACTATCACCGGTAAACTCCGGAACCTGTCCAAGCACAGGGTACTTGGACAGCGCGATCAGGTCCTCTTCATCTTTGATGCGCACGTCCAGAATGTGCAGCAAAACGATGATCAGCACCGCAACCATGCTGCCTACGGCACCGCCCATCATGCAGTTTTTCTTGATGTTGGGCGAATAAGGTGCCGTAGCCAGTTTGGCCCGGTCGACCACCTTGGTGGAGCTTCCTTCCACGATCGCGGACAGCGCATCCGGCATAACATCTTCCACCGCCCGGGCAATACGCAGCGCCGTGGCAGGATCCGTATGGCTGATGCCTACCCGGAACAACACCGTTTCGCCGACCTGCTGGGTTGCCAGACAGGCGCGCACCTGCCCTGCGGTCATTCCGCCGGCCTGCTTTCCGACTTGTTCCAGCACGGTATCGGTAGAAATAATGCCGATGTAGGTGCTGACCAGCTGCTCGGCCGCGCTCAGGTTCGAACTGGAAATGTAGTTCACCTTTTCGTAGTTACTGGCATTGTTGACGTACATGGTCACGGTCGAACGATACTTCGGCTGGATCATCTTCGCTGTGACCAGGCCGGCCGCGGTGGCGGCGATCACCGCACACAGCACGATCAGCCACCACTTGTCCAAACACGCAAAAACGAGTTTGCGTATATTGATCTCAATGCCGTCTCTTCTCTCGGTTTCCAAATCTGTCACGCCTTTCTCACAAACTGTAAGTGCATAAAAACACAAAACACCCCAAGGAACCGCGATGTTATACCTATTATACAACAAATATATTTTTTTGCAAGGGTTCTGTTGCTTTTTTGCTGTTATAAACAAAAGAGGGCCAATACCGCTTTTACGGTATTGGCCTCTCTTTTATCCGATTAGATCTTGGTAATATCGATGGGGGTCAGTTCCTCGCTGCGGCTCTGCTGGCGAACGGTCAGCAGGGCCCGGGCGGTGTCGATAGCGGTGACACAGCCCACGGAGTGTTCCACCGCACTGCGGCGGATCTTGAAGCCGTCGGTGTCCTGCTTGCGGCCCTTGGTGGGGGTGTTGATGATCAGGTCCACGGTGCCGGAGGCGATCATATCCAGGATGTTGGGATGAGCCTGGGACACGCGGTTGACCCGCTTGCATTCCACGCCGGCCTCGGTCAACACATCGCAGGTGCCGGAAGTCGCATACAGCTCCACGCCCATCTCTTCAAAACCCCGGGCAATGGATACGATCTCCTTCTTGTCCTCGTCCTTGACGGTGATGATGATGCGGCCGCCGCGCTTGGGGGCGCGCATACCGGAACCCTTGAACGCTTTCAGCAGGGCCTGAGGATAGGTCTCGGCCAGACCCAGCACCTCGCCGGTGGACTTCATTTCGGGGCCGAGGCCGGTGTCCACGTCGGTCAGCTTCTCAAAGGAGAACACAGGGGCCTTGACAGCGTAGTAGTCCGCCTCCTTATAGATGCCGGTGCCGTAACCCAGATCCTTCAGCTTCTGACCCAGCATGACCTTGGTGGCAAGGTCGATGATGGGCACGCCGGTGACCTTGGAGATATAAGGAATGGTACGGGAGGAACGGGGATTGACCTCGATAACGTAGATATCGTCGTTATAGAGGATATACTGGGCATTGATCAGGCCGATAACACCCAGATGCTTGGCCATGTTGCGAGTGTGCTTCAGGATCAGCTCACGATGCTTTTCCTCCAAATTCAGAGGAGGATACACGGCGATGGAGTCACCGGAATGCACACCGGCACGCTCCACGTGTTCCATGATGCCGGGGATGAGGAGGTCCTCACCGTCAAACACACCGTCCACTTCCAGCTCGCGGCCCATCAGGTACTTGTCCACCAGGATGGGGTGCTCCTGCACGGTCATGTTGATGATCTTCATGAACTCCTCGATGTTGCGGTCGGAGTAGGCGATCTCCATTCCCTGACCGCCCAGCACGTAAGAGGGACGCACCAGCACGGGGTAGCCCAGCTCGTGGGCGGCGTCCAACGCCTCCTGGGTGGTAAAGATGGTACGGCCCTTGGCGCGGGGAATGTCGCACTTTTCCAGAATTTCGTCAAAGCGCTCCCGGTCCTCGGCGGCATCCACGCCGTCGGAGGAGGTGCCCAAAATACGCACACCCATGTCGGTCAGAGCCTTGGCCAGCTTGATGGCGGTCTGTCCGCCGAACTGGACCACGGCGCCCCAGGGTTTCTCCTGCTCCACGATGTTCTGCACGTCCTCGGCGGTCAGCGGCTCGAAGTACAGCTTGTCCGCCACGTCGAAGTCGGTGGAAACGGTCTCGGGGTTGTTGTTGACGATGATGGTCTCGTAACCCAGACGGCGGAAGGCCCACACAGAGTGGACGGAGCAGTAGTCAAACTCGATGCCCTGTCCGATACGGATGGGGCCGGAGCCAAGGACCAGCACCTTTTTCTTGTCGCCGGTGTCCACGGCCTCGTTCTCGCCGTCGTAGGTGGAGTAGTAGTAGGGAGTCTTGGCATCAAACTCGGCGGCGCAGGTGTCAACCATCTTGAAAGAGGGAATGATGCCGTAGCTTTCCCGCAGGGCCTTGACCTCCTCCTGCTTCATGCCGCACAGAGTGCCGATATAGCTGTCGGCAAAGCACATCTCCTTGGCCTGCTTCATAAGGTCCGCATCGGGCGCGCCCTTGCAGGCCTTCAGCGCCTCTTCCATGTCGATGATGCGCTTGAAGCCGTCCAGGAACCAAATGTCCATCTTGGTGATGTGGTTGATCTTTTGGGGAGAGAACCCGCGGCGCAGCGCCTCGGCCACCACGAACAGCCGCTCGTCAGTGACGTTGACCAGCATATCCTCGATCTCGTCGGTGTACAGGCCTTCCAGCTTGTCCAGCTTCAGGGCGCGCACGTTCAGCTCCAGAGAGCGGATGGCCTTCATCAGGGCGCCCTCGAAGGAGTTGGCAATGGCCATGACCTCGCCGGTGGCCTTCATCTGGGTGCCCAGCGTGCGGCTGGCGGTGGTGAACTTGTCAAAGGGCAGGCGGGGGATCTTCAGCACGCAGTAGTCGATGGTGGGCTCGAAACAGGCCATGGTGGTGCCGGTAACGGCGTTGGTGATCTCGTCCAGGGTGTAGCCCAGAGCCACCTTGGCCGCCACCTTGGCGATGGGGTAGCCGGTGGCCTTGGAGGCCAGGGCGGAGGAACGGGACACGCGGGGGTTGACCTCGATGACCGCGTACTCAAAGCTGTCGGGATTCAGGGCGAACTGGCAGTTACAGCCGCCCTCGATCTCCAGGGCGTTGATGATGTCCAGCGCGGCGGAGCGCAGCATCTGATACTCCTTGGGCGCCAAAGTCTGGGTAGGGGCCACCACGATGGAGTCGCCGGTGTGGACGCCCACGGGGTCGATGTTCTCCATGGAGCAGATGGTGATGGCGTTGCCGGCGCTGTCGCGCATGACCTCGAACTCGATCTCCTTCCAGCCGGAGATGCACCGCTCGATCAGCACCTGACCCACGCGGGACAGGTTGATGCCGCGGTCGGAGATCTCCTCCAAAGAGGCCCGGTCGTAGGCAATGCCGCCGCCGGTGCCGCCCAAAGTATAGGCGGGACGGACGATAACAGGGTAGCCGATGGACTCGGCAAAGGCCACCGCGTCCTCAACACTCTCCACGACCAGAGAGGTGACGCAGGGCTGGCCGATGGACTCCATACAGTCCTTGAAGCCCTGCCGGTCCTCGGCCTTGTGGATGGACTCGGGGCTGGTGCCCAGCAGACGGATACCGTACTTTTCCAGCGTACCGTTTTCGTACAGAGCCATGCCCATGTTCAGACCGGTCTGTCCGCCCAGGTTGGGCAGCAGAGCGTCGGGGCGCTCTTTCTCAATGATCTGCGTAATGGAGGGGATGTTCAGCGGCTCGATATACACGTGATCGGCAATGTCCTTGTCGGTCATGATGGTGG
>JAFQHV010000025.1 GCA_017397835.1 Oscillospiraceae bacterium
ACCCAATCGGGTGCGGCCCTTTTGATGGTTTGCTTTAGGCCAGCGCGGCGTAGATGATGGCAATGGAGTAGACCTCCTCGGCAATGCAGCCGCGGGACAGGTCGTTGATGGGGGCGTTCAGACCCTGCAGGATGGGGCCGTAGGCATCGTAGCCGCCCAGACGCTGGGCGATCTTGTAGCCGATGTTGCCCGCCTCGATCAGGGGGAATACGAAGGTGTTGGCGTAGCCGGCGACCTTGGAGCCGGGGAACTTCAGCTGACCGACGGTGGGGGACACGGCGGCGTCGAACTGCATCTCGCCGTCGATGGCCAGATCGGGAGCCAGCTGCTGGGCGATCTTGGTGGCCTCGGCAGACAGGGCCACAGTGCCGCCCTTGCCGCTGCCCTTGGTGGAGAAGCTCAGCATAGCGACCTTGGGGTCAATGCCGAAGATAGCGGCGGTGCGGGCGGACTCCACAGCCACCTCGGCCAGCTTCTGGGCGCCGGACACGGTGACGTTGCCGTCCTTGTCCACGCTGTCTTCGTAGGACAGGTTGATGGCGCAGTCAGCCATGCAGATCTTCTGCAGAGCGGGGTCGCCGCCCTCGCGGCACATAATGAAGCAGGAGGACACCAGGTTGGCGCCGGGCTTGGTCTTGACCAGCTGCAGCGCGGGACGCACGGTGTCGGCGGTGGAATAGGTGGCACCGCCCAGCAGGCAGTCGGCCACACCCATCTTCACCAGCATAGTACCGAAGTAGTTGCCCTTGGCCAGCAGGTCGCGGCACTCCTCGGCGCTCATCTTGCCCTTGCGCAGGGCCACCATGGTCTCCACCATGGCGTCCATGCCCTCGTAAGTGGCGGGGTCCAGGATCTCGGCGCCGGCGATGTCAAAGCCGCCCTTGGCGGCAGCGGCCTTCACCTCGTCCACGTTGCCGACCAGCAGCACGGACAGGAAACCCTCTTTCAGCAGGCGGGCAGCCGCCTCCAAAATGCGGGCGTCGGTACCCTCGGTAAAAACGATCTTGCGGGGATTCTGCTTCAGGGTCTCGATCAGTTTGGTAAACATATTGCATTCCTCCGATTTTTTACAGGCAGGCCGGGACAAATGCCCCTTTTGCCCTATTTTCCCTCTCATGGTAACACCTCCGGGCCAAAATTTCAAGAGCATACCCCACCCATTTTCCCGTCCACAGGGGCTACTCTTTCCACATTTTTCACAACAACGCGCCCTTTACACAAGATATCGACATTCTTCACACAGTTATCCACAATATCTTGCCGAGAAATCGCATTTTCCTAAAAATTCTCCGGGTCGGAAACGGGGTTGACAGGACTGCGAAAATCGTGTATGATGCTTTTGTAATTATTTTGTAACTTTTTTCTTTTTTTGTTACTTTTATCGGAGGTGACCCACGCCCATGGAGCATCCCAAGCACCTGCGCCCCGTACGGGCGTGGGAAACGTTCAGGCAATTGATCCTTCCCAAGCTCAAACGATTCACCGCCCACGGTCCCAAGCGGCAGGACGTATCCCGCTTTCTGCGCGAAAACAGCGTATGGCTGCGCGGAAAATACGAGTGGCTGCGCGTCAACAGCCGCCGGCTGTTCCTCCGGTGTCACGAGGCCGTGGCCGGCCGCCGCTACGCCGCCCCTGTTTCCTTCCTTTCCGTGTCCGGCGCGGTTGGGTTGGTTCTGATTTGCACCACCCTCTATTCCGTCAGCTATGCGGTATACGTAGATGGCGAGAATGTCGGTACCGTGGCCGACCGGGATACGGTGGCCGCCGCCATCTCCTCAGTGGAGCAGTCCAGCCGCAGTCTGCTGGGTTACGACTATACCATTGATAATGCGATCTCCTACCGGCTGGGCGTTTCCCGCCGCACCGAGCTGGATGACAAGGGTGTGTTCGAGGACTACTTCTCCTCTCACCTGGACAGCGGCGAGGACGAGGGGCTGCGCCAGTACTCCGTGGTGGTGGGCGGTCAGTTTGTCGGCGTGATCGACAGCAAATCCGCCTTTAACGCCATTCTGCAGGACATCCGCAGCGCCTATGTCACTGAAAACACGGTTTCCGCCGAGTTTGTGGAGGAGATCGAACTCAACCCCGTGTTCGCCTCTGCCCAGGTAGCAGACCCGGAGGAGATGCGCCGTCTGCTGACGGAAAGCACATCCGGTGAGACCACGTACACCATCGTCAAGGGCGACACCTTTGGCGGTATCGCCTACCGCAACGATATGTCGGTCAGCGAACTGAAGGCCCTGAATCCCGATGTCAACATCAATAAGCTGTCCATCGGACAGGTCATCAACGTGCGGGAGCTGATCCCCCGCCTGTCCGTCCGCACCACCGAACGCGCCACGTACCTCGAGGCCATCGAGTGCCCCGTCGTCACACAAGACGATGCCAGTATCTACGTGGGTTCCTCCAAGATCCTGGTCAAGGGCGTGGAAGGTCAGGCGGAGGTCACCGCCGATATCGTCCGGGTCAACGGCGTGGAAAAGAACCGCACGGTACTGGAATACACCACCCTGTCCGAGCCCACCACCACCATCAAGGCCGTGGGCACCAAGCCAAAGCCCAAGACCGCATCCAACGGCTATTACATCTGGCCCACCAGGGGCAAGATCACCTCTTACTTCGGCTACCGTAAAATCTTCGGTTCCCGCAGCTACCATTCGGGCATCGACATCGCCGGCAGCTACGGTTCCTCCATCAAGGCGGCCGACGGCGGCAAGGTCACCTTTGCCGGCTACAAGGGCGCTTACGGTTATCTGGTCATCATCACCCACGACAACGGGTCCCAAACTTACTACGGCCACAATTCCAGCAACCTGGTTTCCGTGGGCCAGCGGGTCTACCAGGGCCAGGTCATCGCCAAGATGGGCAGTACCGGCCGGTCCACCGGCAACCACTGCCATTTCGAGGTGCGCATCCGCGGCTCGGCCGTCAATCCGCTGAACTACCTGTAACTGCAAAAAGGCTTCACCGCGCAGCGGTGAAGCCTTTTTTCTTATTCGTGTTTCGGGGGGATCTCGTTCCAAATGGTAAATCCTAGGATCAGCGCACCGCCCACCCACTGCCAGAGAGACATCGGCTCCCGGAGCAGCGCCACCGACAGCAGCACCGCCACCAGCGGGTCGGTGTAGCTGAGGATGGCCGCCTCCTGCCCGGGCAGTTCTTTCAGGGATGAGAAATACAGGCAGTAGGCAAAGCCTGTGTGGATGATACCCACGATCAGCAGATTGGTCCAGCCGGCACCGTCCAAACCGCCAAGAGTCACGCCGCCGGTCAGGGCCACGTAGGGCACCAGCACCACGATGGCGGCAATAAATTGCAGGAAAGTACGATGCAGGCCCTGTATATTCTTGATGTATTTGTTCAGCAGAATGACCGTGGCGTAAAACACCGCCGCGTCCAACCCGAACAGAATGCCGATCAGATCCCGCCCGCCGGCCACGCTCACCGACCCGGTGATTAGAACGATGCCCAGCGTGGACATGACAAAGCAAAGGATCTGCTTGGCTCCCAAACGTTCCCGGAACAGAATAGGGCACACCAAAGTGACCAGTACCGGAGCAAAATAATAGCTCAGGGTTGCCGCGGAGATCGAGGTGTATTCAAAGGCCTCAAACAACAAGATCCAGTTGACCGCCATAGCCGCGCCGGACAGCAGAAGCAGCAGCGCCTCTTTTTTCAGCCTGGCAACGGGGATGGGCTGGCGGGTCACCAGCAGAAACAGCGCCAGCAGGGCCGCCCCCATGACGGCACGATATAAGGCCAGCTCACCGGAGGACACCGCCACGTTGCGCTTAAACAGACCGATGGTGCCGAAGATAACCATGGAGCTGATCAGCATCATCCGGGGACTCATGATTCGTTTCATACAATTCCCTCTCTCCGCTGTCTTTCTGACAGCCGTTGCTCATTATACCGCCCTTTTTCGACGCCGTCAACCGGAAAGGAACCATCTAGGGCGGTTGACAGGCGAATAAAAAAGGACTACAATGGTAGAACTACCATTAGGAGGAACGTGACATGGAGCGTATTGCGGTGATGACCGACACCAACAGCGGCATCTCCCCGGAGGAGGCCCGACAAGCGGGCGTTTTCCTGCTGGCCATGCCCTTTACTGTGGACGGCCGTCCCTGTTTCGAATATGTAGACCTGACCCATGAGGAGTTTTATGCCCTGCAGACCGGCGGTGCCGATATTTTCTCCTCCCAGCCCGCCCCCGCGGACCTGCTTTCCATGTGGGACAAGGCTTTGGAAGAATATGACCGCCTGCTTTACATCCCCATGACCAGCGGGTTGAGCAGCTCCTGCGCCACCGCCTGCGCTTTGGCCGAGGATTACGACGGCCGGGTTTTCGTGGTAGATAACCACCGCATCTCCGTCCCCCTGAAACAATCCGTGCTGGAGGCAGTCCGCCTGTGCAAAACCGGTCTGTCGGCGGCAGAAGTCGTCCAACGGTTGGAGGAAAAGGGCGGTCAGTCCCACATTTACATCAGCGTGGAGGATCTGAACTACCTGAAAAAGGGCGGCCGCATCACACCTGCCGTGGCCGCGGTGGGCACTGTACTGAATATTAAGCCCGTGATGAAAATTCTAGACGGCAAGCTGGATATGCACCGCAAGGTGCGGGGCACCAAACAGGCCTGCCAGACCATGCTGGATGCCATTCGGGAGGACCTTGCCGGCGACTTTGCCGGGAAGAAGGTCATCATCGCCGCCGCCTACTCCGGCGACCGGGAAGCGGGCCTTGCCTGGGCAAAGACGGTGCAGGATGCTTTTCCCGAGTATCCCTTTATGAGCGACCCGCTGCCCCTGAGCATCGGCTGCCACGTGGGCCCCGGCGCTCTGGGTGCCGCCGTACTGGCAGATTTTGACGAATAACAAACCAAACAGCCTGTTGCGTACGCAACAGGCTGTTTTTCCATATTACAGGCTTTTTCCCGTCCACGCTCGGTTGACCACTGCACCCAAAAGCAGGATCGTGCCACACATATAAAGCCACAAAAGCAGCACGATGATAGATGCCAGCGAACCGTACAGCAGGGAGTAGTTTGCCGACATATCAATAAACCGGGAGAACAAACCGGAAACCAGCGCCATGGTCAACGCGCTGAGCAGGGCGCTGACCGTCACGGACCACGCCTTGGCCTGCCGCCGGGGAAGACCCAGCCGATAGACCGTCAGCACCAGTGTCGTCACAAAGCAGAACAACAGCAGATAGCGCAGCCACGCCCACAGGCGGGACACCGCCGCCACCTGCACCAGCACATAGGAGTCGTTGCCCAACAGTTTCGCCAGCAGCTGGGCCACAAACTGCAGTGGTCGGTCCCCGGTCAGCACCACGATGACGGCAAAACACAGGGTCAGCAGAAACAGAAGGCTGAACAGCAGGCTGACTGCCAGCCGACGTATCCCGGTGCTGCGCGGATGGCCGTACAGCTCACTCATGGTGTCCAGCAGGACCCGCAGCCCCGCAGAGGATGCGATCAGCACCGTGGGAATGCCTACCCACAGCGCCACCGGCGGCACGGCAGACAGGTAGTAGAAATAGTCCTGCACCAAGTCCACCGCCTGATGGGGCAGCACTCGGTGAAGCATGGCCAAAAACTGGGCCATATCCACGTCGAACCGACCTACGATGGCATTGACACAGAGCAGCAGGGGAAACAGGGACAACAGGAAAAAATAGGTCATAGCCGCAGCCGCCCGGGGGATATTATGCCGGGAGAACAGCCGCCACACCCGCAGGACAAAGTCCCGGAAACGCTTGAGCCAGCTCACGCGATCCGCTCCTTTCTGCCGAATTTTGTCGTTTGATAAGAAAAACCCGCCTGCGGGGTGCAGACGGGTGATTTCTCGGATCGCTTAGCCCTCCAGCTTGTTCAGCTTCAGGGTCATGGCACTCTTCTTGTTGGCAGCGTTGTTCTTATGCAGCAGACCCTTGGCCGCGGCCTGATCCACTGCCTTGACAGCCACCTTGTAAGCTACATCGGCCTCGCTGCGGTTGCCTTCCGCCACCGCGGCGTCAAACTTCTTGATGTCGGTCTTCAGCGCGGACTTAGCAGCCTTGTTCTGAGCGGCCTTAGTCTCGTTGACCAGCACACGCTTCTTGGCAGACTTGATATTCGGCAAACCAAACACCTCCTCCGAATGATTTAAGATTTTGCGCACAGTACGCCTGTGCAGATATGTATTCTACCACTGAAAGTCAAAAAAATCAACAGTTTTTTTCAGTTTTTTTGCGCCATGAGCATAGTTTCTCCCCTGCCGCAAAGACTAGGGTCACCGCGCACTATGCGCCACCATATCTTGGGTCAGAGAGGATGACGATCATGTTCGAACAGCGCACCGACCTCGCCCTGGAGGCAAAAGAATTATGGCAGGAGATCGCCCGGGCCACCGATTTGCTTCCGGGGGTGGAGGCGGAAACCGCCCGCTGCCACGGCTTTGGGGTGGACCGGGTTCGCATTGTCAACGGGCAGGGCGCGCAGGCCCTGGGCAAGCCGGAGGGCAATTACGTCACCCTAACCTTGGACGGTCTTGCTCAGCGGGAGGAGGACGCCTTTCGCCGGGCGGTGTGGGCGGTGGCCGACCAGCTTGCCCCCTTCGTGGCCCACCTTGCGCCAAAGGCTCCGGTATTGGTGGCCTGTCTGGGCAACCGGGCCATCACGCCCGATGCCATCGGCCCCCTGGTCCACCAAAACACCCTTGTCACCCGTCATTTGGTTGCCCAGTCCCCGGAACAGTTCGGTTCCTTTCGTCCGGTATCCGGTCTGTCCGCCGGAGTGCTCGGCACCACGGGGGTGGAGAGCAGCGACCTGATCGCCTCCGTGTGCAAAACCATCCACCCCGCCTGCGTGATCGCCGTGGACGCGCTGGCCGCCCGCAGTATCCATCGGGTGTGCCGCACGGTGCAGCTGTCCGACACCGGCATTGTCCCCGGCTCCGGGGTGGGCAACCACCGCACCGCTCTGAACGAAGAGAGCCTCGGCGTACCGGTCATCGCGGTCGGTGTCCCCACGGTAGTGGATGGGGCCACCCTTGCCATGGACCTGACCGGCAGCCGCCCCACCGACGACAGCCAAACCATGATGGTCACCCCCCGCGACATCGACGCCCGGGTGGGGGACCTGTCCAAAGTCGTGGGCTTCGGCATCAATCTGGCCCTGCAGCCGGGACTTACCATCGAGGATATGGAGCTGTTTTTATCCTGAGGGCTGCGGGGCCCATACTTACTTCGCCAAAAAACACTTTACAAACAGTATTGTTTTCCTTTATACTATACTAACCGTATTCTCCACATATCTCTTTTTGAGGTGACATAGATGAACGCTGAATTTTGCCGCACTCTGTCCCTGCTGCGGCAGGAAAAGGGCCTGAGCCAGCGGGCCGCCGCTCAGGCGCTGGGCATCTCCCAGGCTCTGCTGAGCCACTACGAAAAGGGCATCCGCGAGCCGGGCCTTGCTTTCGTGGTCCGGGCCTGTGACTACTACAACGTATCCGCCGACTTTCTGCTGGGCCGCACCCTCAGCCGGGACGGCACCACCATCATCGAGCCGGACGAGCTGTACGACGTCAGCAACGAGAAGGACACCTCCATGCGGGGCAGTGTCCTTGCCATGCTGAACAAAAAACTGCTGGTCAACTCCGTCGGTCTGCTGTTCGACCTGCTGGGCAAGGTGGGCAGCCGCCGGGTCATCCGGGCCGCCTGCGCCTATCTGTCCACCGCCGTTTATAACCTGTTCCGCCTGCTCCATCAGGCCCCCGGCACCAACAGCACGGACTTTTTCTCCGTGTCCCCCACCCGCTTTTCCGCGGGCCTGACCGATGCGGATATGAACTGCAGCCGGGTGGAGTTTGCCGAGGCACTGGAGGCCCACGCCCGCAGCAAGGGCGAGTTTCCCCCCATGAACAACGACGATCTGGCCCGGGACTACCCGGTGCTGCACCAGTCCCTGCTGCAGATCGTTCACCACACCGGCGCCCGGGTCAACCACCTGACCGACGGCCGCACCGACAAATAACCCGCCAGAGCGGAGGTATCGTACTATGACAGACCAAAGCAACATTCGTAATTTTTCCATCATTGCCCATATCGATCACGGAAAATCCACCCTGTCCGACCGGCTCATCGAGCTGTGCGGCGCAGTGGAGCAGCGGCAGATGGAGTCCCAGCTGCTGGACAACATGGACCTTGAGAAAGAGCGCGGAATCACCATCAAGGCCCGCGCGGTACGTATGGAATACAAGGCCGAGGATGGCCAGACCTACCACCTGAATCTCATCGACACCCCAGGTCACGTGGACTTTAACTACGAGGTGTCCCGCTCTTTGGCCGCCTGCGAGGGCGCGGTCCTCATCGTGGACGCCAGTCAGGGCATCGAGGCACAGACCCTTGCCAACACCTTCCTGGCCATGGAGCACGACTTGGAAATCCTGCCCGTCATCAACAAGATCGACCTGCCTGCCGCCGACCCCAAACGGGTGAAGGAGGAAGTGGAGAACGTGCTGGCGCTGCCCGCCATGGACGCACCGGAGATCTCCGCTAAAATGGGCATCAACATCCCCGCCGTGCTGGAGGACATCGTCCACAACGTCCCCGCCCCCAAGGGTGATCCCAACGCACCCCTGAAGGCACTGATCTTCGACAGCCAGTACGACCCCTATCTGGGCGTTATCGTCTACTTCCGCGTAGTGGAGGGCACCCTGAAAAAGGGCATGGGGGTCAAAATGATGGCCTCCGGCGCCCAGTACAACGTGCTGGACTGCGGCTACCTGCGGCCCATCGGCATGGAGTCCTGCGAGAAGCTCACCGCCGGCGAAGTGGGCTGGTTCACCGCCTCCATCAAGAACGTCAAGGACACCCGGGTGGGCGACACCATCACTCAAATCGAGACCCCCACCGCCCAGGCGCTGCCCGGCTACCGCCCCGCCCAGGCCATGGTGTACTGCGGTATCTACACCGAGGACGGCTCCAAGTACCCCGATCTGCGGGATGCGCTGGAAAAACTGCAGCTCAACGATGCGTCTTTGTCCTTCGAGCCGGAATCCTCCGTGGCCCTCGGCTTCGGCTTCCGCTGCGGCTTCCTTGGTATGCTGCATATGGAGATCATTCAGGAGCGGCTGGAGCGGGAGTTTGATCTGGACCTTGTGACCACCCTGCCCTCCGTCATCTACGAGGCAACCAAGACCGACGGCAGCGTGGTCCGGGTGGACAACCCCCACAACTACCCCGACCCCGGCGCCATTGTGGAGGCCCGGGAGCCTTACGCCAAAGTGTCCATCATCTCGCCCCCGGACTATGTGGGCAACATCATGCCCATGTGTCAGGATCGCCGGGGCGAGTTCCGGGATATGCAGTATTTGGACACCAATCTGGTGGAGCTGCATTACTACATGCCCATCGGCGAGATCATTTACGATTTCTTCGACGCCCTGAAGGCCCGCACCAAAGGCTACGCCTCTTTGGACTACGAGATGGACAGCTACCGCCCCAGCGATCTGGTGAAGGTGGATATGCTGCTCAACGGCGATCAAGTGGATGCCCTTTCCTTCATCGCCCACCGGGAAAAGGCCTACGGCCGCGCCCGCCGCATCTGCGAGAAGCTGAAGGAAAACATCCCCCGTCAGCTGTTCGAAGTCCCCGTTCAGGCCGCCATCGGCGGCAAGGTCATCGCCCGAGAAACTGTCAAAGCCATGCGCAAGGACGTG
>JAFQHV010000026.1 GCA_017397835.1 Oscillospiraceae bacterium
CATGTCCTGTGTTATACTCTTGCTCATGAAGGATATGGCCCCCTCTCGTTATGTTGGTGTGTGGTAACTCAACTATAACTCATGAGGCCTTATCCTTCATCCTCTTTTATTCAACTGTCCAAGATGTATTGTATACCTACAGAAAAACCGCGTAAAAGTGAGAAATACCGTTGAGTATTTTATTTAGATGTGTTAAAATAACTTGTTAGCGTATACACTTGAAACAAGATATACCACAAAGAGGTGTCAAATATGAAAATTGTTGTTTTATGCGGAGGATTAAGTCCCGAACGTAACGTGTCTCTCAGTTCCGGTTCCATGGTGTGCCGTGCCCTGCGTGAGCGGGGGCACAGCGTAGCACTGGTGGACCTGTACTTCGGCATGGAGGGCCGCGACGTGACCGAGCCGGTCCAGCTGTTTGATGCGCCCATTCCCGAGTCCTTCTCCAAGGTTTCCAAGCAGGCGCCTGATTTGGATGAAGTGAAGGCCTCACGTCAGGATCACTCTGCCAGCCAGTTCGGCCCCGGCGTACTGGACGTGTGTGCCATGGCGAACATCGTGTTCCTTGCCCTGCACGGCGTGTGCGGGGAGGATGGACGGGTGCAGGCGGCGCTGGACCTGCTGGGCATTCCCTATACCGGCTCCGGTTATCTGTCCAGCGCGCTGGCGTTGGATAAGGATATGACCAAGCGGCTGGTGCTGGGCCACCCCGACGTGGTCACCCCCGCTTGGGAGACGGTGGACTGTACGGCTGAAAGCCTGACTGCCATCGCGGACCGGACCAAACTGCCCGTGGTGGTCAAGCCGCTGGACAGCGGTTCCTCCATCGGCGTGTACATCGCAAATACCAAAGACGAGCTGCTGAACGCACTGCAGGAAAGCCGCAAGCTGGGCGGCCGCACGGTGTTGGAACAGTTCGTCAGGGGACGTGAGTTCTCTATTGCCGTGCTGGAGGGACAGGCGCTGCCCGCCATTGAGATCATTCCCAAGGCCGGGTTCTATGACTATGCCAACAAGTATCAGGCCGGTGCCACGGAGGAGGTCTGTCCCGCTGACATCCCCGACGAATGGCAGGGCCGCATGGCGGCTTCGGCCAAGGCGGTATTTGATACCCTTGGTTTGGCAGTCTATTCCAGAGCGGACTATATTGTGACCGAGGACGGTACGGCATATTTCCTTGAGATCAATACTCTGCCCGGCATGACCCCCACCAGTCTGGTCCCCCAGGAGGCGGCGGCTGTGGGCATTGGCTACGGCGAGCTGTGCGAGCGGATCATCCACGCATCGCTGGAGGCCCGAAAGAAAGGACTGTAACATGGAAACTTTAACGCTGCGCGACCTGCTGCAGGCGGTAAACGGCACTCTGCTGGGCGGCTTTGACAACCTGGACGCCACGGTGGACCGACTGGACACCGACAGCCGGAACATTCATCCCGGTTCGGTCTTTCTGCCCCTGAGCGGCGAGCGGTTTGACGGGCATGCCTACATCAGCTCTGCTTTGGAGGCCGGTGCCGCCGGCTGCTTCACCGCCCGTGAGCGGGACAGCTATCTGCCCGGCAAGTTCTACATTAAGGTCAGCAATACCCAGCGTGCCCTGCGTGATCTGGCTGCATGGTACCTGGCTCGGTTCCACATCCCCGTCATCGGTGTGACCGGCAGCGTGGGCAAGACTACCACCAAGGATATGCTGGCGGCGGTGCTGGGCGTGAAGTACCGGGTGCTGAAGACCGAGGGTAACTTCAACAACAAGGTGGGTCTGCCCCTGACCGTTCTGCGGCTTGACCGCAGCCATGAGATCTGCGTGCTGGAGATGGGCATGAGTCAGGCGGGGGAGATCGCCTACCTGAGCGACATTGCCAAGCCCGACGTGGCGGTCATCTCCAACGTAGGTGATGCCCATATTGAGAACCTCGGCAGCCGGGAAAACATCCTGAAAGCCAAGTGTGAGATTTTTACCGGCCTGAAGTCGGACGGCATGGTGGTGCTCAACGGTGACGACGAACTGCTCAATACCGTTGAAGTGGGGCAGGAGATCATTCGCTGCGGACAGAGCGAGCTGTGTCGGTGGCGCACCGCTCAGTCCAAACAGGTGGATGGCCGGACCCTGTGTACGGCGCAAACGCCTTTTGGGCAGATGGAACTGGATATCCCCGCCATGGGCGCCCACATGATCTACCCGTCCCTGATGGCGGCCGCGGTGGGTGCGCGGTTCGGTCTGACCGCGGAGGAGATTTTGGAGGGGATCCAGCAATTCAAACCCACCAAGATGCGGATGGACGTCATCCGCCGGGGACAGGATATCACCATTCTGAACGACACCTACAACGCCAATCCCCAGTCCATGCGTGCGGCCATCGGAATTTTGGCCGACAGCAAGAGTGAATTCAAGCTGGCGGTGCTGGGCGATATGTTTGAGCTGGGCAGCCTTGCTCCCATCCTCCATAGAGAGGTGGGCGAGTGCCTTGGCCGGGCGGGCATCGACTGCCTTGTGGCGGTGGGTGAGTTGTCCGTCCACATTGCCGAGGCGGCCCGGGAGACCGGCGTTGCCAACGTGGTCCATTGCCCGGATAAGGAAGCGGCAAAGCCGGTGCTGGCGGAAAAGCTCCGCCCCGATACCACCGTGCTGGTCAAGGCGTCCCGCGGCATGGCCATGGAGCAGCTTGTAGAGTATCTCAAGGAGATCACCAAAGATAACTGACACACCGCCCCGTGCGGACGGAGAGAACAATGATCGAAATTTCAGTTTCCGGCCTTGTTAAGGAATTTGAGGTCGGCAGTCGAATACTGGATGGACTGACCTTTCAGGTGGACACCGGGGAGCGGGTGGGATTGCTGGGCAAAAACGGCAGCGGCAAGACCACCCTGTTCCGCATCCTCACCGGCGAGGTGGATTGGGACGAGGGTGAGGTTATGCTGGCCCCCGGACGGCGGCTGGGCCTGATCTCCCAGATCCCCGTGTACCCCGCGGGTTATACGGTGGAGGACGTGCTGGACACTGCCTTTGCCCGCCTGCGCCAAATGGAGCGGGAGCTGGAGGATCTGACCATCCAAATGAGCGAGGATACCGACCCGGCACTGCTGCGCCGGTACGACAGCCTGACCGCCGCCTTCGAGGCCGGCGGCGGCTACGACGCTCAGACACAAAAGAATAAAGTGTGCAACGGCCTGTCCATTCCGCAGACTATGCGGGAGCAGCAGTTTGACGACCTGTCCGGCGGAGAAAAGACCCGGGTGAACCTGGCCCGCCTGATTTTGGAGGACACCGACGTGCTGCTGCTGGACGAGCCGACCAACCACCTTGACCTGCACGCGGTGGAGTGGCTGGAGGAGTATCTGTCCCGGTTCAAGGGGACGGTGCTGGCCATCTCCCACGACCGCTATTTCCTCGACCGGGTGGTCAACCGGGTCATCGAAATTCAGGACGGCAAGGCGGAGTTTTACGAGGGAAACTATACCTTCTACGCCGTGGAAAAAGAGCGGCGGTACGAAGAAAAACTGCGCCAGTACGAGAAAGAGCAGGCAAAGATCCAGCAATTGGAGAAGTCTGCCGAGCAGCTGCGTGTGTGGGCCTACTCCGGCATGGACAAGACCTTCCGCCGGGCCAAGTCCATGGAAAAGCGCATCGAGCGCATGCGCACCATGGACAAGCCCACCCGTGACCGCAAGCTGGAGGTCGGCTTCGGCCAGCGGGAGTTCCGCGGGGACGAGGTGCTGACCGCAAAGGGCCTTTCCAAAGGCTACGGCGACAAGAATCTGTTCCACGACCTTGACCTTGAAATCATTGGGGGAGAGCGCATTGGCCTGATTGGCGACAACGGTACGGGCAAATCCACCCTTATTAAGCTCATCACCGGGGAAGAACTGCCCGACAGCGGCAAGCTGCGCATGGGTCCCACGGTGAAGATCGGCTATTTGCCTCAGGTGGTGACCTTTGACCGGCCGGAACGTACCCTTGTGGACACCATGATCTACGAACAGGACTGCACGGCACAGACTGCCCGCAACCGCCTTGCGGCTTTCAATTTCCGTGGGGAGGACGTGTTCAAGCAGGTGTCCGTCCTGTCCGGCGGTGAACGCAGCCGGCTGCGGCTGTGTATGCTGATGGACGAGAAGATCAACTTCCTCATTTTGGACGAGCCCACCAACCACCTTGACATCGCCAGCCGCGAGTGGATCGAGGAGGCGGTGGAGGACTACGACGGCGTGCTGCTGTTTGTGTCCCACGACCGCTACTTCATTGACCGCTTTGCCACCCGGATCTGGGAATTGGAGGACGGCGTTATTACCGACTTCCGGGGGGACTACCGCCAGTATTTGGCGGCCAAAGCCAAGCGCGGCCAGACGGCGGAACCCGCTGTGCCTGAGGTGAAAGAGAAAAAGGCGGACAAGCCCAAGCGGCCCGGCGGCACCAAGAATCTGGAAAAAGAAGTGAACGCCGCCGAGCGCGCGGTGGCCAAGGCCGAGGAGCAGATGTTTGAACTGACCGAACAGATCGAACAGGCTGCCAGCGACTACCTCAAACTGCAGGAGCTGTACGAGCAGCGCGAGGCGCTGGAGGAGGAGATCCTCAAGCTCTACGGCAACTGGGAGCGGCTCAGCGCTGAACTGGAGGAGGCCAAGGGATGAGAAAGATTTGGCAGAATCGGTGGCTGCGGGTACTGTGTATTCTGATCCTTGCCGGGGCGATGTGCTACACCGTACTGCTTGGTGTGGTCCTCAGCGGGGAATACGACCAAGTGGAGGGTCAGCCCCAAACCATGATCGTGCTGGGCTGTCAGGTCCACCCCTGGGGGCCGTCCATCTTGTTGCGGGACCGGCTGGATACTGCCGTCGACTACCTTGCGCAACACCCGGATATGACCGTCATCGTCTCCGGCGGAAAGGGTGATGACGAGCACGCCAGCGAGGCCAGCGTGATGCGGGACTATCTGGTTTCTTCCGGTGTTCCCGGGGAACGGATTTTGGTGGAGGACGTGTCCCGAAACACGTATCAAAATATGATTTACAGTCAGCAAATGATGCAGCAGCAGGGACTTGACCCCGCCGACGGTGTGCTGGTGGTGTCCAGCGGCTTTCACCTGACCCGGGCACGCATGCTTTGGGATCGTGTGACGGGGCAGGGGAAGAACCTGTCTACGTTAGCGGCCCCCAGTACCCATGCACCCTCCCGATTGTGGATGTACATTCGGGAGCCGCTGGCCCTTGTAAAATCGTTTATCGTTGACCGATGAGAATGGAGGCCCGCCATGCTGGATAAGCTGCAGGAAGTGGAAGCAAAATACAGCCAGATCGAAGCGCGGCTGGCCGCTACCGAGACTTACGCGGACCCGGCCCTTGTGGCCAAATTGAATCGGGAGCAGGCGGAACTGCAGCCCATCATCGAGACCTATCGCGCGCTGTGCCGCGCCCAGAAGGCCGAGCAGGAAGCGCAGATGCTGATGAGCGACCCGGAAATGAAGGACCTGGCGCAGGAGGAGTACCTGCTGGCCCGGCGGGAGCAGGAGCGGCTGGAACAGGATCTGCAGTTTTTGCTGCTGCCCCGTGACCCGGACGACCACCGCAACGTGGTGGTGGAGATACGGGCCGGTGTGGGCGGGGAGGAAGCCGCCCTGTTTGCCCATTCCCTGTACCGCATGTACTCCATGTTCTCCGAGCGGCAGCGCTGGCATACCGAAATTGCCAGCCTGAACGAAACGGAGCTGGGCGGTGTCAAGGAAATATCCTTCACCATAGAGGGGGAGGATGTATTCTCCCGCTTGAAGTTTGAAAGCGGTGTTCACCGTGTCCAGCGCGTGCCGGAGACCGAGTCCGGCGGCCGCGTCCACACCTCCACCGTCACGGTGGCGGTGCTGCCCCAGCGGGAGACTGCCGACGTGAGGCTGGACCCTGCCGATGTGGAGATGCAGGTATTCCGTTCCTCCGGCGCGGGCGGCCAGCACGTGAACAAGACCTCCTCCGCGGTACGCCTGATTCACAAACCGACCGGTATGGTCGTAGAATGTCAGCAGGAGCGCAGTCAGTTCCAAAACCGGGATAAGGCTATGCGGATTTTGGCCTCCCGGCTTTACGAGCAGGAGCAGGAACGCATGGACAGCGACTTCTGCGCCCAGCGGCGCAGTCAGATCGGCAGCGGTATGCGCAACGAGCGGATCCGCACCTACAATTTCCCACAGGGGCGGCTGACCGACCATCGCATTGGACTGACACTATACCAGCTGGACAACGTGATGAACGGTGACTTGGAGGAAGTTATCAACGCGTTGGTGACCGCCGATCAGGCGGAACGGCTGAAGGCGAATAACAGTTAATTGGAGTGACTTGAAATGGATATGTTTATTCACTATACCGCTCTGCCTGCGGGCATGGAGCTGGGTGAGGTCGTAGAGGGCCTGAATCAGGCCATGGACGACGGCGGCGTGGTCAACGACGTGGTCGTTACCGGGCAGGGCGGCCGTATCGACCTGGATCTGGAGGAGGACTTCCACAATCCCAAACTGGCACAGGGAGCAGTAAAGAGCTTTGTGATGCGGGTCGGGTTTCCTCGGGATACCATCATTGAGCTGGGAGGCATGAAGATCAATGCCTACTACTGATAAACCCCGTTTTTCCAATGTGATTTTTGATCTGGACGGCACGCTGCTGGATACGCTGGCAGATTTGGCCGACTCCTGCAACCACGTCTGCGCCAGCCACGGCTGGCCGATCCACGACTACTCCGCCTACTGCTACTTCATTGGCAATGGGGCAGCAAAACTGGTGGAGCGCGCCATTCCGGAGTTCGTCCGGGGGACCCAGGCGGGTCAGCAGGCTTTGTGTGAGTTTTTGGCCTACTATGAGCAGCACAAGGCGGACAAGACCTGCCCCTATGCGGGGATGCCCGAGGTGGTAGATCAGCTGAAGCGGGCCGGGGTGAACGTCGCGGTGCTGACCAATAAGCCCGATGCCGCCGCCGGTCCTGTGGTGGAACAGTATTACCCCGGCGTATTTGAACTGGTGCAGGGCGGTCTGCCCGGCGTACCCCTGAAGCCGGACCCCGCGCCGGTACGTATGCTGTTGGAGCGCATGGGCGCGGACGGGGATAGCACCCTCTTCGTGGGTGACAGCAACGTGGACATTCAAACGGCAAAAAACAGCGGCCTTGCCGGCTGCGGTGTGCTGTGGGGCTTCCGCAGCAGACAGGAGCTGGAAGGGGAGGGCGCGGATCACATCGCCGCCAGCCCGAAAGACCTGCTGGATATTATCTTGGGTACATATTTGGAGTTTTGATTGTGAAGACTAAAGTTTTGACACAATCGGATATGGAACAGGCGGCTCGCATCCTGCGTGAGGGCGGTCTTGTGGGTATTCCCACCGAAACGGTGTACGGATTGGGCGCCAACGCTCTTGACGATACGGCGGTGGCCAATATCTTTATCGCGAAGGGTCGGCCTCAGGATAATCCGCTCATCATCCACATTCCGGAGGCAGCGTGGCTGGAGCGGTACTGCACCGACGTGCCGGACACGGCGTGGCGGCTGGCGGAGCGGTTCTGGCCCGGCCCTATGACCATGGTACTGCCCCGCAGCGCATTGGTTTCCGACCGGGTGACCGCGGGCCTGGATACCGTGGGTATCCGCTGCCCGGGGCACGAACTGTGCCGTGAGATCATCCGTCTGGCCGGTGTACCGGTGGCGGCGCCCTCGGGTAATACCTCCGGTCGGCCCAGTCCCACCACGGCGGCCCATATGATGGAGGATATGGACGGAAAAATCGACGCCATCGTGGACGGCGGTCCCTGCGGCGTGGGTGTGGAGTCCACCATCATTGATCTGACCTGCACGCCGCCCCGGCTGCTGCGGCCCGGCGGCATTACGCTGGAGCAGCTGACCGAGGTGTTGGGTGAGGTGGAGATCGACCCCGCGGTCCGCCGACAGATGCGGGCGGGGGAGAAGCCGAAAGCCCCCGGTATGGCTTACCGACACTACGCGCCCAAGGCGCCGGTGACGGTGGTGGCCGGTGATGCCGGGGCTACGGCAGACTATATCCTGTCCCACGCAAAGGGCGGGGACGGCGTGATCTGTTTTGACGAGTATTCCGATCGATTCCTCGGCTGTCACGTGATCGCCGTGGGTAAGTTTGAGGACAAGCAGGAGCAGGCACGGCACATCTTTGATGCTCTGCGTGCCTTTGACCATACGGAAGTGTCCGCCATTTGGGCGCAATGCCCCGACAGTTCCGGTATCGGACTTGCGGTGGTGAACCGGCTGAGCAAAGCCGCCGGGTTCCACGTGATCGAGGTGGAGCCATGATCGTGATCGGAATTACCGGCCCCACCGGCGCGGGCAAGACCACCGCCCTGAGCCAGATTGAAAAACTGGGCGGTACGGTGGTGGACTGTGATGCGGTTTACCACGAACTGCTGAAAAGCAATACAGCTTTACAAGATGAACTTTGCAATCGGTTTGGCGCTATTAAAGCGGCAGATGGCACCATCGATCGAAAGGCGCTGGGCCGCGTGGTTTTTGGCGATGCCAAGGCGCTTGCTGACCTGGATGCCATCATAAAGCCTTTCGTTACCTCTGCGGTGGAGGCGGCGCTTGCTGCGGCAGAGGAGCAGGGGAAACGGCTTGCTGCCGTTGACGGCATTACCATAATCGAAAGCGGACTTGCAGCCCGGTGTGATGCCACGGTTGCGGTGCTGGCCCCGGTGGAAGATCGGATACGCCGCATCTGTGCCCGGGAGGACATCGGCGAAGAATATGCCCGCAGCCGCGTGGCGGCCCAGAAAGAGGATGAATTTTTCCGGGCAAACTGTGGATATGTTTTGTTTAATGACTGCGCCGGGACAGAGGAATTTGCTGACCGGGCGAAGCGGTTCTTTGAACAGATTTTGACCCAATACGAAACAGGAGGAACGAGATAATGGCGGACAAGGAAATGACCCGGGGCGCGCAGCTGCGCGAGACCCTGATCTACAAGCGCAAGAACGGCTATGACCGCATGAGCGAGGGCGACCTGCAGGCAATGGAGGCCTACTGCGTTGGCTACAAGCAGTTTTTGGATGCCGGCAAGACCGAGCGCGAGTGCGTGGACCGCACGGTGGCTCTGGCCCAGGCGGCCGGCTTCAAGCCCTACGAGCGGGGCATGACCCTCAACCCCGGTGACCGGGTGTATCGGGTCAACCGCGGCAAGGCGGTGATGCTGGCGGTCATGGGCAAGCGGGGACTGGACTGCGGCGTGAACATTGCCGCTGCCCACATTGACTCCCCCCGGCTGGACCTGAAGCAGAACCCCCTGTACGAGGCGGAGGAGCTGGGCTACTTCAAGACTCATTATTACGGCGGCGTGCGCAAGTACCAGTGGCTGGCGGTTCCTCTGGAGCTGCGTGGTGCGGTGGCGCTGCGGGACGGCAGCGTGGTCCGTGTTTGCATTGGCAGCGGTGAGGGGGAACCCCGCTTCGTCATCAACGACCTGCTGCCCCATCTGGGTGCCGAGCAGGCCAAAAAGCTGATGGCGGAGGCTGTGCCCGGAGAGAACCTGAATATTTTGGTTGGCAGCCGTCCGTTGGCCGACGACGACGGCGCCGACCGTGTTAAACTGACCGTGCTGGAGCTGCTGCACGAAAAGTACGGCATCGTGGAGGAGGACTTCATCTCCGCCGAGCTGTGCGCCGTGCCTGCCTTCAACGCCAGCGACATCGGCTTTGACCGCTCCCTCATCGGCGCCTACGGCCACGATGACCGGGTGTGCGCCTACGCCAGTCTGGCCGCGTTGCTGGAGCTGGGTACTCCCGAGCGCACCGCTGTCTGTATGTTGGCGGACAAGGAGGAGATCGGCTCCGAGGGTGTAAGCGGTATGCAGTCCTCTGCCTTTGATACCTTTATGGAGGACCTGTGCGCCGGGCAGAACGTGTCCCTGAACGCCTGCTACGAAAAGTCCTTCTGTCTGTCTGCCGACGTGACGGCGGCCTACGACCCCAACTACGCCGAGGTCTATGAGAAGCGCAACAGCGCCTTTGTCAACTACGGCATGGGCCTGTGCAAGTACACCGGTGCCCGGGGCAAGTCCGGTGCCTCCGATGCCTCTGCCGAGGTGGTGGCCTACGTCCGCCGTGTGCTGGATGAGGCCGGTGTGGCATGGCAGATGGCGGAACTGGGCAAGGTGGATGCCGGAGGCGGCGGTACGGTGGCCTGCTACATGGCCAACCGCAACATCGACACCATTGATGCCGGTGTACCCGTGCTGTCCATGCACGCGCCCTTTGAGACGGTGGGCAAGCTGGACTGCTATATGACCTTCCGGGGCATGCGTGCCATCTTCAACGCGAAATGATCCAAAAAGCAGCGGCGGACTGTGTCCGCCGCTGCTTTTTTGCATAGAAACGCGCCTGCCGCACACAATACAAAAAACGTGCGGAGGTGCGGTATGGAAGAAGAAAAAAAGGAAGAAAGTCTGCTGTCCAAGGAACAGACGGTGGATCCAATTGTGGAGCTGGGTTCGACGCTGATCGAAAACGGGAAGGGAAGAGTCCACGTGCTGACCATTGTGGGGCAGATCGAGGGGCATCAGGTGCTGCCGTCGGACAGCAAAAGTACGAAATACGAACACGTGATGCCCCTGCTTGCCATGGTGGAGGAGAGCGACGAGGTGGATGGCCTGCTGGTGCTGCTGAATACGGTGGGCGGCGATATTGAAGCGGGGCTTGCCATTGCGGAGCTGATCTCCAGTATGTCAAAACCCACGGTGTCGCTGGTGCTGGGTGGAGGTCACTCCATCGGTGTGCCGCTGGCGGTATCGGCCAAGCGGTCCTTTATCGCGCCCTCCGCAGCCATGACCATCCATCCGGTGCGGATGAACGGTTTGATCATCGGCGTGCCCCAGACTTTTTACTACTTTGAGCGGATCCAGGAGCGCATCATTCAGTTTGTTACCGCCAACAGCAATGTGGAGCGGGAAGACTTTACACGCCTTATGCTGCAAACGGGACAGCTTGCCGCCGACGTTGGAAGTGTGATCTACGGCGAGGAGGCGGTGCAGCTGGGCATTATTGATCAAATCGGCGGACTGTCTGATGCGCTGGGATGCCTGCACGAGATGATCGAGGAGGAAAAAGCGAAACAAAACAGGTGAAAACCTGTTTACATAATTCTTTTTGAAAAGAACTGGAAATGTTGCGCAAAGTGTGATAATATATTAAAAATGAATTTCAAATCCGGGAGGGTACATATCACGTGACTTACTTAATGTCTGTAGTTTTGGGTCTGGTGCAGGGTGTGGCGGAGTTTCTGCCCATCTCCAGCTCCGGACATTTGACTCTGTTTCAGCACTTCTTCGGCTTGAAAGAGGCGGACAACCTGTTTAACGTCCTGCTTCATTTTGCGACTTTGATCGCCGTGTGTGTGTACTATTGGCGGGACATCACCGCTATGGTATATGAATTTTTCCTGAGCCTGCGGGCGCTGTTTTGCAGGCAGTACCGTGTCAAACCCGTGCCTGAGGCACGGCGCATGGTGTGGCTGGTCATTCTCGGTACGCTGCCGCTGTTTGTCATTTTGCCGGTGAAGGATCTGGTGGAAGGCTTGGGCAACAGCCCTGTGTTTGTCTGCTGTGCGCTGTTGGCTACCGGCTGCCTGCTGTTTGCCTCGGACCGCATGGCCAAGGGGCGAAAAACGGCGGTTACGGCCCGCAAGCGCGACGTGCTGCTGGTTGGCTTGGCTCAGGGTATCGCCACCATTCCCGGCCTGTCCCGGTCCGGCACCACCATTTCTGCCGGTATGGCTCTTGGGTTTGAGCGCAGCTTTGCCGTGCGCTACTCCTTCCTGATGTCCCTGCCTGCCGTGCTGGGAGCGACCCTGCTGGAGGTCAAGGACGTGCTGGAGATGGACGGCGGACTTGCCGCCGGGTTGCTGCCGAAGTATCTTGTCGGCATGGTCGTTGCCGGGGTAGTGGGGTATTTCTCCATCCGTCTGGTCAACCTGCTGGCTTCCAAGGGTAAGTTTGGTGCGTTTGCGTACTACTGCTGGGGGGCGGGTATCCTGTTCCTGATCCTCAGCCTGACGGGTTGGACTTTGGTTTGATCCCGTAGAGAAAGGAAGAGCGTTCATGGCTGCAACACAAAAGAAGAAGGCTGCGGGGAAGCGTACCGCTGCCGCAAGCAAAACAAAAAGTCGATCTGCGCAGGCCCAACGCGTCGGCAGTACGCCAAAGCGTGCGGTACAGACTGCCGCACCAAAGCCGCCGATCCGCCGCGAAGTGGGGGCTGTGGTCTGCCTTTTGCTGGCGGTGGTCTTTGCCTGCGGCTACTTTGACGATGCCCCCCTCGTGGCGTGGTTCTGCAATCTGTTCAAGGGTCTGTTTGGCTATGGCTACTGGCTGTCTGTTCCTACCATGCTGCTGGGGGCGTACATCCTTGGATTTCACCGCGGCCGTCCCGTGCGGCTGCGCCTGACCTGCGCGCTGCTGATCCCGGTGCTGCTCAGCACTCTGCTGCAGACGATTTTGTATCGGTTTGGCGATGTGGCGTGCGGGTGGGATCTGGTGGGATCGCTGTGGGCCACGGGAAAAGAGATGGCATCTGCCGGTATTCTGTGTGGTATTTTGAGTACGGTCAGTCATCTGTATTTGGGATTCTTCGGCATCGTCGTGCTTGTGGTCGGCGAAGTGCTGGTTGGCTTTGCCGCGTTCAACCGCAGCATCCGCGATGTGGTGGAATACATCAAAAACCGTCCCCATCCCGAGTATGTGCCGCAGGAGGCACCTGTCAAGGCGGAGAAGCCTATGGAGCGGCATGAGGTGGTTCGGGAAGAAATCCCTCGCCGCCGTGCGGCGATTGACGTGCCGCTGGATGGGGAGAGTGAGCCTGCTCCGGCGGAACGCACTGTGGAAGAGGCACCCGCGAAGACCGGATTTTTTAACCGCAAACCCAACGTCAAGACGCCGGATCAGGTGTTGACGGGTGCGGAGGATGCCCACGCGGTGCAGGAAACTGCGCCGGTCAAAACCCAAAAGGCAAAGCCCGCTCCGGCCCCCATTTCGTTGGAGACGGAGGAGCCTGTTGCTGAGCCGGAGGAAGCGCCTGTGGCGCCCGCTGAGCCTGCCATTGTCAAGGTGACCGCCGACGAGGCGGCCCGCGCTGCCGCGGAAGTGACCCGCGACATTGAGCAGACCATGGAAGCGGAGCATAAGCCGTACCAGTATCCGCCCCTGGCCCTGTTGAATGAGGGGTCTGCGGCTGCCGGTGGTGACGCGGAAAGCGAACTGAACGCCAACCGCCAGCGGCTGAACGACACCATCCATTCCTTCGGCATTGATGCCAATATCATCAACACCGTCCGCGGTCCCTCCGTTACCCGCTATGAGCTGGAACTGGATCAGGCCGTACGCCTGAATAAGCTGACCAACCTGGCAGACGATATTGCCCTGGCCCTGGGTGCCACCGGCGTGCGTATCGCGCCGATCCCCGACAAGATCTCTGTGGTGGGCATCGAGGTGCCCAACAAGGTGGTTTCTCCCGTCAGCGCCCACACGGTCATCGGTTCTTCTGACTTCACCGGCAGCAAGTCCAAGGTGTCCTTTGCTGTGGGTAAGGACATCAGCGGCCGCTGCGTGGTGGGTGACATCGCGAAGCTGCCCCACCTGCTGATCGCCGGTACCACCGGTTCCGGTAAGTCCGTGTGTACCAACACCATCATTACGTCCCTGCTCTATAAAGCCACCCCGGAAGAGGTGCGCCTGATCATGGTGGATCCCAAAATGGTGGAATTGGGCATCTACAACGGCATTCCCCATCTGCTCATCCCCGTGGTGACCGACCCCAAGAAGGCCGCCGGTGCCCTGCAGTGGGCGGTGACCGAGATGATGAAGCGCTACCGCACCTTCTCCGAGGTGGGCGTGCGCAAGCTGGATGAGTACAACGCCTACGCCGCCAAGACCGAGGGTGTGGAAAAAATGCCCGCGGTGGTGGTGCTGATCGACGAGCTGGCCGACCTGATGCTGGTGGCCGCCAAGGAGGTGGAAGAGTCCATCTGCCGTGTGGCACAGATGGGCCGCGCCGCCGGTATGCACCTGGTCATCGCTACCCAGCGTCCTTCTGCCGACGTGATCACCGGCCTGATGAAGGCCAACATCCCCAGCCGCATTGCCTTTGCGGTGGCCTCCGCCATGGAATCCCGCATCATTTTGGACACCATGGGTGCCGAGAAGCTGGTGGGCCGCGGCGATATGCTGTTCTCCCCCCTGGGAAGCGGCAAGCCCACCCGCGTGCAGGGCTGCTTCATCTCCGACGAGGAGGTGGCCCGGGTGGTGGAATTTGTCAAGAAGAGCGGTACCGCCAACTACTCCGACGAAGTTATGCAGGAGATCGAGCAGCATGCCGCCGATAAGGATAAGGCGGCCAAGGGCGTGGGCGGCAGCGCTCCCGCCGAGGCCAGCGACGACTACGACGAGTTGCTGCCCGCCGCCATCGAGGTGGTGTTGGAGACCGGACAGGCCTCTGTTTCCATGCTTCAGCGGCGCCTGAAGCTGGGTTATGCCCGCGCCGCCCGTCTGGTGGACCAGATGGAGGAGAAAGGCGTCGTGGGTCCTTTTGAGGGTTCCAAACCCCGTCAGCTGCTTATCACCAAGGAACAGTGGATGGAACAGAAGATGCGGCAGGAGAGTGGGGAAGTCGATGCAGATTGGACCGCACAAACTGCCACGGAGCAGCCGCCGTTCGAGATGGATGCGGTTCCAAACGAGGCCGGTGAGGACGAAACGGAGACCGCCGATGGCTTCGTGGAGGAAGAATCCACGTTCTGACCGTGTGTTAGGGAATAATTTACCGGCAACGACAGGAATTGACTTGACAGAACCCGACCTGCAACTTATAATGTTACAGGTCGGGTTCTTCTTTGCAAGAACTTCGCATATCCGGGTGTAGCGCAGTTGTTTAGTCGGTGTAGCCGTCTGTGACGGCGTACAGCGACTTAATGCCGAACTTGTTCGGCTGTAGCGCGCAAGGCACCACAGCAAAGTACAATACAGCAAATTCCATATCCGGGTGTAGCGCAGTTGGTAGCGCGCATGGTTCGGGTCCATGAGGCCGTGGGTTCGACTCCCGCCACTCGGACCAGGTCGCTGCGGACGGCAATTGTCCGCAGCGATTTTTTATACGTAAGAAGGAGCGACTGCAATGAAAGCGTTCGAAAAAACCGCACGTTTGCTGGAACAGTTAGTGGAGCAGATGAAGCTGCCCTACCTTGAAGTGTTGGCGTTTCAAGGTACGCAGCAGGTATTTCACAAAACCATCAAACCCGCCGATTGCGCCGGTCGTGACAAACTGCTGATGTTCTCCTGCACCAAGCCGGTGACCGCCGTGTGCGCCATGCAGTTGATTGAGCGGGGCGTGATCGCGCTGGAAGATAAGCTGGTGGACTACGTGCCCGCCTTTGCCGACAGTTACTTCGTGGACGAAAACGGAGACAAGCAGGTGGTAGGTGGCGACATCACCCTGCGCCATCTGCTGACCATGTCGGCTGGGTTGGACTACAGCCTGATGCGCAAGCCGGCGGTGCAGGAACTGCTGGAGCGCTGCCCCAACGCCAACACGGAGCAGATGGTGGATGCCATCGCCCAAGCTCCGCTGAACTTCCGACCCGGCGAGAAGTTTATGTACAGCCTGTGCCACGACGTGTTGGCCCGGGTGATTGAGGTAGCCTCCGGTAAGCGATTTGCAGAGTATGTAAAGGAAAACATCTTTGCGCCCCTCGGTATGAACGACAGCGGTTTTCGCATTGATGACCCGGATCGTATGCTGCCTCTGTTCACAGGAGAAAAAGGGTTTATTGAACCCAAAGAGTGCAATAATAAATACCTTGTCCCTTCGGAGGAATATGACAGCGGCGGAGCCGGTATGGTGGGTACGGCGGTGGACTACGCCAAGTTCGCCGTGGCCCTTGCCAATGGCGGCGTGGGCGCCAACGGCAGCCGTATCATCAGTCAAGAGAGCATTGACCGGATGCACCGGGAGGAGATCCGCGTGGGCGACCTGCGGTGTGACTTTACCTGCGTACAGGGTGCGGACTACAGCTACGGCCTTGGCGTGCGGACCCGCATCCGACCCACCGAGTGGGGACTGAGTGTGGGTGAGTTCGGCTGGGACGGTGCGGCCGGTACCTACCTGATGGTTGACCCTGTCAAGAACATCAGCGTGGTCATTGGTATGCATCTGGCGGGCTGGACGGCTATGTTTTTGGAAAAACACTTGGAGATCGTAAAGCAGATTTACGAGGAAATGCTCGTCTGAAAAGAAGGAAGTATATGGACATTACAAAAGCGGTAAACGGGCCGGTTGCTTTCAAAGCCATCCGGTGGCTGGTCGGTTTGTTCTCGCCAAGGATGGACGTGGTGGGATGGGAAACGGTGCCAGATGAGCCGGTGATTTTTGTGGGTAACCACGCCCAAATGTACGGGCCTATTGCCTGCGAACTGTATATGCCGGAGCAGGTTTACATTTGGTGTGCCGGACAAATGATGGAACTCAAGGCGGTCCCCGCGTACGCCTTTGAAGATTTTTGGTCGAAAAAACCCGGATGTATCCGCTGGTTTTACAGGGTGTTATCCTACCTCATTGCACCGCTGTCTGTGCTGCTGTTTAACAACGCCCGTACGATTGCGGTCCATCGGGACAAACGGATCCTGACGACGTTCCGCCAAACTGTTTCCCATCTGCAGGATGGACACAGTGTGGTGATTTTTCCGGAGCACAATAAGCCGTTTAATCACATCGTTCACGAATTTCAAAACCGCTTTATCGACCTTGCGAAGCTGTATTACAGGCGCACGGGGAAAGAATTGGCTTTCGTTCCGATTTATGTTGCACCCAAACTGGGCAAGCTGTGTTTGGGTGAGCCGATCCGGTTTTGCGCCGCGGCGGATATTGAGCAGGAGCGCACACGCATTTGCACCGGGTTGATGGATGCGGTGACGGACATGGCGCAAAAGCTCCCCGAACACACGGTGGTACCTTATCCCAACGTCCCCAAACGTTGCTATCCCACCAATCGGATGGAGGAGATGGAGTGATGGTCTGCTCTTGCCGGGGCAGAAACCGGCCCGAACCGAGCCGATACGCCCACTTGCATTTGCTGTGGAGTTGGGCAGGCTACTTTGCCATGTATTTCCTGACCGAACGTCTGATTCCGCTTGAGCGCTGTCACGTCATTCACTGTCGACTGGACGATATGATCCCGTTTTGCGAGTGGTTTGTGATCCCCTATGTGTTTTGGTATTTGCTGGTGGCAGGTTCTCTCGTGTATTTCGGCTTGCGGGATGCGGACAGCTTTAAGAAGCTGCAGGTCTATATCATCGTTACGCAGATCGTGGCAATGATCGTTTATGTGGTCTATCCCAGCTGTCAAAACCTGCGGCCGGTGGAGTTCCCGAGGGAGAACGTGTTGTCCGACATTGTCCAGGTTTTGTACGCGATCGACACCAACACGGGAGTTTGTCCTTCGCTGCACTGCGCATACTCCTTTGGCATTGCCTCGGTCTGTTTGAAAGCCACCGGCATTTCTAAGGGGTGGAAGGCCTTTGTGGTGGTGGCCGCCGTTCTGATCTGTATGTCCACGGTGTTTATCAAACAACACTCTGTGGTAGATTTTCTCGCGGCGATCCCGGTTGGCGTACTGGCAGAGGTACTGGTATTCCAAGTGTTTTTCAAACAAAAGAAACGATAAATGAGCACCCCCGGCTGCACATTGCAGACGGGGGTGTGTTGGTTTGGCTCAAAACCATCCGGTTTTGCGGTTGTCTTTCAGCGTGAGGCAGTCAGCCAGCAGGGTGGCAGCATCGCTTCGGGTCAGGGGAGTGTCCAAACGTTCGGGGGTGCTGTCCTCCGGCCGCAGCACGCCGGCACAGGCAAGGTCGGCGGCAGACTGCATGGCCCAGTGGTCCCGGAGCCCGTGGCGGATACCGGCGGCGGACCAGGTCTGCACCGCTACGTCGGATACGTGGAACAGGTTATCCAGAATAGCGACAGCCTCGGCGCGCGTGATGGTGTGCTGGGGGCAGAACACGGCCTGGCCCACCTCATCTCGCAGACCGGTAACCGTGCCGGTCAGCAGGGCAGAGGACACGTATCCCTTGGCCCAGGCGGGAATGGAACTGTCATCGGAAAAGCCGGTCAGGCTGACCTGCTCCAGCGGCTCCTGCTCGGCAGCGGACATGGCCAAAGCTAGAAACTGGCTGCGGGTGACGGTGGTGTCGGGGGAGAAGAAATACAGGTCGTTGACCCGTTCGCCCACCAGCAGCCCCTCCTCTGCAAGGCGAATGGCCGCGTGATGGGCGGGGTGGCCGTCCATATCCGCGTAGGTGACGGCGGTATCTGCTTTTTCAATACGAAGGTTCACTGTGGCGGGGTTGGAGAGGTTGCCGGCCTGGTCTACGGCCACGTAGGTGAACCGATCCTTTCCGGTCTTGTTTTCGTAGGGAGTATAGACGAAACTGCCGGAGCCGTCCTCCAGGATGGTCACGCTGCCCCGGGCAGGGGGAGCGGTCAGCTGAAAGGTCAGGCTGTCTCCGTCGGGATCCTTTGCGCGAAGCTGACCGGATATCGCTACATTGCGGTAGGTTTTCAATGACAGATTTTCAGCGATCGGAGCCTGATTGGGCGCGGTGAGCAGATGGATGCTTACCGTAGCGGAGGGACCCTGCTGACCGGAGGAAAACGTGGGAGTGACCTGAAAGCTGGTGCTGCCTGCGGTGGATGCCGGGAAAGGCTGAAAGCGCAGCGCATCCAGAGCCTGAGCGCGCACGATGGTGCCTGTTTCCACGGCTTGACCACCCACGGTAAGGATGCCGCTGCTGCGGTCAGGGAGCGTGGTGATGGTCAGACTGGCAAGTTCGTCCCTTCCGGAAACGGAAAAGTCCTCTTTGCGAAAGGTGAGCGTTTCCCCCAGTACCACGTTTCGGGTCAGGTCGGGGAGGGATGCGGGCACCTCTTTTTTACCGAAGAACGCATAGGCAGGAATGGTCATGGTGAACAGAAGTGTGGCGCAAAGCACGGTGAGCAGAAGCCTGCGAACAGGATTGAGCTGCAAGATAAGGACCTCCTTTTATGGTTTGTCCTTATGGTTTGCAGTGGGCGCAGAATTATGCGAAATAAAACGGGAGGATGAGCGAGCGTCATCCTCCCGTTTTGTTTATATTCGGTTGCGCAGCCAGCTGGGCAGAGAGTTCGCTTTCAGGCCGGATACGACACCCATGGCCACGTAGAGCGTGATCAGGGAGGAGCCGCCGTAGCTGAAAAAGGGAAGGGTCAGACCCATAACGGGCAGCACGTAAAGGCACATTCCCACGTTGAACACGGTTTGGATCAGCAGCATTCCGCCAAAAGCGGTGGCGGTGTAGGCGCAGAACGGGGAGGCGGAGGTGCGTCCCACGTGGAAACAGCGCAGGATAATGGCGGCCAGCAAAATCAGGATCAGCAGGCAGCCGATCATGCCAAGCTCTTCGCCGCAGGCGGAAAAGATAAAGTCGGTATGCCGGGCGGGCAGGGCGCTGGAATAGGGGGCCTGTGTCTGCGTTCCGTTCAAAAAACCCTGTCCGGAAAAACCGCCGGAGCCAAGCGCTAAAAGGGAGCGGTCCTGCTGGAAGCCGCGGTCCAGAGGGTCCAGATCGTGGTCCAATACCACGAGAAAACGCATACGAATGTAGTCAAACCGATCGGATTGGAGTATGGTTTTCCAAGCGAAAAAGAAACCGCCTGCGGCACCGGCGGCGCCGATCAAAAACCAGTACAGCTTGACTCCGGCGGTCCATGCCAAAATGACGAACAGGAAGATGTAGACCATGCACATACCCATGTCGCCGCAGATCACGGCGATCAGCCCCACCATGAACATGGCGTGGGCTCCGATCTGCAGGATGCTGGAAGGGGAACTGATGCTGTGCCCGCGCTCCTGCAGGCGATTGATTTGATGAGCCATAAGCAGGATGAAGGGGATTTTGACGATCTCATTCGGCTGCAGGTCCAAGGGGAAACCGGGGATGATCTTGTCGATGGCCAGCCAGTTCAGGTTGCCGGAGTTGTTGTCGGTACCCAAGGGGGTCAGCAGCAACAGCAAGAATACTACGTTGAAAATGAAAAAACCTTTCCAGCCGCGCTCCACCAGTGTTTGAAAATCCACGAAGGTCAGGGCGATGTACAGGCAGATACCCACCAGCATGGCCACGAACTGCACGATGACCGAGCGGTAGCCCCCCGACCAGCGGGTGGCGCTGAAAATCAGGGCGATGCCGTACAGACTGGCGCCCGTGCAAAGGCAAAGCAGAAGGACGTCACCCTTGCGGAAAAATTCCTGCAGGATAAGACTCAGCCTCGACATGCCCTCACCTCCCAAAAAGATTTTGCCCTATTTTACCACTTTCCTGTGGAAAGGTAAACAGGTTTTGTGATATGATAGGAAAAACGAACCGACAGGCGGTGATCAAGTGGAGTACATCACGAACAGTCCCGAACAGACCGAACAGCTGGGACAGCGGCTGGCAGCAGGGCTGACTGCCGGGTCGGTCGTGGCATTCACCGGGGATCTGGGGGCGGGGAAGACGGCCTTTACCCGCGGGCTTGCCCGAGGACTGGAAATCCCGGGGCAGGTGACCAGCCCGACATTTACCATCGTAAACGAGTACGAGGGTGGGCGGCTGCCGCTGTTTCACTTCGATATGTACCGCCTGTCCTGTTCGGACGAGCTGTTTGACATCGGGTGGGAAGATTATCTCGCCCGCGGCGGCGTGTGTGCGGTAGAGTGGAGTGAAATTGTGGACGATGCGCTGGACAGCAACTGTATCCGGGTGGATATTCGCCGCGGTGACGGAGACAGCGTTCGCCGGATCACCATCACCGGCATCGAATTATAATATGCAGAAGACCCGGGAGGGGAGAAGATGAAGATACTTGCGCTGGAGTCCTCGGCGACCGCCTGCTCGGTGGCGTTGTGTGAGGAGGGGCGGCTGATTGCCCAAACCTTTCAAAACAGCGGCCTGACCCACAGCCGCACCCTGATGCCCATGGCGGAAAGTCTGCTGGCCGGCTGCGGGCAGCGGCCGAAGGACGTGGATGTGGTGGCGGTGGCCGCCGGGCCGGGATCCTTTACCGGCCTGCGTATCGGCGTTGCCACGGCCAAGGGCCTTGGATGGGCGTGGCAGAAACCCTGTGCACCCTGCTCCACGCTGGAATCTATGGCGTGGCAGCTGGCCCACACGGAAGCAGTCATCGTGGCGGTGATGGATGCCCGCCGCAATCAGGTCTATAATGCTCTGTTTCGTGCTAGGGGCGGAGCGCCGGAACGGCTGTGTCCCGACCGGGCGGTTTCCCTTGCCGAGGTGGAGGAAGAGATTAGAAATCTGCCGGGACAAAAAATACTGGTTGGCGACGGCGCACAACTGTGCTATAATGAGTGGCAGGAACGTGTGCCCGAGCTGTGCATGGCTCCAGAACATCTGCGATGGCAGTCGGCCTGGGGGGTCGCCCGTGCGGCGCTGGACCTGGCCCGGCGGGACGAACTGGTCAGCGCGGAACAGCTGGCTCCGGTCTACCACCGGCTTTCTCAGGCGGAGCGGGAGCGACTTGCAAAACAGACGGACACGAAAGAATAAATTATAAAAGGGGTAAGTTGAAATGGATAACAAGGTTCACGTTCTGGATCATCCTCTGCTTCAGCACAAACTCAGCATTCTGCGCGACGAGCGTACCGGTGTGAAAGAATTCCGCGAGATCGTATCCGAAATCGCTGCGCTGGAGTGCTACGAGGCCACCCGCGATCTGCCGCTGGAAGACGTGCAGATCAAGACCCCCATCACCACCGGAACCTTTAAGCAGCTGGCGGGCAAGAAACTGGCCATCGTTCCCATTCTGCGTGCCGGTCTTGGTATGGTGGACGGCATTCTGAATCTGATCCCCTCTGCCAAGGTGGGGCATATCGGTCTGTACCGCGACCCCGAGACCCACGCTCCCGTGGAGTATTACTGCAAGATGCCCAGCGACATTGCCGAGCGTGACGTCATCGTGCTGGATCCCATGCTGGCCACCGGCGGTTCTGCCTCTGCGGCCATCACCTTCCTGAAGGGATATGGCTGCAAGCACATCAAGCTGATGAACATTTTGGCTGCCCCCGAAGGTATTGACTGCATCCGTAAGGATCACCCCGACGTGGATATCTATGTGGCGGCGGTGGATGAGAAGCTCAACGACCACGCCTATATCGTTCCCGGCCTGGGCGATGCCGGTGACCGTATTTTCGGCACCAAGTAAGAAAAAACACAACTTCCGCCGCAACGGTTTGTTGGTTGCGGCGGAAGTTGAAATTTTTTCAAATAACCTATTGACTTTCTCAAAGCATCTGCTATAATAAACCCTGCGCTTGCGAGAGTGAGTGCAATTTAGCGGGATTGTGTAAGGGTAGCACGACAGACTCTGACTCTGTTTGTGAGGGTTCGAATCCTTCTCCCGCTGCCAAACGACCTTCGGTGAAAACCGGGGGTCGTTCTTTTTTTGCAGCGATTCGGTGAGGGGGGGATTCGAACCCTCACAAAATACCATCCGTGCGATTCCGGCCTGTGGCCGGGAGCACGGGGAATACAATCATGGTTCGACGAACGGCTTGCCGTTCGAATCCTTCTCCCGCTGCCAAACGACCTTCGGTGAAAACCGGGGGTCGTTCTTTTGCGGTGAACAGGCAAAGCGGAATGCTGACAAACAACAGGGAAAACATGGCTATAATAGGGAAAACGGTCAAAATATCGTCTCGGATGTCGTTGAATTTTATTTGGAAAATGGAAAAATGGCTTGCTTTTCTTTGCTAAATCGTCTATAATGCAAAAATAGGATAGTAAAATGGTTTACTGTTGTAAAAAACGGGTTAACTGCATTCGACATTGCAATTAACCAAAACACAACGTTTGAGCAGGAGGATGGTTACATAAGTGTCTTTGCGTAAAAAAATTATTTGTGGCATCCTTGCGGTCGTGGTTGTTGGCATAGGTGCTGTGGCTATATGGCTGCGTGACGATATCAATGCAGTTCTTTCGGGTCTGCGTTACTCTTCGGATGAGTTGGAAGTACAGCTGACGCAGAATGAGCAGGCAATCAAGGATGCGACTCAAGTGGCTCCGGACATTACCATTCGGGACCTAACCGAAGAGGACAGGCAGTCGCTGAAAGACGGAAGCATCACAAAAGAGGAACTAATCCAAAGTCTGATTGAGCCGGTTCAGCAACCCAAGCAAGAAACGAAACAGGACGGTCAGCAACCTACGAAGCAGGACGAACAGCCGTCAGCTCCGTCACAGAAGGACCCCGTGCAGGTGAGTGACTACCAAAAACAGTTGGCCTCCATCATTGCAGAGGTTTATGTTCTGCGTGAGGAGTTTTTGATTGAGTTGGATGACCTGCTGGCCGAGGCAAAGGCGGAGTACGTGTCCATCCCCAAAAATGAGAGGACTACCGCTAAGTTGACAAGTTTGGCAAGCGGATACTTTACAAGAGCGTACAGCTTGGAAAAAGAGTGTGATGGCCTCATGAAGGACATCATCGACCGCTTGGAAGAGCTGCTGCAGGCCAATGGAGATGACCTATCCATTGCCGATGCGGTGTATGACACCTATCTCAGTGAAAAACGTTTGAAGAAATCATGGTATTTAGCCGAATTGAAGAAAAGAGGGATTTGATTATGAAAAAAAAGATGAGACAGTTTGGTGCAGCGGTTTTGGCTGTGTGTATGATGCTGTCCGTGGTGTCCTATGCATCTGCTGCAGATGAAAAAAGCACCATCAAAGTTACCGTTACGGATACCACCTTGGATCTTCCTATGGGCAGAACCGTTGAGGCGACTCGTGCGGAACTGGATAAGCGCGATTACTTGATTGAGGCGATTTATGATGCCATCGGTGGCGAGACCATGGGCGATCATGTTGCCAGCGAATATCAGAAAATTCACACGGGCCATAAGGGTGGCATCATGTCGGATGATTGCTCGGTGGAGTCCTGCCACCTGTATTCCATTTGGACGAAAGAGCTGAATGGCTGGTTTGATAAGGCACAAGTGGCTTATCTGGACGGTGCAAGTGCATGGCGTGAATGGATTTCCGAAAGCGCCAATGATTATGAAGGCAAGATCAGCAACGATTCGGATAAGACCGATGGTAGCCTGAAGGACTTGCTGATGGATATGGACTCCAGAATCGAAGAGCTGGAGGCTGATGTGCTCTATAAGATGACGTCCAGCTCTGATCGCTATATTTTCACGGTTACTCGTACGGGTCCCGACTACGGCGAAGGCGATGACGATGATGATGACAATCAGGGTGGCACCGGCGGCGGTGGTAGCAGCGTACCGACCACCTCTACGCAGACCATCAAGAACGAGGATGGTTCCGTTACCACGATTATCACCAACAACCGGACCGGTGTTGTGACTGAAATCACCACGGGTACCAATGGTGTTACGGCCACCACTGTGACGGACAAAAATGGCAATGCCAGTGCTACGGAGGTTGTCGTTCCCGATGGTGCGGCAGAACCGGTTGAGTTGCCTTTGCCTGTTAAGGATAAGGGCGAGCTGAACATTACGGTTCCCGATGGTGGTGTCCAGATTGTCATTCCTGTTAACAAGGACTCCTCCGGTAATGTGGTTGTAATCGTAAAGCCTGACGGCACGGAGGAAGTCATCAAGTTTACCTCCTTGACCGATGGCGGTGTGGTTGTTACCTTGAAAGACGGCACGCGCGTGAAGGTTGTCGACAAGTCCAAAGATTTCATTGACATCGATGGACACTGGGCCGAGAAGGCGATTGACTATGTTGCTGCACGCGGCCTGTTTGCCGGTACCGGCGACGGTTCTACCTTCAGCCCCGAAATTCGTCTGGATCGTGCCATGATGGCGCAGATTGTCTACAATCTGGAGGGCAATGAGAGCCACAATTACGTCCACGGCTTCCCCGACGTTCCCGATGGTAAGTGGTACAGCAAGGGCATTAACTGGGCCGCCAGAGAGGACGTTGTGGCTGGTTACGGCGACGGTCTCTATCGACCCGAGAAGCTGCTCAGCCGTGAAGAAGTTGTTCAGATTTTCTACAACTACGCTATGGCTCTGGGCCTTGACGTTTCCAAGCGCGCTGATCTGAGCGGCTATCCCGATCAGGCCAGCATTTCCGGTTGGGCTCGTGCTGCCATGGAGTGGGGCATCCAGTCCGGTCTGGTGGCCGGTAAGGGCGGCGGATTTATTGATCCGCTGGCCAATACCACCCGTGCCGAGTGTGCGCAGATGTTTATGAACTTCCTTGAGAGAATTGCCGTAAACTGATTTGTTTCCTTTGGTTATAACCGGAAACGGTTATGATATTCATTGCGAAATACATATGGAAGGAGTGAGTTGAAATGCAGAAGTTTGAGATGCCCAAGATGAGCGTTGAGGAGTTCGAGGTTGTTGACGTCATCATGACCGCCAGCTTCGAAGAGGAGCCCAGCAAGCCCGTTCAGAACGAGACGCCCGAGGATTGGGACTAATTCTCAATCCTTCCCCCGGCGGCGTATGCCGCCGGGGGATATCAACCCAATTACGTAAAACCCGACTTCGGTTTGCGACAGGGGCCCGAACGCTCGGACCTGTGTCCGAGACCGAAGTTTTTGATTTGAGGCCACAAGTTTACAAATCGCTTTTGGCTGAGTTGAGGTGAAAGTTATGACCGAACGATATCAAATTGCGGAGCTTTTGGTGGATATGGACACCTTTGGCAGAACCAAGGCTCAGGCGCAGCACTACCGGTACGATGCCGACGGCGAAGCGGACATTGTTGTAAAGAGCAACGCTTCTTCGTTGAAAACGGAGCAGCCGCATTTGAGTGACGATGATTGCGAATATATTTCCACCGGCAGCAACTTCTATCGGCAGTTGTTAAAATTCGATGGTATGGTCCTGCATTCCTCGGCCGTGGTGGTGGATGGGTACGCCTATTTGTTTACCGCGCACAGCGGGACGGGAAAATCCACCCACACGAAGCTGTGGTGTAAGGAGTTTGCGGATAAGGGTGCCTATATTTTGAACGACGACAAACCGGCACTGCGGCTGATGGATGACGGCGTGTTTTACGCCTACGGTACACCATGGTCCGGAAAGGCCACGTATAGCCCCAACCGAAAGGTACCTTTGGGCGGCGTTTGTTTGCTGCATCGCGGTGCGGAGAACAAAATCCGTCCCTGCACGGCGAAAGAGGCGATTTTCTTCCTGCTGACCCAGACCTCCCGGCCGATCGGGCAGATGGGAAACGACAAGATCCTCACGCTGCTGGATAAGCTGCTGACCAAGGTGCCTGTGTGGCATCTGGAATGCAATATGGAGCCGGAGGCGGCTCATGTTTCTTATAATGCCATGTCTATGAAAGAGAGGAACGAGTGAAATGGAACTGAAAAAAGGATTTATCATGCGCCAGGTGGCCGGTGAGTATGTGGTAGTCAACGCCGGTGCAAATGTTGATTTGAACGGTGTGATCACGCTGAACGCCACGGCTGCGGCTCTTTGGACACGGTTGGAGAACCCTGCTACCATGGAGGAACTGACCCAGACGCTGCTGGCGGAGTTTGAGGTGGATGAGGCGACTGCGGCTCAGGCGGCGGCCAGCTTCGTGGAAATGCTGAAGGAGCGGGATCTGCTTGCGTGATTCGGCAGTACAACTGAAGGAGCTGCTTCCCCGGATGGAGGAGGCCTTTGCCAAGGGGGAAAGCATACGCATTATCCCACAGGGGGAGAGTATGCTGCCCATGCTGCGGCCGGGCGTTGACTGCGTTGTCCTGTCGGCGGTGCCGGAGCGGCTGCGTAAATACGACCTGCCGTTATATCGTCGGGACAGTGGGCAATTTGTCCTTCATCGCATCGTAAAAGTGGGACAGACCTACGCCTGCGTTGGCGATAATCAGCTCTGCGTCGAGCGCGGCCTGCGCCATGATCAGATGGTGGCACTGGTTACCGCGTTCCGAAGGGGAGAAAAAGAGATCCCCGTAACTGCGTTGACCTATCAGATCTATTGTCGTGTGTGGCACTGGAGCCGGCCGGTCCGGCACGTGTGGCGTTCGCTCCGGTATCGGTTGAGGAGGAAGCATGAAAGAACATAAAGTGCTTTTTTGGGCAGCAAAACGGTCGGCGAACCAATTGCCGATGCTGCTTGGTATGATATTTGCCAATGCGGGAAAGGCGCTGTGTGCGGTTTGGTTTGCGCTGAGCAGCCGCGCTGTCATTGATACCGCCATCGAAGCGGCAAAGACGGGGGCGAAGCATGACTTTTACCTGGCCTGCATCGGTCAGTTTGCGATCATCTTTTTTCTCCTGGTTTGCAGTGCAGCCAGCCGGTATTTATCCGATCGCTTGAATGCCGACCTTGACCGGGACAGGAAGCAGCATCTGTTTGGCTGCCTGCTGCGGGCGGATTACGCAAATGTGGCGCAGTTTCACAGCGGAGAGCTGATCAACCGCCTGAACAACGATGTCCGCTATCTTAATAACGGCATTGTGAATATTTTGCCCAACCTTGTATCCATGATCGTGCGTTTGGGTGCAGCAGGATGGGTGCTGTTGTCTATCGCGCCCAAATTGGTACTTATTATTGCTGTAATTGGTGTGATCGTGCTGGCGGGGACGGGCTTCTTGCGCCGACTGATGCGGGAGCGGCATTTAGCCATCAGCAAGGCGGAGGGAAAGGTGCTTTCCATCCTGCAGGAAACGCTGGAGCGCCTGATCGTGGTCCAGTCCATGAATCTTGGCAAAGAGGTGGAAAAGCGGGCCGACCGCCTGCTGGAGGAACGCACCCAGGCGCAGAACCGACGCAGACGGTTGTCCGTACCGGCCAATACCGCAGTCGGTGCCGTGTTTTATTTTGCAAAATTTGCGGCCATGTTCTGGTGTGCGTCGAGCTTGATGAGCGGGAATATGTCGTTTGGTACCCTTACGGCAGTCGTGCAGCTGATCTCTCAGCTGCAGGCCCCCATGATCGGGCTGTCGGGTGTTTTGCCGCAATATACGGCTATGTGCACGGCCGGAGAGCGCCTGATGGAGCTGGAGCGGCTTGCGGAAAAAGATGAGGCAACCCCTGACAGGGAAAAAGACGTTACGGACTTTAACGGAAGTATTATTGGAGAAAACGTAAGCTTTGCGTATGACGAGGACATGGTGCTGGATGGTGCGTCCTTCCACATCCCGTTTGGTAAGTTTACGGCAATTACAGGCGCCTCCGGAATTGGTAAAAGCACGCTGCTGAAGCTGCTGCTGGAGGTGTATCGCCCCGCTACCGGCCGTCTGTTCGTGGAGCAGGATGGAGAACAGTTTGAACTGAACAAGATCAAGCGCGGCCTGTTTGCTTACGTGCCTCAGGGGAACCTGCTGTTCAGCGGCACTCTGCGAGAAAATATTTTGCTGGCCAGGCCGGAAGCTACCGAGGAACAACTGGAGCAGGCGATCTACGTCAGCGCCATGGATGCATTCCTGAATCAGCTGCCCCAGGGGTTGGACACTGTGCTTGGCGAAAACGGGGAGGGTCTTTCCGAGGGGCAGGCCCAGCGTCTTGCCATTGCAAGAGCCGTGATCAGCGGGGCACCCGTTCTGCTTTTGGACGAGGCTACGTCCGCTATGGATGCGCAGACCGAGCGGACCGTGCTGGAACGCATTGCGCAGCTGCCGGGCTGCACCTGCGTGGCGGTTACCCACAGACCCGCTGCGCTGGAAACAGCAGACCAGCAGTTGGAGGTTCGCGACCACATGATTTACGTGCGGCGGTGCCGCTGACGACATTTGTTTTTGTGAGAAAAGTGCAGTTTTGACGGAAATTCTTGACATAGTTTTGGCGTATTGTTATAATCAATTTGTTATTCCGTTTATTTTAGTACTTTCCACGAAAGGAGGACGACACTACGAAACGCGATTTGTTTACGGTCAGATGGGCCAAGCCGCTGCTGGTCATGCTGCTGGACTGTTTGGCTGTGTTCTGCGTTGGCGGGTTGTCCATATTGCTGCGGTTTGACTTTGAGGTTCCGGAATGGGTTTGGGCCAGTTGGGGAAAATATTTGCTGGTCCAGATTCCCGTTACGCTGGCTGTGTTTTGGGTGCGCAGAATGTACCACTACATATGGCGTGCCATTACGGCATACGATATGGCGAACATGGCGCTGTCCTCTGTTTTGGCCTTTGCGCTGAGTTTGGTGGTGAACCTGCTGTGTGGGTTCCGTATGCCCCGAAGCTTCTATTTCATTCTGCTGATCCTCTCTGTTTTTGTGCAGGTCGGGATGCGGAGCATCCTGCGATTGTGGACGATGTTTGCCCGCATGCAGGGACAGGATGACGAAGAGCGCATCCTGCTGATCGGCGCAGGGGAGGGAGGCCGTGCCATACTGAATGAGAAGGCCACCAGCGGTCGTATTCCGGGCCGTATTTGCTGCATTGTGGATGACAACGCGGACAAATGGGGCAAATATTTGGATGGCGTGCTGATTTACGGTGGTCGGGAGCAAATACCGGAAGCGGTGGAGAAATTCCGCATCACCCAAATTATCTTTGCCATCCCTACCTGTGCGGCCAAAGAAAAGCAGGAAATTCTGGATATCTGTAAGGATACCCGATGTGTGATTCGCTCGGTACCCGGTATTTATGATATCGTCACGGGTGCCGTGCAGATCTCCGACATCAAGGAGATCCAGCTGGAGGATCTCTTGGGGCGGGAGCCGGTTCGCCTGAACATGGAGTTGGTGGCCGGGTTCCTGAAGGACCGCACGGTTATGGTCACCGGCGGCGGCGGGTCCATTGGCAGTGAGCTGTGCAGACAGATTGCAAAGTTTGAACCGGCTCGGCTGGTCGTTATTGACAGCTACGAAAACAACGCCTATGAAATCCAGCAGGAACTGATTCGCACCTATGGTGAGAAGCTGGACCTGAAGGTGGAGATCGCCTCCATCCGCGACAAGCAGCGTACCTATGGTGTTGTGGAGCATTATCGTCCCGACGTTATCTTCCATGCGGCGGCTCATAAGCACGTTCCCCTGATGGAGGCGTGCCCGTCCGAGGCAATCAAGAATAACGTCTTCGGTACCTACCACGTGGTGCGTGCGGCGGAGAAGTTTGGCGTTAAAAAGTTTGTCATGATCTCCACCGACAAAGCGGTCAACCCCACCAACTTTATGGGTGCTACCAAGCGGTTTTGCGAAATGATTTTGCAGAGCCGGCAAAAGACCGGTACGGAGTTTTGTGCGGTGCGGTTTGGCAACGTATTGGGCAGTAACGGCTCCGTGGTGCCCCTGTTCAAAAAGCAGATCGAAAACGGCGGGCCGATCACCTTGACCGACAAGCGGATCATCCGCTACTTTATGACCATTCCGGAGGCGGCGCAGCTGGTTTTGGAAGCCGGAGCCATGGCCAAGCACAATCAGGTTTTCGTGCTGGATATGGGTGAGCCGGTCAAGATTTTGGACCTGGCGGAAAATTTGATCCGGCTTTCCGGTTTGGTACCCTATGTGGACATTCAGATCGAGGAGATCGGTCTGCGACCCGGCGAGAAGCTGTACGAGGAACTGCTGATCGACAACGAAAATCTCCAAAAGACGGCTAACAGCAAGATTTTTGTAGAGGAGCAGGTCCCCATCAGTCCGGAACAGTTGATGGAGCATTTGCTGGTTTTGGATCGTGCGGTCACGGACGAAAATTCCAAGGAGGACATCATTGAACTGATGAAGTCTTTGGTGCCTACGTATCGCGACCCCAGTGAGATCAATGACATGGTCGAGGCAAGTACCTAACAGGAATAAGCGCCGCAGGGAATACCTGCGGCGCTTGCTTTTCGCTCGACGCAATTTACAGTTGCAATTACGGTTATTTGCAGGTACAATGAAACGAGAGGCAGCACATCTGCCTGCAAGGAGGTCTATATGGACACTATCTACATTACCGGCCACCGCAATCCCGACACAGACTCCATCGTGTCCGCCATGGCCTACGCCGCGCTGAAGAATGCCCTGGGTGATCGCTGCTATCAGGCTGCGCGTTTAGGCCATATCAGTGACGAAACGCAGGCTGTGCTTGACCGGTTCAAGGTCCAGCCGCCCAGAATGCTGCACAATCTGCGCACCCAGGTGCAGGATCTGGACTACGATACGCCGCCCATTCTTTCCCCGGCGGCCACCATCAGCCGGGCGTGGCAGATGATGAGTGACGACCACATCAAGGTGCTTCCCGTTGCCAACGATGACGGGACCCTGTACGGTATGGTTTCCGCCGGTGATATGACCTCGTTTGACGTGGCGGCCATTCGGGACTCCTATGTTTCCGGTGTGCCGGTCTACAATCTCCTCAGCGTGCTGGAGGGCCGTATCCTCAACAAGAGCGGAGAGATGAAGGACATTATTTCCGGCGAGGTGACCATTGCACTGCCAACCGGCCGTGAAAACTTGATTTTTTCCGCGCAGGACAGCATTGTGGTCTGCGGAGATCAGCCGGACATGATCCGCCGGGCTATTGAGCTGAACGTGAATTGCGTGATCGTATGTCAGGCGGAGGTGGATCCGCAGCTGCTGGAGTTGCCCTGTGATACCTGCCTGATCTCCACGCCCTTTGATGCCTATCGGGTGGTCCACTTGATCTGCAACGCCATGCCCGTGGGCAGTATTTGCCGGAAAGAAGACCTTGTGTGCTTCCATTTGGAGGACTATATAGACGACGTGCGCAACACCGTGCTGCAAAGCCGTTTCCGGGCGTATCCCATCCTGGATGAGGACGAGCGGGTCGTGGGGACCCTGTCCCGTTTCCACCTGCTGCGTCCCCGGCGCAAGCGGGTCATTCTGGTGGACCACAATGAGCTGGCCCAGTCCGTTGCCGGACTGGATCAGGCGGAGATCCTGGAAATCGTGGACCATCATCGCCTTGCCGACATCGAGACCAGCAACCCGATCTATGTCCGCAACGAACCGGTGGGCAGCACCGCGACCATCGTAGCCGGTATGTACCAGGAGAAGGGTCTGATGCCGACCGAAACCATGGCCGGACTGATGGCGGCTGCCATTGTGTCCGACACCGTTATGTTCAAGTCGCCCACCTGTACCCAGCGGGATATCGACGTGGCAAACCGCATGGCGCGCATCGCCAACGTGTCCCTGGAGGAACTGGGGCAGGCCATCTTCTCGGCCACCAGCAGTGACGACAAGACGGTGCAGGCCATGCTGGAAACGGACTACAAGGAATTCCACATTGCCGGGCATAATTTGGCCATCAGCCAAATTACCTGCATGGACTCCGAGCGGGTGCTTAAGCGTAAGGATGAGTTCCTTGAGGCTATGCAGCAGATCCGGCAGAAGAAAAAGCTGGATACCGTGCTGTTGATGATCACCGACGTTCTGTTGGATGGAACCCAGCTGCTGTTCTCCGGTGACGAGAACAACATCTGTCAGGCGTTCAATATCCGAAACGGAGAGGGGAACAGCGCATTCCTGCCCAAGATCCTTTCTCGCAAAAAGCAGATCGTGCCCACTCTGACCGCCCTTTGGGGCTGATACCGTCAGCGACCCGGTCCCTGTACTCAGGGACCGGGTTTTCTGTTGGTAAAAGTCGGTAAATTCTGCTTGCAAAAGTGGAGCGGCTGTGCTATCATAACCTACGTACCATAAAGCAATGTGCAGGATTAGTACATCGGTAGTATGTCGGCTTCCCAAGCCGAAGAGGCGGGTTCGATTCCCGTATCCTGCTCCAAAGTCGTCGCGGACGGGACTGTTTGCGGCGACTTTTTCATGCCACCACGATACAGAAAGAAAGTGTGTTGTATGCAAGCCTTTTGGATCACCTTTGGTAAAATGGTCGAAATTCTGGGTATGCTGCTCATTGGCTTTGTGCTGCGCAAGTGGAATGTGCTGCCCGAGCAGGCACCCAAGGTCCTGTCCGGCCTGACCGCCAAGCTGTTTATGCCCGGCCTCGTGTTTATGGCCATGCTTCGCAACTGCACCCCGACCAATTTGGCGGAGAATGCCTCGTTGGTTTTGTACGGCGGCGGGATCGCGGTACTCTGTTTTTTGCTGTCCTATCCTGTGTCGGTGCTGTTTGAGCGCAAGGACCACGTGCTCAAGCATCAGTACCGCTATTCGGCCGCGGTGCCCAACAGCGGCGCGGCGGGGCTGCCTTTGGCCATTGCGCTGGGTGGCTCGGTCATGCTGTTTCAGATCAATTTGTTCAATCTGCTGTTGAGTGTCATAACCTATTCCTGGGGTATCATGCAGCTGATTCCCGGCGGCAAGGGCGGCCTCAAAGCGAGCTTGCGGCGTTTGGCAAACCCGGTGCTGGGGGGCCTTGCCCTTGGTATGGTGCTGGGCCTTTTGGGAGGGCAGGAATGGATCCCCATGCCCATTCAGAATTTGGCCGACAGTCTTGGCAACTGCTACGTGCTTGCGGCGGTGCTGCTGACGGGCTACACCATTGCCGGCTTCGATCTGCGCGAGACGCTGAAGGATGTGAAGATCTACCTCTTTGCAGCCGTGCGGCTGCTGCTGATCCCGCTGGTGCTTTTGGGCCTGTGTTGGCTGCTGAATGCCCCTGCGATGGTTACGATCCTTGCGGTTCTGGTTTACGCCGGGCCCTGCGGCATGAATCCCGTTATTTTTGCTACCGAGTATGGCGTGGACAACAAAAAAGTGGCCGGGATCCTGCTGGTCACCATGCCGCTGGCAACGGTGACGATCCCTCTGCTGTACGCACTGACTGTTTGGGTCACCGGAGGCTGAAAAACTGTTGACAAGGTGCTGATTTGTGGTACAATACTCAAGGAAACGTTTTGACGGAGCCCAGCATACTTGCGGCGCACAAAGCGAGAGGGGACGGTGAAAGCCCTCGGCAGCCGGAATATGCAAGCCACTCCCGAGCGGCCCGTGACGAGCGGGACGGCACATCACCGTTATGAGATGACATGAGATGGCGGACTTGTCTGCCAATCAGGGTGGTACCGCGCGTGTAAACGTCGCCCCTGACCGTAAGGTCAGGGGCGTTTTTGATGTATCATAACCGAAAAGGAGGAACCATAAATGAAAATGAAACGACTGCTTGGCGTGGTCTGTGCCGCGGCGCTGCTGCTCGGTGCGCTGTCCGGCTGCAGCCTGACCGGGACGAAGCCGATGCCCAAAGGTATGGACAAAGAAGCGGTGCTGGCTGCCGGGGAAGAGATAGTCAATCTGCTGCTGGACGGAGAATATGAGGCCGTCGTGGAGCACCTGCGGGAGGACATCCGCTTTGCCGAGGGCAAGGAGATCAAACCCGAGCATATCAAGGAACTGGTCGAGACCCACGCGGACCCGGAAGAGGTCGGCACCTTCGTAAAGATCGATGACACGGCCACCATGGGAGAAACCGAGCCGGAACCCCTCGGTATCGCGCTGTTTAAGTGCGAGTACACCGAGAAAGAGGTTGCGTTCGGCATCGCCTATGACCTTGAAATGAATTTGACCGGCATCAGCATTGCCCACAGCTGACGAACAGGAGGAGTAACAAATGAAAAAGTACGGAGTAAACGAACTGCGCGAAATGTTCCTGAAGTTCTTTGAGAGCAAGGACCATCTGCGCCTGCCCAGTTTTTCCCTGATCCCCCAGAACGACGCGTCCCTGCTGCTGATCAACAGCGGCATGGCCCCCATGAAGCCCTATTTCACCGGTGAGCAGGAGCCCCCCCGCCGCCGTGTGTGTACCTGCCAGAAGTGCATCCGTACCGGTGACATTGAGAACATCGGCAAGACCGCCCGTCACGGCACCTATTTCGAGATGCTGGGCAACTTCTCCTTCGGTGACTACTTCAAGAAGGAGGCCATTCACTGGTCCTGGGAGTTCCTGACCAGCCCCGAGTGGGTGGGCCTGGACCCTGACCGTCTGTACCCCTCCGTCTTTGAGGGGAACGAGACCACCCCTGCCGACGACGAGGCCTACCGCATTTGGCACGAGGAGATCGGCGTGCCCGCCGACCACATCTTCCGTTTTGGCAAGGCGGACAACTTCTGGGAGCACGGCTCCGGCCCCTGCGGCCCCTGCTCCGAGATCTACTACGACCGTGGCGAGAAGTACGGCTGCGGCAGCCCCGATTGTACCGTGGGCTGTGAGTGTGACCGCTATATCGAGGTCTGGAACAACGTGTTCTCCCAGTTCAACAGCGACGGCGAGGGTCATTACGAAGAACTCAAGCAGAAGAACATCGACACCGGCATGGGTCTGGAGCGACTGGCCTGCGTGTGCCAGGACGTGTTCTCTCTGTTCGACGTGGATACCGTGATGAACATCACCAACAAGGTGTCCGAGATCACCGGCGCCCACTACGGTGAGACCGCCGCCAAGGACGTGTCCCTGCGCGTTATCACCGACCACATCCGTTCCTCTTCCTTTATGATCTGCGACGGCGTGCTGCCCTCCAACGAGGGCCGCGGCTACGTGCTGCGCCGTCTGCTGCGCCGGGCTGCCCGCCACGGTAAGCTCCTGGGTGTCAACGAGCCCTTCCTGTACAAGGTGTGCGACACCGTGGTGCGGGAGAACGAGGGTCACTACCCCGAGCTGCGGGAGCGGCAGGACTATATCACCAAGGTCATCCGTACCGAGGAGGAGAACTTTGCCAAGACCATCGATGCCGGTCTGAAGATCTTTAACGATATGCTGGCCGAGCACAAGGCCAAGGGGGAGACGGCCTTCTCCGGCGCCGATGCCTTTAAGCTGTACGACACCTACGGATTCCCCGTAGACCTGACCGTGGAGATGGTGGCCGAGCAGGGCATGACCCTGGATGAGGCGGAGTTCCGCAAGCAGATGGATGAGCAGCGCACCCGCGCCCGCAAAGCCCGTGAGGCCCTGGGCGATCTGGGCTGGGCCGGCGTGGAGTTCGGCAAGGAGGTGCCCGCCACCGAGTTTGTTGGCTACGACAACACCATCGTTGATGATGCCAAAGTGGTCGCCATCGTGGTGGAAAACGAGCAGGCCGAGGAACTGATGCCCGGAGTGGAGGCCATCGTGGTGCTGGACAAGTCTCCCTTCTACGCTGAGATGGGCGGTCAGACCGCCGACCACGGTGTGATCACCGCCAACGGTATGCGCTTCGAGGTCACCGACGTGCAGAAGAACAAGGGCGGCAAGTTCATGCATACCGGCAAGCTGACCGAGGGCGCCCTGAAGCTGGGCGACACCGTCACCGCCGCCATTGATCTGGACCGTCGGGCCGCCATCATGCGCGCCCACTCCGCCACCCATCTGCTGGACAAGGCCCTGCGCACCGTGCTGGGCGACCACGTCCATCAGGCCGGTTCTCTGGTGGAGCCGGACCGCCTGCGCTTTGACTTTACTCACTTCTCCGCCCTGACCGCCGAGGAGCTGGCTCAGGTCAGCGCCATGGTCAACGAGGCGGTGCTGGCTGGTTATGACATCGTCACCGAGGAGATGCCCATCGAGCAGGCCAAACAGCGCGGTGCTATCGCTCTGTTCGGTGAGAAGTACGGCGACACCGTCCGCGTGGTGGATATGGGCGAGGGCTACTCCGTGGAGTTCTGCGGCGGTACCCACCTGAACAACACCGCCAAGGTGGGCGTATTCCACATTTCCAGCGAGTTCTCCGTGGCCTCCGGTGTGCGCCGTATCGAGGCTACCTGCGGCAAGGTTTCTCTGGAGACCATGAACAGCAACCAGGAGAAGCTGTTCCGCGCCGCTGCCGCCCTGAAGGCCAAGCCTGCCGAGATTTTGGAGAAGGCGGAAGCCGCTATGGGCGAGATCAAGAAGCTGCAGCAGCTGGTGGAGAAGTACAAGGCACGCGAGGCCGCCGGTGAGACCGAGCGCCTGCTGTTCGGCACCCATGAGGTGGGCGGCCTGAAGGTGCTGACCGCCACCGTGGCTGATGCCGATGCCAACCGTCTGCGCCAGATGGGTGATATGCTCCGGGACAAGATGTCCAACATCGTGGCCGTGCTGGCTGCGGTCAACGGCGACAAGATCACGTTCCAGGCTGTCTGCGGCAAGGATGCCGTGGCCGCCGGAGTGAAGGCCGGCGACATCATCCGTGCCATTACCCCCATCTGCGGCGGTAAGGGCGGCGGTAAGCCCGACAGTGCCATGGGCGGCGGCTCCGACGTTCTGAAGCTGGACGACGCCCTGGCCGCGGTGGACAACATGGTGGCTCAGGCTTTGGGCCGGTAAGGAGGAAACGATATGTCCGACTGTCTGTTTTGTAAGATCGTGAAAGGGGACATCCCCTCCAACAAGGTGTACGAGGACGAGGTGTGCCTTGCGTTCTATGACATCGATCCTCAGGCACCCACCCATTTCCTTGTGATCCCCAAGATGCACATTGCCTCCGTTGCCGAGATCAACGAGGACAACAACGCCGTAGTGGCCCACATCTTTGCCGTCATTTCCAAGGTGACCAAGCAGTTGGGTGTGGAAAGCTACCGTGTGGTGTCCAACATCGGTGAGCAGGCAGGTCAAACCGTCCACCACCTGCACTTCCACGTGCTGGGCGGTCGGGATATGACCTGGCCTCCGGGCTAAAACAAAATATAAAAGGCTGTCCGTAAATCGGACAGCCTTTTTGTTTGCGTTACGTCAGGAGGTCGTGCAGCTTGACCGCCAAAGTCACGCCCTCCTGCAGAGTGGTGTGAGCCAGGGGGGTGAGGAACACGGCGTCGCCTTGGGTGCGGCCGCTCATAACGCCGTTGTTGCACATGAGGGCCACCGGCCTGACGGCCCAGTCGGCCACATCGGATGCATCGGGGAAGGAGGTGCGGAACGACTCGCTGCGATCCAGTTCAGTCGGCGCGGTATTGTTCTCAACATAGGTTATCACGTTGGAGAGCATCACACAGATCTCCTGCCGGGTGATGGGGTGTTCGGGGCGGAATTCAAATCCGGTTTCCACAGCGTAGCCGCTGGCGATACCGGCGGCTTTTGCTTTCAAGATCACTTCTTCGGTGGTGTCACCGAAGGTGTCGGCGGGGGCGGGGGAGATGGCCGCACCGGTCAACTGCTGGGCCAGACAGACGGCCAGGTCGGCAAACTGCAGCCGGGTGATGTCGGCGGTAAAGTTTGCGCGGTTGCGCTGGGACAGCAGACCCAATTCGTCGGCCCGAGTCAGCCAGTTGACCGCCCAACTGTCGGCGCCGGAGGTGTCCAGCGTTTGCTCGGAAACAAGGCGCAGTTCCGCAGTTTTTCCCGCGTAGGTCACTGTGACGGTCTGGTTTGTCCCGTTGGGGTCGAAGTCGGAGCACATACCCTCCAGCAGAGGCAGGTAGCAGCTGCCGTGCTTGGTGCAGGTGGCTTTGATGTAGATATCAAGGTCACGGATGGAACCGTCGGAGGGACAGGCGGTGCTGGATCTGGACAGCTCGATGCCGGAGATATCGCAGTTGTCCGCCATAAACAAATTGACCCAGCTGGTGCCGAGGAAACCCTCGTTGATATGACCCAAGCCGGCGTGGGTCAGGGTGGGATCCAAGATATTTTCCCTATGTCCCTCGCTGTTCAGCCATGCAGACACCACGGTTTCGGGACTCGGTTGTCCGGCGGCAATGTTTTCTGCCGCTGTTTGGTAGCCGACCCCGGCCTCGGTGATAGCGGTGTGCCACGGCTGCCCGTTGGGGCGGGTGTGGGAGTAGAGGGTGACCAGCTCCTGCTTACGGGTGTGGGCGGCGGTTTGCAGGTCGGGGAAGAGGGAGTAGGGGACTAACCCCTGCTCCAGGCGCTGCTCGTTGACAAGACGCAGTATCTGCCACTCCTCGGCGGTACAGCAGTTATTCAGTTCAGCCGGCAGGCTGTCGGCCCGAACGCCCGCAACGCACAGGGAAAAGACCAAAGCGGCGGACAGGACCAGCAGAGTGAGTCGTTTCATAGGCGACCTCCGTCGGTAGAATACGATATATAGCAATAATACCGCATTTTCGACAAAAAGACAAGGGGAATGACACGATAACGGGTAAGGAAAAGATTGCAAAGGGTATACCCGTAGGGTATAATGGAGCAAAGAAAGAGGGCGAAGAAAATGTATCAAATCGACATTATGACGCTGTTTCCCGACGTGGTAGGGGATATGCTGTGTGAGTCTATTCTGGGCCGGGCGCAGGAGCGGGGGTTTATCCGCATCGAGTGTCACCAGATCCGGGACTATACCATGAACAAACAAAAGCAGGTGGACGACTACCCCTACGGCGGCGGCCGCGGTGCGGTGATGCAGGCCGATCCCCTGTACCGCTGCTGGGAGCATATCTGTCAGCAGGCGGGGGAGAGGGTACATACCATTTTCATGTCCCCGGCGGGCAAGCGGTTCTGCCAGGCGGATGCCCGACGGCTGAAGGATGACTACGACCGCCTGATTTTGGTCTGCGGCCATTACGAGGGGATCGACGAGCGGTTCATTGAAGAGTGCGTGGACGAGGAGATCTCCATCGGTGACTTCGTCCTCACCGGCGGCGAAATTCCGGCCATGGCCATCTCCGACGCGGTGTGCCGCCTGGTCCCCGGCGTGCTGTCCGACCCGGAATGTTACGAGAACGAGAGCCACTGGAACGGTCTGCTGGAAGCGCCCCAGTACTCCCGGCCCGAGGTGTGGCACGACCGTGCCGTGCCTCCCATCCTGTTGTCCGGCCATCACGCCAACGTGGAGAAGTGGCGGCGCAAGCAGGCCATTCTGCGCACCCGCGAGCGGCGGCCCGATATGTTTGAAAAGCTGGACCTGTCCTCCAAGCAGGACAAGAAGCTCATTCGGGAGATGGAAGAAGAGGGCCTTTGGTAATCGACAACTTTTGCTTTACAAACACAGCAGAATATGGTATAGTTTGTTATATGATTTTTGAAACTATATTACGAGGTGTTACATATGAGTTTTAAGATCGTGGTGGACAGCTGCTGTGAAATGACCAAACAGATGGAGCGGGATCCCGTGTTTACCCGGGTACCGCTGTCCATTACCTGCGGCAGCAGCACCTTTGTAGATGATCATACCTTTGATCAGGCGGATCTGCTGTGGGCCATGAAGCAGACCAAGGATGCGCCCACCACCGCCTGTCCGTCGCCTCAGGCCTATCTGGATGCCTTTTCCGGGGAGGAGGACGACGTGTACGCTGTGACCCTGTCAGCGCTGCTCAGCGGCTCCCACAACAGCGCCCAGCAGGGTAAGCAGCTGCTGGAGGAGGACAAGCCGGAGAAGAACGTCCACGTGTTTAATTCCTGCTCCGCCGTCTGCGGTGAGAGCTTGATCGCTCTGAAAATCAAGGAGCTGGCAGAGAGCGGTCTGCCCTTTAAGAAAGTGGTGCGGGACGTGGAGGCGTTCATCCGGCGGATGCAGACCCTGTTCGTGCTGGAGGATTTGGAGAACCTGCGTAAGAACGGCCGCCTGACCAAGATGCAGGCCGTTGTGACCGGGGCGCTGCGCATCAAGCTGTTCTGTCACGCCACCCCGGAGGGGGAGATCGGCAAGCTGGGACAGGCCCTGACCGTCAAGCAGGCTCTGGGCAAGCTGGTGGAGCGCATCGTGGAGGATGTGGACCACGTGGGCCGCACCCTGATCATCAGCCATTGCAACTGTTTGGAGCGCGCGCTGAAGCTGAAAGAGCAGATCGAGGCCAAGTGCCGGTTCGGTGAGATCATGATGACCGGCGCCGGCGGCATCACCACCGTCTATGCCAACGACGGCGGTATCGTAGTAGCATATTGAAAAAGCACCTGCCGCAGCTGCGGCAGGTGCTTTTTTTATAACCAGTCGTCTATCACATCGCGCAGGTGGATGGGGGAGACCTCCAACCGGCACAGCAGGTCCAGCAGTTGGGTTATGCGCGTGCGATCCGGGGTGATGTGTGGGATGCGTACCGCCTCGCCGCGGTCGGAGTGCACCCCAACGCCGTATTCCATATCGTCCTGCAGTAAGAAGTAAGTGAAGGTGTGTGCGTTGCCCCCCTCGTCCACGCAGGTGCGCTGGTTTACCATAACATCCATCATCTTGTATCTCCTTGCACAACTTTCTTTCGTTGACCACATTATATAGTGTTCTTGTGGAGAAAGGAAGAGAAAGATATCGCGCAAAACGCCCCCAAACGACGGCGTTTTCTGCGATTGGGGACGAGGAAAGGGGAAATACGTCGAGGGATGGGGTGAAATAGAGATAGATGGCGAATCTTTTTTCGCGTTAAGACGAAATAAAAGCACCCCGCAGTCATGGACTGCGGGGTGCTTTTGAATCGTTACAGACCCTCGATGAGGCGGACGGTGATATAGCCGCCGTCCACGTTGGTTTCCAGCACGAACTGGTCCACGGCGGGGATCATCAGCTCCCGGGGGCCGCCCTTGACCACATAGACGTTGTTGGCGGGGGGGGTCAGCACCTCGGCGATGTTGCCCAGCACCGCGCCGGTGTCCGCGTCCCGGACCTCCAGCCCGGTCAGGTCGGCCAGGAAGAAGTGACCCTCCGGCAGGTTCACGTCCTTGCGGGCGATGTAGAGGATGGCGTTCTTCATAGCCAGGGCGCCGTTCATGTCGGTGATGCCCTGCAGCTTGAGGATGACCATATTCTTATGGACCCGGGCGCGCTCCACTTCGATGGGCCAGTGGGTGGCACCTACGTAGAGGGTGGAAAAACCGCACAGAAAGTCGGCCGAGTCCGCCCAGGGTTCCACGCGGACCTCGCCCATGATGCCGTGGGTATTGACGATCTTGCCGACCTCTAAAAATTCCTGTTTCATGGTGGAAACCTCCTCAAAAGGGTGGGAAAAAGCGGCGCAGGGTGATGCTGCGCCGCTTTTGGGTAAACAATGTACTGTTTACTCAGTCGATGATGTCGACGGAGACACGCTGGCCGGAGCGCTGTGCCACGGAGCGCACGAGAGTACGGATCTCTTTGGCGATGCGGCCCTGACGGCCGATGACCTTACCCATATCCTCGGGGGCGACACGCAGCTCCAGAACGATCTCACCGTCGCCGTCGTGCTGGGTGACGGACACCTGATCGGGGTTGTCCACCAGGTTACGCGCGACGTAGGTCAAAAGCTCTTTCATTGGTAAGTCGTTCCTCCATCCATTAGATGGCGCCGGCCTTCTTCAGCAGAGCCTTGACGGTCTCGGTGGGCTGGGCGCCGGTCTTGATCCAAGCCTGAGCGCGGTCAGCGTCCACCTTGATTTCGGCGGGGTTGGTCAGGGGATTGTAGAAGCCGATCTCCTCGATGAAACGGCCATCACGAGGATAGCGGGAGTCAGCCACCACGATGCGGTAGAAGGGAGCCTTCTTGGCGCCCATGCGACGCAGTCTGATTTTAACCATTTTATATTCACCTCCAAATGAATTTATAAAGTTATATGGGAAACACGAAATTCGTGTCAGCCAACGCGATCAAAAGGGGAAGCCGCGGCCGCCCATGCCGCCAAGGCCGGGCATACCCTTGCCGCCTTTGCCCATCATGCGGCGCATATGCTTGGGCATCTTGCCGCCGGTGAACTGCTTGGTCATGGCCTGCATCATCTCAAACTGTTTCAGCAGGCGGTTTACGTCGACCACCTGCGTGCCGGAGCCGGCGGCGATGCGCTTTTTCCGGCTGGAGTTGAGCAGCTTGGGATCCTCGCGCTCGGCAGGGGTCATGGAGAGGATGATGGCTTCGGTCCGGGCGAGCATTCCCTCGTCCATGGAGGCACCCTCCAGGTCCTTGGCGTTGACACCGGGCAGCATGCCCGCGATGTCGGCCAGGGAACCCATGCCCTTGAGCTGGGTGAGCTGATCGTAGTAGTCGGTCAGGGTGAATTTGTTTTGGCGCAGGCGAGCCTCCAGCTTGGCGGCCTTTTCGGCATCGAAATGCTGCTCGGCCTTTTCGATGAGGGAGAGCATATCGCCCATGCCCAAAATGCGGCTGGCCATGCGGTCGGGGTGGAACACCTCGATCTGGTCCAGCTTTTCGCCCACACCGGCGAACTTGATGGGCTTGCCGGTAACGGCGCGGATGGAGAGGGCGGCACCGCCGCGGGCATCGCCGTCCAGCTTGGTCAGCATGACACCGGTGATGTCCAACGCCTCGTCAAAGGCGGAGGCGGCATTGACGGCATCCTGACCGATCATGGCATCGACCACCAAAATGATCTCGGTGGGGTCGACAGCCTGCTTGATGCTGCGCAGTTCGTCCATCAGGGTTTCATCCACGTGCAGACGACCGGCGGTGTCCAGAAACACCATGTCGTTGCCGTGGGCCTTTGCGTGGGCCACGGCGGCCTTTGCGATATCCACAGGGTCGGTCTGACCCATTTGGAACACGGGAATGTCCAGCTGCCTGCCGACCACTTCCAGCTGCTGGATGGCGGCGGGACGGTAGATGTCACAGGCGGCCAGCAGGGGGCGCTTTGCGTGCTGACGCTTCATCAAACCGGCCAGCTTGGCGCCGTTGGTGGTTTTACCTGCGCCCTGCAGGCCCACCAGCATAACCACGGTGGGAGGGGCGGAGGCGATGGTCAGCTTGGTATTTTCGCCGCCCATCAGCGACGTCAGCTCTTCGTTGACGATCTTGACGATCATTTGGGCGGGGGAGAGTGCCTCCAGCACGTCGGAGCCGACGGCACGCTCGCTCACCTTGGCAACAAAGTCCTTGACCACCTTATAGCTGACGTCGGCCTCCAGCAGAGCCAGGCGGATCTCGCGCATGGCGGATTTCACGTCGGCCTCGGTCAGGCGGCCTTTGCTGCGAAGCTTCTTAAACGCGGCAGAGAGTTTTTCGGTCAGTCCTTCAAAGGCCATGTATTACTCCTGGCTCATTGCCTCGGCAGCGGAACGGATCTGACGGGCGAGGGCATCGATCTGAGCATCCTCATAACCGGCGTTGCGCTCCAAAATGCCGTCGGCTGCCGTTACGATGTCCTCCAATTGGCTGCGCATGGCGTGGAAACGGCGGATCAGGCCGGTTTTGTCCTCCAGCTCGGTGAGGATAGCCTCGGCACGGACGATGACGTCGCGCACGCCCTGGCGGGTGATGCCGTAGTTCTCGGCGATTTCGGCCAGAGAGAGATCCTCGTTGTAGTACAGGTCGTAAAATTCTTTCTGCCGATCGGTCAGGACATCACCGTAAAAATCGAACAGCATGGTCATGCGAAAAGCCTGGTTTTTCACAGTTATACCTCCAAAACGGGAAAGATGTAAAGGTAAATTGCTTTACCGACGAATACTATACAATATTTTGTGTAATTTGTCAAGGGGTAAACGCAAGATTTTCTTTGAAAATCAAGGGCTGTCTTTCGGTTACAATATGGGAGAAATGGTGAGAATGAAATGCGCCGGACAGGAAAAGAAACTTTTGATTTCTTGCGCGGCAGGATGTATAATGTTACCAATACAAATGTTACGGGAGGACAGCCCATGAGCCAGGTCATTCAAGCCCAGTTGTTTCCCGGCGTTAATCTGACGGCGGTGCATACCAATAAATTCAAGAGCAGTTATTTCGGCGTTTCGCTGCTGACGGCGCTGGACAGGGACCGTGCAGCGGAAAACGCGCTGGTGCCGTGGGTGCTGCGCCGAGGCTGCCGGACTTATCCGGATCTTCAGGCGATCAGCACCCGCTTGGATGAATTGTACGGCGGGGCGCTGGAAGTGACGATTGAAAAAAAGGGAGAAAGCCAGTGCCTGTGCCTGAACGCCAGTTTTTTGGATGATGCGTTTACCCCCGGCGAGGAACAGCTACTGGAACCTGCGGTCAGCCTGCTTGGGGATATTTTGCTGCACCCCTACACCGAAAACGGCGTGTTCAGCAAGGAATATGTTGCGGGGGAGCAGACAAACCTGATCGACACGATCCGGGCACAGGTCAATGACAAACGGCGGTATTCCATGCTGCGGCTGGGGCAGGAAATGTGCCGTCGCGAAGCCTTTGGCATCAGCAAGCTGGGCGATGAGGAGTCGGCCGCGGCCATCACGGCGGACAGCCTTTGGCGGCGGTATCAGGCGCTGCTGTCCACGGCGCAGGTGGAATTGTTCTACTGCGGTTCCGCCGCGCCGGAGCGCGTACAGCAGGCGTTTAAGACTGCCTTTGCCAAATTGCCGGTCAACCCGGACCGGGAGCAGTCCGAGTGTGAGCTGCGCATTACCGCACCCGCGGAACCCAACGTTGTGGAGGAAGCCTTGGACGTGACTCAGGGTAAGCTGGCCATGGGGTTCCGGACCGACGGGATCGGCGTGTGGGACGAGGAGTATCCGGCTTTGATGCTGCTCAACGCTGTGTTTGGGGGCACCAGCATGTCCAAACTCTTTATGAACGTGCGGGAGAAGCTGTCCCTGTGCTATTTTGCCAGTTCTGCCCTTGAAAAGTTCAAGGGGCTGATGATGGTCAGCTCCGGCATTGAATTTGAAAAATTCCGGCAGGCTAAAGATGAGATCCTGGCGCAGCTGGATGCCTGCCGCCGGGGCGAAATCTCTGATGAGGAGCTGGACGGAGCCCGGCGTATCCTGTCCACCGCGCTGCACACCCTTACGGACAGCCAGCGGCGCCTGGCCGATTACTGGCTGGGTCAGGCGGTGGCCGGCATTGATGAAACACCGGAGCAGCTGGCACAGCGTCTGGAACAGGTGAGCAAAGAGCAGATCGTACAGGTGGCCGGTCGGATGCATTTGGACACCATCTTTTTCCTGAAGGGAAAGGAGGCACAGCAGTGAATACGTTGGAATATCCCCGTATTGGCGAGCGGCTGTACCACCGGGTATTGGACAACGGACTGAATGTGTTTGTCTGCCCCAAGCCGGAACACGCCAAGAGCTACGCCTTCTTTGCCACGAACTACGGCGGAATGGATATGCGGTTTTGTCTGGATGGCCGATGGAGCGATACCCCGGCCGGTGTGGCCCATTTTCTGGAGCATAAAATGTTCGATACCGAGGACGGAAATGCCCTGCAGGATCTGGCCTCCAACGGTGCGTCGCCCAATGCGTTCACGGGCAACGATATCACCGGCTATTACTGTGAGTGCACGGAGAAGTTTGCGGAAAACCTGCGGATCCTGCTCCGTTTCGTTTCCGTACCATGGTTCACGGCGGAGAGCGTGGACAAGGAACAGGGCATCATCGCACAGGAGATCCGCATGGTGGAGGATAATCCCCACTGGCGGGTGTTTATGAATCTGATGGCGGGATTGTATCAAAGGCACCCGGCCCGCGTCAGTGTGGCGGGAACGGTGGAGTCCATTTCCCACATTACGGAAAAGACCCTGTACGATTGCCACCGGGCGTTTTACACGCCGGAGAACATGGTGCTGTGTGTGGCGGGCAATGTGGACCCGGAGCAGGTGTGCGCCATCGCCGACGAGATTTTGCCCAAACGGGGCAGCGGCAAGGTGGAGCGGGATTATGGCGGTGCAGAGCCGCCGGAGGTGGCCGCAGCTCGCGTGGAGGCGGAGATGGAAGTGTCCACCCCCATCTTCCAGTATGCCTGTAAATGCGACCCCGTACCCTACGGGGACCAGACACTTCGGATGCAGCTGCTGGGCGAGCTGACGGCCCAGGCACTGGCGGGACCGTCCAGCCCCCTGTACGCATCCCTCTATCGCCAGGGACTGATCAATAGCGAGTTTGAAAGCGGGTACGAGATGTATTCCGGCTGTGCGTTTTTGTACGCCGGCGGCGAGAGTCGGGACCCGGATGAGGTAGCGCGGCAGATCTGCGTTGAGGCGGAGCGCCTTGTGCGCGAGGGGGTTGACGAAGCCCTGTGGCAGCGGCTGAAAAAGGCGGCGTACGGCAGCCGGGTGTGCGGCTTGAACTCCTTTGAGAATATCTGCGTAGGACAGGCAAAAAGCTTTTTCGATGGGGCTCAGGCGCTGGCATTCCCCGAAATGTTTGATACCATTACCTGTCAGGATGCCTTGGCACTGTTGAACACGTGGATACGGCCCGATTGCACCACCTTGTCTGTGGTGCGGCCAAAGGAGGGGACACGATGAGCTTTTTTTCCGCTCCCGGAACGACGATGGTAAACACCGTTGTGTTTCCCGGCTTGGGACTGCAGTTTGAACTGAACCGTGTAGCCTTTGTGCTGTTTGGCCGCAACGTATACTGGTACGGAATCATCATCGGGATCGGTTTTTTGCTTGCGGTGACGTTCTGCTGCCGCCGTGCCGGGACGTTCGGCCTGCGGCAGGATGACATTCTGGATATGCTGATCGCGGCAGTTCCCATTAGTCTTGTGGGCTGCAGAACGTACTACGTACTGTTCAATCTGGATCGGTTCCGCAGAGAGGACGGTACACTGGATTGGGGCGCGGTGATTCGGATCAGCGACGGTGGGATCGCCATCTACGGTGCGGTCATCGCCGCGGCATTGACCCTGCTGCTTTTCTGCTTCTACCGGAAGCTGCCATTTGTGACCTTTGCCGATTTGGGTGTGCAGGGGTTGTTTATTGGACAGATCGTGGGCCGCTGGGGCAACTTTATGAACGTGGAAGCCTACGGCAGCGTGACGGACGTGCCCTGGCGTATGTGTTCGCCCGCCATTGCCCGGTGGCTTTACGGCGGGGGACAGATCGATGAGGTGACGTATCAGTCCATCTTGACCGGTGAGTTAGGGGTGCACCCCACATTCCTGTATGAGTCCCTGTGGAACCTGGTGGGGTTTGCCTTGGTGGTGTATCTGTCTAAGAAGTTCTACAAATTTGACGGACAGCTGTTTTTGACCTATGTATTGTGGTATGGCGTGGGACGATTTGTGATCGAAGGTCTGCGCACGGACAGCCTGTATTTCTTTGGACTGGAGTTGTTTGGATATCCGGTCCGCACCTCTCAGGTGTTGGCGCTGGTGTCGGCAGCTGCCGCGCTCGGCGTTTTGGTCTGGCGTTTTATCCGCGTAAAGAAGAAGCCGGAGCTGCTCTATGCACAGCGCATAGCGCAGGCGGAACAAGAGAAAGAAAAAGAGGAGGCATGATGGATGGCGACCATTATCGACGGCAAGGCACTTGCCGCAAAAGTGAAAGAAGAGGTTGGCAGGAAGGCGGCGGCCCTGTCCGCGAAACCGGCCCTTGCCGTGATCATTGTTGGCGACAACCCCGCATCCCGGGTGTACGTCAACGGGAAGAAAAAGGACTGCGGTGAGTGCGGTTTCTACAGTGAAGAATACGCACTGCCCGCCGAGATCACCCAAAAGCAGCTGCTGGACTTGATCGATGAGTTGAACGCACGGGAGGATATGGACGGGATTCTGGTCCAGCTGCCCCTGCCCAAGCATTTGGACGAGCGGGAGGTGCTGCGCGCCATTCGACCCGACAAGGACGTGGACTGCTTCCATCCCTACAACGTTGGCAAGCTGATGATCGGTGAGGATGGTTTTGTCCCGTGTACGCCCTACGGCGTGGTACGCATGCTGAAGGAGTATGATATTGACATCCGCGGCAAGCACTGCGTGGTGGTGGGCCGGTCCAACATCGTGGGCAAGCCTCAGGCCATCCTGATGCTGCGCGAGGATGCTACGGTCACCATCTGCCACTCCCGCACCCCGGATCTGGCAGCCGAGTGCCGTCGGGCGGATATCCTGATCGCCGCCGTGGGCAGGGTCGGCCTGATCACGGCGGACATGGTCAAGGAGGGAGCGGTGGTCATTGACGTGGCCATGAATCGCAACGAGCAGGGGAAACTCTGTGGCGATGTGTGCTATGACGAGGTGGCCGAAAAAGCTTCGTACATCACGCCGGTTCCCGGCGGTGTGGGGCCCATGACCCGCGCCATGCTGATGGAAAACACGTTGTACGCCGCCATTCAGCACGGAAAATAAAATATCGCAGTTCAAAACGCCCGCAGCAAAGGCTGCGGGCGTTTTTTGCAGGAATAAGCCTGGACGTGCCGTCATAGGATGGGAAAACAAGGGGGGATCACTGTGCCGGAACGCTGTGGTCAGGTCTTTGATTTGCTGCCGGACAGGCTGAGACGACATATGCCCACGCTGTCACGGGAGGAAATGGCGCGGGTGGAAGAGGTGCGGCTGAGAGCGGGAAAGCCGATGGCGCTGACCGTATCCGGTGTGGCGCGGCCGCTGAGCAGCCCTCCTGTGGAACAGCGGGAACTGGAACAGTTGCTGCAGGTGGCCAGCGGCTGGTCGGTACACGCGGTGCTGGACCAGTTGAGAGACGGGTATATCACGGTAGAGGGTGGACACAGACTGGGTGTGACCGGTACGGCGATCATGGAAGACGGCAGAGTGCGAACCATCTGCGATATTTCGTCGATCAATATGCGGATAGCCCGCCAAATCAAAGGGTGTGCAAGTGAAATAGCCTTACAACTGAGTGAGGCGAGCAGGGCAGTGAACAGCTTGATACTGGCCCCGCCGGGCGCGGGAAAAACAACGCTGCTGCGGGACCTGATCCGCATTTGGTCGGAGCAAGGTGTGCGAGTAGCGGCTGCGGATGAGCGCGGGGAACTGGCGGCTGTTTGGCGAGGGCGGCCGCAGATGGATCTGGGCGGCTGCACGGATGTGCTGTCCGGTTGTCCAAAGGCGCGGGGGATTCAGATGTTGCTGCGAGGCATGAATCCGCAGGTGATTGCCGTGGATGAGATCACCGCCCCGGAGGACGTGCGTGCGATCGAACAGGCGGTGGGATGCGGGGTGACCGTTTTGGCGACGGCACATGCGGCGGGTTTGGAGGATATGCGCCGAAGGGCCCTGTATCGTGACCTGCTGTCGGCAGGGGTATTTGAACGATTTGTTATTTTGGGTATGCGAGAGGGAAAACGAACGGTTTGCGTGAAGAAAGTGCAGGAATTGGGATGCTGAAAGTGATCGGAGGCTTGCTTGTATTGGGCGGCTGCTGTCTGTGCGGGTTTTGTGCCGCGGACGAGCTTTCAAAGCGAGTGCGGCTGTTGGAGGACTGGATACAGGCGATTCGGGTGCTGGAACGGGAACTGGCTTTGTTTCGATCTCCACTGCCGCAACTTCTGCTTCAAATGGCAAAAGGAAGAGAGAAACGGTTGGTCGCCTTTTTTGATACTTGCTGTGCAAGAATGGAAACGGGGGCGGATTTTTTGGACGTGTGGGTGGAAGAACTGGAAACTCTGCCGCTTGACCGACAGGAAAAGCGGTTGCTGTGTGGCTTGGGACAGGTACTGGGCCGGTACGATGATCGGGGGCAAATACAGGCTGCCGGCCATATTCGCGGCGAGCTGGAGGCCTGTGCGGTCAGAGCACGGCAGGAAAACCGCGGCCGAGGAAGGGTGTATCGGACGTTAGGTGCAACGGCAGGTGGATTTTTGCTGTTGACCTTGATCTAACAAAAGCGGAGAGGAACTGGGTTATGAACGTGGATTTGATTTTCAAAATTGCGGCAGTGGGTATTCTGGTCACAGTGCTCAATCAGGTGCTGGTCAGGGCGGGACGGGACGAGCAGGCCACCATGGTCACCCTGACGGCACTGGTGGTTGTTTTAATGATGGTCGTACAGGAGGTTGCACGGCTTTTTACCATGGTAAAAGGCCTGTTTGGGCTGTGATGGGACTATTGCTGAAACTGATCGCCGGAGGATTGGCGGCGGCCATATGCGCAACGCTCCTGCGTCGCTACACACCGGAATTTTCGGTGATACTTACCCTGACCTGTGGGACGTGGATGGTGCTGATGCTGGCGCAGACGCTGGGAGAAAGCGTACAGATCCTCAGCAGGCTGGCGGGAGTGGCCAAGCTGGATGCGCACGTGGTAGAACCGGTGATCAAAGTCGTTGGATTTTCCATCGTTACGCGCATTGGAGCGGAAATCTGCCGAAGTGCGGGAGAGGGCGGGATCGCGGCACTTGTGGAGATCGCGGGTACGCTGCTGTCCTTGACCGCAGCCATGCCGCTGGTTAACCGTGTGCTGGCGCTAATTACGGAGTTGTTAAGATGAAGCGAAGCTTGATTTGTATCGGGGTCTTGCTGCTGTTGATCCTGCCGTGCAGGGCGGACCAACTGACAGAGCAATTGGGGGCGGATGACCTTTCAAAAGCGGGACGGGCCTATGATGTGGGCGTTGCATTTTCGGAGGATCTGAGTTTGGAACAGGGCGCGCAGCAGCTTCTGACCCGTGTGACCCGGCTGCTGCCGGATACGGTCCGTCAGGCGCTGGGCGGCGGGCTTGTACTGCTTGCGGTGATACTGCTGTGCGGTATGGCGCAGTCGATGCATACGGTTGGGGGCACAGGACAGCTCCCGGTTGCGGTGATGGGGGGTGCGCTGGCCATCGCAGGCCTGTCGGCGGGGGATATGTCCCTGATGATGGGGTTGGGACGGACGGCAATTGATAAGATGCATGGGTTTGGTACGGTGCTGGTGCCTGTGATGGCGGCCTGTACGGCGGCAACCGGAAAGGCGGCCGCCGCCGCGGCACGACAAATGGCGACCGTGCTGTTTTCCAACTTGCTGATCGCGGTCATTGATCGTCTGCTGGTCCCGATGGTGTATGCCTTCGTAGCGGTATTTACGGCCTACGCGGCGGTAGGAAACCCGGGATTGAAACGGGTGGCAGACCTGTTGAAATGGGTGGTAACCACCATTCTGACCTCGCTGCTGGTCGTGTTCGTTACATATTTGACGGTCAGTGGTTCGGTGGCGGGCAGTGCGGACGCGGTGGCGTTAAAGGCGGCGAAGACCGCCATTTCCGGCGCGATTCCCGTAGTGGGCGGGATCATTTCAAATGCCGCGGAAACCATACTGGTGGGGGCGGGTGCGCTGCGCGGGACGGTTGGGATCTTCGGCCTTCTGGCGGTGCTTGGCCTGTGTTTGAGCCCGTTTTTGCAGCTGGGCGTACATTACTTGACTTACAAGCTCAGTGCGGCGATCGCGGCAACACTGGCCGATGGGCGCCTTGCGGAGTTGATCGGTGGAATCGGAACGGCGTTTGGATTGATCTGCGGGATGACCGGGTCCTGTGCCCTGTTGCTGCTGATCAGTATTGTCAGTGGTGTTTCGGGGGTGGGGGCTTGAGCGAGTGGTTGACCGGAATAACCGCAGCGGCCATGCTGACGGCTGTGGCGCGCTACCTGATGCCGCAGGGTGCGGTGCAGCAGGTGGGCAGTTTGGTCTGCGGTATGCTGCTGCTTTGGGCCGTGCTGAAACCGCTGCCGTTTCTTACAACGGCGCGCTTGTGGAACGTGGATTTGGATAGCCGGACCAAGATTGCGGAGGAGGATTTGCAGCAGCGCAGTGAACAGTTGCTGAAATCAATCATAGAGCAGGAATGTGAGGCATATATTTTGGACAAGGCAGCCGAACTGGGCGTGGAATGTACGGTTCATGTTGACTGCGAGCTGAGCGAAACCGGTACGTGGATACCGGATCGTGTCCGGATTGAAGGGGCGCTGAGTGCGCTGCAGCGCCGGGAACTGGGACAAATTATTTCGGAGGACCTCGGAGTGGACAGTGACAGGCAAGAGGTTACAGGAGGTGGCGGATAACGTGCAGTGGAAATGGCCCGCTGCCTGGAAAGGCGGCGCGGGGAAATACAAGTATCTTCTGTTGGTCGTGTTTGCCGGGATACTCCTGCTTCTGCCGGCCGGGAAAAGCCGCCCGATGCAGCAGGAAACGGACACGCAGCCAATGCAGGAACGCTTTGATCTGCAGGATCTGGAGCACAGGCTGGAAAAGACCCTTTCCAAAATCGGCGGAGCAGGGGAGGTAACGGTATTGCTTACCCTGAAAGACGGCGGGAGGCAGGTGTATGCACAAGATGTGTGCATCGACTCACAGGAGCAGACCAGTACGCTCGTTGTGATCGGCCGCGGCAGCGGAGTGGAGCAGCCGGTTCCGGTGCAGCGGTTCAGCCCGACCTTTCAGGGGGCACTGGCAATATGCCCGGGAGGGGGTGACTCAAGGGTCAGACTGCAGCTGACACAGGCTATCTGCGCGCTGACCGGGTTGAGTACGGAGAAAGTAACCGTATGTCAAAGTGAATGATGAGGAGGAAGCAAACTATGGTAAACAATAAAGGCAAGAAGGTTGCCTGGATGAAACTGGTAAAACGCAATGCGGTGGTGGGGGCGGTCGTGCTCTTTGTCTGTGTGGCCGTCTACTTAAATTGGGACTACCAGCGCACGGGGCAGGCAACCGACGTGGGAAAAACGCTGGGTGAAGCGGCGCTGGTGGCGGGCGAAACCAAAGATCCGCTGCTGGGAACGGATGGCGGACAGCAGGCGGTGCCGCAAGGGGACAGCGCAGCCAGTGAATACTTTGCCAACGCGCGGCTGAACCGCCAGCAGGCCCGGGACAGTGCGCTGACCATGCTGCAGGAAAGCATGGCGGGCGAGGGAGTTGATGCCCTGAGCAAAGAGCAGACCAACCTCGCGATCCAAACTATGGCGGACAGTACGGTGACCGAGGCACAGATCGAAAACCTGATCGTGGCAAAGGGCTATAAAGACTGCGTTGCCTTTATCGGGGAAGAAAGCATCAGCGTGGTGGTGCAGACGGCAGGGGACGAACTGACTGCTGTGGACACCGCCCGCATTACGGATATCGTAACTCAGGCGACTTCGTTTACGGCGGGGCAAATCAAAATTATTCAAGTGAACGGTTGACGGAGAAAAAACAGTTGTAATTTTCTGATTCTGTGGTACAATGGATAAAAACAGGAGTCCGTGCCTGGAAAAGGAGAGTGACCCCCATGGGCGAGAACAAAGAGTATGTTACCCAAACTGATGAATTGGGTAACATCCATATTTCCGAAGACGTTTTGGCTGTGATCTCCACCGCCGCCGCGCTGGAGGTAGAGGGTGTCAGCGGGATCCCCGGCGGCAGCCGCGACATTACCGAGCTGCTGGGGAAGAAGAATCTGACCCGCGGTGTCAGCATTCAGGTGGATGAGGACGGCGTACAGGTCGAGCTGGGCATCATGATCAAGTATGGCTACACCATCAACGAGGTGGCCCGTGCCGTGCAGGATGTGGTTGCCACCAACATCGAGTCTATGAGTGGCCTGACCGTAAAGTGTGTCAACGTCAACATTGGCGGCATCACCTTTGAGAAGGAAGCCAAAAGTGCTGAATAAGCAAAGCGAAACAGCACCCGTATGGGTGCTGTTTTTGTGTCGGGAAGGCAAAACCCCGCAGCCGAATGGCTGCGGGGTTTTGCCTTTGGAAAATAGGAGAAAGAAGAAAGCAAATTAGTTGGTGCGCAGGTAGTTGGTCAGCATCTGCGCTGCCTGTGCGCGGGTGGCCTTCTCGGTGGCGTTGGTGAAGGGAAGTCCATTCAAAATGCCCTTGCCCTCGGCCCAGCGCAGGGCGTTGGCCGCCCAGTCGCTGTGGCTGCCAACCTTGCTCAGGTCGCCGGCACCACCGGGAGTAAAGCTGTAGTTCCACAGAATGACAGCCACCTGCTCGATGGTTACGGCATCTTCGGGTTTGAACACGCCGCCGCCAAAGCCGCTGACCACGCCGCGGTTACTGCCCCAGGTAACGGCGTTGTTGAACCACTGGCTGGTGGGCACGTCCTTGAAGCTATGCTTGGCGCCGTTCAGATCGGGTGTGCCCTCCTTGTTGTAGAGCACCTGCACCACCATGGCGCGGGTCAGGGTGTCGTTGGGTCCGAACTTGGTGGTGCTGTAACCGGACATGATGCCGTTGTCCACGGCGAAGTTGATCGCCTCGCAGAACCAATCGTTCTCCTTCACGTCGGCAAAGCCGGCATCGGAGGAACGCTTGATGGCGGACGTCAGCTCGGTGCAGTAGAAGTCGTCCACGTACAGGAAGCTGGCACGGTTGTTGGTGTTGCCGTCGGGCTGCATGAACTGCACGGCGGTAATCTCACGGACCACATCCTCCACCATCTCATCGTACAGGGGGGCACTGGTGGTCAGCTTGATGTCGCCCACCACCTTGCCGTTGACGGTCAGCCTGCCCATCTTGGAGGCGATGTCGAAGCTGACGGCCACGTCAGCCCAGCTGCCGGGGTTCACCTTGGCAAGAGGAGTCTTGGTGCCGTCGTAGTAGGCGGCGCTGATGGTGCCGTCGGGGCTGATGGCCACGGAGGCCAGGGCGTGCTGCAGGCCGTTGAAGTTGTAACCGGCCTTCAGGGTCATAAAGACATCCTTGGCATTGCCGGCGGGAATCTTGACCCGGGCGCCCACGGTGCCGGCCTTCATGGAGGGGATCTGTCGGGTGATGTAGGAGGTAGCCGCGCCGTCCAGCTTCATGGACCACAGACCGGAGGCGGACTGCTCACGGGTGAGCTCCACGCTGTCGCCGGTGTGCTTTACCCAGCCCTCGTACTTCAGGGAGGCGGTCTCAAAGTCCTCGTAGCCGCCCTTGTTGTCGTACAGCATCCGGTCGAACTCCTCTACCAGGAAGCCGATGGTGGCGCGGGTGTTCTGGGTGTGGCGGCGCAGGGTGCTGGCGTCCCAGAAGGTGACCACGGCGTCCTTGCCGTCGGGGGTGAAGCAGATACCAGGCTGGGTGAAGTGGTAGTACTGCTCCTCCAGACCGTCGTAGGTGGTGCCGAAGGTCAGGTCGATGACCTTTTCAAAGCTCTTGTACTCGTCGGTGGTATAACCCACGTGCATGGGGGCGCGGAGGTAGGATTTCTGACCCACGCTGTTGTAGCTGGACCACAGCAGGATGCGGTCCTTGTTGTATTCCATGGCAACGGGGGAGGTGTTGGAAGCAATTACCTTGGAGAAGTCGGACGTCCAGGTGTTGCCGTAGTCGTAGGAGATACCCTCGTAGAAGTAGTAGTTGCCAACGTGCTGGGCGCGGCAGTACACGTGCAGGCTGCCGTCAGACAGCTGGGTGAAGCTGTGCTCGGAGATGCCGTCCTCGATTTCCTTGGTGGCATCGACCTGGGGCATGGAGATCTCGCCCTCGCCGGCCTGCCAAGTCTTACCGCCGTCCTTGGAGAAGACGGACACCATGCAGTTGACCTTGGTCTTTTGGTGCGTGTCGTTGTAGACGATGACGTAGTCCACGTTGGGGCCGTCGCCGTCCCGGTCCTTCAGGGCCAGACCCTCGCTGTACAGGATGGCGCGGTGGATATCCTCGGGCATGTTGGAAACGAAGATGTCGTTGTCCTTCACAGGTTCCTTGAGGGGGTTGGACAGGCAGGTCAGCTCGGACCAGGTGTAGCCGCAGTCCTCGGTGTAGGTGAAGAACAGGCGGTAGTCGTTGCTGTCAGCCACGGAACCGAGGTAACCGATGGCGTACAGACGGTCAAGCTGATCGTCGTACAGGAAGCCGCCGAAGCCCTGGGACCAACCCTTGATGTTCTTTGCGATGGGATACGCGGATTTGGTGAAGGTGCGGCCGCCGTCGGTGGAGCGGACCAGACCGAGGGTGCCATCGTTTCCGCCGAAGTTGTAGCGACCCACCACGATGATGTCGCCGTTGGACATGGTCCAGGGGCGGCCGTGGGAGGAGAAGTCGGTGCCGTCGGTCAGGTCGAACAGGGCCACGTTGCCGTAGGAGGCCTCGAACACGTTCTCCGCGTTGGAGAAGTCCTTGGCAGAGGCACAGCCCCAATGGGCGGTGACGGTGGCAGGGGCGGAGGGGACGCGAACGTAGAAGCCGTCGCTGCCGTTGAACCAGTGGGCCAGGGTGGTATTGCCGACGGTGAAGCGGAAGTCGGCGCAGCCGTTCTTGTACTGGCCGGCCTTGGCGCCCAGGTCCGCCAGGGAGATGAACACGGGCACGTCCTTGCCGGAGGCGGTCACAGCGTAGTCCGCCTTGTGGGCGAAGGTGCCGCCGGCACCGGGCAGGTTGGGGTCGTTGCTGACGGAAATCATATCACGGATGCTGTTGTAGAAGCTGGGTTGCTCGCCCTCGCGGCCCAGAGCATCGTGATAGGTATGGACCTTCACGTAGCGAGCCTTGGCGTTCAGATTATAAATGGTGTACTCGCTGCCGTCCTGATGGAGCAGCCATCCGGTGACCTTGGTGAAGGTCTTGCCGTCGTCGCTGACGAATACGCCTAGGTGCTGCTGGGAAACACGGGAAACCTCGTCCAGGTCGCGCAGGGTGATGGTGTTGAATTGCTTACTGCTGCCCTGATCGAGGACCAGGCTGTTTCGGGTGGTGTCAAAGTAGGTAAATTCGTTGCGCTCCCAATCGGTGGCCTGACCCACGAGGGGGTTGGTGTCGTTGGTGATCAAGGACACGTTGCCGGTGGAGCGGTTGCCCTGGGTGGAGAAAACGAAGGTCTTGCTGGCGCTGACGCCCTCGTAGTTGACGTCGGCGATCAGGTTGAAGGAAACGGGTTTGTTGCCGGGGGTGACGATGCCGGTTTCCAGGTTCACGTAGTTGGCAATCTCGCCGGTGGAGCGGTCCACGGCGGTCCACTTCACCCGGCAGGGCAGGCCGTAGCCGGTCAGCTCGGTGGGCAGGCGCAGGGCGGTAGCGTTATCGGGGTCGGGGTCGTTGCCGGTCAGCACGCTGTCCGCGGTCAGGGCCAGCATGGTCTTTTCCAGCATGCCGGGCACGTCGTCGTAGATGTTCTGCACCATCTTGATGTCGTGGATCTGCACGTTGACGGCGCCCAGGGTGCCGTCGGCGTTCAGGGCACGGGTGTGGTTGCCAATCTGCATGATCAGACGGGGCATGTGGTAGTTATCCTTGATATCGAACTTGGTACGATCCAGAGGGGGGAAGGTGCCCACGTACTCGCCGTCGACGTACACGGAGGCAATCAGCTTGTCGCTGACCTTCACGGTAAACACAGCGCGCTCGCCCAGCTGGACGCCGGTGGGGATGGAGGAGGGGCCGCGGTTGCCCAGGTAGTCCATGATGACCTGGCCCTTGCCGTCGCTGCGGAAGTTGAAACGGGTCTGGAACTCGGGCTCACGCAGCTCCCAACACAGACCGCGCCAGCCGATGGTGGTCTCGATGTTGGGCAGGTCGAGGATGGTCAGATCCACCTCAAACTCATAGTCGCCGCTGCCATCGTAGTTCAGCAGGGTGGTGAAGTGCTGATGAATCTCGTTGTTGGTGCCCAGCGCCTCGGTATTGGTACGGGCGAAGTAATGGCCGTTGTCCTGGGCCCACTCGGTGTACTTGACGGAGCTGGCGGTGATGACGGTGTACTCACGGGAGTTGAAGTCGCGGCAGGCGTCGCCGATGACCATGCTCTTGGCGGCGAAGAGAATCTTGCCCTGCATGAAGGAGGTGTTGCCCTCGGCGGTGGTGGTGAACTTGAATTCCTTCTCCATGTTGATGCCGGACTGCACACCCACATCGGCCAGAGGGACGCGCCACTCGAAGGTCTGACCCTGCACGGCGATGTCGCCCAGGGTGGCGGTGGCGGCCGCCAGGTCGGCAGAGAAGGTCTTGCCGCCCATAGTCAGCTCCAGCTTGTCGGCCTGGCTGGCACTGAACACCTGACCGCCGATGTACATATACTTGCCGTCCCACAGGAAGCCGAAGTCGGCGGCGGGGGCGTTGGCAGGACCGGCGGCCTCGTGAGCGATGTGCCACTGGTTTTCCTTCAGGGCGCCGTCCAGGTTCAGGGTGTCGGTGTTCAGGTAAGCAGTGGCGTTGCGCAGGCCGTCATCGGTGGCAGGCACGTACTCGGCCAAGGACAGGGTGGCGGTGCCCAATCCCAAGTTAAAGGTTTTCGCACTGCTGCCGGAGGAAACGGTAAACAGGAACGTTTCACCCAGGCTCTTTTCCAGCTTCAGCAGGGAAAGGGGAATGGTAATCTCGTAGCCGCCCGTGCCGTCGCCCTTGATGGTGGAACCCATAGTAAAGCCTACGGCGACCTTGGGATTCTTACCCAAATCGGCGTTTATGGTATATTCGCCAAGGCTAAACTTGACGCTGTTTGTCTGGGTGTTCAGGGCCAGGTACAGATTCTCGGTGTCCACCAGAGCGCCCAGACGGACGCCGGGGACTGCCTCGATCAGTGCCCAGCAGGTCTCGGACACGTTGCCGTCCTGGGTCAGCACGCCCTCGCGGGGCAGACGGTAGGCGGTCAGGGGCATAGAGGGGGCGGTCTGGGTCAGGAAAATGTCGCGCAGAACCACGTCGTTGCCGCGCTTGTCGTTCTCGCGGTAACGGGTGGCCACGTTGAAGTACATGGTGTTGTCGCCGGAAACGACACGCTTGGAGGTGTTGAACTTGCCAACACTCTTTCCGTTGATAAACACCTCGGACTCAAAGGCGTCGTTGACCACGATGCGCACGTCCACGTCCTTGGCAGGCAGGTCCAGGCCGGTGTCGTAACGCAGAACGTCGGCGGCACTCTGCTCATACTGGGTGACGTAGATGTTGCCGGCCTCGTCGGCGTAGAAGCCGTGATGGCAGCGCTTGGACGCGCGCATATCCAGGAAGAAGCCGGTCAGGGCGAAGCGGTCAATGGGGCCGACCTCGGCGGGGATGGCCAGGTCGTTGAAGTCCACGTTAAAGGACATCTCCCAACCTTTATAAATGTCAAACGTGGGGGCCACGCGGCTGATGGTGTAGGCCGGGACGGAGATGCCGATGCCGTCCTTGGTCAGGGTGCCGGTCTGATAGTGGATGCCGTTTTCGGTGGCCACGGCGTACTGCTCGGCAACTGAAGAGCTCAGGTGCTTGGCAATGTCGGCCTTCTTGTCGGCGTCCAGGCAGTTTTCGAAAAAGATCATGGTCTTTTCGGCCAGCAGGGCGGTGCCGGTGTAGCGGTCGGAGCCAACCTCCAGGGAGAAGGAAACCTCCTGCGCTTTGTCATAGACCAGGTTCAGGTTTTCCAAAGGAATCTGAATCTCCATGGTGCCGTTGGTGGCGTTGTAGGCTACGCTGCCGGCGGAATCGCCGCCCACCGTGACGGAGCCGGTGGAGACGTTTGCCACCACGCTGACGCCGTTGATGGTCATAGCGGCCTTGTCGGCGCGAGTCTGCAGACCGACGTACAGCGCGGTATAGCTGCACTGCATGGCGATGGGGGTGCTGCCCACAGACTGGTCCAGCAGCCAGCCGGTCTCGTCCAGCTTGCCGTCCACTGTGATGTCGGTGTTAGTGTAGTAGGCGTACAGCTGACCGTTCGGCGCCGCGGCCGTGGGCAGAGCCGCTCCGGGCAGCATACAGACCAGCATAGCCAAAGCCAGCAGGAGAGATGTCGCTCTTCTCATAAGTGGTTCCTCCTTAATATATAGGGCGTGAGTGAGCAGGTCACAAGACCTAAGGTAATATAGGATAATTGTAACATAGATCTCAATGAATTTCTAACACTATACTGCTCAATTTTGCTGAAAAATTTACCCCTGTTGCCTTCTTGCGGTAACGCTGCCAATCGTTACCAAAATCGCCCGCGCTGCGGGCTGGGAAGGCGGAATGTCGGGGGGATACCTGAAAAATGAAGAGGTAGACGGGAAACAAACGGGTTGCAATATTCAAAGAAAGTGTATATAATACAGACTGAAGTAATTTTGGATCAGACCGGAGGCGACCCATTATGACAAGAACGGTTGCGCGTGAAATTGCCGTGCATATGGTGTTTGAGCTGAGCTTTGCGGCCCGCAGCGTTCAGCAGGTGCTGGACGAGACCCTGACGGAGGAATGCTTTGCCCAGATTGGCGCGGAAGAGCCGCTGTATGCAAAATTCCCCGACGAGGTTCAGCAGGCGTACATCCGCAGGCTGGTGACGGGGGTGCAGGACCACGGCGCGGAACTGGATGAATACATTTCTCGCTACGCCGTGGGCTGGAACTTTGCCCGTATTCCCCGGGTGGCTGCCGCGATCATGCGGGTGGCCATGTTCGAGATGCTCTATATGCCCGAGATCCCCAACGCTGCCGCCATCAACGAGGCGGTTGAGATCGCCAAGGGATACGAGCCTGCTGAGGTCGTGTCTTTCATCAACGGCATTTTGGGTTCTTTCGCCCGTGCCGAACTCCCCAGTCAGGAATGAGCGGGGGCGTACTGGGGTTTGATACCAGCAATTACACCACCTCGGTGGCGTATTTTGACGGACAACAGGGCTTGAACGTGGGTAAGCTGCTGGACGTGCCGGAGGGAACTTTGGGCCTTCGACAGAGCGATGCGCTGTTCCAGCATGTGAAACGGCTGCCCGGACTGGTGCAGCAGCTTGCTGCGCAGTGCGATTTGACCGGACTGCGGGCGGTGGGTGCCAGCACCCGGCCGCGGGCGGTGGAGGGCTCTTATATGCCGTGCTTTTTGGCGGGTACTTCACAGGCGCAGGCCTTGGCCGACGTGCTGGGAGTGCCCTTTTTGCCGTGTTCCCACCAGCAGGGGCATCTGGCGGCGGCTGCGTGGTCTGCCGGACGGCCGGAGCTGCTGGACGCCCCGTTTTTGGCGTGGCATCTGTCCGGCGGAACGACGGAATTGCTCCACGTGACCCCGGATGGCTGTAACGTGCAGGCGCAGGCCATCGGCGGCACGCAGGATATCTCTGCCGGGCAGTTGATCGACCGGGCGGGCGTGCTGCTGGGTCTTGCGTTCCCGGCGGGAAAAGCGCTGGATGCGCTGTATTCCGAGGAGGAAAAGAGCAAACCCTTTGCTGTAAAATTGAATGAACTGACCTTTTCGCTGTCCGGTATGGAGAACAAAGTGAAGGATATGGTACAGCGTGGCCAAACACCTGCCTCGGTAGCCTGCTTTGTGTTGGATACGGTGGCGGACACGGTGGTCCGCGCCACGAAAAAAGCGCAGGAGCGCTATCCCGGATTGCCGGTGCTCTGCTCCGGCGGTGTGGCCTCCAACCGCCGTCTGCGCGCCGCCATGCAGGAAGCCTGCGGCGCGGTATTTGCCGAACCCCGGTACTCCACCGACAACGCCATGGGTGTGGCCATTCTGACCCACCGCGCGCTGGAGAGAGGTGCGGAGTATGGATAATGAATTGCGCATTCTCTCCGTGTCCCAGATCAGCCAGCACATCAAGGGACTGATGGACCGGGACGAGTTGTTGTCCGGTGTTTTGATCCGGGGTGAGATATCAAACTACAAGATGTATCCCTCGGGGCACCACTATTTCACCCTGAAAGACGCGGACAGTGCCCTGCGCTGCGTGATGTTCCGCGGAGATGCGGTACGTCTGCGCTTTCGTCCGGAGAACGGTATGCAGGTCATTGCCGCCGGGCGCATCAGCGTGTTTCCCCGGGACGGACAGTACCAGCTTTACTGCGTCAGTCTGACTCCGGAAGGGGCAGGTCAGCTGCAAATCGCCTTTGAACAGCTTAAGAATAAGCTGCAGGCACAGGGCCTGTTTGACCCGGCGGAAAAAAAGCCGCTGCCGATGTATCCCAAACAGATCGCGCTGGTTACGTCGCCTGTCGGCGCGGCGGTGCGCGATATGCTGCGAATCCTGAAAGCGCGCTGGCCCATGAGCCGTGTGCTGGTGGTCCCCGTGCGGGTACAGGGTGAGCAGGCGGCAGAGGAGATCGCCGCGGCCATCGACTACCTGAATTATTATAAGCTGGGTGATCTGCTCATCACCGGACGCGGAGGCGGCTCGGTGGAGGATCTGTGGGCCTTTAACGAAGAGCCGGTAGCACAGGCGATTTTTAACAGCGAAATTCCCGTGATTTCCGCCGTGGGGCACGAGCCGGACGTGACCATCTCCGACTTCGTGGCCGACCTGCGGGCGGCGACCCCGTCCAATGCGGCGGAACTGGCGGTTCCGGACCGAACGGAAGTGGAAAAGCGCCTGAACCACCTGAGCCAGCGACTTTGGCGGGCGGCGACACAGCCCATCTCCGCTGCGCGGCAGCGGTTGGAGCGGCTGAAACGCAGCCGTGTGCTGACCGACCCCGCTGCCGGGATCCGGGAGAAGCGGCTGCTGTTGGACTACCAAAGCGGAAACCTGCTTCACGGTATGGAACAGGTCCTTGGCTCACAGCAGCGGCGTATGGGCCGTCTGGCGGCGGCGCTGGATGCACTCAGTCCGCTGAAGGTGCTGGGCCGCGGCTACGCCATTGCCCGGGACGAAAGCGGCCGGGTGTTGACCGGCGCGGAACAGGTTGAAACCGGCGATAAACTGGATGTACGCCTTGCGGACGGCAGCCTTACCTGCCGCGTGGAAGAAAGGAAGTGCCTGTGATGGCAACCAAAAAACTTGATTTTGAGCAGTCCATGGCCCGGCTGGAGGAGATCGTGGCCCTGCTGGAAAAGGGCGAGGCGCCGTTGGAGCAGTCCCTTGCGTTGTTTGAAGAGGGGACAAAGTTGATGGCGAACTGCTCTGCCTTGCTGGACAAAGCGGAGCAGCAGGTTTCCCTCCTGAAAGTTGGGGCCGAGGGCCAACCGGAAGAAGTGCCCTTTGATACGGAGGAATGAATATGGATTTCAACAAACTGCTGCAGGAGGACTGCACGCTTGTAGAGAATTTTTTGTCCAAATGTTTTGTCGATCGGGTGAAGTATGGACAAATCTATGAAGCGATGCAGTACAGCCTTATGGCCGGAGGAAAACGCATTCGACCGGTACTGACCCTGGAAACCTGCCGTATGTGTGGGGGAGAGGTGGAGCAAGCGCTGCCCTTTGCCTGCGCGGTGGAGATGATACATACCTATTCACTCATCCAAGACGATCTGCCCTGTATGGACGACGATGACCTGCGCCGCGGCAAGCCCACCAACCACAAAGTATTTGGCGAAGCGACCGCCGTGCTGGCAGGCGACGCGCTGCTGACGGCAGCTTTTGAGATTATGTGCGAGTATGCGGGTGATCTCGAACCCAAGCGGGTGCTGGCTGCGGTGGACTGTCTGAGCCATGCGGCCGGTGCGGCCGGCATGATCGGCGGTCAGATGCTGGATATGGACGGCGAAAGCCGCACTCTCACCCTGGAGGAACTGGAGCTGCTGCAATCCCTCAAGACCGGAGCACTGATCCGTGCGGCGGCGGAGCTTGGCTGCATTGTGGCCGGCGGCGACGAGGCTACCCGGCAGGCGGTGCGGGAATACGCCCAGTGTGTGGGCCGGGCGTTCCAGGTGCGGGACGATATGCTGGACGTGACCAGCAGCGCCCAGGTGCTCGGCAAACCCATCGGCTCCGATGCGGAGAACGAAAAGTCTACCTTTGTTACCGCCCTAGGACTGGAGCGCTGCGGTCAGCTGGTGGACGAGCTGACCGAACAGGCTGTTGCGGCCCTGAACGGCATGGCGCATACCGAATTCCACATTTGGCTGGCCAGGCTGATGGCCGGCCGGGAATACTAAGAAATATAACGCAAGGACAGAGGGGAGGACGGCTTTGCATGTCGGAAACCGGAATAGAGCAGATGAATTTGCATGATATCACGGACGAGCAGGCCGTTCGCCTGTGTGCGGATCTGCGCAAGCAGTTGGTGGAACAAGTCAGCCGTACCGGCGGTCATTTGGCATCCAATCTGGGTGCGGTGGAACTGACGGTGGCGCTGCACCGGGTCTTTGATCTGGAGCGGGATCGACTGGTGTTTGATGTGGGCCATCAGTGCTATGTACACAAGATGCTTACCGGGCGCGCCGGGCAGATGGAAACCGTGCGTCAGTACGGCGGTTTGGCCGGTTTTCCCAAGCCCGGGGAGAGCAATGCCGATGCCTTTGTGGCAGGGCACGCATCCAACTCGGTATCTGTGGCGGTGGGTATGGCGTATGCTAGAACCATGCTGGGACAGGACTACCACGTAATTGCCCTGATCGGGGACGGCGCTTTGACCGGCGGCCTTGCCTACGAGGGGCTTTCCAACGCCGGACAGAGCAAAGAGAACCTGCTGGTCATCCTGAACGACAACGGTATGTCCATCACGCAAAACGTGGGCGGCGTGGCGGAGTATCTGGCCCGGAAGCGTCTGCGTCCGCAGTATCTTGCCATTAAAAAGCGCTATCGTAAGTTTATGCACCTGACGGCCGTGGGCCGCAAGTTCTATTCCGTTACCCACAAGCTGAAAAAGATGGTGCGTGAGGGAATTCTGCCCTGCAGTATGTTTGAGGATATGGGGTTTTCCTACATGGGCCCCGTGAACGGACATGATGTAAAGGGACTGACAGAAATCCTCCAGTACGCCAAAGAAAAAGATGGGCCGGTCCTTTTGCACATAAGAACTGTAAAGGGAAAAGGGTATACACATGCAGAGGAGCGGCCCAACAAATTCCACGGGGTTGCACCGTTTGACATTACCTCCGGTCAGCCGCTGAAATGCGGCGGAGAGAACTTTTCTGCGGTGTTTGGCAGGGCGTTATGCGACCTGGCTGCCGAAGACAGCCGCGTGTGCGCGATCACCGCAGCCATGCAGAGCGGGACAGGTCTTGATGGATTTGCGGAGCAGTTTACTGAGCGCTTTTTTGATGTTGGCATTGCCGAGGGACACGCGGTAGCTATGGCCGCCGGCATGGCCAAACAGGGAGCGATCCCGGTGTTTGCTGTTTACTCCACGTTCCTGCAGCGGGGCTACGATATGCTGATGCACGATGTGGCCATTCAGGGACTGCATACGGTGTTTGCCGTTGACCGGGCCGGCCTTGTAGGTGAGGACGGCGAGACCCACCACGGTGTGCTGGACGTGGCCTATCTGGACAGTATTCCCGGCATGACCGTGCTGGCACCGGCAAACTATGCCGAGCTGGAGCGGATGCTGCGTCGGGCGGTGAACGAGTTTGATGGTCCGGTCGCCATCCGATTCCCCAGAGGGGGAGAGGGATCGTATCGGTCCGACAGCGGCGCGGAGCCCACTATGGTGTTACGCCGCGGAACGGATATTACGCTGGTCAGCTACGGTGTGCTCATCAATCGTGTTTTGGAAGCGGCCGATCGGTTGGAACAACAGGGGATCAGTGCGGAAGTTGTAAAGCTGAATACCATTACACCGATTAATACCCAAGCGGTAGTAGAAAGTGTTTCCCGCACCGGTGCTATGCTGGTCGCCGAAGACTGCGTGGCTGCCGGCAGCGTGGGGCAGCGGTTGGGTGCGGCCCTTGCCAAGGCGGGGGTACAGGCGAAAATTGTCCTGCGCAACAGCGGCGCGGAGTTTGTGACCCACGGCAGCACACCGCTGCTGGAGCAGGCGTTGGGACTGGATGGGCAGAGCCTGTGCAATGCGGCTCGGGAGGTGCTGGCAAATGGCTAAAGAACGTTTGGACGTGGTGATGACCCGCGAGGGGTTGGCTGAAAGCCGTCAAAAGGCCCAGGCTATTATTATGAGCGGTCAGGTCTATGTCAATGGACAAAAGCAGACCAAGGCCGGTGCACCCGTAGCCGCGGAGGATAAGATCGAGGTTCGTGGAAAGACCCTGGCCTACGTCAGCCGGGGTGGTCTGAAGCTGGAAAAAGCCATGAAGTGCTGGCCCATCGACCTGAACGGTGCCGTCTGCGCCGATATTGGCGCGTCTACCGGCGGCTTTACCGACTGTATGCTGCAAAACGGCGCCCAAAAGGTCTTTGCGGTGGATGTGGGGTACAATCAACTGGACTATCGTCTGCGTACCGACCCCAGGGTGGTTTGTATGGAGCGCACCAATGCCCGCTATCTGTCGCCGGAGGTCATTGAGCAGCCGCTGGATTTTGCAAGTGTGGATGTGTCGTTCATATCCCTGAATTTGATTTTACCGGCCCTGCGCACCCTTCTTAAGCCGGAAGGGCACGTGGTTTGCCTTGTGAAGCCACAGTTCGAGGCGGGCAAGGACAAGGTGGGAAAGAAGGGCGTTGTCCGGGACAGTGCCGTGCATCTTGAGGTGCTGGAGCATTTTCTCGAACACGCGGACAACGCGGACTTCACCGTGCTGGATGTGGACTTTTCGCCTATCCGGGGTCCGGAGGGCAACATTGAGTATCTTGGCTATTTGAAAGCGGGCGCCGGTCAGCCGTGGCAGGGGGATCTTGCCGGGTTGGTGGCGCGCTCCCACGGTACGTTGGAGGAGGTGGAGCATTGAAAATCATACTCAGTTCCAATCCCTTTCGGGACAGAGGGATGCGGGCGGCGCGTCAGGCTGCGGACATCTTGAAAAAGGACGGGGTGGAGTGCTGCTTCTGTCTGCCCTTTGAGTTGGGAGCCGTGCTGCCTCCCGATCTGCCCCGGGATATGGATTTCAAGAAGCTGGAACAGGAGCTTCCCGGAGCGGATATGCTGATCTGCTTCGGCGGTGACGGTACGATCCTGCACGCAGCCAAGGATGCCACAAGTCATGGCGTGCCCATTTTGGGTGTAAACCTTGGCAGTATCGGTTTTATGGCGGAGCTGGAGGAGAGCGAACTGAGCCTGATCAGCCGTGTTCCTGCCGGAAGCTATACCATCGAAGCGCGCATGATGCTGCAGGTGAAGGTGTTTCGCGGCAAGCAGCTGATTTATGATCAGATCGCCCTGAACGACGCGGTCATTTCCAAGGGCAGCATCGCCCGCGTGGCGGAGTTGGACGTTACGGCGGACGGTACCAGCCTGATCAGTCATCTGTCCGGTGACGGTGTGATCGTATCCACGCCAACCGGCTCTACGGCCTATTCCATGTCGGCCGGTGGCCCCATTGTGGAGCCGAACTCGGATATGCTGATTATCACGCCCATCTGTGCCCATCAGTTGTCCGCGCGCCCCCTGGTGCTGTCCGCGGAACGTAATATTACCGTGCAGCTGCCCAAACGCAGCCGTAAAAGCGTGTATCTGTCTGCGGACGGCGGCAAAGCAATCCGACTTTCCGGTACGGATCGAGTGGAAATCTGTAAAGCGGAGTGCCGAACCCAGTTGGTCCGACTGACGGGCAAGAATTTTTATCAGCTGCTTAATCAAAAGCTTGGGGGTGGTCGGGGATGAAAAACAACCGCCAGAACGAGATTTTGAACATCATTGAAACCGCCAGCGTGGAAACCCAGGAGGAACTGCGCGAGGCCCTGCGCGCCAGAGGGTACAATGCGACCCAGGCCACCATTTCACGCGATATCAAGCAGCTGCATCTGGTCAAGGAACGCTCCGGCGGCGGGCACTATCACTACGCCCGCTCCAACCGCAAGCACAATTCCGACGTGGAAGCGCGCCTGCGTACCATTTTTAAGGAGAGTGTGACCTCCTTTGACGTGGCGCAGAACATCGTGGTGGTCAACACCATGCCCGGCCTTGCTTCTGCGGCCTGCTCCGCACTGGACTCCATGGAAATTGACAAGCTGGTGGGCACGCTGGCCGGTGACGATACCGCCATTTTGATCATGCGCACCAACGATGCTGCGGCGGAGTTCTGCAACGAAATTCACAATATGCTCAACTGACCATCAACGGAGGGATAGAGATGCTTTCTCTGCTCCACATCGAGAATATTGCGGTCATTCAATCGGCTGACATTCGCTTTGAGCCGGGGTTCAATGTGCTGACCGGTGAGACCGGTGCAGGCAAGTCCATCGTCATCGACGCCATTGGCGCCGTTATGGGTGAACGCACCAGCCGTGACCTGATCCGCACCGGAGCCGGCGGCGCCCGGGTGAGTGCGGTGTTTTGTGCGCTTCCGGCGCTTGCCTGGTTTGCGGAAAATGGTGTTGCTCCCGACGAAAACGGCGAGCTGCTGCTGGAACGGGAACTGCTGGCCGACGGCCGCAACGTCTGCCGGGTCAATGGCCGCCCGCTGACCGTGGCCCAGCTGAAGCTGTTGGGCCGTCAGCTGTTGAACATTCACGGTCAGCACGACGGGCAGCAGCTTCTGGATCCAGCCTGCCATCTGGATTATCTGGACAGCTTTGGGCAGACCGAGGGGCTGCTGGCGAAATACGCCGAGCAGTACCACGCCTTGACCGACATTCGCCGTCAGCTGAACGGCCTGCGCATGGACGAGGCGGAAAAGGCCCGCCGCGTGGACACGTTGACCTATCAAATTGCGGAACTGGAACGTGCCGATCTGACCGCCGGGGAGGATGAAACCCTCACTGCCCGGCGTGACTTGCTGCGCAACGCCGGCCGCATCATGGATGCGGTGGAGGCGGCGTACCAGGCCCTGTCCGGGGACAGCGACCGGGGGGCGGTAGAACTGCTGGCCGAGGCACAGCAGGCATTGAATGCAGGCGGTCGTGTCAGCGAGGAACTGGCCAAAATGGGGGAGAAGGCGGCGGAACTGCGCTATGCCGCCTACGACCTGGCCGAGGAGATTCGTGACTTGCGTGACGGTTTTGAGTCCTCTGCCGGGGAACTGGATCAAATCGAGGGGCGGCTTGATCTTATCTACCGCCTGAAAAAGAAGTACGGTGCCACGGTGGACGATATGCTGACCTTTTTGGACCGCAGCCGGCAGGAGCTGGAGCAAATTCAGTATGCCGACGATACCATCGCCCGCCTGGAAGGCCAGTTGGCCAAGGCGCTTGAACAGGCTAAGGCTGCCGCTGAAACGCTCTCTGCCGCCCGCAAAGCCGCGGCGGTGATGCTGCAGACCCGCATCGAGGACGAACTGTCCCAACTGGACATGCCCAAGGTGCGTTTTATGGCGGAGTTTACCGAGAAGGCGGGGGAGACCGGCCTGGACGAAACGGGCATGGACACGGTGCAGTTTTTGATGTCCGCCAACGTGGGCGAGGAGCTGAAACCCATCCATAAGATCGCCTCCGGCGGTGAGCTGGCCCGCATCATGCTGGCCCTGAAAAACGTACTGGCGGAGAACGAACAGGTGACTACCCTGATTTTTGACGAGGTGGACACCGGCGTGTCCGGTCGCGCGGCGCAAAAGGTGGCGCGAAAGATGTCCGATGTTGCCCGCAGCAAGCAGGTGCTGTGCGTGACCCACCTGCCCCAAATCGCCGCTATGGCGGACAGCCACTTCTGCGTGGAGAAGGGGGAGGCCGATGGCCGCACCTTTACCGCCGTGCAGCGGCTGGACGAGGAGCAGCGCTGTGCCGAACTGGCCCGGCTGACCAGCGGCGACCTGCTGACCCCGGCGGCCTTACAGGGGGCGGGAGAGATGCTGGCCCAGGCGCGGGCATACAAACAGGGAGGTTGAGCCTATGGCGATTTGGCTGTTGGGTGTTGTGGTCGTTGCGGTTGCGGTTGTTGCTTATATCATCATTCAAAGCCGCTGAAATACCCTTGACAAACCTGAAACAGATGCTATAATCTGCTTGATACATCCTTGCGTTGATGAGGAAGAGTAGTGCCGCGCAACCAGCGCAGAGAGCCGTCCGGCCGGTGAAAGGACGGAGAGGACGCGGCGTGAATACCCCTCGGAGCAGCCGCCTGAACCGCTTTGCGCAGTAGGGCAGGCCGGGTGCGCCCGTTACCGCGTGGGAGTGTGCTGCACTCCGTAAGGCCGCCGCCGTGAGGTGTCGGCAACCCAGAGGTGGTACCGCATATTATGCCCTCTGTCCGCAAGGACAGGGGGCTTTTTCGTGAAAGGAACGTTATTATGACCAAACAACAAAAGGGCACGCTGTTCGTGTTCTTGGCATCCATCTGCTACAGCCTTGGCGGCATCTGCATGAAAGGGATCCCCTGGAACGGTATGGCGGTCAACGGCGGCCGCACCGCCATCGCTGTGGTGGTGATGGCCGCCTACCTGTGGCTGACCAAGCAGAAGCTGCGCTTTAACCGCTGGATCTTCCTCGGCGCGCTGATGGTGTCCTGCACCAACATCCTGTTCGCCATCGCCAACAAGATGACCACGGCGGCCAACGCCATCGTGCTGCAGTACACGGCGCCTATCTTCGTCATCGTATTGACCGCCATCTTTATGCGTAAGCGGCCCGGCGGGTTGGATCTGGCGGCCTGTGCCGTGGTATTCGGCGGCGTGATCTGCTTCTTTGTGGAGAGCCTGTCCGGCGGCGGTCTGACCGGTGATATGCTGGCCCTGATCTCCGGCGTGAGCTACGCGGTGGTCTTTATGCTCAACGACCTGCCCGGCGGGGACCCACTTTCCTCGGCCTTCTTCGGCCACGTCATCAGCGCGGTGATCGGCCTGCCCTTTGTGCTGCGGGAGACGGAGTTCGGCACCACCTGTATGGTAAGCCTGTTGGTGCTGGGTGTGTTCCAGGTGGGCTTTGCTTTCATTTTCCTGGGTGAGGGCCTGAAAACCACTCCTGCGGTTACCGCCAGCCTCGTGTCCGGCCTGGAGCCGGTGCTGAATCCCATTTTGGTGGCGGTGTTCTATCCCGGTGTGGATAAAATCGGTTTGGTTTCGCTGGTGGGCGCGGTGGTCGTGGTCGGCGGCGTGATCGGATACAACGTTCTGCTGGCAAAGCAGGAACAAAAAGCTGTTAGTAATTAAATTTTGACATAAGAGGAGAATGAACATGACTTGCTACGAAGAACTCAAGGCCCGCGGCCTGATCGCCCAGGTCACCAACGAGGAAGAGATTTCCAAGATGATCAACGAGGGCAAGGCCGTTTTCTATATCGGCTTTGACCCCACCGCTGATTCCCTGCACGTGGGTCACTTTATGGCCCTGTGCCTGATGAAGCGCCTGCAGATGGCCGGCAACAAGCCCATTGCCCTGATCGGCGGCGGTACCGCCATGATCGGCGACCCCTCCGGCCGCACCGATATGCGCTCCATGATGACCGCCGAGACCATTCAGCACAACTGCGACTGCTTCAAGGTGCAGATGGAGCGGTTCATCGAGTTTGGCGAGGGCAAGGCCCGTATGGTCAACAACGCCGAGTGGCTGCTGAAGCTGAACTACGTGGAGTTTATCCGTGAGATCGGCGCCTGCTTCTCCGTGAACAATATGCTGCGTGCTGAGTGCTTCAAGCAGCGCATGGAAAAGGGCCTTAGCTTCCTGGAGTTCAACTACATGCCCATGCAGTCCTACGACTTCTACTACCTGTACCAACACTACGGCTGCAATATGCAGTTCGGCGGCGACGACCAGTGGTCCAACATGCTGGGCGGCACCGAGTTGATCCGCCGCAAGCTGGGCAAGGACGCCCACGCCATGACCATCACCCTGCTGCTCAACTCCGAGGGCAAGAAGATGGGCAAGACCGCCAAGGGCGCTGTGTGGCTGGATCCCAA
>JAFQHV010000027.1 GCA_017397835.1 Oscillospiraceae bacterium
CCCCGCCGCAACCCGGCGCAAGCGTCTGCGGCGGGGGAAGGAGGAGCATGGGAGCGGAGCGTGCTTTCGCCGCGGGCGGAACCGAGCGAAGCGGACTTTGCGACGACGCAAGGCCGCCCGTCGCGCTCCCCAGTTCTCCAAGCGCTAAGCTTACGGAACAATCTTTTAAAACGCCACCCATTTGGGTGGCGTTCTTTTTTGCACTTCAAAGGACTTCAGACCGTAATACCCTCAAGCCCCCCGGAATCAAACCGATTCCGGGGGGCTTGAGGGAGTTAAAAATGTTCCAGCAGGTAGGCTTCTGCCTCGGCACACCACAGGCCGTTGTGGGCAGCGACCAGTTGGGCAAGGACTTTGAAGCGGGGATCGGAAGCGCCCAGCGCCTCGAAGTCGGCGATGGCGGTGAGGGGTAGATCGATGTGGGTGTAGATCAGCTTCTTACCTCCGGGGATCTTGGGCAGATTGACCGTGGTATCGATGGCGGCATTCATGCCGCCGATGTGGGTAATCATTACCGAAGGATCCAGGCGCTTTTCCCCAATCAGGGCAACGATATCCTTCATGTCCCCGATAGTGCTTCCGCTGGTGCCGGAGACGTGATGCTGAGCATAATGGACATTATAGAAGTTGAAGTTGGCGCTGAAATTCTTATCGATGGGGCCGGCGAAAAAGTTCAGTGAGCCGTCAAAGCCGAGAATAGAGTCGCCCAGTTCTACCACGGCGGGGACGGGAGCGTAGACAAACACATCGTCAAAGCCGGTGTCGTCTGTTACGGCCAGAAGTTTCTCCTTGTCGGCGGTGTTGAGGAACACAAGCCTGATGCCGTCTTTCGCCGCTTGCTCGAGGTTGAAGATGGCGGCGGCCCGGTCCAGTCTTGCCTGGTCGAGGTCGGTCACCACCAGCAGGGATGGCTTGACCGCCCCATGCAGGGCAAGGTCGATGGCCACAAGGCCCATGGGACCGCAGCCGGCGAGGATGGCGGTCTTACCGCCGGGCTTGATGCCAGCCACAGGGTTAAAGTCCTTATCCAGATGCAGGCTGGCCTTGTAACCCCGGATGACGCAGGAGGCCGGCTCGATGAGGGAGCCGTTGAAGAAGGCATCACTGTTGAGCTTGATGAGATAGTCGTTGTCCAGAATATGCTCGTATACGATGGCGTAGGTGGCGACACCGCCAATTTCCTCAAAGGAATAACCCACGGTCTGAGTGCCGCCTAGATAGGACAGGACGGGGGGCATGGCTACCTTATCGCCGACGGCAAACTTGTCCTTCCACTTGCTGCCAACCTCAACGATTTCGGCGCAGAATTCGTGACCGATGATGACGGGGTGCTGGGCAATCCCCTCGGGGACGCGCAGGTGCTTTTCACCCTGCAGAATGGTTTTGTAGGTGGACATGCACACGCTGTCGGAGATGATTTTAATCAGAATTTCCCCCGAGGTGATGGGACGTAGCTCAAATTCCTCCAGCCGAACATCGTTGGCGCCGTAAAGACGCGCTGCTTTGATTTTCATCGTATTACCTTATACCCTTCCCGCACTGCCAAAGGTGCGTAGTTTTTCCCGGACCACGTCCTTCATCATATTCATAGAGCTTTCATACACCAAAAACGGCCACGCAGAGGGATTGGTGACGGTGTTCAAGGTGTCCTTTAGGCCCTTGTTCAGGGCAAACAGCACGTCAGAATAGATGTTGATTTTGGTAATGCCGTGGTGGATGGCATTTTGCATCTGGTCGTCGGGAGTCCCGCTTCCACCGTGGAGGACCAGCGGCCGGTTACAGACGGCGGTAATCTGGTCCAGACGGTCAATGCGCAGCTCGGGTGTTTTCTGATACACACCGTGGGAGGTGCCGATGGCCACGGCAAGGGCATCCACATCGGTGAGGTCCACAAATCTGGCAACCTCCTCGGGGACGGTCAGGCTCTCGCCTGGGTCGGTGTCCGTGCCTGTTTCGCTGATGCTGCCCACACTGGCGTTGCCCACGTGGCCCAGCTCAGCCTCTACTGTGATGCCGTGTTTGTGGGCGTACTCCACCACCCGGGCGGTGGTGGCAGTATTTTCGGAAAAGGGCAGGACCGAACCATCGTACATGACGGAAGAAAAACCGGCTTCGATGGCGGCCTTGATGAATTCAAAATCGGTGGCATGGTCCAGGTGGAAGCAGACGGGGATGCTAAAAAACTCCGAGCAGGCCCTTACCATGGCGGACAGCAGCTGCAGATTTCGTCCCTGTAGGTCCACACCCAAGCCCATAAGCAGGGCGGGGGAGCGCTCCTCCTCGCAGGTTTCCAGCACGGCCCGCATCATCTCGTAATTGCTCACGTCAAAGGCGGGCAGAGCATAATGGTTTTGCTTTGCATCAGCAAGCATGTCTTTCATCGTTACTAACATACAGATACCTCCATTTTGCGGTTGTGCCACCATCATAGCGCAACGAATTAACATTTGTCAAGGACAAAAGTTAATTCGTTGACAATTTGTCGTAATGTGGTACAATCAAGTGCAGAAGGATGCAGGAAAGGTGGGGGCATATGGAGCAGCAAAAAAAGCAAATGGAAGAGGCCGCCGTTCTTTATTACGCAAAAAAGTATACTCAGCAGGAAATTGCGGATTTAATGAATCTGTCCCGCCAGACGGTTTCCAAATTGCTCAATGACGCGGTAAAAGAGAATATTGTTGAGATTAAAATCCACAATTCCAAGCAGGATTGTGAGGAATTGGGGGCGCAAATTTGCCGGGCATTGAAGGTAAGGCAGGTGGTGGTGTGTGCTGTCAGCAACACAAACGCCGACCTGCGCCGGTTGATGACCGTAAGGAAAGCGGCGGAATGCATTTTGCCGCTGCTTAAACGGGGCAATCAGAAAATAGCGGTTTCCTGGGGGCGCACGATTCAATTACTGGCGGAGGAGCTGCCACGGGAGGCGACGGCAGAAAATGTTGTGTTCCCGTTGTTTGGCGCTACCGATCAGGAGCAGGTCTGTTTCATGTCCAACGAACTGGCCCGTGGCTTTGCAGATAAAATCGGGGCCGGGGTGAAGTATGCGTGGTTTCCTTACCGCCCGGACAGCCGGGAGGATTGTGCGTTGTTCAAAAAAACCTCCTATTATAAAAAACTGTGCGACCTGTGGGGTGAGATAGACATCGCAATCGTTGGCATCGGCAATCATGAGATTATCCAGACTTTCAGCAAAGCGTTTGGATACAACGAAAAGTGTATGAGCGCTGTTGGTGATATTTCCACACACTTTTTTGATGCGGGTGGAAGCTTTGTGGAGCTGTACGAAAACACATTGTGCGCGTCAAAGGAGCATTTGCGTCAGGCGAAGCAGACTGTTGCCGTGGCCTGCGGCGAGGACAAGGCGCAGGCAATCATCGGCGCGCTGCGCACAGGCCTTGTGGACACCCTGATTACGGATGAATACACGGCAAGAGCAGTACTGGCCCGAGTGGGGAAGAATGTATAAGGTGTGGAAAGGAACGCCACCCATTTGGGTGGCGTTCTTTTTGCACTCTGATGTGGAAATGTGTGTTGACTTGTGTGAAAATGTGGAGTACAATGTGGAATTGATTGGAGCGTGTTGCTAATGTTTGCAGAAAACAGACAGGATATTATCCGTCAACAACTGGAAACCAACGGCGCGGTGTTGACCGCCAAGCTGGTGGAGCAGTTCGGCGTTTCGTTGGAAACCATCCGCCGGGATTTGATGGCGATGGAGCAGCAGGGACTTTTGAAGCGCGTCCACGGCGGCGCGGTCCGGGATCCCGGTATGCAGAGATATTACTACCTGCAGGAGCGAACCAAGGACTTTTCCGAGGAGAAAAAGCAAGTTGCCCGCAACGCCATGGCCTTTGTGCGGGAGGGGGATATCATCTTTTTGGATGAGGGCAGCACTGCCCTTGCCTTTGCCGAGATGCTGAACGAGAAGTTTTCCAACTTGACGGTGGTGACCCATGACCTGGGTGCTTTCCGGATTCTGTGCCAAAAGCCCGGGTTCCAGATGATTTTGTGCGCCGGTCACTACGTGCGGGAGGAGAACTCCTTCTACGGCAGCTTGGTGCTGGAAGCCATGGACCGGCTTCATGTGCAGAAGGCTTTTCTGTTCCCGTCGGCGGTTTCCATGGACTTTGGTATCGGTGACTTCCATCCCGACCTGCACCCGGTGCAGAAAAAGATGCTGGAGATTGCGGACGAAGTTTTTGTTCTGGCCGACAGCAGCAAGTTTGAGAAAAAAGCCTTGCTGAAAATTGCGGACATGAAGCGGGAATACACCTATATTACCGATGCTAAGCTGCCTGAGGGCCTTCGGACGCTGTATCGGGAAAATGAGTACAATGTGTTTACGGGAGAGGAACTGGCATGAAAACAAAAACCGGAAAGCGGGAAAATCTGCTGATTTTTTTGGCGTGGCTGCTCTATTCCGTGTCCTATCTGGGCAAGGTCAACTACGCCGCCAATATTACGCAAATTATTGACTTTTACGGTGTGACCAAGGCCGAGGCCGGTATGGCGTCCACCTTCTTCTTCTTTGCCTACGGTATCGGGCAGGTCATCAACGGCCTGTTCTGTAAGACGTACAATATTAAATGGGCGATTTTCGGCAGTATGGCCGCCTCCACCGCCGTCAACCTGATCGTGGCACTGGGTGTGGAGTTTTCGCTCATCAAATGGCTGTGGCTGGTAAACGGCATTGCCCTGTCTGTTTTGTGGCCAACTCTGGTTCGCATGTTGGCCGAGGCGCTGCCGGGCAGAGCCCTGGGACGGTCCAGCGCGGTGATGGGAACCACGGTGGGCGTGGGAACCCTGGTTATCTACGGCCTGAGTGCCGTCTACGCGCTGTTTGACAGCTTCCAGCTGGCCTTCTTTACCGCGGCGGCAGCGGATGCTGCGGTGGCCGTGCTTTGGATCGTGTTGTATGGGAAAGCAACAGGCATGGCAAAGGCGGAACGGGCCGCAGACGCGCCGGAGGTGGTGCGCACTGAGGCAAAGGGTGCCCCCGACCGATTGGATGCGGTGGAACACCGCTTGATTTATACCACAGTTGGGTTCCTGTGCCTGTTCTCTGTGGGCATCAACCTCATCAAGGACGGCCTGACCACTTGGGTGCCCTCCATTTTGAAGGAAACTTATAACTTCCCCGATGCTCTCTCCATTCTGCTGACCCTGTTCCTGCCGATTTCCGCTATTTTTGGAAACGTTTTTGCCCTGTGGATGCACAAGAAAGTGCCCGACTATATCCGACACAGCGGTATTGTCTTTGCCGCAATGGGCGTACTGATTGCCGGTCTGGTGGGCTTCATGCGGCTGGATTGGGCGGTGGCGCTGCTGGTGGGCATGGTGGTGGTCAACTATCTGGCCGCCGGTCTGAACAACCTGAACACCAGCATTTACCCCATGTTCATGCGGGAAAAGCTGAATTCCGGTATGATTGCGGGGGTTTTGAACGGATTTTGTTATGTGGGCAGCACCATCAGCGCCTATGGCCTGGGTGTGGTGGCGGACAACTTCGGCTGGACAGCGGTCTTCTGGGTGCTGTTTGGCTTCTGCGCCATTGCCGTGGTGGCGTGGGGTATCTACGCCATGATCACGAAGCTGATCAGACTCCATACAGCATAACAAAAAACACCGAGCCATAGGCTCGGTGCTTTTTGTTGCTTATTTATCCACCACAAAGGTGCCGAAGCTGTCGGGATCGTGAAAATCCAGACGGGGCACGGGGGCCCAGCTTGCCCAGTGGGGGGCGGCGGTGTGATCGCCGCACTTGTAGAAGTTGCCGCGCATCTTGTGGCCGGGCTCCAGCACGAAGGGGCGGCCGTACAGCGCCTCGAACAGGGAGGCGCGCAGCAGGCAGGTGACCTGCCAGTAGGCGCGGCCGTTCTCCTCGCCGCGCTCGGCCTCCACCTCCGGGTGGGGGATGCCCATGGCCGGCAGGGTGCTGCGCAGGTGGCGGCGGGTGCCGAAGGAGCAGAAGGCGGCGCCGTTGGCGTTCATCTCCACGTTGAGGTAACCGCGGTGCATCTCGGGGAAGCAGTCCACGTAGGCCTCCATACAGCTGTCGGTGTAGATGGCGCCGTTGGGGTCATGGTAGATGGCCCGGGGCTTTGCCTCGTAGCAGCGCATGGTGACCAACAGACCCTCACCGGGGCGGTAGGACAGGCTGCCCACCGTTTCCGGGGCGGGGACACCCTCGGGCCGGTTGTTGGGGATGGTGAACTGTGCGCCGGTGAAATACTGCAGCGACTCGTTCATGGCGATCACTTGTTGAACTGGGTGCTGAACTCGTAGATCTCCTTGAAGTAGTTGTCCAGGGCCACCACGTCAGCGCCGATGTTCATGAACTGATAGCCCATGGCAAAACGCTCGGCGGCGTTGGCCATGCCGCCCACGGTGCCGGCGAACTTGCCGTGCTTCTTGGCAGCCTCGGCCACGCGGCGGAAGCCGGCCTGGACCTCGGGGTGATCCATCTGACCGGGAACACCGATGGCGTGGGAGTAGTCGGCGGGGCCGAAGAACAGCATATCGAAGCCCTCGACCGCGGCGATCTCGTCGATCTGCTCCATGGCCTCGGGGTCCTCGATCTGCAGGACGACGAAGCGCTGGTCATTGGCCTGCTGGGTGTACTCGTGGGTGGGGACCATGCAGTACTTGGCATCGGCATTGCCACCGTCCACGGGGCGGCGGCCGATGGGATGGAAGCGGGTCATACGGACGATCTCCTTGGCCTCCTCCACGGACATAACGTGGGGAACCATGATGCCGGAGGCATCCAGCTCCAGGGGACGGATGTAATCGCTGTAAGAGCCGCGGGGGATACGCACCAGCACGTCGGTGTCATAGATCTTGGCGGCCATGATCTGCTTCTCGGTGACGAAGTAGTCGTTGGCGACGTGCTCGTTGTCCACCCAAATGCAGGGGAAGCCCATCATGGCGGCGATCTCCACCACACGGGGGTCGCTGGTGTTGCACTTGGTGGAAATGACGGTCTTACCGGCGCGCAGCATTTCCAAAGTCTTGCTTCTTCTCATATTCATAGGGTTAACTTCCTTTCTTTATCGGCGGAACGTATCAGCCGGATTTTACCATTCATTCTGGGCGTGGCCGTCGTCAAAGGTCACGACCTGCTTCTCGGCATCGCCGGCGGCATCACGGCCGGGCAGTGTCCAGCGGGTGGCGAACAGGGACGCCTTGGTATCGGCAACGCCGTTCTCATCCACGTACTTCTGATAATAGACGGTCATCAGGCTGCCGTCGGACAGCTCCACGGTGGAGGGGTAACCCAGGTCCCAGTCGGGAGCGGTGTCGTCAATGACCAGATCCTGCTCCCAGGTCTCGCCGTTGTCGTAGCTGACCAGCACGCGCTCGGAGAAGTCGCCGGGCTTGCGGCGGCCGTAGGAGCACAGCAGAGCGCCGGAGGAGTGCAGCATCAGGTGGGGAGGGGCGCCGTCGGTGCCCATGGGCTGGGGCACGGTCCAGGTTTTGCCGTTGTCGTCGGAGTAGGTGACGTACATGGTCAGCACGCCCACGTCCTCATAGCGGATGACACCCACGATGCGGCCGTTGGGCAGCTGGATGGCGTGAGGCTCGTAGCAGCCGCCCCAGCCCACGTCCACAGGCTCGGGAGGACGGCCGATCTCGGACCAGGTCTTGCCCTCGTCAGTGGAGTGCCAGGCGACGATGGGGCGCTCGGGGTACTCGTTGCCGTCCAGGTCGCGCTCGCCGGTCTTGGCGAAGTACAGCAGGGTGCCGTCGTTCAGCATGGTAGGACCGTGGGGAGAGCTGATGGTCAGGCGGGTATCGCCCTCCCAGGTCAGGCCGCCGTCATGGCTGACACGGACGTGGCAGCCGGCTTTGCTTTCGGAGGTGTTGACGTCGTCCCAGGTCGCGGCGCGGTAGGCCTGAACAAAGGCCCACTCGGTGGGGGTGTAGTTGCGGGCAAGGGAGGCGGAACGGATGTCCAAGAAGCTGTGGCCGTGGTTGAACCAGGTCATCAGCAGGCCGTTGTTGGGCAGGGCGCACAGACCCACGTCCCGCTCGTCCATCCAGGAGTCGTTGACCACGATGGGGCGGGACCAGGTCTTACCCTCGTTCTTGCTCAGGTACAGGTAGTTCTTGCCGAAGGGGCAAACGTGCCACAGGCGGTGGGCGGAAGCGCCCACGGCCAAAGTACCGTCGGTCAGCTTGGTAATGGTGGCCCAGGCGTGATAGCGGAAGGCGCCGTCGGTAACGCGGCTGACGAAGCTGCGCTCACCGTTGACTTTGATTACTTTCATAGAGAACGCTCCTTTTCAAGGCGTCATAAATTTAGCGCTCAGGAAGGCGCCATTTGGTGTACAGCAGAGAAGTTTTGTCGTCGGCTGCGCCGCTCTCGTCCACGTACTTTTGGTAGTAGGCGGTCAGCAGGCTGCCGTCGGACAGCTCCACGGTAGAGGCGTAGCCCAGATCTCCGTCGGGAGTGTTGTCGTTGATGCAGATGTCCAGTTCCCAGGTCTCACCCTCGTCATAGCTGACCATGACACGCTCGGAATAGGCCCCCTTGGTGCGGCAGCCGTAGGAGCACAGCAGGGCGCCGGAGGAATGGACCATCAGATGACCGGGGGCGCCCATGGAGCCGGTCCACTTGGGCTCGGACCAAGTGCGGCCGCCGTCGTCGGAGATGGTGCAGAACAGGGTGAAGGTGCCGTACTGCTTGGGCTCGTCGGGGGCCAGCCGGGACTGGTAACGGATGACGCCCACGATGCGGCCGGAGGGCAGCTGCAGGGCGTAAGGTTCCACGAAGTTGGTGGGTTTGATGCCCGCGGGCAGGCCGGGACGACCCAATTCCTGCCAGGTCTTACCCTCGTCGGCGGAACGCATGGCAATCACGCGGCGCTCGTCGAAGGGGATGGCTTCGTCGTACTCACGGGCGAAGTGGAGCAGGCTGCCGTCGTTCATCCGGGTAGGACCGTGGGGGTTGCAGACGGGGGTGGGACGAGGCTCGCCCCAAGTCATGCCGCCGTCCCGGCTGAAGCGAAGGAAGGCACCGGGCTGCTCATCCTCGGTTTGGACGGCCACAGCGCGGTAGGCGTTGACCAGATCCAGCTCGGCAGGGGAATAGAGGTCCTTCAGTTTGTCGGCGCGCACGTCCAGCAGGGTGTAGTCGGCGTTGAACCAGGACATGACCAGCCCGTTGTCAGGCAGGGCACACAGACCCACGTCCCGGTCGTCCAGCCAGGTGTCGTTGGGCACCACGGGGGAGGACCAGGTCCTGCCCTCGTCCCGGCTGAAGAACAGCTGGGTCTTACCGAAGGGACACACGTGCCACATACGGTGGCCGGACACACCCACCACCAAAGTGCCGTCGGTCAGCTTGGTCAGGGTGGGCCAGCCGTGGTAGCGGAAGGCGCCGGAGGGGTGGCGGCTGATGACACCGTGTTCCCCGTCGACTTTGATTACGTTCATTGGGTATACATCCTTTCGTTGTTTGCGCGGCCGCAGGTGAACATGAGATTATGGCCGCAGGCAGATCATGTTATGAGAACAATTGTACTGCGCTGCGGCCGGGTTGTCTACATACACTTTTGATAGAAAAAACGGGAAAGTTGCGCCGAAAAGAGCGGAATTACCAAGCGGTCCAGCCGCCGTCCACGATGATGTTGGTGCCGGTCATGAAGCTGGAGGCGTTGGAGCACAGCAGGATTAGAGCGCCGGCCAGCTCGTTGGGGTCGCCGGTGCGGCCCAGCATGGTCTTCTTCTGCAGGATGGACAGCAGGGTGGGATCGGTGGCGGCCACCTTGGGGAAGGGACCGGGGGTGATGGCGTTGACGCGAACACCGTCCTTAGCCAGGTAAGAGGCGGAGTACTTGGTCAGCTGAACCACACCGGCCTTGCCGGCGCCGTAGGTGACAGGGCTGTTGTTGCCGGTGTCGCCGTAGATGGAGTGGTCGGGAGCGACCACGCCGTACATGGAAGCGATGTTGACGATGGAGCCGCCGCCGGCGCGCTTGAAGAAGGGGATGGACTCGCGAATGCAGCGGAAGGTGACACCCACGACACCGTCCAGACCGTAGGCCCAGGTCTCGTCGTCGAAGTCCTCCATACGGGTCTTGGTCATCTTCTTGCCGCCGGCACCGCCGCCCCAGGCGGCGTTGTTGATCAGCACGTCCACGCTGCCGCCGGCCTTCTCCACGGTTTCATACATCTCGCGGATGGAGTCGGTGCTGGACAGGTCGCACTTGATGTAGGTCACGTCAGCGCCCTCCAGCTCGGGCAGGGGGGTGTCGATGACGTCCACGATGAACAGCTTGGCGCCGAAGTCGACCAGATGCTTGGCCATGATGCGGCCCAGGTTGCCGCAGCCGCCGGTCAGAATGACGTTCTTACCGGACAGGGAAAACAGTTCGCTCATAGTAGTACCTCCGTTTATGTTTGAGTTTCGGGTTGTGTGTGGGATTTTCGGTATTGCACGGGAGACATGCCGAACCGGGAACGGAATTGTTGATAGAAGGCTGATTCAGAGTCGTAACCCAACTCACCGGCGATTTGGGCCACCGGCTTTTGCGTGTTTTTCAGCAGCCACTGGGCGCTGTCCATCCGGGAGCGGATGAGCAGCTCACGCAATCCCTTGCCGTAGTGCTTCTGCAGGATGCGGCTCAGCTGACGGCGGGAAATTTTCAGGTTGGCAGTCAGCTCCTCCAGCGAGCCGTGCCTGGTGGCATATTTCTCAATATAGGTGTCGATCTTATTCAGCATATCCTCGTCCCGTTCGTGGATGAACCCGGCGTTGGGGGCCGAGACCCCCGCGCCGCGGAAGATATGGATCATGAGGGCGCTGAGCAGGGTGTGCAGCATATCGTACCGGAACGGGTTGTTAGCGGCACTTTCGTGAAAAATGCTGCGGCAGACCGTGTCAAGGTCCCTGGAGATCGGAAAGGAAATGCTGGCAGGGACCGCTGCCTGCAGAGCAGAAAGCAGCGGCCCCTTTTTCATTGAGAAACAGAGCGAAAAACGCTCAAAATCACCGGAAAGCGGCTGAGGAAGAAAATGGTACTGGCCGGGAGCGATCAGCACAGCCTGAGGGGCGTGCAAATCGTACCGGGCTTGCCCTACGTTGAGCACACAGTTGCCGCGCAGGATCAGGTGGACCTCGTAATCGGCGTGGCTGTGGCGGTCGCAGGCCCACACATACTGCATTTGAAACAGATCCTCGTGGGTGCGAAGGCCGATCGTCTCGCCGCAGGCGCGGACTTCAAACAGATGCTTCATTTGCGCTTTCGCGGCTCAGGCTGTGATCAGCCGTTCAGACGCTGGAAACCGCTCTGGCAGACGGGGCCGCCGATGGCCTCGATCACGGCCTCCTTGCCGCCCTTCTTGATGGTTTCGGCGATCTTGGCGAAGACCTTGTCGTTGGCTTCGCGGTGCTTGGCCATGATCTTCTCGTTGTGGGCCAGAGTGGGGTAGAAGCCGCCCTGGGCCAGGAAGCCTTCCTTCAGCATCAGTGCGGTGTACAGGGTCTTGGTCTCCAGGGGGAAGTCGGTGAAGCCCAGGTGGGGCAGGCAGGACACGCCGTCGATGTGAACGTTGACACCGTGACGCTCGGCAGCCTCGGCCCAGTCCTTCAGAGCGATGTCGCCCATGGCGGCGGCGTGCTCCCAAACGCGGGTCTTTTCCATCTTGTCGATGGTGGCCAGGGCAGCGGCGGGGCCGACAGCCTCGGTCCAGTAGGTGGAGCTGATGAAGGACTGCTGGGCACCGTCCATGGCGGCCTTGGTACCGACGATGGCACCGATGGGATGGCCGTTGCCCATGGCCTTGGCGAAGGTGGCGATGTCAGGCTGCACGCCCAGCACCTTGTGAGAACCGCCGAAGGTGAAGCGCCAGCCGATGCTGATCTCGTCGTAGATCAGCAGGCCGCCCACGCGGTGGACCTCGTCACGCACGTGCTCCAGGAAGCCCTCGTTGGGCATGGTGCTGCGCAGAGGCTCCATGATAACGCCGGCCAGACGGTCGCCGTACTGGGCGATGAGGGCATCAAACTCCTCAACGTTGTTGTAGTGGAAGGTCACAGCGGAACCGCGCAGGCCGGAGGGAACACCGGCGGGCTGCAGGCCGGCCAGGTGGATGCCGTCCAGAGCGTCACCCTCGCTGAGGTTGCAGGCCAGGTACCAGTCGGCCCAGCCGTGGTAGCCGCAGATAGCGATCACGTCGCGGCCGGTGGTGGCGCGGGCGATACGCACGGCGATGGCGCAGGTCTCGCCGCCGGTACGGGCGAAGCGCACGCTCTCGGCCCAGGGGTGGATCTCCAACAGCTTGTCAGCCAGCTGAACTTCCTCGGGGGCGTTCAGAGAGGTCATGCAGCCGTTCTTGATGCGCTTGATGGCGGCCTTGCTGACGTCGGGATCGGCGTAGCCCAGCAGGCAGGCACCGATACCGTTGGTGGTCATGTCGTAGTAGCTCTTGCCGTCCATGTCCCACAGCTTGCAGCCCTTGCCCTTGACGGCGTAGTTGGGCCACTGTTCGGGAGCGAACATTTCGGGGCGCTTGCTCAGCAGCTGAACGCCGCCGGGCATGATCTGCTTGGCGCGGTTGTAAGTAGCCTGAGAAATAGACATAGTGAAAACATCCTTTCTGTGTTTAAGTTACGGATTCGGAATTGCTTTTATATAAGTACACGTAGCTACTGTAACTATAATACAAATATTGCCTGAAAGTCAAGAGTTTCAAGGATTTTTTGCGGAAAAATAAGGAGGAAAAACAGACAAAATCCTGCGGCGCTCCCCATGAGGAGCGCCGCAGGCAAAGCAGGGGGATATTTACTTCAGCAGACGCTGGAAATCGCTTTGGCAGACTTCGCCGCCGATGGCCTCGGCCACGGCTTCCTTGCCGCCCTTTTTGAGCAGGCCGCCCAGGGTGCGGAAGGTCTTTTCCAGCGCGATGCGATGCTTGGCCAGGATCTTCTCGTTGTGGGCCAGAGTGGGGTAGCACAGGGGAGTGGCCAGGAAGCCTTCCTCCAGCATCAGCTTGGTGAACAGGGTCTTGAGTTCGCGGGGGCAGTCCTCCTCCCACTTGAACTGGGCGTGGCAGGGAACGCCGAAGGTGCTGATTTTTACGCCGCCGCTCTGCGCGGCCTCGGCCCAGTCCTTCTGGATGATGCGGCCCATGGCGGCGGTATGCTCCCAAATGCGGGTCTTTTCCATCTTGTCGATGGTGGCCAAAGCGGCGGTGGGGCCAACGGCCTCGGTCCAGTAGGTGCTGGAAATAAAGGACTTTTGAGCGCCGTCCATAGCCTCCTTGGTGCCTACGATGGCGCCGATGGGGTGGCCGTTGCCCAGCGCCTTGGCGAACACGGCAATGTCGGGGTTGACACCCAGGGCCAGGTGAGAGCCGCCGAAGCAGTACCGCCAGCCGATGGTGATCTCGTCCAGGATGAACAGACCGCCCACGCGGTGCACCTCGTCGCGCACGTGCTCCATAAAGCCCTCGGCGGGCAGCACGTTGCGGAACGGCTCCATGATCACACAGGCCAGACGGTCACCGTATTGGGCGATGATATTGTCGAATTCTTCAAAATCACCATGGGTAAAGGTGACGGCGGAACCACGCAGACCGGAGGGGATACCGGCAGGTTCCAGACCGGGCAGATGGACCCCGGCCAAGGCATCACCGTCGCCCAAATTGCAGGCCAAATACCAGTCCGCCCAGCCGTGATAGCCGCAGATGGCCACCACGTCCCGGCCGGTGGTGGCACGGGCGATACGCACGGCGATGGCGCAGGTCTCGCCGCCGGTGCGGGCGAAGCGCACGCTCTCGGCCCAGGGGTGGATCTCCAGCAGCTTGTCGGCCAGCTGAACTTCCTCAGGGGCGTTCAGGGAGGTCATGCAGCCGTTTTTGATGCGGCGGGTGACGGCTTTGGACACGTCGGGGTCGGCGTAGCCCAGCAGACAGGCGCCGATGCCGTTGGTGGTCATGTCGTAGTAGCTTTTGCCGTCCATGTCCCAGATCCGGCAGCCCTTGCCACGGGTGGCATAGGCGGGCCACTGGCCGGGAACGAACATCTCGGGGCGCTTGCTCAGCAGCTGGACACCGCCGGGGATGACCTGCTTACAGTGCAGGTAGGTCTTTTCGGTCAAAGTCATAACCGTCATCCTTTCTCTGTGTGTGAGGGTGGTTGGAACGGGATTTCTTGCCTCCATTATAGCAACGAAAAAACGCCGCGCAATATAAGAATTTCGCGTTTTTTCAAAAAGTATGGCACAAACCCACAGTGTTTGGAGTAAAAAAACGGTGCATGGAGGTCCATGCACCGTTTTTATCACTGGTTATGGCGGTAGAAATTCTTTTTGCCCTCGGTGTAGATATCGCAGACGAGTTTTTGTATCTTCAGGATATCCCGGCCGGAGTTGAAGGGCTCCCGGTCATTCTCCACACAGTCGTAGAAGTCGGCGATCTGGTGGGTGTGCTGATAACCCCAGTAGGCCATGCCGTCCCTGTGGATGGATCCGGTGTGATTTTCGGTATCCGCGGACAGGACGGTTCCATCGTTGAGGAAGATGTCGGCGTGGTTATAGTTCATAACCACCTTGCCCTTCTCACAGTGCAGGCGCACCTCGATGGCATCGTTGTCGCCGTAGTTGTTGGTGACCCAAAAACCGAGGGTGGCACCGTTTTGATAGCGGACGAAGCCTTCGGCGGTGTCCTCGATCTCCACGATGGGGTGGGCGCGGTTGGCCAGATGGGCCTGGACCTCAACGATCTCGTCGTCGATGAACCAGTTGGCCAGATCCAGAGAGTGGATGGCCTGGTTGATGACCACACCGCCGCCCTCCTTGTCCCAGGTGCCCTTCCAGTCGGAGGTGGTGTAGTACTCGTCCGGCTTGGACCAGGTCAGCACCACGCGGGCGGAGATGACCTTGCCCAAGGTGCCTTTTTCCAGCGTTTCCTTGACCAGCTTGGCGGAGTCGTTGTAGCGGCACTGGAATACGATGGCGTATTTCAGACCGTTTTCCTCGGCCAGTCTGACGTTGGTCAGGGCATCCTCCATGGTAAGGGCCATGGGCTTTTCACACAGGACGTGAACGCCCTGCTCCAAAGCGTAGCGGGAAATGACGGGATGCAGGTAGTGGGGGACACAGATGTGGACCACGTCAAGGATGTCCTTGCGGATCATATCCTTGTAGTCGTAGTAGGCCCGGGCGCCGTACTCGGCGGCGGCCTTGTCGGCACGGTCTTTTTTGATGTCGCATACGCCAACCAGCTGCGCGTTGGGCAGGAAGTTGACGCTGGCGGCGTGCATGGGGAAGATGAGGCCGCAGCCGACGATACCAACTTTGAGCATAGACTTCTCCTTACTTGTTGTGGTGGTAGAAGTTTTTCTTGCCCTCGGCGTAGATGTCGCAGATGAGCTTTTGGATCTTCAGCGCCTCGCGGCCGGAGATGGGCGGCTCGCGGTCGTTTTCCACGCAGTCGTAGAAGTCGGCAATTTCGCGGATGTGCTGGAAGCCCCAGTAATCCTTGCCGCCCTCGTACACCACGTCGGGATCGATCTTAGTCTCGATGGACAGGACACGGCCGTCGTTGAAGTAGATGTTGGCGTGGTCGTAGTCCATGACGACCTTGCCGTTCTCGCAGTACAGGCGCACCTCAATAGCGTCGTCAAAGCCGTAGTTGTTCATGGCCCAGAAGCTCAAGGTAGCGCCGCCCTTGTAGCGGACGAAGCCCTCGCTGGTGTCGTCCACCTCCATAATGGAGTGGTCGCGGTTGGCCATGCTGGCCTGAACGGACTCGATCTCATCGTTGATGAACCAGTTGGCCAGGTCCAGGGAGTGGATGGCCTGGTCGATGATGACGCCGCCGCCCTCTTTCTCCCAGGTGCCCTTCCAGTCGGACAGGGAGTAGTAGGTGTCGGGCTTGGACCAGGTCAGGGTGACCCGGGCGGAGATGATCTTGCCCAGCTGACCGTTCTCCAGATTTTCCTTGACCAGCTTGGCGGAGTCGTTGTAGCGGCACTGGAAGATGATGCCGTACTTCAGACCCTTTTCCTCGGCCAGCTTGACGTTATAGAGGGCATCCTCCATGGTGATGGCCATGGGCTTTTCGCACAGGACGTGGACCCCCTGCTCCAAAGCGTACTTGGAGATGATGGGGTGCAGGTAGTGGGGCACGCAAATGTGCACCACGTCCAGCAGATCCTTGCGGATCATGTCCTTATAGTCGTAGTAGGCCTGCACGCCGTACTTGGCGGCAGCCTTATCGGCGCGGTCCTTCTTGATGTCGCACACACCCACGATCTGCGCATTGGGCAGGTGGTGGGCGCTGGTGGCGTGCATGGTGAAGATGTTGCCGCAGCCAACAATACCAACTCTCAGCATGGGAAATTCTCCTTACTTGACGATCAGACCGCCGGCAGCCTCGATCTCGCGCTTGGCCAGCTTGACGGACTCGATGGCATCGGAGATGGGGGCGATGGACATATCGTTCTTGCCCTGCAGACCCTCAACGAAGTACTTCAGCTCGTTGTAGTAGCCGCCCAGGCTGGACACGTTGCCGCCGATGTCGTTGGTGCCCTCGAACTCGGCCGCGATCTCGGGGTTGAAGGAGCCGCCCTCGACGGGGTACACGGTGACAACGCCGCCGGACAGAACGACGGTAGCCTTCTCGAACATCACGCGCCAGTCAGCGGTGAAGGGGAAGTCGGCGGGGTAGTTCCAGCCGGCCTCCAGAGCGATGCAAACGTCCTTGCCGTAGCCGTAGGTGGCGTTGATCTGCTGGATGACGCCGTCGGCATCGCGGTAGGCGTGAGCCTTGACGGTGTCGGGCTCGCCCATGATGTAGCGGACATAGTCCACGTCATGCACGTGCATATCCACGGCGACGCCGCCGCTCTTCTCGGGCTGATGCAGCCAGTTCTCCCAGGCCCAGGTGGGCAGGTTGGACAGGCGGCGGAACTCGCCGTGCACCACCTTGCCGTACTCGCCGGAGTCCACGACCTTCTTCAGCCAGGCATACTCGTTGAACAGGCGGACCACCTGACCGACCTGCACCTTGGCGCCGGTCTCTTTCTCGGTCTTGAGCAGCAGGTCCATCTCGTCGTCGTTGAAGCACACGGGCTTCTCCACGAAGACGTTCTTGCCGGCCTTCATAGCGGCAACGGCGTGGGCGGTGTGCAGGTGGGTGGGCAGGCAGATGTCCACGGTGTCAACGTCAGCCTTCTCGATCAGCTCCATACCGGTGGCGTAGATCTCGGCGCCGTTGGCCAGCTTCTGAGCGAATTCGGGACGCACGTCGGCAACGGCGACCACCTTGACGCCCAGCTCTTCCAGAGCGGCGTAGCAGGCGGCGTGCATACCACCCATAAAGCCACAGCCAATCAAACCAACTTTAATCATTGTTTGTTCCTCCTATCAGTTTTTATAATCAGAAGTTTTCCTTCAGGATGCGCTCCATAGAGGCAGAGGTGTTGTAGATAATCTGGTCAGCGGCGAAAGCGTAGTTGGGGATCATCTCGCCGGCAGCCCAGCCGGTGTAGCCGACCTCGTTAAAGGCCTTCATGACCTCGGGCCAGTTCACATCGCCGCTGAGCAGGTCAACAAAGGCGTTGATGCCGCCGGGATTGCGGCGGAAATCCTTGAAGTGGACCTTCTTGATGCGCTTGCCCAGAATGCGGATCCACTGCTCGGGATAGCCGTTGTACACCACGTTGCCCACGTCGAAGTAGGAACCCACGTACTCGCTGCCCACGGCGTCGATGAAGGCGCGCATCTCCAGGGGGGACAGCAGGAAGAAGTTCCACACGTTCTCGATGCCGATGTTCACGCCGTACTGCTCGGCGTAGGGGACCAGACGCTTGATGGACTCCAGCGCGCGGTTGTAGCACACCTCGTAGTCCACCACGGGGCGCTCGGGCACGAACTCCACGGACACGGAGCCGGGGACCACCAAAATGGTGTCGGCACCCAGCGCCTTGGCGCAGCGCAGCTGGTTGACGATGATGTTGTGCGCCTCATCCCGCTCGGCGGGATCCTCGGCAGTCAGGGAGGCACCCCAGCACAGGCCGCTGGCCAGACTGGGAATGGCCAGGCCCAGCTTGTCGGCGTAGGCGCGGATCTTGGCCAGCTGCTCGTCGGTGGAGTTAGGGGTCAGGTCGCCGCTGTCCAGCAGGGCCAGCTCGATACCCTCAAAGCCGGCAGCCTTGGCCAGGTCCATGGCCTGATACACGTCCTTGCCGGAGAAAGACCAAAAGTTAATGGATTTTTTCATGGGAAATCGACCTCCTTATGTATTGGCATTCGCCTACTTTTATGATAGAATAAAAATGAAAAATGATAAGTGAAAATTTTACACTATATGTATAAAATTCTGAACTGAGGGGCAGGAGGTGACGTTCCGTGGCGGCATCCTACAAGAAAACAAGACCGAAAACACTGTTCTACATCCCGGAAATTGTAACGATTCACTACTACGAACTGGACAAATCCTTCGTTTTTGACGGAGAAGCGCACGATTTTTGGGAAATGGTCTACGTGGATAAGGGCGCGGTGGAGATCCGGGCGGACGACAAGACGCTGGTACTGAACCAGGGGGAGATCCTGTTTCATAAGCCCCATGAGTTCCACGCCATCCGAGCCTTCCGCTCCAACCCGGACTTCTTCGTCATCTCCTTTGTGTGCCGATCCCCGGCTATGAAGCTGTTTGAGGGGTACCGTGCGGCCCTGAGCCAAAGCCTGCGGCCCTTCGTCAGCTCCATCATCAGCGAGGCGCGAAACAGCTTCCATATCCCGAAAAACGACGTGACCCTGCTCAAGCTGCGCCGCCGTTCCCGGGCAAAGGTCGGGGGCGAACAGCTGATAAAAACCTACCTGGAGCAACTGCTGATTTTGCTGGCCCGGGCGGTTTTGGAGCAGCAGGAGAACTCCGTGTCCCCGGTACGGGAAAGTATGGAAACCCAGCTTGTTTCCACCATAAAGTCGTATATCCGGGACAATTTGGGCAAGAAACTTACCATGGAGGAGCTGGCCGGCGTGACCGGTTACAGCACCTCGTACATCAGCCGGGTGTTTCGCCAGCAGTGCGGCACCACCATCGGCCGGTACATCACCGCCAAGAAGATCTCCTACGCCAAAGAGCTCATCCGCAACCACACTTATAACTTTGCGCAAATTTCCGATATGCTGGCCTTTGATACCCCTCAGTACTTTGCCAGCACATTCAAAAAGGAGACCGATATGACCCCTTCGGAATTCAAACGGTCTTTGGACATCAAATAAAAAACACCCTGTCCCGCGGGACAGGGTGTTTTTTTGATTTATTCAGCGCAGGCAAAAACCTTGCGGGCTACGTCCACGCCGGCTTTTGCATCCTTGGCGTAGAAGTCGGCGCCGATCTGGGCGGCGTAATCCGCCGTCAGCACCGCGCCGCCCACCATGATTTTGCAGGGCAGGTTTTCCCGGCGCAGGAGCTTGATGGTGTCCTCCATGGCGGGCAGGGTGGTGGTCATCAGGGCGGACAGACCCACAAGGGAGGCATTGTGCCTGCGGACAGCGGCCGCAACGTCCTCCGGGGACACATCTTTGCCCAGATCGATGACGGTGCAGCCGTAGTTTTCCAACAGGACTTTCAGAATGTTCTTGCCGATGTCGTGGATGTCGCCCTTGACGGTGGCGACCACCACCACGTTGCTTTGGTCGGGGGTCTGCCCGGCGGCGGACAGATGGGCGCGCAGCACCTCAAAGGCGGCCTGAGCCGCGCCGGCGGATTGGATGAGCTGGGGCAGGAACTGCCGCCCGGCCTCAAAGTCCGCACCCACCGCATCCAGAGCGGGAATGAGGGTGTTGTTGACGATGTCCATGGGGGCAACACCCTGTTCCAGCAGCAGCCGGACAGCGGGAGCAGCTTCACCCTTCAGGCCAAGGCGCACCACTTCGTCCAAAGAGCGGCTTCCGCCCTCGGGAGTGGGGGCGGCGGGAGCAGTCTGCCCGCCGTAGGCGGCGATGTATTCCCGTGCATCGGTGTCGATGTTCATCAGCAGGTGGTAGGAGCGAACCGCCGCCATCATGGCCGCGGCGTTGGGGTTGATGATGGGCAGGTCAAGACCGTACACCATGGCCATGGTCAAAAAGTTCTGGTTGACCTGAGGCCGCAGGGGCAGACCGAAAGAGATGTTGGACACGCCAAGGGCAGTCTTGACCCCCAGCTCCTGTTTGACCAGATGCAGAGCTTTCAGGGTCTCGGCGGCGCACTCCTGCTGAGCGGAGGCGGTCAGGGTCAGACAGTCGATGATGATGTCCCGGCGGGGGATGCCGTAAGATTCGGCGGCGGCAACGATGCGCCGGGCGATGTCCAGCCGCTGCTGCGCCGTTTGGGGGATGCCCGATTTATCAAGGGTCAGACCCACCACCGCCGCGCCGTACTTCTTCACGATGGGAAGCAGGGAGAAAAGGGACTCCTCGTCGCCGTTGACCGAGTTGACGATGGCCTTGCCGCAGGTGAGCCGCAGAGCCTGCTCCACCACCGCGGGGTCGGTGGAGTCGATTTGCAGGGGAGCATCGGTGACCGCCTGCACCGCCTTCACTGTGCGGCACATCATGTCCACCTCGTCCACTCCGGGCAGACCTACGTTGATGTCAAGAATGTCCGCTCCGGCCTCGGTCTGCTCCAAAGCCTGACGGACCATGAAGTCCACGTCCTGCCGCAGCAGTGCTTCCTTCATCAGCTTTTTACCCGTGGGATTGATGCGCTCGCCAATGACCCGGACCCGGTCAATAGGTACCGCCCGGGTGCTGCTGCACACGGCGGCGGGGATGGGGGTGGTGTTGGCGCGAACGGTGCGGCCGTCCAAAGCGGCGTTCAGCAGGGCAATATACTCCGGGGTGGTGCCGCAGCAGCCGCCCAGCAGCTTCACCCCCAACTGGGTGGCGGGGGCAAGCGTCTCGGCAAACTGGGCCGGGGTGATGTCATAGCCGCCGCCCGCGGGGTCGGGCAGGCCGGCGTTGGGTTTCAAAATCAGGGGCAGGTTCGTCCAGCGGCCCAGCTCTTCGATGATGGGCAGCAGCTGCTTGGGACCCAGCGAGCAGTTCACGCCGATGGCGGCGGCACCGAGTCCCTCCAAGGTCAAGGCCGCGGCAGCGGGGGGACAGCCAAGGAAAGTGCGGCCCCGCTCCTCAAAGGTCATGCTGACCATGACGGGCAGGTCACACACCTCTTTGGCGGCGATCAGGGCGGCCCGGGCCTCCTGCAGATCGGCCATGGTCTCGATGAAGATCAGATCCACGCCGGCCTCCACACCGCAGATGACGGTCTCTTTGAAAATATCCACCGCCTGCTCGAAGGGCAGGATGCCGGTGGGTTCCAACAGCTGACCGACAGGGCCGATGTCCAGAGCGACCAGCGCCCGGTCACCGGCGGCTTTGCGCGCCACGGCGATGGAAGCGGGGACAACTTCGGCTACCGTTTTGCCCATGTTGGCCAGCTTCAACCGGTTGGCGCCGAAGGTGTTGGCGCTGATGATTTGGGAACCGGCCTCCACGTAGGCGCGGTGGATGTCCTCCAACCAGTCGGGGTGCTCCAGCGCGGCCAGTTCCGGGTGCTGTCCGGCTGCAAGGCCCCTGGCCTGCAGCATGGTGCCCATGCCGCCGTCCAGCAGGACGGGGGTATTGGAGGCAAGAAGTGTATTAAATTCCACAGTGACCACCTGACTTTCGAAGTTGACAGTTGTCCGTGTTGGGACACAGGACACAACTGCGCCTGTGCGCAGAAACAGGGGAGTCGGACAGGCCCAAAATGGCGGTGACCGACTTGCGGGGGGTCAAAATACAGCTGTCCGTAGCGGACAGACCGATGAGACGATGGGCGTCCAGCAGGTCCAGCAGGGCGCACTGCACCCCAAGGGGCAGGTCACCGTAGCCGGGACTGTACCGATAGGGGGAATGCAGGCCGGGATATTGGGTGTGGATATGCCCCTCGATACGGTCGCAGAGCTGTTCCACCAACGCCCCGGCGGCGCAGTCCAGCGCCAGCGCCCGGGCCATGTCGGTGTACTGGGTGCGGCGGATAAGGGCGTCCACGTCTGTACCGAGGGTGGCGCAGAAAACCATAGCGCGGGTACAGCCGTCCAGATGGGCTTTCAATTCCAGACCGCCCAGCAAAAGACCGCCGTCCAGCCGCACGCCGCCCGCTTCAAAGGACAGTTCAAAAATCTGCCCGCACCAACGGGGGGCGGCCACGGATAAAAGCTGTTGGCCGCACTGAACGGCAAGGGAGCGGGTGGCATCGTCTGCTTTTTCCGGCGGTATGCCCATGTAGCGCAGGATCTCGTCTGTGTCCGGAGCGGACAGGGTGATCTCGGCGGTCATCACAGGGCGCGGATGGAGCTGATGCTGTCGCTGATGTGCCGGGCGACGGCGGGGTTGTTCATGGTGTAGAGGTGGATGCCGTCCACACCGCCGGCGATCAGGTCGCTGATCTGCTCCACGGCGTAGGCGAGACCGGCCTGACGCAGGGCCTCCGGATGGTCGCCGTATTTGGCCAGCAGTCGGGAAAGCTTCCGGGGGATGCTGGCACCGCACAGGGATACCATGCGCTCGATGGACCCCCGGTTCAGCACGGGCATGATACCCGCCTCGATGGGTACGTCGATGCCCGCGATGCGGCATCGCTCCACAAAGCGGAAAAAGTCCTCATTATCGAAAAACAGCTGGCTGACCAGATGCTCCGCGCCCGCATCCACTTTTTGTTTCAGATAGCGGATGTCGTGGAGCATATCGGGACTTTCGGGATGCCCCTCGGGGTAGCAGGCGGCGGACACGCCGAAGTCGCCCCGGCGCAGGATGAAGGACACCAGCTCGTCGGCGTGGAGAAAGTCGGTCTTGGGAGGCAGGTCAGGGTTGCGGTCACCTCGCAGAGCCAGCACGTTTTCCACGCCCTCCTCCTTCAATCCCGCCAACAGGGCGGTCACCTCGCCCCGGGTGGCGTTGACACAGGTCAGGTGAGCCATGGCGGGGATACCGTACTTGTTTTGAATGATGGAGGCGATCTCACGGGTGGACTGGTTGACCTGAGACCCGCCCGCGCCGAAGGTGACGCTGATAAAGTCGGGCTTGATGTCCTTCAAACCGTCCAGCGTCTTGTAGATGCTGTCCACGGGCGCGGTCTTTTTGGGCGGGAACACCTCGCAGGAAAAGACCGGGCGGCCCTGATTGAATAACTCTTTGATTTTCATGGGGGATTCCTCCTTAGATGTCCAGTTCCAGCAGAACGGGACAATGATCGCTTCCCTCTACGTCGGAAAGAATATCGGCGCGCTTGATCTTGTCTTTCAGCCGGTCGGATACGATGAAGTAGTCAATACGCCAGCCGGCGTTGTTGGCCCGGGCGTTGAACCGGTAGGACCACCAGGAGTAGGCCCCCTCCCGGTCCGGGTAGAGATAGCGGAAGCTGTCGGTGAAGCCGGAGGAGAGAAGCTGGGTCATTTTTTCACGCTCCTGATCGGAGAAACCGGCGTTCATGCGGTTGGTTTTGGGGTTTTTCAGGTCGATCTCCTCGTGGGCCACGTTAAGGTCGCCGCAGTAGATGACCGGCTTGGTCTTATCCAGCGAGATGAGATAGTCCCGCAGGTCGTCCTCCCAACTCATGCGGTAGTCCAGCCGCTTCAGGCCGTCCTGGGCGTTGGGAGTATAACAGCAGACCAGATAGAACTGCTCGTATTCCAGCGTGATGAGCCGCCCCTCGTGGTCGTGGACATCCCTGTCCATGCCGTAGGCCACGGCAAGGGGAGCGTGGTGGGTGAACACGGCGGTGCCGGAGTAGCCCTTTTTGTCGGCACTGTTCCAAAACTCCTGCCGCCCGCCCAGATCGGGGTGGGCCTGACCCTGTTCCATCTTGGTTTCCTGCAGGCAGAGGAAGTCGGGATTTTCCGCCCTGACAAAGTCCTCGAACCCTTTTTTCAGGCAGGCCCGCAGACCGTTGACGTTCCAAGAGATGAATTTCATGCACAATCCCCCATTCTTTATGCCTTATTATAGTAGCTTGACAGCTTATTCGCAAGTAAAGATTGCTTTTTTTCTGCGGCGGGACTATAATATCGGGAAGAAACGAAAACGGAGGACAAGCTTATGTCCAAACAAACTGTCATTCCCGAGGGGTACAAACCCTCGCTGGACCTCTATCAGACCCAAAAGGCCATCGGTATGCTCAAGCGCCTGTTTGAAGACAATCTCAGCGGCGCTCTGCGCCTGCGCCGTGTGTCCGCACCCCTGTTCGTGTCGGCCTCTTCCGGCCTGAACGATAACCTCAACGGTGTGGAGCGCCCGGTCAGCTTTGACATCCACGGGGTGGAAGACATGGGTGAGGTGGTCCACTCCCTTGCCAAGTGGAAACGGCTGGCCCTCAAGCGTTACCAGTTCCATGTGGGCGAGGGCCTGTACACCGATATGAACGCCATCCGGCGAGATGAGGATCTGGACAATCTCCACTCCTGCTACGTGGACCAGTGGGACTGGGAAAAGGTCATCGGCGAGCAGGACCGCACCGTGGACTACCTGAAAAAGACCGTCCGGGACATCGTCAACGCCTTGGCAGTGACCCAGGCCTTTTTGAAGTCCGTGTTCCCCCAACTGGCCAACCTGCCCGACATCAGCACCGACGTGTATTTCGTTACCAGTCAGGAGCTGGAGGACCGCTGGCCCGACTATACCGGCAAGCAGCGGGAAAACGCCATCGTGGAGGAGCATTCCACCGTGTTCATCATCGGTATCGGCGGCAAGCTGCGCTCCGGCAAGCCCCACGACGGCCGTGCCCCCGACTATGACGACTGGGATCTGAACGGCGATCTGCTGCTGTGGGACAGCGTGAACGGTCAGGCGGTGGAGCTGTCCTCCATGGGTATCCGTGTCAGCCCGGAGTCTTTAGACAGGCAGCTGACTTTGGCCGGCTGCGACGACCGGCGCCAGCTGCCCTTCCACAAGGCACTGCTGGCAGGAGAGCTGCCCCTGACCATGGGCGGCGGCATTGGGCAGTCCCGCGTATCTATGCTACTGTTGGGCAAGGCCCACGTGGGCGAAGTGCAGGTGTCCCTGTGGGACGAGGAAACCGTGCGTATCTGTGCCGAGGCCGGTGTGCCTCTGCTGTAAATTTACGGCAAGGTGTACTCGAACGTACACAAAAAGCCAAAATCTGCCCCCTGTATAGAGGGGGTGATACCATGGCGGAATTTGCAAGCGTACTGGGTGTACTGGGGACGGCCGCGGCCATTTTGTTTGGCTGGGCGGCCTTCCAGCGCAGCAATCGGCAGGATCAGCGGGCGCAGGGAAAAGATGACGGCGCCATCCTGACCGAGATCGGCTATATCAAGGCCGGTGTGGACGATATCAAGCTGGAGCAGCGCGACCAGCGCGCCCATAACGAAAGCTTTGCGGCCCGGCTGACGGCGGTGGAGGGTATGGTCCACGAAAACGGTCGCCGTTTGGATCGGCTGGAAGAACTGAATCGGTAAGAAAACAGGGCGAAAGCGGGGCTTTCGCCCTGTTTTTTGTTTGAAACGCACAGAAAAATGCAGATGGGCCGCGATAAAATAAAAAAACATGAAAAAAGTGCGCGGAGGCTTGCAATTATTCCTGCATTCGGTTATAATACTTCTGCGATTTCTTTATTAAGGTGGTCGTGTCCCTCTTCGCGGGAGAACGAAGAAGCGGACAAGCCTGCCAAACATGATACGCATCTGAAAAGGGCCGCGCTGCGGCGGTTTTTTTCAGATGCGTATTCAACGAAAACAGAAAGGATGATTTGAACATGGCACACAAGTACGTCTATCTCTTTTCCGAGGGCAACGGCTCCATGCGCGAGCTGCTGGGCGGCAAGGGCGCCAACTTGGCCGAGATGACCAAGATCGGTCTGCCCGTGCCCCAGGGCTTCACCATCAGCACCGAGGCCTGCACCCAGTATTACGAGGACGGCAGAAAGATCAATGATGAGATCCAGGCCCAGATCCTGGAATACATCGAGAAGATGGAGGCTATCACCGGCAAGAAGTTCGGCGATCTGGAGAACCCCCTGCTGGTCTCCGTCCGTTCCGGTGCCCGCGCCTCCATGCCCGGTATGATGGATACCATCCTGAACCTGGGTCTGAACGAGCAGGTCGTTGAGGTTATGGCCAAGAAGTCCGGCAACCCCCGCTGGGCCTACGACTGCTATCGCCGCTTCATCCAGATGTACTCCGACGTCGTTATGGAGGTCGGCAAGAAGTACTTCGAGGAGCTCATCGACAAGATGAAGGAAGAGCGCGGCGTCACTCAGGACGTGGAGCTGACCGCCGACGACCTGAAGGAGCTGGC
>JAFQHV010000028.1 GCA_017397835.1 Oscillospiraceae bacterium
AACCTGGAAGCAACTCCCGCCGAGTCCACCACCTACCGCTTCGCCAAGCACGACAAGGCACACTACCCCGACATCATCACCGCCAACGAGAACGGCACCCCCTACTACACCAACTCCTCTCACCTGCCCGTGGGCTACACCGAGGATATCTTCTCCGCGCTGGACGTGCAGGACGAGCTGCAGACTCTGTACACCTCCGGCACCGTCTTCCACGCCTTCCTGGGTGAGAAGCTGCCCGACTGGAAGGCGGCCGCCAATCTGGTGCGCAAGATCGCCGAGAACTACAAGCTGCCTTACTACACCATGTCCCCCACCTACTCCGTGTGCTCCGAGCACGGCTACCTCACCGGCGAGCAGCACGTCTGCCCCCATTGCGGTAAGGAGGCCGAGGTGTACAGCCGTATCACCGGCTACTACCGCCCCGTCAAGAACTGGAACGACGGTAAGAGCCAGGAGTTCCAGGACCGCAAGGTGTATGACATTGCCAACTCCAAGCTGACCCGTTCCGGCGCTCCCCGTGCCGAGGATGTGCCCAACTGCGGCAACACCCCCGTGGTGGCTCCCAACGCCCGGGCTATCCTGTTCTCCCGGGTGACCTGCCCCAACTGCCGCGTGGCCGAGAGTATGCTCAACAAGGCCGGCTTTGCCTATGAGAAGCTGATCGCCGACGACAACGTGGAGCTGTGCAAGCAGTACGGCGTCAAGGGCGCCCCCACCCTGATCATCACCGACGGCACCAACTTCGAGAGCTACTACAGCGTGCCCGAGATCAAGAAGTTCCTGGCCTCTCAGCAGGCAGTCTAAAACCCAACCCCCAAAGGGCCGGGCGATACCGCCCGGCCCTTTCTCTTGTATAACACAATTTGGGAGGAAATTCGTATGTATGACGTGATTATCGTGGGCGGCGGCCCCGCCGGTCTGACCGCGGCGGTCTACGCTATGCGCGCCGGCAAGAGCGTGCTGGTCATCGAAAAAGCCGGCTTCGGCGGACAGATCGCCTTCTCCCCCAAGGTGGAGAACATCCCCGGCTTTACCACCATCTCCGGCGCGGAGTTTGCCGATAAACTGGCCGAGCAGGTGATGAATCTGGGCGCCGACGTGGAGCTGGAGTGCGTTACCGGCGTGGAGAAAACCGACGGCGGCTTTGCCGTTACCACCGAGGAGGGTTCCTCCTTCGAGGGCAAGGCGGTTATTTTGGCCAACGGCGTCAAGCACCGGATGCTGGGGCTGCCCGGCGAGGAGGAGCTGGTGGGCCACGGCCTGTCCTTCTGCGCCGTGTGCGACGGCGCTTTCTATACAGGACAGGAGACTGCCATGATCGGCGGCGGCAACTCCGCCCTGCAGGAGGCTCTGCTGCTGAGCGAGGTGTGCACCAAGGTCACCGTGGTGCAGAATTTGGCCACCTTCACCGGCGAGCAGAAGCTGGCCGACGCCCTGCTGGCCAAGGACAACGTAGAGGTGCGGTTCAGCACCGTGGTCAGCGAGTACGTCACCGAGAACGGCGAGCTGACCGGCCTGAAGCTGCACAACGATGCCACCGGCGAGGACAGCGAGATCCGGGTGGACGGCGCGTTTTTGGCCGTGGGCCTGCAGCCGGAGAATGAGAACTTTGCCCATCTGGTGGGCTTGAACCAGTACGGTTACTATGACGTGGACGAGTTCTGCGCCACCAAGACTCCCGGCATCTACGTGGCCGGCGACTGCCGCAGCAAGTTCATCCGTCAGGTGACCACCGCCGCTGGGGACGGCGCCGTGGCCGCCATGGGCGCCTGCCGCTGGCTGGATCAGCAGTAATTGAATACGTATGAGCAAACCGCCTGCCGATTTTGGCAGGCGGTTTTTGTGGGAGGAATTTCGCCCTGCGGGGCGGGATGGGGATGTTCCGCCTGAGGGCGGGTTTCTTTTGTCACTGAACAAAAGAAACCAAAAATCAGCATAGAAACCCATGGTTTCTATGTATTTCCTTTGGGCGGTATCCGTGGGGTAACACCCACACGGTCGGCGGACACCTCTGACTCTGCAGCCTCCTATTAGGCTGTCGCAGTATGTACCATCTGTAAATTGTTCTGTCTAACGACCTCCGCCGACTATTGTGCAAACCTTCAGGTTTGTTGTAGGGGCGGCCTTTGGCCGCCCGCGGGCGCGCACTGCGCGCCCCTGCACCATCAGTGTGGTGCACAGGAACGAAATACCCACCGCAGCAGGCACGTAGTGACCAATCTCATCCCACGCAAACCCCGGCGGCGTTTTGGTTCCTTTGCCGCCGTAGGCAAAGGAACTCGCCCCGCGGGGCGAAAACCTCTCCATCCGCATCTGCTGCGGCAGGTTTGTCCTTGTCGCCACCTCACCCGTCGTTTGCTGCGCGAATGCCACCCTCCCCTCAAGGGGAGGGCCGTTTTCCTGTTGCACAACTTTTTTTCCTCCGGGGTTGCAATTTTTATTTTCCCGGTGCTATAATAAGCGTATCCCAAATTTTCAGGAGGTGGAAGCCGCGTGGAAAGCCGAAGTTGCCGGGACACAGACAGCTGTTATCACTTATGCCGGACCGCGCGGCCCGACCCTGCCCTTTAACGGGGGCAGTGGCCCTTCGCGCCTTTCTCCATCGTGATGACAGCCACGGGGAACGCCCGTGGCTTTTTTGTGTCCCTTTTTCAAGCCAAGAGAAAGGGGATGTGCCATATGCACGAAAATTTTGATTTGGAGCTGCTGCTGGAACTGGTGGAGCAGAAGAAACTGCGCCAACTGCGGGAGATCCTGCAGGAAATGAACGAGGTGGACATCGCCTCGTTTCTGGACGAACTGGAACCCGAGCAGCTTATCGTGGTCTTCCGCCTGCTGCCCAGGGAGCTGGCGGCGGAAGTGTTCGCCTACATGGAGGACATCGACAGTCAGCAGCGGCTTGTCAGCTCCCTGAGCGACCGGGAGCTGCGGGAGGTGCTGGACGAGCTGTACGTGGACGACGCCGTTGACATCATCGAGGATATGCCCGCCAATCTGGTCACCCGTATCCTGCGCAACACCGACCCGTCCACCCGGCACCAGATCAATCAGCTTCTGAACTACCCCAAGGACTCCGCCGGCTCCATCATGACCACGGAGTACGTCTTCCTCCACCCGGAGGATACGGTGGCCGAGTCCTTTGCCCGCATCCGCAAGGTGGGTTTGGACAAAGAGACCGTCTACACCTGCTACGTCACCAAAAACCGGATTCTGCAGGGCGTTGTTACCGTGCGCCAGCTGCTGCTGAGCGACTACGAAACCAAAATTGCCGACATCATGGAGACCAACGTGCTGTCCGTCAACACGCTGGACGATAAAGAGGACGCGGCCCAGCTGCTGTCCCGTTACGACTTCACCGCCCTGCCCGTGGTGGATGGGGAAAATCGGCTGGTGGGCATTATCACCGTGGACGATGCTATGGACGTTATGGAAGAGGAGGCCACCGAGGACTTCGAGAAGATGGCGGCTATCCTCCCCTCGGATAAACCCTACCTCAAGACCGGCGTGTTTGAAACGGCACGGGCAAGACTGCCCTGGCTGATGCTGCTGATGCTGTCGGCCACCTTTACCGGGGTCATTCTCACCGGGTTTGAAAGCGCCCTTGCCGCCTGCGTGGTGCTGACGGCGTTCATTCCCATGCTTACCGGTACCGGCGGCAACGCCGGGGCGCAGGCCTCCGTGGCTGTCATCCGCGCCCTGTCGCTGAACGAGGTGGAGTCTCAGGACCTGTGGGGCGTTATCTGGAAAGAACTGCAGGTGTCCGTCCTGTGCGGTGTGGCGCTGGGCGCGGTCAACTTCGGCAAGATGCTGCTCATTGACCGGCTGCTGCTGTCCAACCCCGAAGTCACGGTGGCCGTGTCGGCGGTGGTGTGCCTGACCCTGACCGTCACCGTCATCTGTGCCAAAGTGGTGGGCTGTCTGCTGCCCATGGCGGCGGAGAAGATCGGCCTTGACCCCGCCGTGATGGCCTCTCCCTTCATCACTACGGTGGTGGACGTGCTGTCCCTGCTGATCTACTTCGGCATCGCTGTGGAGCTGCTTGGATTGTAAGAAACCGCGACACCGCACGGAGCAAGGCTCCGTGCGGTGTTTTTGCTTCTGCGGGGGAGTTCGCCCTGCGGGGCGACCTCCATTGCCCGCGGGCGGCCGAAGGCCGCCCCTACGACAAACCTGGAGGTTTGCACAATAGTCGGCGGGAGTTCGTTAGACAAGCAATGCTGCAGATGGTATTGAGTGCGGCAGCCTAATCGGAGCAGGCACAGTCAGATATGTCCGCCGACCGTGTGGGTGTGACCCCACGGAGGTCGCCAAAAGGAAGTACATAGAAACCATGGGTTTCTATGCGCCTTTTTCGTGTCTTTTGTGGCGTTACAAAAGACACCCGCCCGGGGGCGGAATAGCCCCAAAACAAAAACAGCACGGCGCACCCAAAGAGTGCGCCGTGCTGCTTGAATTACTGCTGTTTTTGCTGCTCCCTGCGCTCCAGTCGCTCTAAATGGGCCTTGAGCACAAGGTTGATATAGCTGGAGAGTGGGCGGTCGTCCATCTCCGCGCGAAGCTTGATTTTCTCTAAAACAGGTTCATCAATCGTGATGCTGATTTTTTCTTTCAATGGCTTCATTGTAATCACCCATAAAAAATATACCACCCAATAATATGAAATATTGCAATATCCTGCCGGGTAGTATAAAATCTTACCGAGGTGATCGTTATGATGAGCAATGAATTTGAAAAAGCCTTCAGCGATTTTTTGGACCGGCACGAGTATGACGAGGCGGAAGCCTATCTGTTTTCTATGGTTCGGCTGGCCTTTGCGGCCGGCTGGAAGGCGGCGGGGGGTACTCCGCCCCAATCGGAACGCATTTTTGAGCTTCTGCCCGGCGGAGCGGGCCGGGAGCCGTGACTGCAGGATTTTTTGCGGCAGGGGGATTGCGTTTTCGACAGCGGAGCGGTATAATACCCTGTTGCAATATGTAAACCTGTGACAGAGGAGCTGTCTTTATGAGAAACGAGAAACTAAGAAATGTTGCCATCATTGCCCATGTCGACCATGGCAAGACCACACTGGTGGACGGCCTGCTCAAGCAGTCGGGCGTGTACCGCGACAATCAGGCGGTGGAGGACCGTGTGATGGACTCCAACGATCTGGAGCGCGAGCGCGGCATCACCATCACCGCCAAGAACACCGCCGTCCAGTACGGCGACATCAAGATCAACATCGTGGACACCCCGGGTCACGCCGACTTCGGCGGCGAGGTGGAGCGTATTTTGAAGATGGTCAACGGCGTTATCCTGCTGGTGGATGCCGCCGAGGGTCCCATGCCCCAGACCCGCTTCGTCCTGTCCAAGGCGCTGGAACTGGGCCACAAGGTCATCGTGGTGGTCAACAAGATCGACCGCCCCGACCAGCGCATTCACGAGGTCATGGACGAGGTGCTGGAGCTGCTGCTGGACCTGAACGCCACCGAGGAGCAGTTCGAGTCCCCTACCCTGTTCTGCTCTGGCCGACAGGGCACCGCCTCCTACTCCCCCGACGTGCCCGGCGAGGACCTGAAGCCTCTGTTCGATACCATCGTGGACTACATCCCCGCCCCCGAGGCCGAGGAGGACGCCCCCTTCCAGATGCTGGTGTCTGCCATTGACTACAACGACTTTGTGGGCCGTATCGCCATCGGCCGCATCGAGCGGGGTGTCATCAAGCAGAATCAGGAAATTGCCGTGTGCAACTACCACGCCGCGGACGAGGCGCCCAAGAAGGCCAAGGCCACCGCGCTTTACCAGTATGACGGCCTTGCCAAAGTCCCCGTGACCGAGGCCACCGCCGGCAATATCATCGCCATGAGCGGTATCGGTGAGATCACCATCGGCGATACCATTTGCGCCGCCGACTGTGTGGAACCTATGGAGTTCATTCAGATCTCCGCCCCCACCATCGAGATGACTTTCTCCGTCAACGACTCCCCCTTCGCCGGCAAGGAGGGCAAGTTCGTCACCAGCCGCCAGCTGCGCGAGCGCCTGTACCGCGAGACCATGAAGGACGTGTCCCTGCGCGTGTCCGACACCGACAGCACCGAGGCGTTCAACGTGGCTGGCCGGGGCGAGATGTCCCTGTCCATCCTGATCGAGACCATGCGCCGTGAGGGTTACGAGCTGCAGGTCTCTCCCCCCCGCGTGCTGTACAAGGAAATTGACGGCGTCATGTGCGAACCCATCGAGCGCATGGTGGTGGATGTGCCTGCTGACTGCATCGGTGCAGTCATCGAGAAGATCGGCGCCCGCAAGGGCGACCTGCTGGATATGACCCCCGTGGGCGAGCGGATGAAGGCCCAGTTCCTTGTCCCCTCCCGTGGTCTGTTCGGCTATCGCAACGAATTTTTGACCGACACCAAGGGCGAGGGCATCATGGCCAGCGTCTTTGAGGAATACGCCCCCCTGAAGGGTGAGATCTCCCGCCGTTCCACCGGCTCTCTGGTGGCCTTTGAGACCGGCGAGGCTGTGACCTACGGCCTGTTCAACGCTCAGGAACGCGGCGTGCTGTTCATCGGCGCCGGCACTCCGGTCTACGCCGGTATGATCGTGGGCGTGTCCCCCAAGCAGGAGGATATCTCCGTCAACGTCTGCAAGAAGAAGCAGCTGACCAATATGCGCGCCTCCGGCTCCGACGAAGCCCTGCGCCTGACCACCCCCCGCAAGATGAGTCTGGAGCAGTGTCTGGAGTTCCTGGCCGACGACGAACTGCTGGAGTGTACTCCCGAGAACCTGCGCCTGCGCAAGCGATTGCTGGACCACTCCGCCCGTATGCGCGAGGCATCCAAGAAAAAAGGTTGATTGGATATAAGAGAAAAAAGCTGTCCTGCGAGAGCAGGACAGCTTTTTTATTCTTCTTGCTGCTTCAACCACACCATCAGCACGGCCAGATCTGCCGGGGAGACGCCGGAGATGCGACCGGCCTGTCCCAAATTCAGGGGGCGGATCTTGTCCAGCTTCTGCCGGGCCTCCAGCCGCAGGCCGGCGATGGACAGATAGTCCGCGTCGGCGGGCAGGGTGCGCTCCTCCAGCCGCTGCATTTCGGCTACCTGCCGCAGTTGCCGGTCGATATACCCCTGATACTTGGTGTCGATCTCCACCGCTTCCACCACGTCAGCGGGCAAATCGGGTCGATTGGGGTCAAAGGGGGCAAGGTCGGCGTAGGTCACGCCGGGGCGGCGCAAAAGGTCTGCAAGCCGCGCGCCGTCGGCGGCAGGCACCTCCCCCTTTTGAGTCAGGAACTCCGCCAAAGCTGGGGAGGGTGCGACGCCGGTATGCTCCAGGCGCTTTTGCTCCCGGGTGACGGCGGCATATTTTTCCTCCACGGCGGCAAGCTGTTCATCGGTCACAAGACCAAGCTCGTGACCAAACCGGGCCAGACGGCGGTCGGCGTTGTCCTGCCGGTGGAGCAGGCGGTACTCCGTGCGGCTGGTCATCATGCGGTATGGTTCGTTGGTGCCTTTCGTCACCAGATCGTCGATGAGCACGCCGATATAGCCCTGATCCCGGCGGAGAATGAAGGGCGGACGGCCCAAAATTTTCAATGCGGCGTTGACGCCGGCCACAAAGCCCTGCACCGCAGCCTCCTCATAGCCGGAAGAGCCGTTGAACTGCCCCGCGCCGAACAGGCCGGGGACTTTTTTGGACTCTAATGTGGGGTGCAGCTCGGTGGGATCCACGCAGTCGTACTCAATAGCGTAGGCGCAGCGGGTCATTTCGGCATGCTCCAAGCCGGGGATGGTGTGCAGCATTTCAAGCTGCACCTCCTCGGGCAGGGAGGAGGAGAAACCCTGTATGTAAAGTTCCTCGGTATCAAGACCCATAGGTTCCACAAAGAGCAAATGCCGCTCTTTATCCGCAAAACGCACCACCTTGTCCTCGATGGAGGGGCAGTAGCGGGGACCCACACCCTCAATGACCCCGGAAAAGAGGGGGGAGCGGTGGAGGTTGGCCCGGATGACCTCGTGGGTGGCCTGAGTGGTGGAGGTCAGCCAGCACACGGCCCGGTTTTCCGGGCGGTGGCCGGTGGAGAAAGAGAAGGGCAGGGCGTCCTCGTCCCCGGGCTGGACCTCCATTTTGGAAAAGTCCACGCTCCGGGCGTTGACCCGGGGGGGCGTGCCGGTCTTGAACCGGCGGATGGACAGGCCCAGAGAAATCAAACTTTCGGTCAGGGGCAGGGCGGCGGCGAGCCCGTCCGGGCCGCTGTCCCGGACCACCTCGCCCACGATGGTGCGGCCCCCCAGATGGGTGCCGGTGGCGATGACGGCGGCCTTCACCGCGTAGGTGGCGCCGGTTTGGGTGACCACGGCGGAGACGGCGCCGTTCTCGGTGAGAATCTCTACCACCTCGGCCTGCTTGACCCACAGGTTTTCCTGCCGCTCCAGAGTATGCTTCATGACTTTCTGGTACTCCCGCCGGTCGGCCTGGGCGCGGAGGGACCACACCGCAGGGCCTTTGCCCCGGTTGAGCAGGCGATACTGGATGCAGGCCCGGTCCGCCGCCCGTCCCATCTCGCCGCCCAAAGCGTCCAGCTCCCGCACCAGATGCCCCTTGCCCGTGCCGCCGATGGCGGGGTTGCAGGGCATATTGCCCACCGCGTCCAGATTGACGGTAAAGCACAGGGTGCGCAGACCCATCCGGGCGGCGGCAAGTGCGGCTTCGATACCCGCGTGGCCAGCGCCGATAACGGCGATATCATATTGTCCGGCGTCGTATTTCGTCATGGAGAAACCCTCTTTGCAGAAGAATGCACCAGTATTTTATCACAGCCGCTCCTCGGGGACAAGTAGGAATGGAACCCGCAGCTGTTGTGCAACATATACAAGAAAAGGACATCAAAACATAGCGACTTGTCCATTCGAACTATTTACTTCTGCGGGGAAGTTTGTTAAACTATTGACAAAGGTTTGTTAATAAATTAACAGATTGCCCCGCGAGTGGGCGAAAGGAGCAGGATTATTATGGCCAAGACCAATAACATTCCCGTCACTGACAAGGACAGCTTTTTGTCCCTGCTGACTCGTGTGCGTGCCGCGCAGGAGAAATTTGCTTCCTACTCTCAGGAGCAGGTGGATACCATTTTCAAGGCGGCGGCCATGGCGGCCAACCGGGCTCGCATCCCCCTTGCCAAGCAGGCGGTGGAGGAGACCGGCATGGGCGTGGTGGAGGACAAGGTCATCAAAAACCACTTTGCCGCCGAGTATATCTACAATGCCTATAAAAACGTAAAGACCTGCGGCGTGGTGGAGGAGGACCCCGCCTTCGGCATCAAGAAGATTTTGGCGCCGGTCGGCGTGATCGGTGCGGTCATTCCCACCACCAACCCCACCTCCACGGCGATTTTTAAGACTCTGCTGGCGCTTAAGACCCGCAACGGCATCATCATCAGTCCTCACCCTCGCGCCAAGGAGAGCACCGTGGCTGCGGCCCGTGTGGTGCTGGAGGCGGCGGTGGCTGCCGGCGCGCCGGCGGACATCATCGGCTGGGTGGATAAGCCCAGTCTGGAACTGACCGACCTGCTTATGGGTGAGGTGGACCTGATTTTGGCCACCGGCGGCCCCGGCATGGTCAAGGCGGCTTACTCCTCCGGCAAGCCTGCCGTGGGCGTGGGTGCCGGCAACGTCCCCGCCATCATCGACGACAGCGCCGACCTGCTGCTGGCGGTCAACTCGGTCATTCACTCCAAGACCTTCGACAACGGTATGATCTGTGCCTCCGAGCAGTCGGTCATCGTGCTGGACGGCGTGTATGACCGGGTGAAGAAGGAATTTGCCGACCGAGGCTGCTACATCCTCAGCAGCGAGGAGCTGGATAAGGTCCGGGCCGTGATTTTGAAGAACGGTGCCCTGAACGCCGGCATCGTGGGCCAGACCGCCCACAAGATCGCTGCCATGGCCGGGGTCAGCGTGCCCGAGAGCGCCAAGATCCTCATTGGTGAGGTGGACAGCGTGGAACTCAGCGAGCCCTTCGCCCACGAGAAGCTGTCCCCCGTGCTGGCCATGTACCGTGCCAAAACCTTTGCCGAGGCCGTTGACAAGGCAGACCGGCTGGTGCTGGACGGCGGCATGGGCCACACGGCCTCTATCTTCCTGAATACCACCACCCAGCAGGAAAAACTGGACCTTTACGCCCGGCGGATGAAGACCTGCCGCATCGTGGTCAACACCCCCTCCTCCCAGGGCGGCATCGGTGACCTGTACAACTTCAAGCTGGCCCCCTCCCTGACCTTGGGCTGCGGTTCCTGGGGCGGCAACAGCGTCAGCGAAAACGTGGGCATCAAGCACCTGCTGAACATCAAGACCGTGGCCGAGAGGAGAGAGAATATGCTTTGGTTCCGTGCCCCCGATAAGGTGTATTTCAAAAAAGGATGCCTGGCGGTTGCTTTGGATGAGCTGAAGAACGTGCTGGGCAAGAAGCGGGCCTTTATCGTCACCGACCAGTTCCTCTATGCCAACGGCTACGCCAAGCCCATCACCGACAAGCTGGACGAAATGGGCATCGCCTACGACGTGTTCTACGACGTGGCGCCCGACCCCACCCTGGCCTGTGCCAAGGCCGGCGCGGAGCGTATGCGCGGCTTTAACCCCGACTGCATCATTGCCCTGGGCGGCGGTTCCGCCATGGACGCGGGCAAGATCATGTGGGTGCTGTACGAGCATCCCGAAGTTGACTTCATGGATATGGCCATGCGCTTTGTGGACATCCGCAAGCGCGTGTATACCTTCCCCAAGATGGGCGAAAAGGCGTATTTCATCGCCGTTCCCACCTCTGCCGGTACCGGCTCCGAGGTCACTCCCTTTGCCGTCATTACCGACGAGCAGACCGGGGTGAAGTACCCCCTGGCCGACTACGAACTGATGCCCGATATGGCCATCGTGGATGCCGACCTGATGATGAACGCCCCCAAGGGGCTGACCTCCGCCTCCGGCATCGACGCGGTGACCCACGCGCTGGAGGCGTACGCATCCATGCTGGCCACCGACTACACCGACGGTTTGGCTCTGCGCGCCCTGCAGATGATCTTCAAGTATCTGCCCCGTGCCTATGACAACGGTGCCAACGACCCCGTGGCCCGGGAGAAGATGGGCAACGCGGCCACCATGGCGGGCATGGCCTTTGCCAACGCCTTTTTGGGTGTGTGTCACTCCATGGCCCACAAGCTGGGCGCTTTCCACCACCTGCCCCACGGCGTGGCCAATGCCCTGCTGATCTGCCACGTACTGCGCTTCAACGCGGTGGAAGCTCCTGCCAAGATGGGAACCTTCCCCCAGTATGACCACCCCCACACCTTGGCCCGTTACGCCGAGGTGGCCGATGCCCTTGGCATTGACGGCAATACCGACGAGGAGAAGCTGGACGGTCTGTGTGCCGCCATCGATAAGCTGAAGGAGCAGGTGGGCATCAAGGCCACCATCCGGGACTACGGCATTGAGGAGACGGACTTCCTTGCCACGCTGGATGCCATGGTGGAGCAGGCCTTTGACGACCAGTGCACCGGCGCCAACCCCCGTTACCCCCTGATGAGCGAGATCCGCGAGATGTACCTCAAAGCTTACTACGGCAACTGATCGAAACAAAAACGTACACACCCCTGCAGTATTGGCTGCGGGGGTGTGTTTTGTTTTGGGAAACGAGGGGCGGGACGTTCGTTTTTTCTTGTATTTCAACGGATGACATGATATAATAGGAAGTCAAATTGTGATTTACGGCCGGAAAGGAGGGCTGCAATATGCGATATAAGATCTGGACCGTGGCGCAGCCCGACCTTGCGGGTCGTGCCCGGCTGGAGCGGGAGGGGGTACACCCTCTGACCGCGGCGGTGCTGTCTGCCCGGGGTCTTGCCAGTGTGGAACAGGCAAGGCAGTATCTGTCCATGGCGGATATGCCGCTTTTGGACAGCTGTCTGATGCGGGATATGGACCGTGCGGTGGCGCGGGTGCGGCAGGCCCTGAACCGGGGAGAAAAGATGGCGGTCTACGGTGACTACGACGTGGACGGCATAACCTCCACCTGCCTGCTGACCCGCTTCCTGACCGAGCAGGGCGGTGATGTGACCGCCTATATCCCCGACCGGCTGGAGGAGGGTTACGGCCTGAACCGGGCCGCAGTCAGCACCCTTGCGGAACAGGGGGTCAAGTTGATTATTACCGTGGACTGCGGCATCACCGCCGTGGAAGAGGTGCTGTGGGCTGCCAGTTTGGGTGTGGACGTAGTCGTCACCGATCACCACGAGTGCAAAAACATTCTGCCGGCCGCCTGTGCGGTGGTAAACCCCCATCGCCCCGACTGCGATTACCCGTTTAAGGGGCTTGCGGGTGTGGGAGTGGCACTGAAGCTGGCGATGGCTCTGTCCGACCACCCGGATCGGGTGCTGGACGCCTACGCCGACCTTGCCGCCATCGGCACGGTGGCCGATGTTATGCCCGTCATTGGGGAAAACCGAACCATCATTCAGCGGGGCCTGCGGACCTTGGAGCAACGGCCCCGGCCCGGCATTGCCGCCCTGGCCGCTCAGGCGGGACTGGAGGGCCGCGGAGTCAACTCCGTCACCATCGGCTACACCCTTGCACCCCGCATCAACGCCGCGGGAAGAATGGGCTGCGCCGGTATCGCGGTGGAGCTGCTGCTGACCGATGACGTGGTCCGGGCGGAGGAACTGGCGGCGGATCTGTGCCGCCTGAATAAAGAACGGCAGAATGTGGAACTGGGCATTTTTGAACAGTGTGTCCGCCGACTGGAACGGGAACCGCAACCCGATGCCATCGTCTTGGCGGACGAGAGCTGGCATCAGGGCGTGGTGGGCATCGTGGCCTCCCGCCTGACCGAGCAGTATAACTGCCCTGCCATGATGATCTGCCTGTCCGAAGGGGTGGGCAAGGGCTCCTGCCGCAGTTACGGCGGAGTCAATCTGTTCACCGTGCTGGAGGGCTGCCAGGACCTGCTGGAGGCTTTCGGCGGTCACGAACTGGCGGCCGGATTTACCGTGCGGCAGGAGAACATTCCCGCCTTACGCCGGCGCGTGGCGCAGCTGGTGCGGGAACAGCGGGCGGGTGGCGAAGAGGCCAACGCGCTGGATGTGGACGTCCAGCTGGATGACCTGAGGCTTTTGGATCTGCCTGAAGTGGAACAGCTGGAACGGCTGGAACCCTACGGCGCGGGCAATCCCCGACCGGTGCTGGCGGTGATGGGAGCCAAGGTGGTCAGCCGCTCCATGGTGGGCGGCGGGCGGCACCTGAAGCTGAAGCTGAACAAACAGGGTGTCAATCTGGATGCTATTTTCTTTTCCGCAAGTGACTGGCTGCCGGAACCGGACAGTCTGGTCGATGCGGCGTTCTGTCCGCAGATCAACGAGTATCGCGGCCAGCGGTCGGTCCAGCTGCAGCTGGTGGATCTGCGCCCGGCCCGTCAGGAGCAGGAGTTGTATGAGTGCTACCTGCATGGGATGGAACTGACCGGAGAGCAGGCGCGGCGGCTGCTCCCCGTGCGGGAAGAATTTGTCGCGCTGTGGCGCTGGCTGAAGCGGCAGACCGACTTAAACGGTCCGCCGGAGCACAGTGCCGCCGATATTGCGGTGGCAGTGGCCCGCGCGGCGGGCGGCAAGGAAGATCTGCTGCACACCCGGGTCTGTCTGGACGTGCTGGCTGAGCGGGGACTGACCCGCATGACCGCCGCCGACGGCCGCCTGCGGGTGGAACTCATACCCACGGCGGAAAAAGTAGATTTGGAAGCTTCGGACATCCTGCGCCGTCTGCGCAGTATGGCCGGGCAGGAATAAGCAGGTGATCGTATGGATCCAATTTTAGAGAGATATCAGGCACTGGAGGAACGGGTGCGGGCCTATACCCCAAATTTGGACGCCCAGCGGCTGTTCACGGCCTTTACCTATGCCGATGCCGCCCACCACGGACAGCTGCGCAAGAGCGGCGAGCCGTATATCATCCATCCACTCGCTGTGGCCGAGATCGTAGCCGATCTGGGTCTGGATCTGGACAGCGTGATCGCGGCGCTGCTCCACGACTGTCTGGAGGATACGGAAGCCACCCATGAAGAGGTGGCAAAAAAGTTTGGTGCCCCCGTGGCCGAGCTGGTGGAGGGCGTTACCAAACTGACCAAGATGCAGTACGTGTCCAAGGAAGAGGAGCAGATGGAAAATCTGCGTAAGATGTTTATGGCCATGGCCCAGGACATCCGGGTCATCCTCATCAAGGTCTGTGACCGTCTGCACAATATGCGCACCATGGAGTACCAGTCCCCCCGCAAGCAGCGGGAAAAGTCGCTGGAAACCATGGAGATCTATGCACCGATCGCGCACCGCCTCGGTATGCAGAAGCTGAAGTGGGAACTGGAGGACATCTCCCTGCGTTATTTGGACCCCGTGGGCTACAAGGAAATTCAGGACGAGATGACATCCCGCTCCGCCGCCCATGAGGAGTTCAAGGTGGCGATCGAGGCCCGCATCGCCGAGCGGCTGGCGCAGGAGGGCATCCAGTGCAAGGTGTACGGCCGTGTCAAGCACGTGTACTCCATCTACCGCAAGATGTATTCCCAGAACAAAACGCTGGACGAGATCTTCGACCTGTACGCGTTCCGTGTCATCGTGGACGACATCTCCGCCTGCTACAACGTGCTGGGCTGTATCCACGATATGTTCCGCCCGGTGCTGGGGCGGTTCAAGGACTACATCGGCACCCCGAAACCCAATATGTACCAGTCCCTGCATACCACGGTTATCGGCAGTGAGGGCATTCCCTTCGAAGTGCAGATCCGCACCTGGGAAATGCACCAGACCGCCGAGTACGGCGTTGCCGCCCACTGGAAGTATAAGCAGGGGCTGGCCAACCAAAAGCTGGGTACCGAGGGCGACTTTGAATGGGTGCGCAAGCTGCTGGAAACGCAGCAGGACTCCGATGCCGAGGAATTCGTCCACACGCTGAAGGTGGATATGTTCTCCGACGAGGTGTTTGTGTTCTCGCCCAAGGGGGACGTAAAGAGCCTGCCCTCCGGGGCCACCCCCATCGACTTTGCCTACTCCGTCCACTCTGCCGTGGGCAACAGCATGGTGGGCGCCAAGGTCAACGGCCGCATGGTGGGATATGACTACAAGCTGTCCAACGGCGACATCGTGGAGGTCATCACCTCCAAGAGCGCCAAGGGGCCCAGCCGTGACTGGCTGAATATCTGCAAGTCCAACGAGGCGAGAGTCAAGATCCGCCAGTGGTTCAAAAAAGAGCGCCGGGAGGAGAACATCACCACCGGCCGGGCTGCGCTGGAATCCGAGCTGCGGCACAACAAGATCGCTCTGTCCACCATTTTGGACGAGGACGTGCTGCCCAACATCCTGCGAAAGCTGCGCTGCCCCACCTTTGACGAGGTGTGCGCAACCATCGGCTACGGCGGCACCACCGCCAACAAGGTGGTGGTCCGGATCAAGGACGAGCTGCTGCGGCTGGACCGTTTGGCCGAGGCACAGGCCGCTGCCAAAGCCGCCACCGAAAGTATCGTGCATCCGGGCAACACCACGGTGCCGACGGACGGCCTGAAGGGGTCCAACAAACACTCCGACTCCGGCATCATCGTGGAGGGACTGGGCAACTGTCTGGTCAAGTTTGCCAAGTGCTGCACCCCCGTCCCCGGCGACCCCGTGGTGGGCTTCATCACCCGTGGCTACGGCGTGTCCATCCACCGGCTGGACTGCCCGAACGCCGCTCCCGAACGCCGCAATCCCGAAGAGGAGGCCCGCTGGGTCCGGGTGACCTGGCTGGAGGACAGTCTGCCCAACTACGAGACTGCGTTGGAGCTGTTTGCTAAGGACCGGGACGGTCTGGCTCTGGACGTGACGATGGCCCTGTCTGCCGCCAAAGTGAAGGTAAAGGCCATCTCCGCCCGCTCCACCGACGAGGGCGATGCCAACATCAACGTGGTGCTGGAGGTCAGGGACCGCAGCGAACTGACCTCCGTTATCAACCGCCTGCATCAGATCCAGAGCGTCTATCTGGTCAAGCGCAGCAGCGGAAATTAAGGAGAGTGAAACCACATGAGAGCTGTGGTGACAAGAGTTTCTTCCGCTTCCGTTACCATTGACGCAGTGGTGGAGGGCGCCATTGAGACAGGCTTTCTCGTCCTGCTGGGGGTCGGCCCCGACGATACGCCGGAGGTGTGCGACAAGCTGGCGGAGAAAATCTGCAACCTGCGGGTCTTTGAGGACGAAAACGGCAAAATGAACCTGAACCTGGAGCAGGTTGGCGGGTCGCTTTTGGTGGTATCCCAGTTTACGCTGTATGCCGACACTTCCAGCCGCCGCCCCGGTTTCTCCGGTGCGGCAAAGCCCGATTTGGCCATTCCCCTCTACGAGCGGTTCATGGACAAATGCCGCGAACGGGGGTTTGCCGTGGAGCACGGTCGGTTCGGCGCGGACATGAAAGTGGCCAGCGTCAACGATGGGCCGGTGACCATACTGTTTGAGATGTGAGATAAGAGATATGGGGTGGTTTTGTGGAGATTAAAATTCTGCCGGTAGGTGGGCTGGGGACCAACTGTTACATTCTGCTGGACGAGGAGACCCGTCAGGCCGCCGTCATCGACCCCGGTGACGAGGCCGGGCGCATTTTGGAGCAGCTGCGGCAGGACGGTGCCAACGTGCGCTACATCCTGCTGACCCACGGCCATTACGACCATACCACCGCCGTACCCGACCTGCACGAGGCGCTGCCTCACGCGGATATCTACATCCATCAGGGCGATGCCCACGGAGCGGGCAGCCGCCTGTTTCCTCTGGCCGGACAGGTGGAGGATCTGAAGCTATACGACGAGGGGGACACCCTGTCCCTCGGCGGCCTGACCATCCGAGTGCTGCACACCCCCGGCCACTCCCGGGGCAGCGTGGTGCTGCAGGCGGCTGACGTGCTGTTTACCGGCGACACCCTCTTTGCCGGCAGCTGCGGGCGTACCGACCTGCCCGGCGGCGATTTTGGACAGATTTGTGACAGCCTGGCCCGGCTGGGCAGGCTGGAGGGGGACTATCACGTGCTGCCCGGTCACGGCGAACTGTCCGAACTGAGCCGGGAGCGCAGCTACAACAGCTATATGATTCAGGCCATGGGCCGCAAGTGAACGAATGAAACTGTATTTTCAAGGACATGATTATAAATACGCCGCGGAGCAGATGCTGCTGACCCTGTTTCCCGACGAGCGGCCGGAGTATCCCCATACGCCGGGCGCGGAGGAGGAGGACAGTCTGCACCTGACCCTGTCCCGGGGGCAGACGTGGGTCACCGCCCGGGCGCAGCTTTGGCTGAATGGGGCAAAGCACGTTGCGGTGCGCCGCTGCCCTGCAAGCGAATTGGACGGCGGACCGCTGCAGACCGACCGGGCCTGTCAGCGCATTTTGAAGCTTGCTTTTTTTCAGGCGGCGACCGAGGCGCTGGGGACCTGCCCCCCCTGGGGCGCCCTGACCGGCGTGCGGCCGGTGAAGATCCCCACCCGGGCCATGCAGCAGGGCAAAACTTCTGCCGAAGCCCGCAGGATTTTGGAGCGGGAATACTTTGTCGCCCCGGACAAAGCGGACCTTGCCATGGACTGCACAAAGGCCAGCATGGCGGCGGACAGAAGCCTGAAGCCGGACGAGGTGTCCCTGTACGTGGGCATTCCTTTCTGCCCCAGCCGGTGTGCCTACTGCTCTTTCATCAGTGCCGATGTGGGCCGCAGCCTGAAGATGGTGGGGCCCTATTTGGACGCGCTGCTGCAGGAGGTGGAGCAGGCGGGCCTTGGCCTGCGGGACGCGGGCAAGCGGGTGCGCACGGTGTACGTCGGCGGCGGCACGCCCACGACGTTGAACGCACAACAAATGGATGCTCTGCTGACCCAAATGTACCGTTATCTGCCGTTGGACGGCTGCACGGAATTTACCGTGGAGGCCGGGCGGCCCGACACCATTGATTTGGAAAAATTGCAGGTGCTGCGCGCCCACGGCGTGGGCCGCATCTCCATCAATCCCCAAACCCTGGAGGATCACGTGCTGGATGCCATCGGACGAAAGCACTCCGCCGGGGATATTGCCGAAGCTATGAAGCTGGCCCGGCAGGTGGGATTTGACTGTATCAATATGGATCTGATCGCCGGTTTGCCCCGGGACAGTTTCGAGGGGTTCTGCCGCTCCCTGAACGGGGTGCTGGCCATGGGACCGGAAAACATCACCGTCCACACGCTGGCGCTGAAAAAAGGCTCCCGGCTCATGGAACAGGGCGGCACCATCCCCGACGGGGACGAGGTGGCCCGGATGCTGGACTTCAGCAATGACGCGCTGCGCACAGCGGGGTACGCCCCCTACTACCTTTACCGGCAGAAGTATATGTCCGGCAGTCTGGAAAACGTGGGCTGGGCCCTGCGGGGACAGGAAAACGTTTACAACATCTGCATGATGGAGGAGCTGCACAGCGTTCTGTCCCTGGGCGCGGGCGGCGTGACCAAGCTGGTGGACCGCGCTACCGGGGCCATCCGGCGCATATCCAACCCTAAATTTCCATACGAATACATGGAACAGCTGCCCCAGATCCTGGAGCAGAAGCGAACTATGTGGAACAACTAGGAGGCGAGAGCATGGCCTATCAACTGCAGCAGATCAACGACAGCATCCGCCGGGATGTCCACGGCTTTCTGGCCGAGTGCGACCACGTGTATGCCCAGCGGGTGTCCCTTGCCGCGGATAAGATTTTAAGCAATCTGGAGCGCAGCCCCATCGTGCTGCTGTCCGGGCCCTCCGGCTCGGGCAAGACTACCACGGCGCTGAAAATTGCCGAGGAGCTGCGCCGCCGTGGTGTGGAGTCCCACGCGGTGGCTATGGACAACTACTTCCGCACCCTTGACCTCCGCACCGTTCCCCGCACCCCTGACGGGAGCATCGATTACGAGTCCCCCCTGTGTATGGATATGGAGCTGCTGGACGACCATTTTACCCGCCTTTCCAAGGGGGAGGAGGTACTGGTGCCCCGCTTTGAATTTGCCCGGCAGATGCGCAACGATGCCGCCGGTACGCCCCTGCAGCTGGGTAAGAATGAAATCGCTATTTTTGAGGGCATCCACGCCCTGAACGACGACATCACCGGCCGCCATCCGGAGGCCACAAAGCTGTACATCTCCGCCCGCTCCAACGTCAACGAGGGGACCGCGCTGCGGTTCAAGGGCACGTGGATGCGGCTGACCCGCCGCACGGTGCGGGACTTCCAGTTCCGCGGCACCGATGCCGACCAGACCCTTGATATGTGGGCCAACGTGCGCCGGGGTGAAAAGCTGTATATCTCTCCGTTCAAAAACAGGGCGGACATTATTTTCGACTCGTCCCTGCCTTATGAAGTGTCCGTTATGCGCAACTTCGCGCCCCCCATTCTCAAGGGTGTGAGCGAGGATAATGAGCGCTATGCGGAGATTTTGGACCTGATGGCTGCTTTCGAGTGCTTTGAGCCCATCGACCCGGAGCTGGTCCCCCGGGACTCCCTGCTGCGGGAGTTTATCGGCGGCGGAAGCTACAAATATCATTAAAAAGCGGTAGGGCGGGGGTTGCCCCGCCGTGCCGTTCTGGAGGCGCACCTATGCGACCCATCTTTGATTCCCGTGACAGGCGGTATAAAACTCCATACGGCGCCGTGAAATCCGGGACGAAGGTGGACTTGCGCCTGCGCCCCCGGCGGCAGCTTGGCTTTTCCCGGGCGGTGCTGCTGGCGCGGTTCGAGATGGACGGCGACCGGACGGTGGAGATCGCCATGCCCTGGACGGATACCGACCTTGGCTATGACTGCTTTGCCGGGCGGCTGGACACCGGAGATTACGTGGGCCTTGTGTGGTACAGCTTTCGACTGGAACGGCCGGATGGAAAACATGTGGATTTGGGCGAGTACCAGCTGACGGTGTACGACGGCGGCGAAGCCGTCCCGGATTGGTTTGGTCAGGGTGTGACCTATCAGATATTCCCTGACCGCTTCTTCCGCACCCACGCCCCCGACCCCATCGGCATGGTGGGCGGGCGAAGTGTCCACGAGGATTGGGACGAGGAGCCGGAGTACCGCCCCAACGAAAAGGGCGAAATACGAAACCGGGACTTTTTCGGCGGCAATTTGGCCGGAATTTGCGAAAAACTGGACTATTTGAAGAAACTCGGGGTGGAGACCCTGTACCTCTGCCCTATCTTTGAGGCGGCGGAAAACCACCGCTACGGCACGGCGGACTACAGCCGCATCGACCCCATGCTGGGGGAGGAAGCGGACTTTACGGCCCTGTGCGACGGCCTGCACAAGCGGGGTATGCGCCTGATGCTGGACGGCGTGTTCAACCACACGGGCTTTGTCAGCCGCTACTTCAACGGCGACGGCGCCTATGATACCGTGGGGGCCAGCCAAAGCGAGGACTCCCCCTATCGCAGCTGGTTCAACTTCAAACACTGGCCCGACGAGTACGAAAGCTGGTGGGGTATTTACTCCCTGCCCGCGGTGAACGAGGCCGACCCCGGCTATCGGGACTTCATCTTCGGCGGCCGGGACAGCGTGGTCCGCCGCTGGCTGCGGGCCGGGGCCGACGGCTGGCGGCTGGACGTGGCGGACGAGCTGCCCGACGACTTCGTTCACGGTATCCATCAGGCTGCCCGTGAGGAGAAGCCGGATGCCGTGGTCGTTGGTGAAGTGTGGGAGGACGGCAGCACCAAAATTGCCTACGATGTCCGTCGCCGCCATCTGCTGGGTGGTCACTGCGACGGACTGATGAACTACCCCTTCCGCACGGCTCTGCTGGACTGGCTGCGGGGCGGCAGTGCCGCCAGCTTCATGGAAACCATGGAGACCCTGCGGGAGCATTACCCGCCCTTTGCCTACTACTCCGCCATGAACGCCCTTGGTACCCACGATACCCTGCGGGTGCTGACTCTGCTGGGCGCGGGGGACGGCGCGGGCATGAGCCGCCGGGAAAAGTCGGAGCATCGATTGAACAAAGAACAGCGCGCCCGCGGCAAGGCGCTTTTGATGACCGGCGCGGCGGTGCTGTTCTGCTTCCCCGGCTCCCCCACGGTGTACTACGGGGACGAGGCGGGCATGGAGGGTTTTGAGGACCCCTTTAACCGCCGGACCTTCCCCTGGGGCAAGGAGGACAAACAGTTGACCCGGTGGTTTGCCGCTTTGGGCAAGATGAGAAAGACCCTGCCCGCTTTGCGAAAGGGCGACATCCGCTATCTTGCGGCAGAGGACAGCCTGCTGGCCTTTGCCCGCACCGAGGGGAAACAAAAGATCCTGTGCGCCGCCAACGCCGGAGAGGACGAGGCGACCCTGCCCCTGCCGGGAAAGGCCAAGATACTGCTGGGCGACGGTCAGATACAAAAAGGCGTGCTGACCCTGCCCCCCCGGAGCGCGGCGATTTTGGAGCTGTAATAGAACGAAAGAACCCGACCTGTGAGGATCACAGGTCGGGTTTTGTTGTGTACCGACAAATTGGAATTTGTCGTTATATTTTATTTAGAAATTCTTCTGCTTGGATGCGATTTGAAAATATGTAAATATCTTTGTGAGAATATCTTTTCAATAGTTCTGTTACTTTTGGTCTGCTTTGTGAATTGTAGTTTTTTATAAACTCAATAAAATCTGCATCATCTTCATCGCTTTCTATCCAAGGCATATCACTTCTTGGTTTTCCTTTTCTCTCCTTAATACCATCAAGACAAACATCTAATGGATAGTCAAGAAAAATAACCGTATCACACTTTTTCATTCTCAATTCCATTGTGGAACCATAATTGCCATCAATTATCCACTCACTATTTTCAATTATTTTTGATAGTCTATCAAGAAAAACTGATTTTTCAACAGTTGTTTTATCTTCATTCCAAAACAACATATCTAAATGATACAGTGGAATTTTTGTGATTTTGTGTAATGACTTGGAAAAGGTACTCTTGCCACTTCCGGGACATCCGATCACAATAATTTTTTTCATATTTACTTACCTACAAATTGGGATTAGTCGTTATAATTCAATGCTTATTTCGTATTTGTCTTCAATGAGTATATAGTTCACATTATACTTTTTGGCAAGGGATAACACTTCTGCATTATCTGCCAACACACTCTCCATTGTGCACCATTCATCATCCGAACGATTCTCAATGGTATTTGCATATCCCTTTATGTCTGCAAAATGATTTCTTATATAGTCCTCACTCATCACCAAACAATAGTATTTAATATGTTCAAGATATTCCTGCTCAAAGTCTTTTTGCCAATCGAAAGGAATATAGCAACCTTCGACAATTAAGTTTTGCTTGTTCTCAATGGCGGTTTTAATCATTTCACGAACAATCGGCCACAGATATTCGACTAAATCCGCATCGTCCATAGGGGTAAGTTCTGTATTACCACTATGGATTAAGCCCATCTTTAGATGGTCTATTGACAGGTATGGATATTTATATTTTTCGAGCAATTTTTGGGCAAGTGCAGTTTTGCCTGTATGCGATGCTCCTGTAATTAAAATAATCATTATCTCACCTACAAATTCTTATTTATCGGTCTGTGTATCCCCTACGGCTGCATCTGCCGGGGGGTCATGCCGAACTCCCTCCGGAAGGCCCGGTGGAAGGCGGAGTAGTCCTGAAAGCCGCAGCGGGCGCAGGCTTCCTGAGCCGACACACCTCTTCGCAGCATGCTGGCGGCGGCCAGCAGCCGCTTTTGGGAAATATACTGGTGGACGGGGAAGCCGGTCAGCTGCTTGAACCGGCGCATGAAGTGGTAGCGGCTGGTGTAGGCCTGCCCGGCCAGCACATCCACACTCAAAGCTCCGGATAGGTTGTCGTTGATATAGGACAGGGCCCGCTCGATTTTGGGGTCATGGACGCTGGCGGCCATGTCCCGGTCGGTGTGGTCGTGGCCCATGTCCCGGTTGAGCTGGATGAGCAGCCGCAGAAAACAGCTCTGCGCCAGCAGATCCGCGCCAAAGCCCCTGTCCGAAACGGCGCGCTCCAATTCCTCCAGCAGCTGCTCCAGCACCTGCCGCTGCCCTTCGTCCGGGCGCATGAGGGCGAACTGCCGCTGCCGGGCCAGCCGGAAGCAGGCGGACAGGTCGGTCTGTTCCGTGCTGCCCGAGCGGAGAAAGCCGGGGTCCAAATAGATGACCACCCGTTCGTAGGGGTCGTCCGGGTCGATGACCGGTTTGTGAATGAGATGGTGGCGCACCAGCAGCACGTCCCAGGGCTCCAAAAAATACTCCCGCCCCTCGATCATATAGCTGGCGGTGCCGGACAGGAAGATCACGATTTTATCAAACTCGTGGTAGTGGTACTCCATCTCCTCCACCCCCACGTCCCGCAGGTGGAACAGGCGAAACGGCTCGTGCAGATAGCCTTTTTTTTGATAGCCGGATGGCGCTTCCATGCCCCCACCCCCTTTCAAGGGCATTATACAGCACTTTTTGCAAAAAAGAAAGCAGAAAATGCGATGCTATTTGGAAAATGTTGCGATATACTGATGTTATAGTAAGATAGGCAGTGCGACCCTGTCGCCGAAAACGGGAGGTTTTTATGAAAAACGAGTGCTATTACGACGAATTTGACCGTAAGGAAGATTTGGCCTTTGACTCCAAAGTGGTTCACGGCGGTATGGGCTGCGACCCCATCACCGGCGCGGTCAGCTTCCCCATTTTCCAGACGGCCACCTTCCGTCACCGGGCCTTTGGCATTTCCACCGGCTATGACTACACCCGGGTCCAGAACCCCACCCGTCAGGAGCTGGAGCGCACCATGGCCATTTTGGAAAACGGCATTGAGGGCTTTGCCTTCTCCAGCGGTCAGGCGGCCAATATGGCGCTGTTTACCTGGCTGCCCAACAACAGCCACGTGATTCTGTCCGACGATATTTACGGCGGGACCTTCCGCATCTGTGACGAGATCTTCTCCAAGTTCGGCTGCACCTTCTCTTGGGTGGACCTGTCCGATCTGGAGGCCGTCCGCGCCGCCATCCGCCCCGAAACCAAGATGATCTACGCCGAGACCCCCACCAACCCCATGATGAAGGTGGCGGACATTGCGGCGCTGGCAGATATCGCCCACTCCATCGGCGCGCTGATGGTGGTGGACAACACCTTTATGACACCCTACTTCCAGCGGCCTTTGGACCACGGTGCCGACGTGGTGGTCCACAGCGGCACCAAGTATTTGGGCGGTCACAACGACACCATCGCCGGCATCGCCGTGGTCAAGAGCCGGGAGATGGCCGACTTCTTCCACGCCCAGCTCAAGAGCCACGGCAACGGTCTTGCTCCCATGGACTGCTGGCTGCTGCTGCGCGGCATCAAGACCCTGGCTCTGCGTATGGACCGCCACAATGAAAACGCCATGCAGGTGGCCCACTGGCTGCGCAACCACCCTAAGGTGAAGAAGGTCTATTACACCGGCTTTGAAGACCACAAGGACTATGACATTATGACCAAGCAGACCACCGGCTTCTCCGGTATGATCTCCTTCGAGCTGGACTGTCTGGAAACCGCCATGAACCTGCTGTCCCGGGTGAAGATGATCCTGTTTGCCGAAAGCTTGGGCGGTGTGGAGACCCTGGTCACCTACCCCATGACCCAGACCCACGAGTCCATCCCCGCCGACGTGCGGGAAAAGCTGGGCATCAACGAGCGGTTCATCCGCATCTCCATCGGTATCGAGAACGTGAACGACATCATCGCCGATTTGGAGCAGGCGCTGGCATAAGAGGGACGATATGGACCTGAAATTCACCAAAATGCAGGCCTACGGCAACGATTACGTTTATATCAACGCCGTAGACCAGAAAATTGACGACCCCAACGCCCTGGCCCGACGGGTCAGCGAGCGGCATTTCGGCATTGGCTCCGACGGGCTGGTGCTGGTCTGTCCGTCGGACCGGGGCGAATTCCGTATGCGAATGTTCAACCCCGACGGCACCGAGGGGGAGATGTGCGGCAACGCCCTGCGCTCCCTGTCCAAGTACGTCTACGACCACGGCATGACGGACAAAACCGAATTTGAGATCGAAACGCTGGGCGGCATGCAGCACATCTGGCTGCAGGTGGAGGACGGCAAGGCGGTCAACATCACCGCCGACATCGGCCGGCCCCGCATGGACGCCAAAGTGATTCCCGTCAATACCCATTTGCCCGAATTTGTCGATCAGCCGGTGGAGATTTTGGACCGCACCTTCCGCATCACTGCCGTGTCCTGGGGCAACCCCCATTGCGTGATGTTCGTTGACGACACCGCGGGCTTTGACGTGGCCAAGTACGGCCCGGTCATCGAGCATTACACCGACCTGTTCCCCAACAAGACCAACGTGACCTTTGCACAGGTGGTTTCCCGGGACTACGTTAAGATCCGGGAGTGGGAGCGGGGGACCGGCGAGACCATCGGCTGCGGCACCGGCTGCTGCACCGCGGCGGTGGCTGCGGCTATGCTGGGTTACTGCGACCGAAAGGTGACGGTGGAGCAGATCGGCGGCAATTTGTATGTTGACTGGCGTGAGGAGGACGGCCATGTGCGCATGACCGGCCCGTCCCACACCGTGTTTGAAGGAGTCCTGTTTGATGAAGCTTGAGAAGCTGCTGAGAGAACTGGAATACACCCTGGATGCGGGCGGTACCCAGACGGAGATCACCTCTTTGGTCTACGATTCCCGCAAGGTGGAGCCGGGCAGCCTGTTCGTCTGCCTGACCGGATTTCAGACCGACGGGCACGACTACATCCCCGCGGCCGTGGCTGCCGGTGCCGCTGCGCTGGTGGTAGAGCGGGAGGTGGCGGTTCCCGACGGAGTAACGGTCGTTCGGGTGGAGAACAGCCGCTATGCTTTGGCGCTGCTGGCGGCGGCGTGGTTTGACCACCCTGCCCGGAAGCTGTGTGTCATCGGTCTGACCGGAACCAAGGGCAAGACCACCACCGCCCATATGATCAAAGCGATTTTGGAGGCGGCGGGCCATACCGTCGGCATGATCGGCACGGTGGGTGCCGTCGTCGGCGACAAGCTGCTGAAAACCCGCAACACCACCCCCGAGTCCTATGAGCTGCACGCGCTGTTTGCCAAGATGGTGAAAGAGGGCTGCACCCACGTGGTGATGGAAGCATCCTCGCAGGGCTTCAAGCTCCACCGCACGGCGGGCATCCTGTTTGACGTGGGTGTGTTTTTGAACCTGTCCCCCGACCATATTGGAGCGGGAGAGCACGCGGATTTTGACGAATACCTCCGGTGTAAGAGTATGCTCTTTTCCCAGTGCAAACAGGGACTTGTCAACACGGATGACGACTACTGGCAAGCGGTGACCGCCAAGGCGGACTGCCCCCTGTCCTCGGTCAGTATGACACACAGAGCCGACTATATGGCCGACGGTATCACGGAGGAACGCGGGGCGGGCTTTTTGGGCAGCCGCTTCACCGTGAAGGGACGGCTGGAGGGTCAGCTGATGCTGAATATGCCCGGTCGGTTCAACGTGGAAAACGCGCTGGCGGCCATCGCCGCGGCGGATATGGTGGGGATCGAGCTGCCTGCCATGGCGGCCGGCCTTGCCAAGGTGCGCGTCAAGGGCCGGACTCAGGTGCTGGAAACGCCTGCCCACTACACCATGCTCATTGACTACGCACACAACGCCGTCAGCATGAAAAATCTGCTGCAGATGCTGCGTTCCTATAACCCCGGTCGGCTGATCTGCGTGTTCGGCGGCGGCGGAAACCGTGCCCGCGCCCGTCGCTGGGACATGGGCGAGATCAGCGGTAAGTACGCCGACCTGACCGTGCTGACCATGGACAATCCTCGGGACGAGGAAGTGGAGGCCATCAACGAGGATATCAAGATCGGCCTTGCCAAGCACGACGGGAAGTACGTCACCATCACCGACCGGGGCGATGCCATCCGCTGGGTCATGGACACCGCTGTGACCGGGGACATCATCGCGCTCATCGGCAAGGGGCATGAAGAATATCAGGAGATCAAGGGTGTCAAGCACTTCTTCTCCGAGGAGCAGGTGGTGCAAAAACACCTGCTGGGAAAGATGTGATGAAACGAGATCGGCCGTCCGCGAGGGCGGCCGATTTTTTGCGCAAACGGGCAAGAAAATACCTCGCTTGCCCTTGCTCTTTGGGTCGAAAAATGATATAATTTTAAGCTGTGATAATGGGTGATTATACCCACCGAAACCCGGTTGTCGGAGGGCGATTATATGGAGCGTAAAACCACACATATTTCGCAGGCGGATATTGACCGCCAGCTGCAATATTGCCAGGAAGTCAAAGCGGTCTACGCCGCCCGCGGCGTGCAGCCCCTGGCCTTTGTGGACACCTACGGCTGCCAGCAGAATGAGGCCGATTCCGAGCGCATCCGCGGTTATTTGCGTGAGATGGGTTTCGGTTTTACCGACAAGGAGGCCGAGGCCGATATCATCGTCATCAACACCTGCGCCGTGCGGGAGCATGCCGAGCAGCGGGTGCTGGGCAACGTGGGCGCGCTGGTGCACACCAAGCGCAAAAAGCCCGACCAGCTCATCTGCCTGTGCGGCTGCATGATGCAGCAGCAGCACGTGGCCGACAAAATCAAACAGTCCTTCCGCCACGTGGATCTGGTCTTCGGCCCCCACGTGCTGTGGAAGTTCCCTCAGTTTATCCACGGTCTGCTCAGCCGACGGGGCCGCATCTTCCAAATCCCCGACGAGGCCGGATCCATTGCCGAGGGTATCCCCGTAGTCCGGCAGGACGGAGTGAAGGCGTGGGTGTCCGTCATGTACGGCTGCAACAACTTCTGTACTTACTGCATCGTGCCCTACGTCCGGGGCCGGGAGCGCAGCCGGGACCCGAAAATCATTCTGGACGAGGTGCGGACACTGGTGGCTGAGGGGTATAAGGACATCACCCTGCTGGGTCAGAACGTCAACTCCTACGGCAAGGACCTGGAGTGCGGTATGGACTTTGCCGACCTGCTGCGGGCGGTGAACGACATTCCCGGCGACTTCCTCATCCGCTTTATGACCTCCCACCCCAAGGATGCCACTGACAAGCTGTTCGTGGCCATGGCGGAATGTGAAAAAGTTGCTCCGGTGCTGCACCTGCCTTTCCAGGCGGGCAACGACCGGGTGCTGAAGGTGATGAACCGCCGCCACACCCGGGCGGAGTATCTTGCCAAGATCGCCCGGCTGAAAGAGCTGATCCCCGACATCGTGCTGACCTCCGACGTCATCGTGGGCTTCCCCGGCGAGACCACCGAGGAATTTGAGGATACCATGACCGTGCTGAACGAGGTGCGCTACGATGCTCTGTTCACGTTTATCTACTCTCCCCGGGTGGGCACCCCCGCCGCCGCCATGGACGACCCCATGAGTCGGCAGGAGAAGCTGGCGAACTTCAACCGCCTGGTGGTCCTGCAGGACACCATTTCCGAGGAGAAGCACCGGGCGTATATCGGTAAGACCGTGCGCTGTCTGATCGACGGCACCTCCGATGATCCCCGCTGGGCGCTGACTGCCCGAACCCCCGGCAACCGTCTGGTCCGGCTGGACGGTCCTGCCGATGCGGTGGGGCAGTTCCGGGACGTGACCATTACCGACGCCAACAAGTGGTCGCTGTACGGAGAACTTGTATAAAAGAAAGCTGGTGAGCCCATGGCGGAATTGACCCCCATGATGCGGCAATATCTTGAGATAAAAGAGAAGCACCCGGACTGTATCCTGTTTTTCCGTCTGGGCGACTTTTACGAGATGTTCAATGAGGATGCAAAGACTGCCTCCCGTGAACTGGATTTGACCCTGACCACCCGGGACCGCAACAAGCCGGAGGAGGAGCGCACCCCCATGTGCGGCGTGCCCTACCACTCCTGCGACAGCTACATTGCCCGGCTCATCGCCAAGGGGTACAAGGTCGCCATCTGCGAGCAGACCGAGGACCCTGCCCTTGCCAAGGGGCTTGTGGAACGGGACATTGTGCGCATCATCACCCCCGGTACCGTTACCGCCGCCTCCATGTTGGAGGAGGGGCGCAACAACTTCATCAGTGCCGTGTGCGTGGAGGGTGACCGTGTGGGTCTGTGCCTGTGTGACATCTCCACCGGCGAAGTGTACGCAACCTCTATCAATGCCGATGAGGCGGCCCATTTGGAGAACGAACTGGGTCGCTACCGCCCGGCGGAGGCGGTTTTGTCCCCTGCCGCCATGGAGATGGACGGCCTGTGCCACTTCCTGTCCGCGCGGCTGGACTGCACCGCCCAAAACATGGGGCAGGAGCGGTTTGATTTCGATAACGCGTGGGCGCTGACCTGCCGCCAGTTTGGCGAGGGGCAGCTGCCTACCGATGACCGGGCGGCCATCTGCGCCGCCGGCGGTCTGTTGAGCTATCTGTACGAAACCCAAAAGACCGACCTTTCCTACATCGCCAACTTCAATTACTACACCACCGGCCAGTTCATGGAACTGGACCTGACCGCCCGGCAGACCCTGGAACTGACCGAGACCCTGCGGGCCAAGGAAAAGCGCGGCTCCCTGCTGTGGGTGCTGGATAAAACCAAGACAGCCATGGGAAGCCGCCTGCTGCGCAGCTGGATGGAGCGGCCTCTACTGTCCCCGGTGCAGATCGGTCGCCGCCAGCAGGCGGTGAGCGATTTGGTAGAGGACATCATCACCCGGGAAGAGCTGGCCCTCGTCCTGCGTGAAGTCACCGATTTGGAGCGACTTATCGGCCGCGTGGTTTACGGCTCCGCCGGCGGCCGGGACCTGGTGGCCTTGGCCAACGGCCTTGGTAAGCTGCCCGACATTCGTAATTTGCTGGAGGGCTGTTCCTCCAACCTGCTGCAATCTCTGCGGGAAGAGCTGGACGATTTGCCCGACCTGCGGGCGGAACTGGCCCGTGCTTTGGTGGACGAGCCGCCCTTCTCCGTGCGGGAGGGCAAATTCATCCGACCCGGCTACCACGCCGATGTGGACCGTCTGCGTGACGTGATGGAGCATGGCGGGGAAATGCTGGCCCGGCTGGAGACCGAAACCAAGGAGCAGACCGGCATCCGCAACATGAAAGTCAGCTACAACAAGGTCTTTGGCTATTACATCGAGGTGGCCAAGAGCCAAATCGATCTGGTGCCGGAGGGGTGGGTGCGCAAGCAGACCACCGTCAACTCCGAGCGGTACATTTCCCAGGAACTCAAGGAACTGGAGCACACCATCCTGTCCGCCCAGGACCAGGTGGTGGCACTGGAATATCAGCTGTTTTGCCAATTGAAGGACGCGGTGTGCGCCCACGTGGCCCGCATCCAGCAGTCCGCCGCCGCCGTGGCCCAGGTGGACGTGCTGTGCAGCTTCGCTTCCGTAGCCGCCGCCAACGGCTACTGTATGCCCCAGGTGGATGACAGCGACGTGTTGACCATCGTGGAGGGGCGCCACCCTGTGGTGGAGAAGATGCTCAAGGGAACCCCCTTCGTCCCCAACGATACCCACATGGACGGAACCGGCGACCTGTGCGCTGTCATCACCGGCCCCAACATGGCGGGTAAGTCCACCTATATGCGTCAGGTGGCCCTTATCGTGCTCATGGCCCAGATGGGCAGCTTCGTCCCGGCCAAGTCCGCCCGGGTGGGCATTGTGGACCGGGTGTTCACCCGCATCGGTGCCAGCGACGATCTGGCCGCCGGCCAGTCCACCTTCATGGTGGAGATGAGCGAGGTGGCCGCGCTGCTGCGCCACGCCACGGCTCGTTCCCTGCTGATTTTGGACGAGATCGGCCGCGGTACCAGTACCTACGACGGCATGGCCATCGCCCGGGCGGTGGTGGAGTTCTGCGTGGATAAAAAGCGGGTGGGAGCCAAGACCCTGTTCGCCACCCACTACCACGAGCTGACCCAGTTGGAGGGGCAGCTGCCCGGGGTGAAAAACTACAACATTGCCGCCAAAAAGCGCAAGGACGACGTCATCTTCCTGCGGAAGATCGTCCGGGGCGGCGCCGACCAGAGCTACGGCGTGGAAGTGGCCAAGCTGGCGGGCGTCCCCGACCGGGTCATCAAGCGGGCCCGTGAGATTTTGGACGAGCTGGAACAGCAGGGCGGCGGATCCGCCCCCGCGCCTCAGGCTGCCGGCGAAAGCCAGCTGTCCCTGGGTGACATGGGCGGGCAGACCGTGCTGGCGAAACTGCGCATGACCGACGTGAACATTCTCTCGCCCATTGAGGCGCTGAACCTGCTGGCGGAACTCAAGCAGGATCTGAACGGATAAATAAGGCTTCCCTCCTGAGGAGGAAGGCAAATGACGTAAGGGGTGATATTATGCCCGACATTCGCATACTGGACAGCCATGTGGCCGATCTGATCGCCGCCGGCGAGGTGGTGGAGCGGCCGGCCAGCGTGGTCAAGGAACTGATGGAGAACGCCATCGATGCCGGAGCGGCCAAGTTGACGGTGGAGATTCAGAACGGCGGTATGACCCTTATCCGGGTGGCTGACGACGGCTGCGGTATCCCCGCCGACCAATTGGAGCGGGCCTTCGTCCGCCACGCCACCAGCAAGCTGCGTACCGAGTACGATCTGGAGGCCATCGGCACCCTGGGCTTCCGCGGGGAAGCTTTGGCAGCTATCGCCGCCGTGTCCCGCGTCCGGGTCGCCAGTCGAACTGCCGACGCCGACCTGGGTGCCGTGCTGAAGCTGGAGGGCGGCATCGCCGGAGCGGTGGAGGAGGTGGGCTGCCCCCTCGGCACCGAGATGGAGGTCCGGGACCTGTTTTTCAACACCCCCGCCCGGCTGAAATTTATGAAAAAGGACGCGGCGGAGGGTGCGGCGGTCTTTGGCATGGTCCAGCGCATCGCCCTTGCCCACCCGGAGGTCAGCGTCAAGTTCGTCCGGGACGGCAAACAGGAACTGCTCACCCCCGGCGACGGCCAGCTGCAAAGCGCGGTGTATGCCGTTATGGGTCGGGAGTTTGCACTTGGCTTTCTGCCTGTCCGGGGCAGCGGTGAGGATATGACGGTCACCGGTTTTGCCACCCTGCCCACCTGCTGCAAGGGCAGCCGCAACTATCAGCATTTCTTCGTCAACGGACGTTACATCAAGTCCCGCACCATGACCGCCGCCGTGGAAGAGGCTTATGCCAACCGCAAAATGGTGGGCAAGTTCCCCGGCTGCGTTATTCACCTGCAGACGGGGCTGAACCGCGTGGACGTCAACGTCCACCCCGCCAAGACCGAGGTGAAGTTCGTGGACGAACGGCAGGTGTTCTCCGCCGTCTACCACGCGGTGATGGCGGCACTGGACGGGGAGAAACAGCATCCTGCCGCTGTTGTGGATAAACCGAAGCCCCACGATACCGTTACCCCCAACCAAATCAAATTCAACGCTACACCCATTCCCAAGGCGGAGCCTAAGCTGACCTCCACATCGCTGCCCCTGCACGATTTCACCGCCCCCAAAGCGCCGCCGGTGCAGAAACCCGCAGCCCCGGCTTCTGTCCGCACCGCGGCACCGGTGTCCGTGACCTGGACCCCCCCGGCGGAGAAACCGGCCCCCAAGGCGGAGCCTGCGCCCATGGCCAAAGCGGAGCCTGCCCCGGTTAAGGTGGCGCCTGCGGTGGAGGTCAGAGAAGAAGCCGAGCAGCAGCCGTGGAAGATCACCGGAGAACTGTTTGACACCTACATCATCGTCCAGCAGGGGGAACGCGCCCTGCTCATCGACAAGCACGCCGCCCATGAGCGAATGAATTTCGACCGGCTGAAGGCGGAGGACTATGAGCCTATGGTCCAGCAGCTGCTGACTCCTGCGGTCTTTACTCCCGCGGCGCAGGAACGGCAGGTGCTGGCAGAAAACCTGACGTTGCTTGCCAGATTTGGCTTTGAGGTGGAGGAGTTCGGCTCCGACGCCCTTATCGTCCGTCAGGCCCCCTTTGACGTGGGGGCGGAGGACGTGGTCAACACCCTGACCGAGATCGCCGCCGGCCTTTTGACCACCGGTCGGGCCGACCCCTCGGCGGCCCGGGACCACCTGCTGCACACCATGGCCTGCAAGGCGGCCATCAAGGGCGGCTGGAAGTCCGGCCCTCAGGAGCTGGAGCGGGTCGCAAAGGCCGTCATGGACGGCAGCGTGAAGTACTGCCCCCACGGCCGCCCCGTGGCCATTGAGCTGACGCGCAAAGATCTGGAAAAGCAATTCAAACGGGCTTGATGCCCGGAAAGGAGGCAGTCGTGCCACCCAAAATACTGGTTATCACCGGCCCGACGGCCTCGGGTAAGACCGCCCTTGCGGTGGAGCTTGCCAAGCTGCGCGGCGGCGAGGTGGTGTCCGCCGACTCCATGCAGATCTACCGCGGTATGGACATCGGCACCGCCAAACCCACTGCCGATGAGATGCAGGGGGTACCTCACCATATGCTGGACATAGTGGACCCCAGCGAAAACTTTTCCGTGGCCCGCTATGTGGATATGGCTGCCGCCTGCGTGGACGATATTCTCGCCCGGGGCAAGCTGCCCATCGTGGCCGGAGGTACGGGACTCTATATCGACTCCCTGCTGTCCGGACGGGACTTTGCCGCCTTTGACCCGGACAGCGGCCTGCGGGCAAGACTGGAAGCCGATTTCGCCGCGGAGGGCGGCGAGGAAATGCTGAAAAAACTGGCCGCGGTGGACCCGGAGTCCGCCGCCCGGCTTCACCCCAATGATGCCAAGCGCATCATCCGGGCGCTGGAGGTCTTTGAGTCCACCGGCATGACCATTACACAGCACAATCTGCACACCCAAAGTATCCCGCCCCGGTACGAGGCCCTGACCATCACCCTCTGTTTCGACCGGCGGGAGGATATGTGGGCGCGCATCGACCGGCGGGTGGACGTGATGATGGCAAACGGACTTGCGGACGAGGTGCGGGGCCTTTTGAACAGCGGACTTGATCCCCGCTGCACCGCCATGCAGGCCATTGGGTACAAGGAGTTCGCCTGTGCTCTGACCGAAGGCGGCGACCTGCGGGCTGCGGCGGAGGAAGTAAAGCTCCGATCCCGCCAGTACGCCAAACGGCAGCTGACCTGGTTTGCCCGTAATCAGCAGGCGAAACGCTACAGCTGGGGAAGCGAACCGAATATTCACGACTGCCTACGGTATTCGACAGAAAAAATGGAAGAATTTGGTATATGATGCACTGGGGCGGGGATACCGCCCAAGAAAGAAAAGGAGTGCATCATCATGCAAAAGGCAAACAATCTGCAGGAAATTTTTCTCACTCAGGTTCGCCGGGAGCGGCGCCAGGTCACCGTTTTTTTAATGAACGGCTTTCAAATGCGGGGGTACGTGTCGGGCTTTGACGCATTCACCCTGGTTTTGATGACCGATGGAAAGCAACAGGTCATTTACAAGCATGCAATTTCGACGATCGTGCCGGAACGGCCCGTGTCTTTGGAGCGGGAGGAGGAGCCGGCGTAAGGAGTGTCCCCATGAAGGAAGGAACTGCCATCACAAAACTGGTCATGCTGTTTTTGGTCGCGTGTCTTGCGGCCTATTTCGGCATCTATATTTTCCGCGGTCTGACGGATGACGTGACCACCGCGGTGGCCTATACCTACACCGTTAACGACAGTGTGGAGACCGACGGTCTGCTGGTACGGCAGGAGGAGATTCTGCCCGGCTACGACGGCATTGTGAACGTCATGCCCGGCGAGGGCGAGCGTGTGGGTGCCGGCCAGACGGTGGCGGTGATCTACCGTGACGGAGATGCTTTGGCCAGAGAAGATGAAATGCAGGCGCTGTCGCTGGAAGCGGAGCTTCTGCAGTATGCCATGGAACAGCCCGCCATGACCGGTGGAACGGGCCAGTTGGAAGATCAGGTGTTCCGGGCGGTGGTGGATCTGCGTACCAGCACCGCGGCGGGTGAGTTCGGCCGGCTGGAGGAGCAGGTGCTGGAATTGAAACGGGCGGTGCTGCGCCGGGACTATACTTACGGTCAGGGCGTAGATCCGGGCCGTTTGGCGCAACTGAACAGCCGCTTGAGCCAGCTGCGCAGCCGTTCTGCCATGGACACCAGCCGTGTGCTGGCCCAGCAGGCCGGGGTCTATTCTGCCCTGGTGGACGGTTACGAGGGGCGCATCACCCCTGAGGGAGCTTTGGTGCTGACACCGTCCATGCTGGACGACCTGTTGGAGCAGGAGATGCCGACGCAGGAGCACAGCCTTGGCAAGCTGATCACCGCAAACCGCTGGTACGTGGTGGTAGCCCTGCCCGAGGACCGGGTCCAAAAGCTGGTCCGGGGCCATACGCTGCTGGTAGGCTTTACCGGCGACTTTGAGCGCACGGTAGAGATGCGCATCGACCACATCAGCAAGGCGGAGGACGGCCGGTGCGCGGTCACCCTGTCCACCGACCGGTTCCTGTCCAATACCACTCTGCTGCGCACACAAACGCTGGAGATCATCTTTGATCGACAGGAAGGCCTGCGCGTGCCTAAGGCGGCGGTGCACATTCTGATGAAAGAAAGCACGGACGAGCAGGGAAACACCGTACAGACCAGCATCACCGGGGTGTATGCCGTGGTGAACGGACAGGCGGAATTCAAAACGGTGAAAGTGCTGGCGGAGGGACGTCAGTTCTACGTGGTACAGCCGTTGGATGAGGGAAAAACGACTCTGCGCGCCGGCGATCAGGTCATCACCCGGGCGCAGGATGTGCACGACGGAAAAGTGCTGGTCGGTTAAGGAGGGCGCCGTATGCAACTGAACGAACGCATCTGTGCGGTGCAGGAACGAATTGCACGGGCGGCCCGCCGTGTGGGACGTGACCCCGGAGAGATCACGCTCTGCGCGGCCACCAAGACCCAGTCCGACGAAACCATCCGCGGGGCCATCGCCGCGGGCTTGCAGGTGTGCGGTGAGAACCGGGTGCAGGAACTGTGTGCCCACTTGGAGGCGGATGCCTACGCCGGAGCCGGTCAGGTCCACTTCATCGGGCACCTGCAGACCAACAAGGTCAATAAAGTGGTGGGAAGAGTGGAACTGATCCACTCGGTGGACTCTCTGCACCTGCTGCAGGCCGTTGAGAAGCAGGCCGAAAAGCTGGGGATCGTGCAGGATATCCTGCTGCAGGTCAACATCGGCGGCGAGGAAAGCAAGGGCGGCGTCGAGCCGGAGGCGCTGGAAGAGCTGGTAAATGCGGCCTGCGCCACGGAACACGTGCGCCTGCGCGGACTGATGGCAATACCACCTATTGCGCATGAGCCGGGGGCGAATACACATTATTTTGTGAAAATGCATCAGCTTTTTGTTGACATGCGGGATAAAATGCCACATAATAAGTGTGATATGGATTGTCTGTCTATGGGCATGAGCGGCGACTTCGAGGATGCGATTGCCCATGGCGCTACTTTGGTGCGGGTGGGAACGGCTCTGTTTGGGCCCCGCCCGGCCCCGGTGTAAGAGCAATACGGAAGAAAGAGGGATCGTTATGGGAATTTTTGATGAGTTTAAGCGCCTGACCCGCTCCTACGAGGATGAGGACGACGAGGTTTTTGACGAGTTTGAGCAGCCTGCCGAGCGTGCCGACAGCCGCCGTGAGCGGGGCGGAAGCCGCGTGGAGCGCAGCGAGGCGGGCATTTACGCCGCCGAGCAGGAGCGCCGCAGCAACAAGGTGGTCAACATTCACACCACCACCCAGCTGCAGGTGGTTTTGGTCAAGCCCGACCGCTATGAGAACGCCAGTGAGATCGCAGACCACCTGCGGGAAAAGCGCACCGTGGTGCTGAATCTGGAGTCCACCAATAAGGACGTGGCCCGTCGCCTGTTGGACTTCCTGTCCGGCGTGACCTATGCCCACGGCGGCAAGATCAAAAAGGTCGCGCTGTCGACTTACATTATCACGCCCTACAATGTGGACATCCTCGGTGACCTCATTGATGAGCTTGAGAACAACGGCCTTTATTTTTAATTGACAAACAGCAGGAGGGAATGGACGATGCTGACTCCGCAGGAAGTATCTGAACGCGCATTTGCAAAGGCATCCTTCGGCGGCTATAACATGGCCATGGTGGACGAGTTTTTGGACATCCTGACCGCGGACTATACCGCGCTTTATAACGAAAACGCCGTGCTGAAAAGCAAGATGAAGGTTTTGGTGGACAAGGTGGAGGAATACCGTGCCACCGAGGAAGCTATGCGCAAGGCCCTGATGAGTGCCCAGCGCATGGCCGACCAGCTGGTGCAGGAAGCGCAGGAGAAAAAACAGGCTATCCTCTGGGAAGCGGAGCAGGAGGCTGCCAACCAAACGGCGGCCATCCGCCAGCAGACCGAGCTGGAGCAGGCCCGCCTGGTCGCCGCCCAGCAGGCCACCGCGACCTACGTGCAGCAGGTACGCCAGCTGCAGGAGAAAGCGCAGGAGATTTTGGAGCATCTGGACGAGATCACTCCGGCCACGCAGCCTGCCGCCGCGATCACCCGCGAGGAAGAAGCCGCACAGGAGATCGAGGACAGCGTCCAGCGCATTTTGGAGGCTCAGCTGTCCGTGGTTCGCCAGGAGCTGGAGGAAGAGCCGGAGGAGCCCACCACCGACCTGGACCTGGAGCAGACCACCGACTTTGCCTTGGATCGGGAGCCCGGCCTGTTTGACGAGCCGGAGGATGTTGACGAGCAGGAGGCCGACGAGGACATGGACCGCACCCGGGTCATCCACCGGGATTTCGGCCCGCTGGAGTTCGGCCGGGACTACGAAATCAAATAAAAATGAGCATCCGGGGGAGGAAAAACGCCTCTCCCGGATTTTTTTGCTTGACATTCCGAACAAAAGCGGATAAGATACAGGGGCATATGGAATTGCGTGGACGAGGACGAGTAACCGCTCCCCGCCGTACAGAGAGCTGCCGTTTGGTGCAAGGCAGCCGGCAGCAGCGGTGAATATCACCTCCGAGCAGAGGGCCGAACCCCCACCGGGAAGTAAGCGCCTCCGGCCGCCCCCGTTACCGGGCATAGCTTTGAGTGGTCGGCACAGCCGGCAATAAGAGTGGTACCGCAGAGGAGTTTCCTTTGTCTCTTAACGAGGCAAGGGGTTTTATTTTTTTGTAAACAATTGTGATTTGATATAGGAGGAAACAGAGATGGATTACAACAAGACCATTAATCTGCCCCAGACCGAATTTCCCATGCGCGCGGGTCTGCCCAACCGGGAGCCCGGTATGCTGGAGAAGTGGTACGAGATGGATCTGTACAACGAGCTGCTGAAGAAGAACGAGGGCAAGCCCCGCTTCTCCCTCCACGACGGCCCTCCCTTCTCCAACGGCAGCCCCCACATGGGCCACGCCATGAACCGCTCCCTGAAGGACTTTATCGTGCGTATGCACGCCATGCGCGGCTACTGGACCCCCTTTATCCCCGGCTGGGACAACCACGGTATGCCCATCGAGTCCGCTATCATCAAGGAGCAGAAGCTCAACCACAAGGCCATGTCCGTGCCCGAGTTCCGCACCGCCTGCCGCGACTACGCCATGAAGTATATCAACATCCAGCGCGACGGCTTCAAGCGGCTGGGTGCCCTGGGTGACTGGGACCACCCCTATATGACCATGGATCCCGGCTTTGAGGCCGAGGAGGTCAAGATCTTCGGCGAGATGTTCAAGAAGGGCTACATCTACAAGGGGCTGAAGCCCGTGTACTGGTGCCCCAAGGACGAGACCGCCCTGGCCGAGGCCGAGATCGAGTACAAGGACGACCCCTGTACCACCGTCTACGTCAAGTTCGCCGTCAAGGACGACCAGGGGAAGCTGGCCAAGTACGGCGATCTGTCCAAGATGTTCTTTGTCATCTGGACCACCACCATCTGGACCCTGCCCGGCAACCTGGCCATCGCCGTCCATCCCCGCGAGAGCTACGTGCTGGTGAAGGCCGACAACGGCGAGATGTACATCGTGGCCGAGGCTTTGTGCAATAAGGTCATGGCTGTGGGCGGTATTGAGAACTTTGAGATCGTGGAGCGTTTCGTGGGCCAGGACTTTGAGTATATGCTGGCCCAGCACCCCTTCCTGGATAAGACCAGCCAGCTGTGCACCGCCGAATACGTCACCATGGACTCCGGTACCGGCTGCGTTCACACCGCCCCCGGCTTCGGTGCCGATGACTACGAGACCTGCAAGCGCTATAAAATCGAGATGGTGGTCCCCGTGGACGACCGCGGCCGCCACACCGACTACGCCGGCAAGTACGCCGGTATGAAGACCGACGAGTCCAACCCCGTGATTCTGGAGGACATGAAGCAGTCCGGCGCCCTGTTTGCCAGCGAGGAGATCATCCACTCCTATCCCCACTGCTGGCGCTGCAAGAACCCCATCATTTTCCGCGCCACGCCTCAGTGGTTCTGCTCCGTGGACGCCTTCAAGGACGATGCCTGCAGCGCCTGTGACGACGTGCGCTGGCTGCCCGCCTGGGGCATTGACCGCATGAAGGCCATGATCCGCGAGCGCGCCGACTGGTGCATCAGCCGCCAGCGCCGCTGGGGTCTGCCCATCCCCGTGTTCTACTGCGAGGACTGCAAGAAGCCCGTCTGCGACGACGAGACCATCGCCGCCGTATCCGCCCTGTTCGGGGAGAAGGGCTCCAACGCCTGGTACGAGAACGAGGCGGCGGACATCCTGCCCAAGGGTTACAAGTGCCCCCACTGCGGCGGCACCCACTTCTTCAAGGAGGAGGACACGCTGGACGGCTGGTTCGACTCCGGATCCACCCACTTCACTTCCATGAAAAAGACCCAGGGTTTCTGGCCTGCCGATATGTATATCGAGGGTCTTGACCAGTACCGCGGCTGGTTCCAAGCTTCCATGCTCACCGCCGTGGGTGCGCTGGGTCAGGGCGCTCCCTTCAAGCAGTGCCTGACCCACGGCTGGACCGTGGACGGCGAGGGTAAGGCCATGCACAAGTCTCTGGGCAACGGCGTGGACCCCGCCGACGTGGTGAAGAAGTACGGCGCCGATCTGCTGCGCCTGTGGGCCGGCTCCGCCGACTACCACGTGGACGTGCGCTGCTCCGACAACATCTTCAAGCAGCTCAGCCAGAGTTATCTGAAGTTCCGCAACACCGCCCGCTACTGCCTGGGCAACCTGGCCGGCTTCGACGCCGACAAGCTGGTGGCGCCCGCCGATATGCCGGAGCTGGACCGCTGGGCGGTCACCAAGCTCAACGAGCTGATCGAAAAGTGCTTCAAGGCCTACGACGAGTACGAGTTCCACTCCGTGTCCCACGCCATCAACGACTTCTGCGTGGTGGAGCTGTCCAGCTTCTATCTGGACATCATCAAGGACCGTCTGTACTGCGACGAGACCGACGGCCTGAGCCGCCGCTCCGCCCAGACTGCCCTGTGGCTGATTCTGGACACCATGACCAAGCTGTTTGCCCCCATCCTGGCCTTCACCTGCGACGAGATTTGGCAGGCCATGCCCCACAAGGCCGGCGACGATGCTCGTAATGTGGTGCTCAACGAGATGAACCAGCCCTTTGCCGACTACGCCCTGACCGACGAGCAGATGGCAAAGTGGGCCCGCATCATCGCCATTCGCGATGCCGTCAACGGCGCGCTGGAGGCTGCCCGCAACGAAAAGACCATCGGCAAGAGTCTGGAGGCCAAGGTGGCCCTGACCGTCCCCGCCGAGGATGCCTTTGTGGCCGAGCTGGATGCCGAGTATTTGGCCGACCTGCTCATCGTGTCTCAGGTCGAGGTGGCCGTGGGCGGCGAGCTGGCCGTGGCCGTTTCCCCTGCCGAGGGCGAAAAGTGCGAGCGCTGCTGGAAGAACCACGTCAAGGTGGGTGCCTGCGCCGACCATCCCGGTCTGTGCCCCCGCTGCGCTGCCGTGGTGGCCGCCATCGACCCCGCTCTGCTGGCCGAGTAAGCAATCAAACCGAACCGCCTGCCGAAATTTCGGCAGGCGGTTTTCTGTTCGGGAATTTACAGGCGGCGCTGACCGTGCTATAATAAGCGTATAGTACGATCAAAGGAGTTTTTTATGCTCTATTTCATTTTGGCCGCCGTTTTGGTGGCGGTGGATCAGTTAGTCAAATTTTTGGTCAGCACCAATATCCCCTTGGGCGGCAGTGTGCCCTTTTTACCGTACATCATGGACCTGACCTACGTGAAGAACACCGGCTGCGCCTTTTCTATGCTGGAAGATCACACCTGGCTGCTGGCGGTGGTTTCCGCGGTGATCTCCGTGGTGCTGGCGGTGGCCCTCGCCAAGCGGTTCTTCCGCCATCCCATTGGCCGCACGGCTTTGGCCCTGCTGCTGGCGGGCGCGGTGGGCAATCTCATTGACCGGGTGGTACTGGGTCACGTGGTGGATATGTTCCGCACCCTGTTTATCGACTTTGCCGTGTTCAACGTGGCGGATATCTGCGTGGTAGTGGGCGGTATCGCCGCCGCGATCTATTATTTGTTCCTCTATGACAAGCTGGAGGGGAAGAATCATGAGCCTACGCAAGCTGACGGCTGACCGGGACGGCGAGCGGGTGGATGCATTTTTGGCCCGCTGTGGGGAACTGACCCGCTCCGCGGCCCAAAAACTGCTGGAGGAGGGGCAGGTCACCTGCCAAAACCGCCCTCTGAAGAAAAATGAAAAGACCGCCGTGGGACAGGAAATCTGCGTGGAAGTCCCGGAGGCGGTGGAAGTGGACATCGTGCCGCAAAACATCCCGCTGGACGTGGTGTACGAGGATGACGACGTCATCGTGGTCAACAAGCCGGTGGGTATGGTGGTCCATCCCGCCCCGGGCCACCCGGATGGAACGCTGGTCAACGCCCTGCTGCACCACTGCGGCAGCAGCCTTTCCGGCATCAATGGCGAACTGCGCCCGGGTATTGTCCACCGCATCGACCGGGATACCTCCGGTTTGATTGCGGTTGCCAAGAATGACAAAGCCCATCTGGCCCTTGCGGCCCAGTTGCAGGACCATACCATGGCCCGCACCTACGCCGCTGTGGCGGTGGGTGGCTTCAAAGAGGACAACGGCACAGTGGATGCCCCCATTGGCCGGCATCCCGTTGACCGCAAGAAAATGGCCATCGACCGCAAAAACGGCCGGGAGGCGGTAACCCATTGGTCGGTGCTGGAGCGCTACAACGGCTATACCTATATTGAATGTCAGTTGGAGACGGGGCGCACCCACCAAATCCGTGTCCACATGGCGAGTGTCGGCCACCCTCTGCTGGGCGATGTGGTCTACGGAGCGAAAAAGCCCTGTCCGGGACTTTCGGGTCAATGCCTCCACGCCCGGAAGCTGAAATTTATCCATCCCACCACCGGAGAAACGGTGGAATTGGAGTGTCCCCTGCCCGATTGGTTTGAGCAGGTGCTGGAAAAGTTGGGGAAAATGACGTGAAAAAAGCTGTGCATCAACCGATGCACAGCTTTTCTTTGGGAAAACGGCCTCCCCTGTGTAAGGGGAGGTGGCACGCCGTAGGCGCGACGGAGGGGTTGCCATGGGACAATCCCCCACCGCCCTTTGGGCGGAGCCCCCTTTGCACAAGGGGGCCTTAAGGGGGTATCAGTCCCCCTCGTTCTCCAGGAAGTAGCTTGCCTCCATATCGGCGGTGGCAAGGGCAAAGGCTAGAGGGTACTGCTGCAGGGCCTGACCCACGGTGCGGTTGTCCTCGGTGCCGGAGAAGCCCATGTGCCAGCGGATGGCCATGGCCTCCTCCCGGCTGAGCCGGATGAAGCCGTTGGCGATGTACACCGACTTTTCCCCGTGGCCGTAAGGCAGGGGGTCGTCAAAAGTGTAGGTGGGGACGGACTGCCACTTGCCGTCGGCATCCTTCACGTTGCGGCTGCCCAGCTTGTAGCAGCCGATCTTGCACAGATCGTGGAGCAGGGCCACGATGGCGATGGACTCCTCGGTGTACTCCAAACCGTACAGCTCCTGCACCCGGGGGCGGGCCAGATAGTCCACCAGACAGTGGTACACGTTCAGGCTGTGCTCGCACAGGCCGCCGGCGTAAGCTCCATGGTAGCGGGCGGAGGCGGGGGCGGTGAAAAAGTCGCTTTTGTTTTCCAAATAGTCCAGCAGAGCGTCGGCGCCGGGCCGGGTGATGGTCTGCTTGAAAATTTCAATGAATTCTTCCTTGGCGGACATAAGCGTCCCTCCTTATATAATATATGGCCTTTGATTGAGGACAGTATAGCACATCCGCGGTCCAAAAACCAGTACTTTAGGAGACGGAAATTGTGTGCCGTTTCCGCCGCAAACACAAGAAATTGTAGGTGTTAGGACGCTTTTGAAAAAAGATAAAAATTTTTCAAAAAAAGCTTGACACACACGAGGTAGTGTAGTATGATAGCGGAGCGCCTGTATGGGCGCAGTCTGCGATGATGCGGGAGATTGCTCTGAAAAAGAGGTAACTTCCGCGGAGTATGTCCGTGAATCGGGCGGCTGAGGAATGTCTGTTTACGCGTATATCGCCAAGCAGAAAGAACCGGCCGGCTTAGGTTGCGCCGGTTTTCATTCTGGCCTGGAGTGATACGCACGAAACAGTGGACAGACAGACTTCACCGTACGGAGAGCGACAAGACACGCAAACAAAGTCACTTCGTATGTATTTAAGGAGGAAACAAACCATGGCTCAGAAAGAAATGATCCGCATTCGTCTCAAGGCCTATGATCATCAGCTGATCGACCAGTCCGCTGAGAAGATCGTCGAGACCGCCAAGCGCACCGGCGCTGCCGTCTCCGGCCCCATTCCCCTGCCCACCAAGAAGGAAGTCGTCACCATCCTGCGCGCTGTCCACAAGTACAAGGACTCCCGCGAGCAGTTTGAGCGCCGCACCCACAAGCGCCTGATCGACGTCATCAAGCCCTCCCCCAAGACTGTGGAGGCTCTGATGTCTCTCGAGCTGCCTGCTGGTGTGGACATTGAAATCAAGCTGTAATCGTCCATCTTTTTTCGCCATTCTGCGTTAAGCCGCTTTGCCGTGCAAAAAGCACTGCCTGCAGCGGCTCGCCTTGTCTGACAAAAAAACCTGCACGATTGTATAATGTAGTTTGATTTCACCCAATCATGTGTACCCGCTGTTCGCCGCTGTATAGAGGCGAACGGGTCAAGTTGCCGTAGCAATGACAGCCAATGGTCAACTACGTCAACCAATAACCTTTATATTAGGAGGAAACAAGTCAATGGAAAAGGCAATCATCGGCAAGAAGGTCGGTATGACCCAGATCTTCAACGAAGCCGGCCATGCCGTTCCCGTGACCGTCATCCAGGTCGGCCCCTGCACCGTGGTGCAGAAGAAGACCAAGGAGAAGGACGGCTACGAGGCGGTCCAGCTGGGTTTCGACGCAGTCCCCGAGCGCAAGCTCACCAAGGCTGAGGCCGGCCATCAGAAGAAGGCCGGCATCACCGAGTTCGTCCGCGTGCTCAAGGAGTTCGATCTGGACGCCAGCAAGTTCGAGGTGGGTGACACCATCACCGCCGAGATGTTCGCTGAGGGCGACCGTGTGGACGTGACCGGCATCAGCAAGGGCCACGGCTTCCAGGGCGTTGTCAAGCGCCACGGCGCCGCCATCAAGCGTATGACCCACGGCGGCGGCCCCGTCCACCGTCATCAGGGTTCTTTGGGCGCGGGCACCACTCCCGGCCACATCTTCAAGGGCCGTGACGGCGCCGGTCAGATGGGCAACGAGCAGGTCACCGTGCTGAACCTGGACGTCATCAAGGTCGATGCCGAGCTGGGCATCGTGGCCGTTCGCGGCGCTGTCCCCGGCCCCAAGGGCGGTGTGGTCAGCGTGCGCAGCTCCGTGATCAACGTCAAGGAGAAGGGCGCTTCCGCCGGCATCAGCAACAACCCGCAGAAGGCTTCTGCCCGCGTCAACCCCCAGAAGGCTTCCGCCCGCAATATGTAAGGAAAGGAGAGTTTGAATCATGGCTAACGCTAAACTGTTTAACATGGCCGGTCAGCAGATCGGTGAGATTGAGCTCTCCGACGCCGTTTTCGGCATTGAGCCCAATCAGGTGGTTGTGCATGAGGTGGTCAAGAATCACCTGGCCAACTGCCGTCAGGGTACCCAGTCCGCTCTGACCCGCGCCGAGGTTTCCGGCGGCGGCAAGAAGCCCTGGCGTCAGAAGGGTACCGGCCACGCCCGTCAGGGTTCCACCCGCGCTCCCCAGTGGACTCACGGCGGTATCGTGTTCGCTCCCAAGCCCCGCGATTACAGCTATGCGCTGAACAAGAAGGTCAAGCGCCTGGCTCTGAAGTCCGCCCTGTCCGACAAGGCTGCCAACGGCAACATCGTTGTGGTTGACGCCCTGGAGATGGCCGAGATCAAGACCAAGACCATGAAGGGTCTGCTGGACGCCGTGGGCGCCGGCAAGTCCGTGGTCATCACCCCTGAGCTGAACGAGAACGTGGTCAAGTCCGCCCGCAACATCCCCGGTGTGATCACCACCACCGCCAAGATCCTCAGCGTGTATGACATCGTCAACGCCAAGCAGCTGGTCATCGACAAGGCTGCCCTGGCTATCATCGAGGAGGTGTTCGCGTAATGACTAAGGCTTATGATATCATCAAGCGCCCCATCATCACCGAACAGTCCATGGAACAGACTGAGATGAAGCGCTACACCTTCGAGGTCGACAAGACCGCCAACAAGATCGAGATCGCCAAGGCGATCGAGGAGATCTTCGGTGTCAAGGTCGCCAAGGTCAACACCCTGCACGTGCAGGGCAAGATGAAGCGCATGGGTGCCCAGCCCGCCGGCCGCCGCGCCAGCTGGAAGAAGGCTGTTGTCACCCTGACCGCCGATTCCAAGTCCATCGAGCTCTTCGAGGGCATGGTGTAAGGAGGAGAATGACAAATGGCTATTAAGACGTTTAAGCCCACTACCCCCTCCCGCCGTCACATGACTGTGTCCGCTTTCGAGGGGATCGACAAGAAGGCCAAGCCCGAGCGCGACCTGGTTGAGGTGCTGAAGAAGCACGCCGGCCGCAACAGCTATGGCCGCATCACCGTCCGTCATCACGGCGGCGGCAACAAGCAGAAGTACCGCATCATCGACTTCAAGCGCGACAAGGAAGGAACCGCTACTGTCATTAACCTGCAGTACGACCCCAACCGCTCCGCTAACATCGCTCTGCTGGAGTACGAGGATGGCGAGCGCCGCTACATCCTGGCTCCCGTCCATCTGAAGGCCGGCCACAAGATCATGACCGGTGCCGATGCCGACATTCTGCCCGGCAACTGCCTGCCCATCGCCAACATTCCCGTTGGTGAAATGATCCACTGCATCGAGCTGTATCCCGGCAAGGGCGCTCAGCTGGTCCGCGCCGCCGGCGTGGCCGCTCAGCTGATGGCAAAGGAGAACGGCATGGCTCAGGTGCGCCTGCCCTCCGGCGAGGTGCGCTATATCCGCGAGAACTGCAAGGCCACCATCGGCCAGGTCGGTAACGCTGATCACGCCAACATCCACATCGGTAAGGCTGGTCGTAAGCGCCACATGGGTTGGCGTCCCACCGTCCGCGGTTCCGTTATGAACCCCTGCGACCACCCCCACGGTGGTGGTGAGGGCAAGAGCCCTGTCGGCCGTCCCGGCCCTGTTACCCCCTGGGGCAAGCCCGCTCTGGGTTACAAGACCCGCAAGACGAAGAACCGTACCGATAAGTTCATCGTCAAGCGCCGCAATGCGAAGTAAGGAGGCAGTGTAAAAGATGAGCAGAAGCATTAAGAAAGGCCCCTTTTGCGCTCCCGAGCTGCTGAAGCGGGTTGACGAGATGAATCAGGTCGGCGAGAAGAAGGTTCTGAAGACCTGGAGCCGCAGCTCCACCATCTTCCCCGCCTTCGTCGGCCACACCTTTGCCGTCCATGACGGCCGCAAGCACGTTCCCGTCTATGTGACCGAGGATATGGTCGGCCACAAGCTGGGCGAGTTCGTTCCCACCCGCACCTTCAAGGGTCACGCGGGTTCCAAGACCGGTAAGTAAGGAGGAGAGAAACAATGGAAGCTAAAGCTAATCTGAAGTACCTGCGCATCTCTCCCCGCAAGGTTCAGATCGTTCTGGACCTGATCCGCGGCAAGAATGTGGCCACCGCGGCCGCCATTCTGATGCAGACCCCCAAGGCTGCTTCCGAGCCTGTTCTGAAGCTGCTGAAGAGTGCTGCTGCCAACGCCGAGAACAACCATCAGATGGACCCCGAGAAGCTGTACGTCAGCACTTGCTATGCCAACCCCGGCCCCATCATCAAGCGCATCCGTCCCCGCGCCCAGGGCCGCGCGTTCCGCATCAACAAGCGCACTTCTCACATCACCATCGCCGTGAGCGAGCGCTAAGGGAGGAGAACAGTTATGGGACAGAAAGTTAATCCCCACGGCCTTCGCGTGGGTGTCATCAAGGATTGGGACTCCCGTTGGTACGCCCGCAACGAGAAGGTGGGCGACCTGCTGGTCGAGGATAAGAAGATCCGCGACTTTTTGAAGAAGACCCTGTACGGTGCCGGTGTGCCCAAGATCGAGATCGAGCGCGACAGCGCCAAGGTCAGCATCTACCTGCACTGCGCCCGTCCCGGTGTCGTCATCGGCAAGGGCGGCGAGGAGATCACCCGTCTGGAGGCTCAGGTCTCCAAGATGATCGGCAAGACCGTCAAGCTGAGCATCGTTGAGGCTCGCGACACCGACACCACCGCTCAGCTGGTTGCTGAGAACATTGCCCAGCAGATCGAGAAGCGTATTTCTCATCGCCGTGCTATGAAGAACGCCATGGGCCGCGCTATGCGCGCCGGCGCCAAGGGTATCAAGGTGTCCTGCTCCGGTCGTCTGGGCGGTCGTGAGATCGCCGGTACCGAGCACTATCACGACGGTACCATTCCTCTGCAGACCATCCGTGCCGACATCGACTACGGCTTTGCCGAGGCTGCCACCACTTACGGCCGCATCGGCGTGAAGGTTTGGATCTACAAGGGTGAGGTCCTGACCCAGACCCTGCGCACCACCCCCCGTACCCTGGATACCAGCAAGCCCTATCAGGAGCGTCGTGAGCGTCCCCGCCGCGACCGCCGTGAGGGTGGCTTCAACCGCGAGCGCCGTGACGGCGACCGCCGCCAGGGCTTCAACCGTGGCCCCCGTGCCAATGCTCCTAAGGAAGGAGGCGCTCAGTAATGCTGCTGCCCAAGAGAGTTAAGTATCGCCGCGTTCACCGTGGCCGCCTGAAGGGCAAGGCCATGCGCGGCAACTTCGTCAGCAATGGCGAGTTCGGCCTGATGGCCACTGAGCCCAGCTGGATTACCAGCAACCAGATCGAGGCCGCCCGTATCGCCATGACCCGTCACACCAAGCGTGGCGGTAAGGTGTGGATCAAGATCTTCCCCGATAAGCCCGTTACCGAGAAGCCTGCCGAGACCCGTATGGGTTCCGGTAAGGGTTCCCCCGAGTACTGGGTGGCCGTGGTCAAGCCCGGCCGCGTCATGTTTGAGATCGCCGGCGTTTCCGAGGAAGTCGCCCGTGAGGCTCTGCGTTTGGCCAGCCACAAGCTGCCCGTCAAGTGCAAGATCGTCAAGCGTGAAGAGACTGAGATGGGTGGTGAAGCATAATGAAGGCTATTGAAGTTCGTAAGATGAGCGCCGCCGAGCTGGAGAACAAGCTGGTGGAGCTGAAGAAGGACCTGTTCAACCTGCGCCTCCAGCATGCTACCAACCAGCTGGAGAACCCCGGCCGCATCGCCGAGGTCAAGAAGGATATCGCCCGAGTCAAGACCATCATTCGCGAGCAGCAGCTCGCCAGCCGATAAGAAGGAGGAAATAGACAATGGAAAACAGAACTTCTTCCCGTAAGACCAGAGTCGGCCTGGTGGTCTCTGACAAGATGGATAAGACCGTGGTGGTCGCCATCGCTGACCGCGTGGCTCATCCTCTGTACAAGAAGATCGTTAAGAGAACCTATAAGCTCAAAGCTCACGATGAGAACAACACCTGTGGCGTTGGCGACCGCGTCCGCGTCATGGAGACCCGCCCCCTGTCCAAGGACAAGCGCTGGCGCGTGGTTGAGATCATCGAGAAGGCCAAGTAAGGAGGTGCCGGCATGATTCAGCAGGAAAGCTATCTGAAGGTCGCCGACAACACCGGCGCCAAGGAAATCAAGACCATCCGCGTGCTGGGCGGCTCCCGCCGCAAGTTCGGCAACATTGGTGATATCATTGTTGCCTCCGTGCGCAAGGCTGCTCCCGGCGGCACGGTCAAGAAGGGCGAGGTCGTTAAGGCCGTTATCGTCCGCTCCGCCAAGGGTGTGCGCCGTCCCGACGGCAGCTACGTCCGCTTCGATGAGAACGCTGCCGTTATCATCAAGGACGACAAGAACCCCCGCGGCACCCGTATCTTTGGCCCGGTGGCCCGCGAGCTGCGTGACAAGGATTTTATGAAGATCCTGTCCCTGGCCCCCGAAGTGCTGTAAGGGAGGGTATGCAACATGAATAAGATGAGCATTAAGAAGGACGATCTGGTGGTCGTTCTGTCCGGCAAGGACAAGGGCAAGCAGGGCAAGGTCCTGGAGGTTATGCCCAAGTCCGGCAAGGTGGTCGTGGAGAAGATCAACGTCGTTTCCCGCCACACCAAGCCCCGCAAGCAGGGTGAAGAGGGCGGCATCATTCAGAAGGAAGCCCCCATCTACGCCTGCAAGGTGCAGACTGTCTGCCCCAAGTGCGGTAAGGCTACCCGTGTCGCCCACAAGGTGGACGGCGATAAGAAGGTTCGCGTCTGCAAGAAGTGCGGCGCTGAGTTCTGAGAGAGGAGGAGTTAAACAATGGCTGATAAGAAGATGCCTAATCTGAAGGCTAAGTACCAGGCCGAGGTTGCTCCTGCTCTGATGCAGAAGTTCGGCTACAAGTCCACCATGCAGATCCCCCGCCTGGAGAAGATCGTCATCAACGTCGGCTGCTCCGAGGCCCGCGAGAATCCCAAGGTCCTGGACGCTGTCGTCAGCGACCTGACCGCCATCTCCGGCCAGAAGGCCGTGATCACCAAGGCCAAGAAATCCGTGGCTAACTTCAAGCTGCGCGAGGGTATGCCCATCGGTGCCAAGGTGACTCTGCGCGGTGACAAGATGTGGGAGTTCCTGGATCGTCTGTTCAACGTGGCTCTGCCCCGTGTGCGTGACTTCCGCGGCATCTCCGCCGACGGCTTTGACGGCCGCGGTAACTTTGCCCTGGGTGTCAAGGAGCAGCTGATCTTCCCCGAGATCGAGTACGACAAGATCGACAAGATCCGCGGCATGGACATCGTCATCGTGACCACTGCCCAGTCTGACGAAGAGGCCCGCGAGCTGCTGACTCAGGTCGGCGCTCCCTTCGCCGCTCGCTAAGGAGGAACACAGACATGGCTAAGAAATCTATGATCCTGAAGCAGCAGAGAGATCCCAAGTTCTCTACTCGCCAGTACAACCGCTGCAAGCTGTGCGGCCGCCCCCACGCCTACCTGCGTGACTACGGCATCTGCCGTATCTGCTTCCGCGAGATGGCCTATAAGGGCCAGATCCCCGGCGTGAAGAAGGCGTCCTGGTAAATCAATTCCGTTCCCGGAGAGGGGCCCAAAAGGCCTCTCTCCGGAACAAACTTTCCACGCGTCCGTGTGTGCGCCGCCGAAAACCCTTGCAAAACGGAAGTTTTTGGGGTATAATTAATTGGTTGCGCGCCCGGGAGGCGCAAATCCGACCCGCCCATTGCGAAAACTCTTCGCAATAGCGGGCTATTGCCCTGTTCGGGCAAAATTCCGGTCAAACCCGCTTCGGCGGTTTGATAAATAAACCGTGCCTGCCCCAACCAGGCACAAAGGCGGACAATAGGTCGAAGGCGCCTAACTTCGATACCTTGCCGTCTATACGGGCAAACCCCGTAACCTAAAAAGGAGGTCAAAATCCATGCATATCACCGATCCCATTGCGGATATGCTCACTCGCATCCGCAACGCAAACAACGCAAAGCATGACACTGTGGACATCCCTGCTTCCAACATGAAGAAGTCCATCGCTCAGATCCTGCTGGATGAAGGCTACATCAAGAACTTCCAGCTGATCGACGACGGTACTCAGGGTGTCATCCGCGTCACCCTGAAGTACGGTGCCGGTAAGGAGAAGGTTATCTCCGGCCTGCGCCGCGTCTCCAAGCCCGGGCTGCGTGTGTACGCCGGCGCTGAGGAGCTGCCCCGTGTTCTGCACGGTCTGGGTGTCGCCATCGTGTCTACGTCCAAGGGCGTCATGACCGACAAGCAGGCCCGTCAGGCCAATGTCGGCGGCGAAGTCCTGGCGTTCGTCTGGTAAGGAGGTAAATCGAAATGAGCAGAATTGGTAGAGCTCCGATCACCGTCCCTGCCGGCGTGGAGATCAAGCTGGATGGCAACGCCATCACCGTCAAGGGCCCCAAGGGCACCCTGACCCGCGAATTTAACGAGAACATGACCGTCGCTGTGGACAACGGTGTCCTGACCGTTTCCCGTCCCAACGACGCCAAGGAGAACCGTGCTCTGCACGGCCTGACCCGCACCCTGATCAACAACATGGTCGTGGGCGTTACCGAGGGCTTCAAGAAGGAGCTGGAGGTCAACGGCGTTGGCTACCGTGTGGCCAAGGAAGGCAACAAGCTGGTCATGAACCTGGGCTACTCCCACCAGGTCATTATGGAGGAGGTCCCCGGCATCACCATCGACGTGCCCAACCCCAACGCAATTGTGATCAACGGCTGCGACAAGCAGCTGGTGGGTCAGTTCGCCGCCAACGTGCGCGAGAAGAGACCCCCCGAGCCTTATAAGGGCAAGGGCATCAAGTATTCCACTGAGGTCATTCGCCGCAAGGAAGGCAAGACCGGCGGTAAGAAGTAATTAGGAGGTGTGCCATAATGATTAAGAAGTTTGACAAGAACGCACAGCGCGTCAAGCGCCATGTTAGAGTTCGCGGCAAAGTCTC